>NZ_NAJR01000009.1:0-187840 GCF_002196695.1 Shewanella sp. Shew256 | reverse complement strand
AAGGCCCGAAGGTCCCCTCCTTTCCCCCGTAGGGCGTATGCGGTATTAGCAGTCGTTTCCAACTGTTATCCCCCACGACTGGGCAGATCCCTAGGCATTACTCACCCGTCCGCCGCTCGCCACCTCATGAGTAAACTCCCTTGTGCTGCCGCTCGACTTGCATGTGTTAGGCCTGCCGCCAGCGTTCAATCTGAGCCATGATCAAACTCTTCAATTAAAAGTTTTGTGAACCCTAAGGTTCGGCTCAATGAATTCTGATTTGTCGTTTCAACCCGAAAGTCAAAACAAACTGTACATATTGCTATGAACACTCATTCATTGATTTAAATTTTGATTACTCGCCAAACGGCAGAGTAATTTCGATTAACTCAACACCTGTGAGTGTCCACACAGATTTGCTTGATAAATTGTTAAAGAGCGTTGACCATCGCCTTATCGCAAGTGATTTCAGCGGGTCAGGGCTGCGTATTCTACGCATTCCCGTTTTTGCGTCAAGTAGTTTTTGCAACTTTCTTTTCGCTCATCGAGGAGTGAATCGCTCGATGAACTGGCACTTGAAACTGCGTATCGCTGTCTGCCGTGTCAGTGGATGCGCATTATAGGCAGCAGAACTTTTTACGCAAGGGCTTTTTTCGGTTTTTTTGATCTTTTTTCAATAGTTTCAGTTAGTCACAAAATACCCACTATTTATCCTCAAACTTATCCACAAAACAGATAAAAGCGGTTAATTTTAGTGCAGCAATACTGATTACGATTTATAGACGAAGGGTTTTATAGTCGGTAGAGAGTTAAAGCACCTATAAAGAAGCAGGCATGAAAAAGGCGACTATTTCAGTCGCCTTTTAAATTGAGTTTACGTGTTTATTAGCTTAGCTTGCCGTGGCACTGCTTATACTTACGGCCTGAGCCACAAGGACAAGGATCGTTACGGCCCACTTTATCGCCGTCGCGGATCATTGGCGTGTGGGCCATCATCTCGTCGCTACCATCATCCCCACCGACTAAGGCTTCGGCTGCTGCATGCTGATAGTCGCGTTGGATCTTGGCATCTTCTTCACGACGACGCGCTTCCATCTCTTCTACGTCTGACTGTGCTTGTACTTGTACCTTAGATAGCACGCTAATGACATCATGCTTTAAGGTCGACAGTAATTGTTGGAACAGTTCGAACGACTCGCGCTTATATTCTTGCTTTGGATTCTTCTGCGCGTAACCACGTAAGTGGATACCTTGGCGTAAGTGATCCATCGCCGCTAAGTGTTCTTTCCACAGACCATCGAGGGTTTGCAGCATGACAGCTTTTTCGAACTGGCGTAGTACTGGCGCACCGACCATTTCTTCTTTTGCTTTATACGCATCAGACCAAGAAGTGATGATACGCTCACGCAATGTTTCTTCGTGTAAGTCGTCTTCTTTATCTAGCCATTCTTGGATTGGCAGTTTCAGCATAAATCCTTGCTGTAAACGTTGCTCTAAACCAGGCACATCCCATAACTCTTCCACTGATTGTGGCGGAATGTATTGATCGATCACCGCACTGATCACATCGTCTTGGATGTTTTTGATGGTGTCTTCGATACTTTCGGCATCCATCAACTCGTTACGCTGTGCGTAAACCACTTGACGCTGGTCGTTTGCGACATCGTCAAATTCGAGCAGTTGCTTACGAATATCGAAGTTACGCGCTTCCACTTTACGCTGTGCGTTTTCAATCGCACGGGAAACCCATGGATGTTCAATAGCTTCGCCTTCTTCCATCCCCAGTTTCTTCATCATGCCTGAGACACGATCCGAGGCGAAGATGCGCATTAAGCTATCTTCCATAGAAAGGTAGAAACGTGAAGAACCCGCGTCACCTTGACGACCCGCACGACCACGTAACTGGTTGTCGATACGGCGAGATTCGTGGCGCTCAGTACCTAAAATATGTAAACCACCTGCGGCGACAACGGCATCGTGGCGCTCTTGCCAGTCGGCCTTGATTTTGGCTTTTTGCTCAGCAGTTGGATTCTCGAGGGCTTCGATTTCCATATTCCAGTTGCCGCCTAACACGATGTCGGTACCACGACCCGCCATGTTAGTAGCAATAGTCACAGCGCCAGTACGACCCGCTTGGGCAACAATTTCGGCTTCTTTTTCGTGGAACTTAGCGTTAAGCACTTGGTGCGGGATCTTCTCCTTCACCATTAAGCGCGCTAACAGTTCAGACTGTTCAATAGAGACGGTACCCACCAATACAGGTTGGCCACGTTCACGGCAATCTTTGATGTCTTTAATGATCGCTTGATATTTTTCATTAGCGGTGAGGTAAACCAGATCCGCCATATCCTTACGTACCATAGGACGGTTGGTCGGCACAACCACAGTATCTAGACCATAGATGTGCTGGAACTCAAACGCTTCGGTATCGGCCGTACCTGTCATACCCGCTAACTTCTCATATAAACGGAAGTAGTTTTGGAAGGTAATCGATGCCAGGGTTTGGTTTTCGTTTTGAATACGAACGCCTTCTTTGGCTTCAACGGCTTGATGTAAACCTTCAGACCAGCGACGACCTGGCATAGTTCGGCCAGTGTGTTCGTCAACGATGATCACTTCGCCATCTTGAACGATATAGTCAACGTCACGCTCAAACAGGGTATGCGCACGAAGCGCCGCATTCACATGGTGCAGCAGAGAAATGTTTGCCGCAGAGTAGAGTGAGTCGCCTTCGGCTAACATGCCGCGCTCAATCAACAGGTTCTCAACCTTCTCTTGCCCACGTTCGGTGAAGTGCACTTGTTTGGCTTTTTCATCGATGCTGTAGTCACCCTCACCCACATACTCTTCTGAGTCTTCTTTATCTTGACGGATAAGACTTGGGATTAAGGTATTGATCTTGATGTATAGCTCAGAGCTGTCTTCCGCAGCACCAGAGATAATCAGTGGCGTGCGAGCTTCGTCGATAAGGATTGAGTCGACTTCGTCGATCAGTGCATAGTGCAATGGACGTTGTACACGCTCTTGTGGCGAGAACGCCATGTTGTCACGTAGGTAATCGAAACCAAATTCGTTGTTGGTACCGTAGGTGATGTCGGCATTGTAGGCATCTTTCTTCGCCTGCTGGCCAAGACCTGCGACGTTAATGCCGACTGTTAAGCCTAAGAATTCGAACAGTGGGCGGTTATTCTCGGCGTCACGACGAGCCAAGTAATCGTTGACGGTAATAACGTGAACACCTTTACCCGTCAGCGCATTTAGGTATGCAGGCAAAGTTGCGGTCAGGGTTTTACCTTCACCGGTACGCATTTCAGCGATGCGGTTACTGTCGAGCACCATACCACCGAGTAACTGCACGTCGAAGTGACGCATTTCGAAAACACGCTTCGATGCTTCACGCACGGTCGCGAAGGCTTCCGCCATAATGCTCTCTAACGACGCTCCGGCCGCTAAACGCTCGCGAAACTCGGCGGTTTTCGCCTTAAGCTGTTCATCGGTTAATTTTTCATAATCGGCTTCAAGCGCATTAATCTTATTAACTACTTTTTGTAACCCTTTGAGGGTACGGTCGTTGCGACTACCAAATACTTTTGTCAGTAATTTACCAAACATCTGAATCACTTATTTTCTGTAGGCCAAGTCCATGATGGAAACTAGAAGCCAATGTTTCAATTAACCTGCCTTGCGGTAGACAAACTTCTGTGGATCTATCTGCTGTCCGCCACGCAACACTTCATAATGCACATGAGCCCCTGTTGAGCGCCCAGTGCTTCCCATACTGGCGATGGTTTCGCCTTTCGCGACCACATCACCTACAGCTACTGACAAAGCTTTATTATGACCATAGCGAGTACGTAAACCGTTACCATGATCGATTTCGACCAATTCGCCATAGCCAAACATATTCCCAGCCCAAGTCACCACGCCTGCAGCAGTCGCGACAACTTTAGCCCCTTCTCGACCGGTAAAATCGATCCCTTTATGCATGGTTCGACGACCGTTAAAAGGGTCATTACGTAATCCGTAGGGCGACGATAACCAACCTTTATCGAGTGGGAGCCCTGATACATAACGTTCAGCATCTATATGGTGGTTAGATGACACTGTTTCAAGTAGTGATAGTTGAACATTATTGTTGTCAATTCGTGACGCCAGTTTATCCATATCATCGATAAGCTGACCAAGTTCGATATTCGAGCCTAATTCGCTCAAGCCACCGACACCCACTTCAGAGGAAAAATCAAAGTCTTCATCCAATTTGTTTTGTTTAGCGACTTGTTGACCTAAGGCCTCGAGACGGGTGATTTTAGCTTGCATACGCGCAACATGGGTCGCCAGCATGGCTAGCTGTGACTCTGTGGCACTCTTTAATTCTAAGACTTGCTTCTTTTGTTGTTCGCGTTGGATACGATCGTTATCGACACTGGCTTGCTGGTTTTCAAATTTAGCAGAGTTGTGTTGATAAATACCGGCACCAGTCGCCAACAATAGCATGGGAAGGAGCAACCAGCGTTTACTGGGTTGCCAGCGCGTGACGCCATTCCGACCTTGAATAAATACTGTTACACTCATAGCCTAATTCAGCCATCTTATTATCATATGAAAAAGCCCCCTCAGGATCTCAGCCAATTACTACACCAGTCAGGCACATTGCCCGATATAGCTGAGAAAGCGGAACTACTTTTATATCTGGATCAGCACGTGAAGCAGATTGTCGCAGGTCCTGTTGCGGAGCAGCTGAAAGTCGCCAATTTCCGCCAGGGTGTTCTTGTGGTTGAAACCACTTCGGCAGCATGGGCTGCACGAATTAATTTCCAAAAGCCGAAACTACTAGCGCAGCTTCAAGCAGAAACGCTCCCAATCCTTACCGCAATTGAAGTTAAAGTCAACCCGAGATTAGCATTGTATGACGCAAAGCCGAAACAGGCGCACAAGCAACTCAGTCCAGCTGCGGCAGAACATATTGCTGCGCTTGCAGAAAATGTGAGCGGAACACTAGGTGAAAAACTAAAACGGCTGGCCACATTGGCCAGCCGTAATAAGTAAACATCAACCGCTATTAAGCGTAAACCGCGCCACCTGGCACAGTAAAGCTGACGGGAACATCGGCTTCTTTCTCAAAGCTCACCAGCTCCCACGCATCCTGCTGCGCCAATAAGGCTCGCACTAATTGGTTATTCAGTGCATGACCCGTTTTATAGGCAGTAAACTCACCAAGAATGGCGTGTCCTGCCACGTAGAGATCACCAAACGCATCTAAAATTTTGTGCTTAACGAACTCATCCTCATAACGCAGGCCGTCGGGGTTGAGGACGCGATATTCATCAAGTACAACCGCGTTTTCCATGCTGCCACCTAATGCTAGGTTGTTCGCACGCAGATACTCAATATCACGCATAAAACCAAAAGTACGGGCACGGCTAATGTCTTTAACAAAAGCAGAAGTAGAGAAGTCCATCACCACATGCTGTTGACTACGGGCAATTTCAGGGTGAGCAAAGTCAATTTTGAAGTTGACTCTAAAGCCTTTGAATGGCTTCAGCTCAGCCCACTTATCACCGTCTTCAACACGCACAGGGCGTTTAATCTTTAAGTACTTCTTAGGCGCAGCCTGCTCTTTGATACCCGCAGACTGAAGTAAGAAGACAAATGGGCTCGCACTACCATCCATAATTGGGATTTCAGGCGCGTCCACTTCGATTACGGCGTTATCAATGCCTAAACCCGCTAAGGCTGCAAATAAATGCTCAATAGTCGAAATACGAATACCTTCGTCATTGACAAGTGCCGTGCACATAGTGGTTTCGCGAACTTGTTCCGCCTTTGCTGGAATAGCAACGGCAGGATTCATGTCGGTACGCACGAGTACGATCCCTGTATTGACTGGTGCGGGCATAATGCTCAAGGTGACCTTATTCCCAGAGTGCAAACCGACTCCAGTAGCCTTCACCATTTTTTGAACAGTTCTTTGAAATATCATTCAGTTACCCGTTTAGATTTCTATAATTAAGCCTAATATTTGCACACGCAGCGGCGGCAAAACGACCACATAGGTGCTACATGGTAACATAAGTTGACCATGTCATACAAATGTAGTCATTGGGTGGTACAGCCTCGCAGAGCAAAGCACCACCCGACACGCTGGACTCAAATACCTGTTTTAGTCAGCTTGCTTACGCAAAAACGCTGGGATATCTAAGTAATCCAATTCATGTTTTGTTGAAGTTGCTGGCGCAGGAGCCGGTGCTGGCGATGCAGGTAACACGTTACCCTTTGGCGCCGCATAGCTCACATGAGTTGCTTCTTCGACATAGGCTTCTACTTTTGGTTCCACAACCACTGGCTCTGGACGTGGTGCTGGCTTAGAAACCAGTTGAATATCAGGACGCTTTTCAGCACCGATACCCGTTGCAACCACGGTAACACGCAGCTCGTCGCTCATTTCAGGGTCGATCACCGCACCCACAACTACAGTCGCGTTGTCAGAAGCGTAAGCTTTAACATGGTTACCCACGGTTTCGAATTCTTCGATGCTCATGTCCATACCTGCGGTAATGTTTACTAACACACCACGGGCACCGGCTAAGTCGATGTCTTCTAATAATGGGCTGGCAACTGCCGCTTCGGCCGCTTCTTCCGCACGGTCTTCACCACGCGCAACACCGGTACCCATCATGGCATTACCCATTTCAGACATCACAGTCTTCACGTCCGCAAAGTCGACGTTAATCAGACCTGGGCGAGTGATAAGCTCGGCAATACCTTGTACTGCGCCGAGTAACACGTTATTCGCTGCGGCAAACGCATCGAGTAATGACGTACCACGGCCCAATACTTTTAATAATTTTTCGTTAGGGATAGTGATTAACGAATCCACGTGCTTGGCCAGCTCGCTAATACCTTGCTCGGCATAAGCCATACGCTTCTTGCCTTCGAAAGGGAAAGGCTTAGTCACGACGGCAACCGTCAAGATGCCTTCTTCGCGAGCGATTTGAGCAACGACTGGCGCAGCACCTGTACCCGTACCACCGCCCATACCGGCTGCGATAAAGATCATGTCTGAGCCTTTGATCGCTGCACGAATGTTTTCGCGGTCTTCTTCCGCTGCGGCACGACCCACTTCTGGGTTGGCGCCAGCGCCAAGACCTTTAGTGACATCGCGGCCTAATTGAATCGTTGAGCCAGCGCCTGATTTACGTAGCGCCTGTGCGTCTGTGTTGGTAACGACAAACTCAACACCTTCAATGTTGTGTTTGACCATATGTTCGACAGCATTACCGCCGCCGCCGCCAACGCCGATGACTTTAATCACCGCGTCGTCTGAGTGAGTGTCCATGATCTCAAACATTGTCTGATCTCCGTGTTGCCTGCGTTATTAAAATTCACCCTTAAACCAGCTTTGGACCCGATTCCAAGCACTGGTAACCCCTTGACGCTCAGGACGCTCGAATTGACGCTCAAGCACCCGTCTTGCACCGTAATGAAGCAATCCAACCCCAGTGGAGTAAATAGACTGATCCACGTATTCGTATAACCCTTTAATCGGCAATGGTGAGGCGACGCGAACCGGCATCCCAAAGGTTGCCTCCGCGATGTCCACCACGCCTTGGATCGACGCTGTACCGCCTGTGAGCACGATACCTGCGGCGATTTGATCTTCTAAACCACTGTCTTTCAGCTCCTTGAGCACTAACTCAAACAGCTCTTGATATCTCGGCTCTACCACTTCGGCCAAAGTATGGCGCGACATGCTACGCGATGGGCGACCACCGACCGATGGCACTTCGATACTGTCTTCGCGGCTCACCATGGAGCTGCGCGCACAGGCGAACTGCACTTTAATTTGTTCAGCATGTGACGAAGGTGTGCGGAAAATCTTCGCGATATCATTGGTCACTTGGTTGCCCGCAACCGGCACAACCGCGCAATGGCGCAGCGCACCATTGGTGTACACTGCGATATCCGTCGTACCACCGCCGATATCGACGATACACACACCTAAGTCTTTTTCATCGAAGGTTAATACCGCATCCGCCGACGCAATGCCGGAAAACACTAAGTCATCGACCTTCAAGCCACAGCGTTCAACACTCTTAGTGATGTTCTTCGCCATATCATTGGCGCAGGTCACTATGTGTACCTTGGCTTCCATCCGCATGCCTGACATGCCGATAGGGCTGCGAATTCCGTCTTGTACGTCAATCGCGTATTCCTGCGGTAACACATGCAGAATGCGACGTTCCGTTGGGATCTTCACCGAGCGAGCGGTGTGGATCACGTTGTCGACGTCTTCCTGTGTCACTTCTTCATCGTTAATCGACACCATGCCATTTTCGTTTTGGCAGGCGATATGTTTACCGGAAATGCTCAGGTAAACCGATGATACTTGGCAGTCTGCCATTAATTCCGCTTGATCGAGCGCGCGTTGCACACTGCGCACGATGGAGTCTAAATCGTTAACGCCACCCTTATCCATGCCCCTTGAAGGGTGGTTACCAAGGCCGACTATGCTGATTTCGCCATCGGGCAGAACTTCGCCTATGATCACTGCGACTTTAGAGGTTCCTATGTCCAATCCGACGATCAGATTTCTATCTTGGTTTTTGGTCATTAATTATCGGCTCTCTTGTTTGTGCATCGCCCCAGCCTACGGCCAACCCTGTGTCGTAGCGCAAATCCACTCTGGCAATCGGTTTATCTTGTTTCGCCAGTAACGGATAAACAGTGATAAACCTTTGTATCCTTGCCATTTTATCTTCTCGACCTAGGTCTAAAACAATACCGTTACCCAGTGTCGCGTGCCACGCATGACGTGGCGTTAAACTCAAATTGGCCAAGGTAAAGCCATTAATCTTCAGTAGCGAGTTAACCTGCGCGTAGGCGGTTAACACTTCAGTCCCCATATCATCTGGCCCAGATAAATAAGGCAGATGCTCTAGCTCAGGATGCGATGGCGCTTCAAACACTTCACCATGCACATTGAGCCAAGCGGTACCATTCCAATGGGCGACCGGTTGTTGCTCCTGTAAATACACCCTGAGTTTCGCTGGCCATTCACGCCTCACTGACGCGCGATACACCCAAGGTAAAGCTTCTAACGCCTGTTGCACTAAGGTGATGTCTGCGCTGAAAAAACTCCGCTGCATTAAATCCTGTAGTGCAATTTGTATATCTCTATCTGTGGTGTAAGTCCGTTCACCTTTGATGGCCACTGCCTCAATGGGGAGCGTGCTGGCATCATTTAAAAACTTATGCAGTTGGTAGCCACCAAAGACAAAACTCCCAATGACTAACCATAAAAAACCAATTCCGCTCCACAGGTACCAATTAACCCGTGACATCCTCGCCCACCAGTGTCGCCTCTTATCACTCCAAGACACGTTTGTTTCCACCTTTCAACGACACTACTAAAAACCACAGAAAATCGGCCATTATATAGAGCTAAAGCCTCGGGTCAAAATTTCCTTTAAACCCGAGTTGTTCCGCAATACATCAAGGTTTTACCTCGGTTGTCGCGGCAGTGCTAAAGCCCAATTCAGAGGCGGCTAGCTGGCGCGACAGGGCGCCTATATTACCCGCACCTTGGGTCAACAATAAATCCCCCTCCTGCAACACATCGGGTAGCACTTCGGCTAACTGATCTGGGCTGGCGATAAAGATGGGATCTAACTGTCCGCGCAAGCGAATCGAGCGGCACAGTGCACGGCCATCGGCACCGGGGATCGGCGCTTCACCCGCGCTATACACCTCAAGTAACAACAAGCAATCCACTTGAGATAACACTTCAATAAAGTCTTCGTACAAGTCACGGGTACGAGTGTATCTGTGTGGCTGATAGGCCATGACTAAGCGTTTATCCGGCCAGCCTGCACGCGCCGCTTTAATGGTCGCCGCCACTTCGCTGGGGTGGTGACCATAGTCGTCCACTAACATCACTTCGCCCTTTGGCGTCGCGAACTTACCTAAGTGTTGGAAACGACGGCCAATACCCTGGAATTCAGCCAAGGCTTGAATGATGGCGCTATCATCGATTTCATCTTCTGTCGCCACGGCAATTGCCGCGAGCGCATTTAATACATTGTGCTGACCCGGTAGGTTAAGCAGCAGATCTAAATCTTCCTTGCCTTTACGTCTGACGGTAAAGCGGCATTGGTGACCCTGCTGATGGAAGTTCAGTGCCTGCACGTCGGCATCGTCACTGAAGCCATAGGTGATCATATGGCGACCAATACGCGGCATAATCTCACGCACCACTGCATCGTCGATACACACTACCGCCACGCCATAGAATGGCAGGTTATGTAAAAAGTCCACGAAGGTCGATTTGAGCTTTTCAAAATCCCCACCGTAGGTGTCCATGTGGTCGGCTTCAATATTCGTCACCACGCTGACCATAGGTTGCAGATGCAGGAAGCTCGCATCACTCTCGTCGGCTTCGGCGATAAGATAACGACTCGTGCCTAAGCGAGCATTAGTACCAGCACTGTTCAGCAGGCCACCAATCACAAAGGTCGGATCGCGACCCGCTTGACCATACAAACTGGCAATCAAACTAGTGGTCGTGGTTTTACCGTGAGTCCCCGCAATCGCCACACCATGGCGATAACGCATCAACTCGGCCAACATCTCGGCGCGGCGTACGATGGGAATACGCAATTCCTTCGCCGCAATAATCTCTGGGTTCTCAGGATTAATCGCAGTCGAGACCACCACCACATCGGCTTGCTGCACGTTATCGGCGCCATGGCCGATATGAATTTTCGCGCCCAGCAGGCAGAGTCTGTCAGTCACGGCGTTTTGCGCTATGTCTGAACCACTGACGACATAACCTTCATTTACTAATACTTCAGCAATCCCGCCCATGCCCGCGCCGCCAATGCCGACGAAATGAATACGCTTAATCCGGCGCATTTCGGGGATCATACTTCTTAGCTGTAAGTATCTTTCTGTCTTAGTCATACCTATCCTTTCTCGGCGAGAGCAATACACACTTGGGCCACCTGCTCGGTCGCATCCAGTACGGCAACATCTCTCGCTCTTTGGCCCATTTGGGCTAATTCTGCTCTGTCATTGGCGAGTAACTGTAATTTACTCACCAGCTTATTCACGTCCAAAATGGCCTGCGGCAATAGGAAAGCGGCGCCAGCCTCAACCAATACTTGGGCGTTACGGGTCTGATGATCATCCACGGCATGGGGATAAGGCACCAGAATACTCGGTAGTCCCACCGCCGCTAACTCGGATACCGTCAGCGCGCCGGCACGGCACAATACCACATCCGCCCAGCGATAGGCGGCTTCCATGTCATCAATAAATTCGGCAACGTTAACGCCGCCCTCTTGTCCTTGCTGTTGATAAGCCGACTTAACGCCCGTCAGATTATCCTTACCCACTTGATGCCAAACCGTAATCGACTGCTGCTTACTCAGCGCGGCCACCACTTCAGGCATTAAGTCGTTAAAAACTTTGGCGCCTAAACTGCCGCCCACCACTAAGACTTTTAAAGCATCATCCGCGGCTTGCTTAGGCTCGGCACCTAAAGCTATAAGCTCGCGACGAATAGGGTTACCCACCACCTTGGCCTTCTCCTGAGTGAAGGTATTTTTAAAGGCGCACAGTACTTGATTCGCAATTCGCGAGAGTAACTTGTTGGTCATTCCCGGAATGGCGTTTTGCTCATGCAGCACTAAGGGCACGCCAGCCAATTTCGCCGCCACACCGCCCGGGCCGCTGGCAAATCCGCCCATGCCCAGCACCACATCGGGCTTGAACTCGGCAATCACGGCCTTGGCTTGTAGAATCGAGCGCACTACTTTAAAAGGCGCCGCTAATTTACGCACTAAACCATTGCCACGCACGCCCTTGATATCGATAAAATCGATATCGAAGCCATACTGAGGCACTAAACGCGCCTCCATACGGTCGGCGGTGCCTAACCAACGCACTTGCCAACCTTGCTGCGCTAAATATTTTGCCACCGCGAGCGCCGGGAACACATGTCCGCCCGTGCCGCCTGCCATGACTAAAATACGTTTACCCGCGTCGGTCATTACTTCAATCTCCCTTGCACGGCCTGAACTAAACTCATGCGCCGCTCATAATCGATGCGCAGCAATGTCATTGCCGCCGCCGTCATGACCCATAGACTACTACCGCCGTAACTTACAAAGGGCAGTGTTAACCCTTTAGTTGGTAACATACCAATGCTTGCGCCCACATTAACGACGGTCTGGAAACAGATCCAAATCCCGATGGCATAGGCCAGATAACCTTCGAAGGCTTTGTCCATCGCCAGACATAAATTGCCGAGGCGAATGGCCCTCAATGCCACAAACAGCAGCACGGATAACACAGCGATAATGCCGATAAAACCTAACTCTTCACCGATCACGGCAAAGATAAAGTCGGTATGTGCCTCAGGGAGGTACTCCAACTTTTGAATACTGTTACCTAGGCCCTGGCCAAACCAATCACCCCGACCATAGGCCATTAGCGATTGCGTTAACTGATAGCCACTGCCGAACGGATCCTGCCAAGGGTCTAAAAACGAGGTCACCCGGCGCATACGGTAAGGCTCGAGCAGAACCAGCGCCACGAATGCCAACACCCCGGCAAAAATCAGCGCGAAGAAGTCCAGCAGACGCGCCCCCGCGAGGAACAACAGCCCCACAGTACCGACGAATAACACCACCACGGTACCTAAGTCGGGCTGCATCAAAATCAAAATCGCGTAGATCGCAAATACCGCAATCGGCTTATAGAAGCCCTTCGCATTTTCACGCACTTCCTGATGCCGACGTACCAGATAACCCGCCATATACACAGAGAACGCAAACTTAGCGACCTCGGCCACCTGAATACGAATGGGACCTATGGATAACCAACGGGTCGCACCGTTTACAGTGGTACCGACAACCAGCACCGCCAGCAACATCAAAAATACGCCTAGCAACATGATGGGGCTCATCCGCTGCCAAGTTTGCATCTCGACCCTCAGCACAAAAGCAGCAATCACTAAGCATCCCAACAGATAGCCCACATGGCGGGTCATAAAGTGGAAGGGATTACCCGTCAGCGTTTGCGCCTCAGGCATAGAGGCCGACATTACCATGACAAAACCAAAGCCAATTAAAGACAGCACGGCCGTGAGCAAAGCCCGGTCGTACAATTGCACGCCCGGCACCTCGTTATCACGTTGCCAGTTAGGCAGTGCGTTCAGCACTCGCCCAAACAGGCTGAGCTGTCTTGCATCACTCGCCATCGAGTTGCTCCACTTGGCTTCTAAAATCATCCCCACGAGCCATAAAGTTGCTGTACATATCTAGGCTCGCACAGGCTGGCGATAGGAGTACGATATCGCCCGAAGTGGCTAACTCGGCGGCCTTAGCCACTGCAGCAGCCATAGAGTCCACCTTGATGGCCCCTTCCTTCAATGCGGCAATCTTATTACCATCGCGGCCTAAGGTGATGAGGTGTGTCACTTTCGTTAACGGTTCGACCAACGGACTGAAATCCGCGCCCTTACCATCACCACCGGCAATTAAAATAATGTCACCTAAGTGATCGCTTAACCCATCGAGCGCCGCGACTGTGGCGCCAACATTGGTCGCCTTAGAGTCGTTCACATAGGTCACGCCCGCTTTCACACCGACCACTTCACAGCGATGAGAAAGGCCAGTAAAGGTACGAGCCACTTTAGCCATGACTTGCTTATCGACGCCCACGGCATACACCAGCGCCATAGCAGCGAGTAAGTTGGCATGGTTATGACTACCAATCAGCGATACTTCGGTGATCGGCATAATTTCACTGTGACCGTGGTAAATCTTGCTATCACAAATGCCCCACTCGTCGCCCTCTGGCGGCGCTAAACCAAAGCTGTTTTGGTTCATCGGCTCAGTCGGGATAGTCAGCGCATCATCACGGTTAAAGATGATGGAGCGGCTTTGATGGTACAGACGCAACTTGGCCTTGCGATAGGCATCCATATCGCTGTATCTGTCCATATGATCTTCGGTCACGTTCAAACAGGTCGACGCCACGCAGTTTAAACTGTGGGTGGTTTCGAGCTGGAAGCTCGACAGCTCAAGCACAAAAATATCGGCATTTTCCGTCAGCAGATCGAGCGCCGGAATGCCAATGTTGCCCCCCACGGCCACTGCCATGCCGGCTTCACGCAGCATCTCACCCACTAAGGTGGTGACGGTCGACTTGCCGTTTGAGCCAGTAATTCCAATCACACAAGGTTTACGGTCGGCAATCTCACGGGCAAATAGCTCCACATCGCCAATGACTTCAATCCCCATATCCAGTGCAGCGCGCACCTCGGGTGTATCAATCGCAATGCCAGGGCTGATAATGATTTGCGTCGCTTGCACTAAGTAACGGCAATCGAATCCGCCGGCAATCAGCTGCACCTCAGGGAATGCGCTGGCAAGGGTGTCCGCACCGGGAGGTTGGCGACGGCTATCCATCACTAAGGGCGTAATGCCTTTTCCACACAAATAGCGCACTACCGAGAGCCCGGTGGCACCCAAACCTAACACTATGTGTGAATACTGACTTTGCATGAGCGATTACCTTAACTTCAACGTGGCTAAGCCGAGTAACACTAAGAAAATCGAGATAATCCAAAAGCGGACAATCACGCGTGGTTCAGGCCAACCTTTTAACTCATAGTGATGATGGATAGGCGCCATGCGGAAAATGCGCTGGCCACGTAACTTGTAAGAACCAACCTGCAGGATCACAGACACAGTTTCCATCACAAACACACCGCCCATAATCACTAATAGGATCTCTTGGCGAACCAGTACCGCAATCGCGCCTAAGGCTGCCCCTAAAGACAGCGAGCCCACATCGCCCATGAAGACCTGTGCTGGATAAGTGTTAAACCATAAAAAGCCTAAGCCTGCGCCCACAATCGCAGTACAGACGATCACTAACTCACCCGAACCGGGTAAATGCGGAATGTGCAGGTAATTAGCAAACTGAGCATGGCCAGACAGATAAGCAATCAAGGCGAATGCCGCGGCCACCATCACAGTTGGCATAATCGCCAAACCGTCGAGGCCATCGGTTAGGTTTACCGCGTTGCTCGAGCCAACAATAGTGAAATACGCCAATACGATAAACACAGCGCCAAGCTGTGGCATCACGTCCTTAAAGAAAGGCACGACTAACTGGGTTTCCCCTGGGTTAGACGCTGTGGTGTAGAGGAAAAAAGCAATGATCAACGCCGCTAAGGATTGCAGAATATACTTCCAACGCGCGATCAGTCCCTTAGTATCTTTGCGCACGACTTTGCGGTAATCATCAATAAAACCGATCATGCCGAAGCTGCCCAATACAAACAGCATCACCCACACATAACGGCTACCGAGATCGCCCCACAACAGTACACTGATAAAGATGGCGCCTAAAATCATCAGGCCGCCCATAGTCGGCGTACCGCGTTTACTGAAATGCGACTCTGGCCCGTCGTTACGCACAACTTGGCCAATCTGCATTAATTGCAAACGCTCAATCAGTTTAGGACCCCACCATAAACTAAACATTAATGCGGTTAACAAGCCTAAAATGGCTCGAAATGTCACATAGGAAAATACGTTAAACCCAGTATGAAAACGGGTTAAATACTCGGCCAGATACACCAGCATCTACACTAACTCCCCACGCCCGAAGGCTACTGTTAGGCCATCCACGACCCGCTCCATTGCGGCACTACGTGAACCTTTAACTAAAACCGTCACCTGTCCCGGCAACTGGTTGATGTGTTTTATGAGTTTTTCTACTAACGTCGCCACACTGTCATGGTGCTCCGCCCCGAAAGCTTGGCTAGTGTGCTGAGTTAAGGTACCGGTACAGAACAGAGCATCGATTCCCTGTTGCTTAGCCAGTTGTCCCAATTCAGCGTGTAAAAGGGGCGCATTGTCGCCTAATTCGCCCAAATCTCCCAGTACCAAACAGCGATTTTCAGAAATTTCCTTTAACCAAGCGATAGCCGCCCCCACTGACACGGGATTGGCATTATAGCTATCATCGATTAAGCGAACACGTCCTAATTGAGTGGGTTGCATACGCCCCTTTACAGGGGTCAACTGGCTCAAGCCCTCGGCGATTTCCTTCAGGCTCAATCCTAAAGCAATACAAACACTTGCCGCAGCTAGTGCGTTGCTAACCTGGTGACGACCCGCGAGGGGCAGAGTCACTTCGCAGGACTCTCCCGCGTAATTGAGGATAAAGCGATAGCAACCTTCGCTATTGGCTTTGTGGCCAGTGGCAATCACATCGATTTGACGTTTAGCCGCGCCCTCCTGTTGGGAGAAGCTTAACTGCTTATATTGTTTCGCTTTCACCCGCATCACATCGGCAAAGGCATCATCGGCATTGATAATCGCCGTGCCACCGGGTTGCAGATGGTTGTAGATTTCCGATTTGGCTTGGGCGACACCCGCCTGTGAACCAAAGCCTTCTAAGTGGGCGCTGCCAACGTTATTGACTAAGGCTACGTGAGGACGCACCAAACTCGAGGTGTAATCAATCTCACCTTTATGGTTAGCGCCAAGCTCAAACACCCCGTACTTATCCTCAGGCGTTAAACGCAGCAAAGTGAGTGGCACACCGATTTCATTATTAAAATTGCCAGCGGTGTAAAGCACTTGATGCTTCGCCGATAAAATTGTGGCGATCATTTCTTTCACGCTGGTTTTGCCATTGGAGCCGGTTAAGGCCACACAAATGGGATCCACGTGGTCACGTACATAAGCGCCAATCGCGCCCATGGCCTTTTGGCAATCGGCAACAATAAGCTGTGGCACATCGAAGGCCAATAGACGTTCGACCATTAGTGCAACGGCACCATTTTCAATTGCCGTGGCCGCAAAATCATGGCCATCGAAACGCTCGCCCTTTAAGGCGACAAACAGGGTCGCAGGGCCGATTTTACGGCTATCGCTGCTTAATGCTTGGATGGTGACATCGTCACCGACTCGATGCGCACTTAAGTGTTGGCTTAGTGCCTCGAGGGAAATTGGGATCATTGGCTTTGCTCCGATAACTGACGTGCCAGGGCGCGTTCATCATAGTCATGACGCACACCTGCCGCCTCTTGGTAAGTTTCATGGCCTTTGCCCGCAAGCAGAATCACATCCCCAGGTTTAGCCTGCGCGACGACGTGTTTAATCGCAGCCACACGGTCAACCTCGGTCAGCGCACGCTCTGGGTGAGTCAGCCCTTGGATAATATCGGTAATAATTTGGTTAGGATCTTCGCTACGGGCATTATCGCTAGTCACCATAATGCGATCGGCAAATTGCTCAGCCGCTTGTCCCATCAGCGGACGTTTGCCCTTATCACGGTCGCCGCCACAGCCAAACACGCACCACAACTCGCCCGCGCAGTGACGACGCAGGGCATTAAGCGCCTGCTCAATCGCATCCGGGGTGTGAGCATAATCGACGACTAAGGTGATGTTGTCCGCGGTGGTGAAACGTTCCATGCGGCCAGCCACGGGCACTAAATAAGGCACTTTGGCGGCCAGCGCACGCATATCCATGCCCTGTAAATACAAGGCTGATAAAGCAGCGAGTAAATTCGAGAGGTTAAAGGCGCCTAATAAAGGGGAGCGAATGTCGATTTCGCCCTCTGGCCAGACTAATGTCGCCTGCACGCCTTGGTAGTTAAATTGGGCATTCTTAGTGTAAAACGCCGCCTCGGTATGCGCTTCAATGCTAAAGCCCCACATCTTCGCTGGGACATTTGCCAGCTCGGATAACCAAGCGGCGCCAACGGGATCATCGAGATTCACTAAGCCGTGACGCAGGGCGTCGAAACGAAACAGCATTTGCTTGGCCGCGGCATAGTTTTCCATATCGCCGTGGTAGTCCAAGTGATCACGTGTCAGGTTAGTGAATACCGCCACATCGAAGGGCACTGCATCGACTCGACCTTGCACTAAACCATGACTTGAGACTTCCATCGCACAGGTATTAACGCCTTTGTCTGCAAACTCATGTAGTTGACGCATCAGGGTAATGGCATCGGCGGTCGTATTACCGCTATCGACTAACTCGCCCCAGAGGCCATTGCCGAGCGTGCCCATCACCGCCGCTTTACCCTCAAGTAGCGTCACTAATTGCGCGCAGAGCTGACTGGTCGAGGTTTTGCCGTTGGTTCCTGTAATTCCCACAATGCCCATAGACTGGCCCTGGACAACGGGATAGCGCACTGCGGCGACCGCAGACACTTGCTTAGCTAACTGATAAAAATAAATCTGCACGCCTTGCTCAGTCGCAATAACTTTGCCCTGCTCTTCAATGCTATCCGTATGCACTAATACCGCAGTCGCACCTTGAGCTAAGGCCTTATCGATAAATTGACGACCATCGACCTTATGGCCTGGCAGCGCTAAAAACACATCGCCGCGACGTATTGCGCGGCTATCTAAAGTCAAATCTAAGAAGGTTTGTTCGCCCGCGTAGGGGAACCAAGGCGCTAATAGCTCCCTTAACAACATCATTCAGTTCTCCCGGCGAGTCCCGCCAATTGCACCTGTTCTTTATCGGAAATGGGTTCGACATTTAACATTTGCAGTGCGCCTGACATCACCTTCGCGAATGCCGGCCCTGCCACTGAACCACCATAATAGAGATCGCCTTTCGGCTCGTTCACCACGACAACAATCGCGAGTTTGGGATTATTCACCGGCGCGACGCCAGCAAATAACGCAACATAATCATCACCATAACCGCCAGCTACCGCCTTACGGCTGGTGCCCGATTTACCCGCGACGGGATAGCCATCGATATGCGCAAGCGTACCTGTGCCGCCTTTTTCGGTCACACCTACCATCATTTGCAGCACATCGTGAGCGACCTCTTGTGAGATCACGCGCTCACCTTCAGGCGGCTTTTTCAGTTTTAAAATCGATACTGGATATAGCGTGCCGCCATTACCTAAAGTGGCATACATCCGCGCCAGTTGCAGCGTGGTGGCCGTTAGGCCGTAGCCGAAAGATAAGGTCGCGCGCTCGAAATCAGACCAACGGTGGCGGTCTTGGATCAAACCCGCGCTTTCACCCGTGAGGTTAATCCCCGAGAAGCTGCCTAAGCCCATGGATTGATAGGTGCCTAATAACTGCTGCACTGGAATCGACAGGGCGAGTTTACTGATCCCCACGTTACTGGATTTCGCCAGAATACGTGCCAGCGTCATATCGCCATAGTTAGTTGCATCACGTACTTGGCGGCCACCTAAACGCATCCAGCCAGGTGAAGTCGGGATCACATCGGTCGACTTAACCGTGCCCGCTTCTAACGCCGCAGCAACCACAAAAGGTTTAATGGTCGAGCCTGGCTCAAAGGTATCCGTCATGGCGCGGTTACGCATTCTGAAGGTTTGCAGATTGTCGCGCGAATTAGGGTTGTAGGATGGCGTATTCACCATAGCCAACACTTCACCCGTGTGGATATCGAGCACCACAATCGAGCCAGAGGTCGCTTGGTTCATCTCAGTGGTGCGCTTTAGTTCACGGTAGGCAAGTTGTTGAATACGCTGGTCGATACTCAGCACAAGATCATTTGGACTCTCGCCTTCCTGAACGATATCGAGACGCTCAACCACATGACCATCGCGGGATTTACGCACTTTTTGTTTAGATGGTGTACCTGTAAGCCAACTGTTGTAGGCGTTTTCGACCCCTTCAATACCGACATCGTCGATATTGGTAATACCGATAAGCTGGGCGGTGATCTCACCACCGGGATAGTAGCGGCGGGACTCGGACTTTAAAAACACCCCTGGCAATTTAAGCTGAGTGATGTAGTCTGCCACCGCAGGCGTGACTTGGCGTTTAAGGTAGGTAAAACGTTTGGTTGGATTACTGCGCACCTTTTCGAGCACATCTTCCACGGGTTCGTGCAATACGTCCGCCAGCGCTTGCCAGCGGCGCATATCGGTAAAACCATTGTTATCATTGACTTGTTTAGGGTCGGCCCACACGGCTCGCACTGGCACACTCACTGCCAGCATATCACCGTTACGGTCGGTGATTAAGCCACGCTGCACCTCACGACTAGTGGTACGCAAGGTACGCATGTCGCTCTCGTGACGCAGCTTATCGGGCTCGATAATTTGGATATAAGCAGCACGACCCACAAGGCTCGAAAACATCGCAAATACAAAGCCTACCACGACGTATAAACGCCAGTGGATCAGTTGTGGCTTTTGCTTTTTGCTGGCCTGTTTGGTTTTTGCTTGCCTAGTCATATCTTCCCTATGTTCACGGCACCTTTACCACAACTTCTTCGCTGGGTAAGGGTCGACTCATGTTGAGATCCTTTGATGCAATCCGCGTGATCCGGCTGTGCTCGGTCTGGGATTGCTCTTCCAATAATAAATTGCGCCACTCGATATCTAATCTGTCACGCTCCTGCAGTAGCTGATCCCATTGGGTGGTGAGCTTACGGCTCACATGGCTGGTATACACCACAGCCACAGCATTACTGAGCACGAGCAGTGCGAGTAACAAGATCCATTTGTGTTGCCACAGGTCGTTTAACACAATCCGTGGCAGATTTAATGAGGGCTTACTCACTTTGTTTGCCCTCTAGTAATCTAATCGCTCGGCAATGCGTAACACTGAGCTGCGCGCTCTGGCATTGCGTTCAATTTCCTCATCGGAAGGCATAATCGCCTTACCTATGGCGCGCAATTTACGCGACTTGTTAATTTGATCTTCGGTGATTGGCAGGCCGTGGGGCACGCTCTCACCTTGGCTATGGCGACGAATAAAACGTTTTACGATGCGATCTTCCAGAGAGTGGAAGCTGATAATCGATAAACGTCCCTGTGGTGCGAGTACAGTTAATGCACCTTCAAGCGCTTGATCAATTTGATCTAATTCACTGTTGATATAGATACGGATCGCCTGAAACACCCGGGTTGCAGGGTGTTTGTTACGCTCTTTATTTTTAGTGATCCGCGCAATCAAATCGGCTAAATCTTTGGTACGTAAAAACGGGGTTTTATCGCGGTCAGCCGCAATACAACGGGCAATATGGCGAGCATTTTTCTCTTCGCCATAGGTTTTAAATACCCACGCCATATCTTCAATTTCGGCGCGCGCTAACCACTGGGCCGCCGTTTCGCCTTGGCTGTTATCCATGCGCATATCGAGCGGGCCATCACGCAAAAAGCTAAAACCACGTTCGGCATCATCGAGCTGCGGTGAAGACACACCTAAGTCGAGTAACACGCCATCAATCTTGCCAACGAGACCAAGCTCTTCGACGTAATCGGCTAGCTGGCCAAAACCACCATGTACGATTTGAAAACGGGGATCATCGGCGAATTGTTTTGCAGCTTCAATGGCCTGAGGGTCACGATCGATCGCAATCAGACGTCCGTTTTCACCCAGTCTTTGCAGTACTTGTCTTGAATGACCACCGCGGCCGAACGTGCCATCGATATAGATGCCATCGTCTTTGATGTTCAAACCGCCGACCGTTTCTTCGAGCAGAACGGATAAATGGGCAAATTCTTGACTCATTACTCTCTTCTTATTTAGTTATGCGACTCGTTAGAGTGAAAAATCCGCCAGACGCTCGTTATTCGCGAGCTCCTCGCTTCGAATCGTTTCCTGACACTCATCAATTTGCTGCAGCCAAGCTTGCTCATCCCACAGCTCAAACTTGTTTAACTGTCCCACCAGCATGATGCGCTTATCTAAATTGGCGTATTGCCTTAGCGGCGGTGGCAGTAATATGCGCCCGTTGCCATCGAGTTCGACCTCATGGGCATAACCCAGCAACATGCGCTTAAGGGATCGTTGGGTTTTGTCGGTATCTGAAAGCTTGAGTAACTTAGCTTCGATCAATTCCCACTCGTGGATGGGATAAAGGAGTAAACAAGCAGATTGAATATCGACTGTGATGACGATGCGGCCTTGGTGCTCTAGCTGCAAAGGTTCGCGGTATCGCACTGGAATAGCGATCCGTCCCTTTGTATCTAAGTTGATAGCACTGGCTCCACGAAACACGCTAATTCATCCTATCCTTTGATTTTTGATCCACAAATATCCACTATTTCCCACAAATGCTAAGTTTAGGGATAGTAGACAAGCATTGTCAAGGGATGGGATCCTTTTATAAAGCCAGTCGGCAAGCGGGTTAGCAGCATGTTGAGCCCATAACTTAGCGACAAAGTTTTGACAAAAAGATCAGCGAAAAATCAGCTAAACGATGGAAAGCGCAGGAATAAAATGCGAGCAAAAAAGCAGCAGCCTTTTGCTTTCAGGCAGTTGCAATGCAATATTTGCCATAGAGTTTCGCTAAATGTGGGATTTTCCCGTTAGACAAATCACGCTAGACTCACAAAGCACAACAAAATAGACTCAATTTTTACATTCGCATAAGCTTATAGAGCGTCAATTTCTAGCATAAATCGCTGAAATATTATTTTTGATTGCGGATTTATTCTGCAATTTAGGAAGGCTTTTATTTCACGATTGCGAGGAAGATCAAAACTCCCGCGGGATAAACTCAAAGAATAACGTTATGACAGCGACTCAGATCCGTACCTGCCACAAGTGGTTTGCACTGATAACCGCCATTCAATTGCTGATCTGGCTAGGAACGGGTGCCTACATGGTGCTGATGGATATAGAGTTTATTCGCGGAAAACTATTGGTAGATAAGGCAAGTACGGCGATATTCCAAGTGGATGCTCCCGCCTATAGCTTTGCGGACTTTACTAATGCGCATCCCGATGCGACGGATATCAGCCTGTATGCCTATCAAGACTCACTTTGGTACAGCGCTAAAATAGCTGGGAAATTACAGCGCTTTAGCAGTGAGACTGGCGAAGTATTACCACTGCTTGATAAACAGCAGGCGCTCGACGCCGCACAGCGAGTCTATACGGGTCAGGCTAAATTTATCGGCTCGACATTCATTGAGCAGAACGCTCCGAGTGAAATCCCTGCCCGCGTGCTCCCCGTTTGGCAACTGACGTTAGACGATGCCATGCATTCGACACTCTATATCTCGGCAGTCACTGGACAAGTGGTCAGCGCGCGCCATGATTATTGGCGACTCTTCGATCTGATGTGGATGCTGCATATTATGGACTACGAGACGCGGGAGAATGTGCATAATCCGTTACTTACGCTAATGACTAGCCTCGCCCTGTTGACCGCACTCTTTGGTATCGCCTTGGCCTATATCAGTTTTCGAAACCAAAATCGTGAGGAGGCTGTATGAGCTTCTCGACTCTTCGCCATACCAGCACCGCTGGCAGCAAGCATTCCATCAGCTTACTACTGCAAACCTTACATAAATGGCTCGGACTTATCGTTGGCCTGCAATTATTGATTTGGGTCGTGACTGGACTCGCCTTTAACCTAATTGACGAGAGGTTTTTGGACGCGAACCCATATCGCGCCACTCATAAAACGGCGAGCCCCACTACTGCACTCGCCCCCACGGAAAACCTACTGCAACAATATCAAGCAGAAGGCATTATCGAACTTAAGCTAACCTCAGTGCTGAGCCGCGCCGTGTATGCCCTCACTACAACTCAGCAAACTCGCTGGTTTTGGGCGGACTCACTCAAGCCGCTATCCTTGAACGATGCTGAGATAGTCGCGATTGCCAAACAGAGCTACTCGGGCTCAGGTGAACTCAGCGCACCGCAAATCCTCACCCGCGAAACACCATTCGATGCCAGTGGCCCAGTTGCCATGCTAACAGCCGCAGATGAAGTCGGAACGCGAATTTATATCGATACCGCCTCGGGTGCGGTTCTTGCCCACCAAAATCGTCAATCGGATCTCAAGGATCTGCTGTTTATGCTGCATTTTATGGATTATGTTCCCAGTAATGGCATTGGTTTTAATCACTTATTAGTACAAGTTGTCAGCATTGCCACGCTGTTGTTAGGTCTTTCGGGGATTTACATCCTTGGGCATAAACTTCATCAAGGTCAGTTATCCCTGCCATTCTTGAAGCGCAAAGCCGCCATAGGAAAACTGACACTTTTTACTCAAGACGCTCAACCGCTGGCCGAGTTTACCGATCTCAATGGCACTTATTTAGAGAGCATTAATCGAGGGCGTGAAAGATTAAGGACCCAATGCGGCGGTGGCGGACGCTGCGGTCTGTGTAAACTCAGGTTTGTCGAGCAGCCACCCAGCCCCAATGATTATGATCTGGATAAACTCACCGCCACAGAGCTAGCACAAGGCATTCGCCTAAGCTGCCAACACGAGGCACATCCTGGCAAACTTGAATTAGCCACCAAAGCCCAGCACAGATATTGGCCACAGTCCGAGCGCTAGAGAGTATCGCGCACAGGCTTAAATCGGCGTATAGTCTAAATATTAAGCAACTCCGGCCGATAAGCAGCTAAGAGGTCATCAATTAAGGAGGCGCTATGAGTGGATTGGACAGTCTTTACGCTATGCTGGCACAGCCAGCAAAACCCGTATTTACCCCCAAACGGGTCGTCGATCAGGTTAGCGGTGCGACCGCCAATGCGCCCGATAGCCATGAAACCCCGCAGTCGCAATTACCGCCCACCTTAGATGTGAAAGTCAGGGAAAGACGCAAAAATAACAATGCCAGTCGCAATAAAAAACGCCGCGCATCGGACAAACAACAAGACTTAAAAGAGGGTGTGGTGCTCGAAGTCACTGACGATACCGCTGACACAGCGCAATCGCCCAGTAAGCACATCATCGATATCGAAGTTTAACTTACTGCCGTTAATAAATAAGGCGCAACCTCAGGGTGCGCCTTATGTGTTTCAAGCCTAAAAGAAACTAAGAACGAGTTCTGGCCACCGCATCTTGCCAGCCCGCATATAACCGCTCCCTTTGACTCGCATCAATATTAGGTTTGAAGTGTTTATCGATACAGGCCTTATGCTTAAGTTCGGTCACTGATGTCCAAAAGCCAACCGCCAGTCCCGCTAAAAAGGCTGCGCCAAGCGCGGTAGTCTCACACACACTCGGTCTTAAAACTTCAACGTCGGTGATATCCGCTTGAAATTGCATGAGGAAGTCATTAGCAACCGCACCACCATCCACCTTAAGGGATTTAAGCCGCTCACCACTATCCTTAATCATGGCATCGAGTAAATCCTTACTCTGGTAGGCAATCGACTCTAATGCCGCGCGGATAATATGATTACGATTAGCGCCACGCGTTAACCCAAACAGTGCGCCACGGGCATTAGGATCCCAATAGGGTGCACCAAGCCCGACAAAGGCAGGCACTAAATACACGCCATTGGTATCCGCGACTTTAGCGGCAAAATATTCGGTATCGCTGGCATCGCGGATCAGCCCCAGCTCATCGCGCAACCATTGTATGGTCGCGCCGCCCATAAACACTGAGCCTTCAAGGGCATAACTCACTTCACCTTGAGCACCGACCGCCACTGTGGTTAATAAACCATGGGATGAACGTACGGCTTTATTGCCTGTATTCATTAATAAAAAGCAGCCAGTGCCATAAGTATTTTTAGCCATTCCCGGCTCAACACAAAGCTGGCCAAAGAGCGCAGCCTGTTGATCGCCCGCGATCCCCGCGAGTGGAATTTCGCTGCCCTCACCGGCAATACGGGTTGTGCCATAGACACTGCAGGAAGGTTTCACTTCGGGCAGCATGGCCGCAGGAATATCGAGCGCCTCCAGCAGCTTGCTATCCCAGCTCAGGCTGTGGATATTAAACAGCAGCGTGCGGGCGGCATTGGTGGGATCGGTCACATGCACTTTGCCTTCAGTGAGTTTCCACAGCAACCAAGTATCAACCGTGCCGAATAAGAGCTCGCCTCGTTTGGCCTTCGCACGCGCATCCGGCACATTATCGAGGATCCATTTGATCTTAGTGCCTGAAAAATAAGGGTCGAGCAAAAGGCCAGTATTCTCTCGCACATAATCTTCTAAGCCTTGGGCCTTGAGTTGCTCGCAGACCTCTGAGCTGCGACGACACTGCCACACAATGGCGTTATAAACGGGTTTGCCTGTGGCCTTTTCCCAGATAATGGTGGTTTCGCGCTGATTGGTGATACCAATGGCTGCCACTTCATCGCTGTGAATCCCCGCTCTAGCAAGGGATTCGATCAACACCGAACTTTGGCTCGCCCAGATCTCCATGGGATCATGCTCCACCCAGCCGGGGTTTGGATAAAGCTGAGTAAACTCCCGCTGCGAGACGCTAACAATATTGGCATCGTGGTCAAACACAATCGCCCTTGAGCTGGTTGTGCCTTGATCTAACGCCACTACGTATTTTTTCTGCACACGACTATCCTATTTGTCCTCTGCCATATTCAAATCGGCAGATTCTTAATGACTCATTGATTATGCTCTGAATATATTCGCAATTGGCGGCCATGACCAGCCAACATCTGGCAAATGCGCATCAAGCCACGTTATTTGGGGCACAAAAAAGCCCTGAAGATTCAGGGCTTTTCATCAGCTAGATGATTACATCTTGTAGCTCATTTGGATACCGGCTAACCAAACATCACCACTCGCGTCACCGTTGAAGTTCACTGTGGCTAGGTTAAGCAGATTTTGCTGCTCGTTGATTGGCGCATCACCCGTGGCACGAATATAGGTCAGCGCGAAATCAACATTCAGGTTTTTAGTTGCCTGATAGCCCGCACCAACAGAGAACCACAGACGGTCAGAGTCAGGGATAGTCGTAGTACGCCATTCATTAGTGGCCGCCGTTTTATCTAAGGCCACACCCGCGCGCACTAACCATTCATTGCTGACTTGATAGGTGGTACCTAAGGCAAAGCGCCAGTTATCTTCAAAGTGCTCTTCTTTGACTAAGTCAGACTCTAAGTCGCCCTTTGGTTTAACTTCACCTGGGAAGTAAGCCACTAGCTGGTCGAATACGCTCCAATCGGTCCAGTTAACGCTGGCATGCATTGCCCAGTTATCGGTTAATTGGTGATAAGACGACAGTTCGGCAAATGCAGGCAGTTCGAGCGGAATGTAACCTTCAATCGACAGATTTTGGCCGCCATCGTAAATCACACCTGATGCATGACCTTCTAACTCAAGCTTTACGCCGCTGTGATACGCCAGACCGACACGGTGTGCTGGATTAATCTGCCAGCTCGTACCTAGTTGCCAGCCGTAACCAATGTCGTCGCCTTTCATGCTTTTCAGCTCAGTGCCACCCGGTGGTAGCATGGCAGACACTTGTGCTGGTAGTGCGGGTTTAATGCCATCGACCCAACCCGGTAACGAGGCACCGATTTCACCTTCACCGTAAACGATACGTACACCACCACCGACACTGACAGCATCATTTACGCGGTAAGCGATGTTAGGGTTAAACTCAACAGTAGTCACCGCAGTTTTATTACCGAAAATCGCCGCAGCGTGGGTTTTAGGTAACTCAGTTGACAGACCATAGTTTGAGTTAACCGCCAGACCCCAAGTCCATTGGTCGTTTAACTGGTTGGAATAATAAAAGTTAGGCACTAACGCATCATCGGCCACATCTAAGGCATCGCCGCCTTTCATTTCAACGGGATTTGGGCCCAGCAATGGCGAGCTTAAGCTCACATCACCTTTTACATCCACGTTAGGCATCACATAGATACCACCAGCAGACAGCTGACGGCCTTCTAAATAGGTCAGCATCGCTGGGTTGCGGCCTTGAACTGAAGCGTTATCGGCAATTGCGGCTTCACCGGCAAAGGCGCGGCCTAAACCCGTCGCTGAGTATTCAGCCAGTTGGAAACCCGCTGCATGGACTTGAGTCGTTGTGCTTAATAAGGCCGCAGTCACAGCCAAAGTCAGAAGACGTTTTTGCATTGTTATTCTCAGAAAATATTATTGTTATCTGTGCCAGTAACCTGGTCACAATGGCGTTCACACAAAATAGAGCAAACACTCCAGATTGAATGCGAGGCAGTTTACCGATGCAGAAGATGTTTGCAACAAGCGGGAATAAAACAGACAAAAAAACTAGCCACTAAAAGACATTCAATATTTTTAGTGAGATAAATCACTTTTAAAACAAGAATAATAAGTGAAAACGCGAAGCATCATTTGCTGAAAACATTTTTCAACGTTACTACATCGATGATTAAATTGCTTTATAAACAATGCATTAATAGAAGAAAAACCTATAAACACTTGTAAGCCATTTTACCCATTAAAATTCAGCATAAATCACTGCCGCTCATTTTGATTGCGATACAGGAAAGACCGCATTCATTTTAAATCAATAAATACAATAGATTAGCATTCACAATTTAAGCGTAGATAATAAAAACGCCTAGTTTTCGAACTAGGCGTTTAAGATTAACTTCCATTAAGGTACAAGTGTTCGCCGAATGCTTAGCATCGCCAACTTGGGATTTGTGATTCGTACTCGCCTATCTGCACTCCGTGGGACAAGGTCAAGCCAATGGCATCTAAACCATTCAGCAATTTATGCCGCGCCGACTCGGCCAACGTAAAGCTAAACTCAGCTCCCGAAGGCGATGTCACCTTACAAGTCGTTAAATCGACTGTGATTTGTGCGCCTTCTTCGCTCGCCACCTCATCCATTAACTGACGCACTTCATTCGCGCTCAGCTTCACTGGCAACAAACCGTTATTGATGGAGTTTCCATAAAAAATATCGGCAAAGCTCGGGGCAATAATGGCGCGCAGGCCAAAATCCGCCAGCGCCCATGGTGCGTGTTCACGGCTGGAGCCACAGCCAAAGTTTTCCTGTGCCAGCAGAATCGACGCACCGCTATAGCGAGGTTTGTTTAGAGTAAAATCAGGATTGGGCACATCCCCGGCATCATCGAGATAACGCCAGTCGTGGAATAAGTGCACACCGAATCCATCCCGTGTCACCTTAGATAAAAATTGCTTCGGGATAATTTGATCGGTATCGATATTGGCGCTGTCGATCATGACCGCAAGCCCGGTATGGCTAGTAAAAGGTTGCATTAACTTCTCCTCTTGGGATTACGGTTAGTAAGGTTTACGGATATCGACAAAATGCCCAGCAATCGCCGCCGCTGCCGCCATCGCAGGACTCACCAAATGGGTACGGCTACCACGACCTTGGCGCCCTTCGAAGTTACGGTTGCTGGTCGAGGCGCAGCGATCGCCCGCTTCTAATCTGTCATCGTTCATAGCCAAACACATAGAGCAACCCGGTAAGCGCCATTCGAATCCGGCCTCGATAAAGATTTTATCTAAACCTTCGGCCTCGGCCTGTGCCTTCACTTGGCCAGAACCCGGCACTACGATTGCCGTAACGCCCGAAGCCACTTTACGCCCTTTGGCCTGTTTCGCCGCGCTGCGCAAATCTTCAATCCGCGAGTTAGTACAAGAACCAATAAAGACTTTGTTAATCGCGACGTCTGTCATCGGCGTGCCAGCAGTTAAGCCGATATAGTCCAAGGCTTTTTCCATGCTAGCGCGAATCGTCGGATTCGCCTCATCGGCAGGATTCGGCACGGGTGCATCGATGGCAACCACTTGTCCAGGGTTTGTGCCCCAAGTCAACTGCGGCGCAATATCGGCCGCATCTAACACGACAGTGGCATCAAACTCAGCGCCAACATCGGTTTTCAGCGCCTTCCAGGCGGCGACGGCCTCTGCCCAATCCTCACTCTTTGGTGCAAACTCACGGCCTTCTAGGTAATCGAACGTGGTTTGATCCGGCGCGACCATGCCCGCCTTAGCGCCCATTTCAATCGCCATATTGCAGACTGTCATGCGCCCTTCCATCGACAGCGCTTCAATGGCCTCACCACAAAACTCAACCACATAGCCAGTGCCGCCATCCATACCTATCTTACCGATAATCGCCAGTACGATATCTTTAGCGGTGACGCCATCGGTAACCTGACCACGTACTTCGATTTTCATGGTCTTGGCTTTTAATTGGCGCAGGGTTTGCGTCGCCAGCACATGCTCCACTTCGGAAGTGCCAATACCGAAAGCCAAGGCGCCAAAGGCACCGTGAGTCGCCGTATGGGAATCACCACACACAATCACTGTGCCGGGTAAGGTAATGCCAAGCTCAGGCCCCATCACATGCACAATCCCTTGATTAGGATGGTGAATGTCATATAAGCGCACGCCGAAGTCTTTACAGTTTTGCGCCAAGGTCTCGACCTGAGTGCGTGCCATAGGGCTTAAAGCATCTAGGCTAGCACTGCGCGTCGAAGTGTTGTGATCCATGGTCGCGAAGGTTTTCTCTGGAGCGCGTAACTTACGCCCAGCCACTTTTAAGCCACTAAAGGCTTGGGGCGATGTCACTTCGTGAACCAAATGTCTGTCGACATAAATGATCGGCGCTTCGCCCTCTGGGGTTGCCACAACGTGGGCATCCCACACCTTTTGATACAGGGTTTTCGGAGCGTTTGATGTTGAAGGAGTCGTCATTACACACCTGCCTTAACTGCATCGGCGATAAAGTTGCCCATTTCGACTGTCGATTTGGCCTTATGGCGTTGGTCGCTACTTAATAGCTCACCGGTTAAATAGCCAGAATTCAGCGCCTTGCTCACGGCGCGCTCAATGGCACTCGCCGCTTCTTCTTGCTTTAAGCTGTGACGCAGCATCAGTGCAGCCGACAGAATTTGTGCAATCGGGTTAGCAATACCTTTCCCCGCGATATCCGGCGCACTGCCACCAGCGGGTTCAAACAAACCAAAGCCAGTGCTATTCATACTCGCCGAAGACAACAAACCCATGGAGCCGGTCAGCATGGCGATTTCGTCCGATAAAATATCGCCAAACAAGTTAGAGCACAGCATAACGTCAAACTCATCGGGACGGCGCAGCAACTGCATAGTCGCGTTGTCGATATAAATGTGTTCCAGCTCAACATCAGGGAAATCCACCGCCACTTCTTCTACTACTTGGCGCCACAGTACCGAGCAAGCTAAGACGTTTGCCTTATCGACCGAAGTGACTTTTTTACGACGGCCGCGGGCGGCTTCAAAGGCAATGCGTGCGATACGGGCAATCTCGCGGCGGCTGTAACGCATGGTATCGAAGGCTTCTTCGCTCTCACCTTCACCTTGGCGCCCCTTAGGTTTACCGAAGTAGATCCCACCCGTTAACTCACGCACGCAGAGAACATCGAAGCCTCTAGCAGAAATATCGCTGCGCAGCGGTGACATATGTTCTAAACCATCATGCAATTTCGCCGGGCGCAGGTTACAAAACAGTTCGAAGTGACCCCGTAGCGGCAATAATGCACCACGCTCTGGCTGTTCATTGGGCGGCAGTTTTTCCCATTTAGGGCCACCGACTGAACCGAATAGAATGGCATCGGCCGCTTCACAACCTTTCAGTGTTGCCTCAGGCAATGGACAACCGTGATTGTCGATGGCGATACCGCCGACATCATATTCAGAGTATTCAATGTTAAGACCAAAACGTGCCTCAACCGCCTTTAACACCTTACGCGCCTCGGCCATCACTTCTGGCCCAATACCATCCCCGGCTAATACTGCAATTTGATAACTCATACGCCCGCTCACTCCTTCAATGTGAAAACTTTATGCTCGATATTGCTTGGGTTATACGCCACCCAGCTCTCTGTTTTTATGCATATTCTGTTTGTAATCTGCGACCTTATCGGCACGGCAAGTCAGGTTCATCACGTGCACTAACGCACGGGCTGATGCCTCAACCACGTCGGTCGCTAACCCAACACCGTGGAAATTTTGTTCATGGTAAACCGCGGTAATGTCGACCTGGCCAAGCGCATTTTGCCCCTCGCCCTTAGCGCCCAATTTGTAGCTGATGATATCGATACGACGGTCCGTCGCACGGGCAATGGCGTTATAGGCGGCGTCAACGGGACCATTACCAGTCGCGGCTTCGGTTTTAATCTCACCGCCGACATCGATGCGTACAGTAGCCGTGGCAACACCTTCTGTGGAGTCGGACTGCACCACTAACTGCTGTAATTGATAGAAGTTATCTTCCGCCGCTTGCGCTTCCATAAAGGCTAAGGCTTCTAAGTCGTAATCGAAGACTTGACCCTTTTTATCGGCCAAATGTAAAAACTGTTCGTACAGGGCATCCAGATTGAAATCCTGCTCGCTGTAGCCCATCTCCTCCATACGATGCTTAATCACATGGCGGCCTGAGCGCGAGGTCATATTCAGGTTGTTACGGTTTAGGCCGATGCTCTCTGGCGTCATGATTTCATAGGTGTTTTGCGCCTTTAACATGCCATCTTGGTGGATCCCCGAAGAGTGGGTAAAGGCATTCGCGCCCACAATTGCCTTATTAGACTGAATCGGCATATTGCACAACTGGCTGACCAGATTCGACGTGCGGTGGATCTCTTTAGCATTGATCCCAGTTTCAACTCCCAGCAGATTCTTACGCGTCGCTAAGATCATGGCGATTTCTTCTAGGGAGCAGTTACCCGCACGCTCACCAATACCGTTCATGGTACATTCGATTTGGCGAGCACCATGCTGCACGGCGGTGATCGAATTAGCCACCGACATGCCTAAGTCGTCATGGCAGTGAACGGAGATAATGGCTTGATCGATATTCGGTACGCGATTAAACAAGGTTTGAATAATACTCCCAAACTCGCTTGGCACTGTGTAACCCACGGTATCAGGGATATTGATGGTACGAGCCCCTGCGTGAATCGCCGCTTCTACCATACGGCACAGGTTGTCGATTGGCGTGCGCCCCGCATCTTCGCAGGAAAATTCTACATCATCGGTAAACCTGCGGGCATATTTCACTGCGCCCACCGCCATCTCCAACACTTGCTCGAATGAGCGCTTTAACTTGCTCTCCACATGGATAGTCGAGGTGGAGATAAAGGTATGAATGCGGAACTGTTCGGCAACCGACAATGCTTGGGCGGCGGCATCGATATCTTTTTCCAAGGCGCGGGATAAGGCGCACACACGGCTATTTTTGATGGTACGGGCAATAGTCTGCACCGACTCAAAATCACCGGGGGAAGACACGGGAAACCCGACTTCCATTACATCTACACCGAGACGTTCCAACGCCATGGCGATCTGTAACTTTTCTTTGACCGACAGGCTTGCCGCTAACGCCTGCTCGCCATCACGTAAGGTGGTATCAAATATAATTACTCTGTTAGACATCTCGCTTCTCCATGGAACGTCACCGTTCATTATTTAACTTTTGCCGTATTCAGATACAAAAAACCCCGCAACATTGGTGCGGGGTTTATGAGTGTTTTGCCTATCTATCGAGCGAGCAACACTAAGACCTCCGCGTTTGTGGCGCGAGAGAGAGAAGGAGGAGGTCGAGTTTGCTGCTAATTCTATTCATTTAAATTAAATATTTATTCTATTGACTCAAAATAAGGACGGTTAATATTTAACTCGCTTGCTTAAGTGTGTCAACCCCAATTTTTTTCATGTTCTTCGAGTTATTTGCTGCAAAATAGCAAAATTTACCCATATTCACTCGACAAGACTCTTGTTAATCCCTTGTCAGTAGAGAAAAATCCACAAAATGGCTCAAGTCAAAATTTGAACAAAAAAATCATTTTTTATGCAAAAAAGCCTTGAGACACGTTATAATCCTCGCCCGCGGTTACGGATATTAGAATTAATGCATGGTATGGAGCAAAAAATGGATTTTCGCGTCTTAGCGCTTAGCCTGTGGTTATGGCTATTCCCTTTTGGGGTCAGTGCTAACGACCAACTCGATGCACTTGCAGAACTGATTTATCAGTATCCGACCAAGGCTTTGACGCAAATTAGCACACTAGAAAAACAACAAACCGCTGATAACTCTAGTGATATTGATAGGCTTCGCCTAAGTATGCTCAAGTGCCAGAACTTGTTGCAATTAGGGGAAAATGAAGCGGCAATCAACCTTGCTCAGATGGGCGAGGCCAGTGCCAAACAGCTAAAACTCGATCAGGCACGTCCCTACTTTTTGAATTGTCAGGCCGATGCCTATCTCAATTATGATAATGTCCAAGATGCCTTACCTTTGCTCGATTCCGCGATTACCCTCGCGAGACGCTATCAGCAACCTCAAGCCTTAATCGATGCACTGCGGTTAAGGGGGCAACTGGATACCAACACGGATAACTTTTCCTCCGCCATCGAAGATTTACGCATCGCTATCGACATCTATCCCGATATTCATACCCAGACACAAAATTGGGTGTGGCCGCCGCAGGCCTATGTCTATGCTGCTATGGGGAATTTACTCTATGCAACCCATGATTTACCCCAAGCCATGTATTACGCCAATCTGGCACTCAACAGTGTCGATGCCAAGGGTAAAGTGCGACATGTTTTACTACGAAACGCATCGCGTATTGCATTGGATAATCAAGACAGAGAATACAGCGACCGACTGGAGAAACAGGCAAAAGCATTGTTACCCGAAATCGGCTCTCCCTTAGAGCTGGCCTATAGCTATGCCATTTTGGCTTCAATTGCCCTCGATAAGGGGCGAATGGACACTGCCGAAGAATACATCTCTATTGCCATGAACACTTTTAAGCTGCAAAACCAACGGGCAGCTATGATGCGCTCGACCCGTTTATTGGCACAGATCCGGTTTGCTCAACATAGAGATGAAGCGGCGTTAGCCCTTATGAACTCCGCCATAGAACAGGGCGAGTCATTGAAGCAATATTCTGATCTAAAATGGTTTTATGGCATTTTGAGTGATTATTATCAAACCCACGACAACTACAAACTTGCCTACGAGTATTTGCAAAAACGTTTCGATGCCACAGAGCTTGCTAACGAGTCGATGAATAACACCCGTATCCTGCAATTTAAGGCCAGATTAAATCAGCAAGGACTACAACTGGCGAGCAAAGAGAATCAGCCAACTCACACTTCGGTACTCAAAGAGCTCAATATCGATTGGGCCTATAGCACGTTATTTTTAGTCGCCATGGCCTTCTTGGGCGGTGCCATTTGGTATTTCATTGATAAACAAAATAATCGTGCACCATCAGCTGAATCAGACAGCCAAAATCTGCCACCACAACAACTACTCGAGTTGACACTTCACAGCGCTAAGCAAGGCGATTATCCATTGTCGCTGTTGCTGCTCAATGCCAGCCAAATTCGCCAAGTCGATCTGCCCGCGCTAATGGATAAGTTACAAGACAAGCTACGTGAGCAGGACAAACTATTACGCTATTCGATAGATGAGATAGTCATAGTGCTGCCCTATACCTCTGCCGTGGGCGCGCAGAAAGTCGTCGGTCAAATCACCCCCACCATCCAAACCTTACAAGGAACAAGCAAGGTGAATATTGGCGTTGCTGTGATGCAACAGTTTGATACTTTGGATTCTTTGGTTAAGCGCGCGAGCATCAATCAATTAGGTAAACTCAAGGGGAGCGACCCACAAAGCGATTACTCTCCCGCTAAATAGGCGGCAATTTCATCGAGGAAATCGTCGCCAAATCGGCTGAGTTTGCGCTCACCAACGCCGTTTACCGCCAGCATTTCACCGGGACTGGTGGGCATCATGGCCGCCATTTCCGCTAGGGTCGCATCGTTAAACACCAGATAGGGCGGCACATCCTGTTCTTCAGCAATAGTACGACGTAGGGCTTTTAGCCTCGCAAACAGTTTGCGGTCGTAATTCAGCGGTGCCCGCGATTGAGTGACTTTGCGCTTAATGTTGGTCAGTTGAATGCGTGGCTCCGCCAACATTAGCGCCACCTCGCCCTTAAGGATCGGCCTTGCCGAAGGGTTTAAGGTGATGGACGAGCCCCGCGTAATATCTTGGCTCGCAAGCCCCAAATGGATGAGCTGACGGATAACACTCAACCAATATTCATGGCTTTTGTCTTTGCCTATGCCCCAAGTGCTGAGCTTATCGTGCCCTCTATCAACAATCGCAGCACCCTTGGAGCCACGCAAGACTTCAATCAAGTGGTTGATACCAAAGCGCTGCCCAAGCCGATAGATGCAAGATAGCACCTTCTGCGCATCCTCGGTGCCGTTATAACGTTTAGGCGGGTCGAGACAAATATCGCAGTTGCCGCAGGGCTCTAACGCGCTCTCATCGAAGTAATGCAGCAACACTTGGCGACGACAGGTTTGTGCCTCTGCAAATGCAGCCATGGTATTGAGCTTATGGAAATCCACCTGCTGCTGCGGCCCTGGCTCCGACTGCTCGATAAGATGGCGCACTCGCCCAATATCGGCAGGATCAAACAACATAAAGGCTTCGGCCTCGAGTCCATCACGCCCCGCTCGGCCAGTTTCTTGATAATAGGCTTCGATGCTTTTAGGGATATCGTAATGCACCACAAAGCGCACGTTAGATTTGTTAATCCCCATGCCAAAGGCCACGGTGGCAACCACGATATCAATTTGATCTTTAAGGAAGCTATCTTGTACTTCACCGCGCTCTTGTGGCGTCATACCCGCATGGTATGCCTTAGCATGAAACCCTTGTAGTGTGAGTCTTTTTGCCACCTCATCCACACGGCGACGACTGCTGCAATAGACTATGCCGCTACTGCCATTTTGTTGCAGTAAAAACTGTCGTAATTGATTCGCGGCATTGAGTTTTTCGGCAACCGTATAGCGGATATTGGGCCGATCGAAACTCGATAGTAACCTAAATGGATTAATCCCTAGGCGCTCGCAAATATTTTGCCGCGTCGCCTGATCCGCTGTGGCGGTGAGCGCCATCATGGGCACATGGGGAAAGAGCTGCTTTAACTGGCCAAGGGCGGCATATTCAGGACGAAAATCGTGTCCCCATTGACTGATGCAGTGCGCCTCATCGATGGCAAACATGGATAGCGGCAGGGAGCGCATACGCTCGATAAAATCGCCAGTAAGTAACCGCTCAGGAGACACATATAGCAGTTTTAGCTCGCCTCGATGCAGCTGCCTCAGCACCTCTACACTCTGCTCCCGCGGCTGCGAGGAGTTTAAATAGGCGGCATTGACACCCGTCTGCAACAGGCTGTCGACCTGATCTTTCATCAATGAAATCAGCGGTGATACTACGATGGTGATGCCTGGCATCAGCAGTGCGGGCAGTTGGTAACACAGACTCTTACCGCCGCCAGTGGGCATGATCACAAGGCAGTCCTCACCACTGCATACACGTTCGATAACCTCGCGCTGACCGTCCCTAAAGTCACGGTAGCCAAACACCTGCGCTAGGCGTTGCGACAGCGGATCATCATGTATGTCGAGTAACTGAGTTTCCATGGATCTTCTAGCTAAAAAGTAAGGGCGCCTATTCTAAAGGACAGAATCGCTCCTGTCTTGCGCCATCTTGCCCAAACAGCCCCCGCGCGAACAACTATGGGATAGGCTTAGCCTACTTCCACGGCTTATCACAACACCTAAAACGATTTACCCACACAGCGGCTTAAGTTGCATTAAGCATAGGCTTGGCTGTAGATTAATTACTCTAAGTCGAACGCCATTGCGCGTGCTTCGACCCTATTCTAAGAAGCCCTACAGCCTACAAGGACGAACAGCATGACAAACCCAATTCAAGCCGAAGTACTCAAACGTGTTGCCGAAGTGTTTGATCAGCACGTACCGTTTCATAATTTATTGGGTCTAGATATCAAACGCTACGACATCGATGGCGTCGAAGTGGTGATTAATATGAAGCCAGAACTCATTGGCAATATTCACCAACAAATTCTCCACGGTGGGGTCACGGCTACAGTGCTCGATGTGGTCGGAGGGCTCACCGCCTTTGCAGGGCTCGTCGCTAGTCGTGATGATTGGACTGTGGAGGAGTTACAACAACGGTTGCAAACCTTAGGCACTATCGATATGCGCGTCGATTACCTGCGCCCCGGGCGTGGACAGGTTTTCACAGGCACGGGCAGCGTGATCCGTGCCGGCAATCGCGTCTCGGTATGCCGCATGGAGCTTCACAACGAGCAAGGAACCCATATCGCCTTCGGCACTGGGACCTATATGGTTGGCTAGTCCGTTGTCACACATCGTTTTTTAGAATTTTTTTACCGTATTCAACATCGATAACCTAAAGGGAAACACCTTGATTATTCAGGTGTTTCCCTCTAATTTTTGCAGAGCACTGGTTATTAGAGACATCCTGTAACGAAAAAGGCTGGCGCACACACCTTGAGTCAATTCCCATAGCCTCCTACAATCGCCGTCCTGTTGTCCTTCGAAGATGTCTCATGCCTGATACTGAATACCGCAAAGGGATCCTACTTGCCGTCAGTGCTTACTGTATGTGGGGATTTGCGCCCTTATATTTCAAACTACTCCACCATGTTTCGGCGACCGAAATTTTACTGCATAGGGTGATCTGGTCATTTGTGTTTATGGTGATCATCATGCTGTTTATCGGTGGCTTTGGAAAGCTGCGTCAACTGTTTAAACAACCAAAGCAGTTATTCGTGCTCACCATCACATCCCTGCTGATTGCCGCCAACTGGTTGATTTTTATCTGGGCCGTGAATAACGATCATATGCTCGATGCCAGCTTAGGTTACTTTATTAACCCCCTACTGAATGTGCTGCTCGGCATGCTGTTTTTGGGTGAAAGATTACGTAAGTTGCAATGGTTTGCCGTCGCGCTGGCGAGTGCAGGCGTGCTTATTCAGTTGATTTCATTCGGTTCTATTCCCATTGTCTCCCTCGCCTTAGCGGGCACCTTCGGGGTGTATGCGCTGCTGCGTAAAAAGGTCAATGTGGATGCTAAATCGGGTCTGTTAGTCGAAACCGCCATTCTGCTACCGGTCGCATTGGTTTATCTGGTCGCGACTTTAGATAGCGCCACAGCGAATATGCTCACCAACGATTGGCACCTTAATTTGTTGTTGATGGCAGCGGGGATTGTTACCACGATTCCACTATTGTGTTTTGCCGGTGCAGCGGTACGTATTCCATTGTCTATGCTCGGCTTTTTCCAATATATCGGCCCGAGTATTATGTTTATCCTCGCGGTAACCTTATTCAATGAACCCTTCGATGCCGAGAAGAGCATCACCTTTGGCTTTATCTGGAGCGCCCTGTTGGTGTTCACATTCGATATGGCCTATAAACGCAAAACGGCGCAATAACATCACGCCGCAGCCGACAGTTGCAAAAATAGTGGTTAAGTGAGCATGTACTTAACAGCTATTTTTGTAGCTGGGTAATAAACCTTTCGCCCTCGGGCACAGACAAAAGCAGATTGTAGCCTCGCGTCGTTGGCACTAGCACTAGTTCGGATTTATCCGTCACAGCCACAAATGCCTTACCCTTCCCTTTTAGATTAAACCAGCCGAGTTGAAATCCTGGCATACCGATACCATTGGTTTTAAAGCTAGGTGCTAAATCCGCCTCCTGCTTCAAATCGATAATGCGCGCCTGTTCGACCAGCAGCTCTGAGCGTACTAACTGCACTTTATAGAAGGGAATATCGAGTTTTAGCTCGGTGTCGGTTAATGCGATTTCAGCATTATGGGATTGATAAAACACCCAAGAAAATCCGCCAATCATCACTAACAAGATGCCTAAGCTCGCCGATTTCGCCACTTTCGGCATAGGTTTAACCCACAACATCCACAGTACGCCAGCCAAACCTAACAACAAGATAATAAAGCTTAAAATGGAGGTTTGAGTCAGAGGCGCGAGGGAGAAAAACTGAGTCACCATGGTGGGCAGTCCTTAAGGTAGAAAAGCTTAATCTGCCAACAAAGACATATTATGTCAATAAAAATGCCAGCGCTAGGCTGGCATCTTATCAAGCGTGCAAAGCTTACAGATCGAGGGCGAGAATTTTAGAGCGGCGCTGGTAGTTATACAGCTGCTTTTTCTTCTGCGGTAAGGCTTCCACATCTTCAATCACAAAGCCATGCTCTAAGAACCAGTGAATGCTGCGGGTAGTCAAGGCAAACAAACGGGAATAACCGCGGCTACGCGCCTGACCTATGATGTTTTTCAGCAGCAAACTGCCCCTATCTGCATCGCGATAATCTGGGTGCACCACCAAACAGGCAAACTCCCCGGCGTTATCCTCCTCGAAGGGATACAGGGCCGCACAGCCAATGACTAAGCCATCACGCTCAATCAACATAAACTGCTCGATCTCAATCTCAAGCTGCTCACGACTGCGGCGCACCAAAATGCCTTGTTCTTCCAAGGGGCGAATTAAGTTTAGTACGCCGCCAATATCGCTAATCGATGCGCGGCGCAGACGCTCAGCGCTTTCTGTTACGATTTGCGTACCTATGCCCTCACGGGAAAACAACTCCTGCAGCAAAGCACCGTCATCGAGATAACTGACCAAATGACAACGGGGCACACCATTGCGGCACGCATCAATACTCGCCTTGAGAAAAGCCATAGTACCCACACAGGCCGAACCTTGCTCAGCAAGCTTAGTCAGAATGTTTTGCGCGTCATTTGGCATTAATTCGGCAATCACATCGCCATTGCGATCGAGGATGCCGTTTTGCGAACTAAAGCCAATCATCTTGTCGGCCTTCAGCTTGATCGCGACTTGAGTGGCAATCTCTTCGGCGGTGAGGTTAAAACTCTCGCCAGTGACCGATGCAGCAATCGGCCCCATCAACACAATACAGTGGTTATCGAGCTGACGCTTAAGCCCTTGAGTATCGATACGGCGCACTTTGCCGCTTAAACAAAAATCCACGCCGTTATCGACCCCTAGAGGCTGGGCAATCACAAAGTTACCGCTGACTAAGTTGATTTGCGCGCCTTGCATCGGCGTATTACTGAGGCTCATCGATAAACGCGCGGTGATATCAAACTGCAATGCGCCCGCGACCTGCTTGATCACTTTAAGCGAGTCTTCATCGGTGATACGTACACCTTCGTGGTAGGCGGGTTCAATCCCATTGGCTGCCAACGCCGCATCGATTTGCGGCCTCGCGCCATACACCAACACCACTTTAATGCCTAAACTGTGCAACAGGGCCACGTCATTCAAAATGCCGCGAAATTGATTTTGTGCTAAAGCCTCGCCACCCAACATCACCACAAAGGTTTTCCCTCTATGGGCATTGACGTAAGGGGCAGAATGACGAAATCCATCAACCAGTTCAGTGGTACGCACGCGTTGTTTACACCTCATATTTGAGCTGGCAATGCCAACATGACACACCAGGAGTGAATGACTAAAACACGCGTATAGTATTGCATTTTAATTCACCAATAAAGAATTTATTCTCATTAAAATGCAGTTTTAATACAATAAAATGCTTATATTTTCAAAAAATTGCATTTTTGATGAATGATCACATTTTTTTAACTCGATATCATTTAGCTGCACTGGCCAAGTATGGGACAGATTTATCTCAACTTGATGACGAGAAGCCAAAAAAGACCAAAAAAAAGCCCCTTAGATAAGGGGCTTTTCTCGAAACACTAAACAAGGATTACTTGATTTTTGCTTCTTTGTAGATAACGTGCTGACGAATAACTGGATCAAATTTTTTGATTTCCATTTTTTCTGGCATGTTACGCTTGTTTTTTTCAGTTGTGTAGAAGTGACCAGTTTTAGCTGTAGAAACTAATTTGATCTTCTCACGATTACCTTTAGCTTTAGCCATGATCTATTACACCTTCTCGCCACGGGCACGAAGTTCAGCAACAACAACTTCAATACCTTTCTTATCGATCAGACGGATACCTTTAGTAGATACACGTAACTGTACGAAACGTTTTTCTTCTTCTAACCAGAAACGGTGGTTTTGCAGGTTAGGTAAAAAACGACGACGGGTCGCGTTTTTTGCGTGCGAACGGTTGTTACCAACCATCGGCTTCTTGCCAGTAACTTGGCATACTCTTGACATGTCAGTCTTCTCCAAAAAACAATTTTAACGCTCGAGCATTAATGTACCTCGTATGGCCGTCGCCCGAGGCACAAAGAGGGCGCATTTTATACACGATCATAGAGGTAAGATCAAGCGTTAGATTAATTAATCCAGCCTCGTTCCGCGAAGGAAACTATCTCTCGATCACCAACAACCATATGGTCCAGTAAGGATACGTCTATGGTTGCTAACGCATTTTTTAATCGCTCAGTTATTCGTCTGTCAGCCTGACTGGGCTCGGCAATACCAGACGGATGATTGTGACACACTATGACGGCAGCAGCCTTTTTCTCCAGCACTAGGCTCACCACTTCACGTGGATACACCGAAGCTGAATCTATTGTTCCGCGGAATAATTCGACGAATTGAATCACTCTATGCTGGCTATCCAGCAGCAAAATTGCGAACACTTCATAGGAGCGGTCAGCTAATTGTCTCATTAAATAATCCCGAGTTAAATCGGGATTTGTCAAAACCTGACCTCTCTGCAGGTTTTCTTGTGCCACACGCCTCGCTAATTCAGCCGCGGCTTGAAGCTGGGCGTATTTTACAGGTCCCACGCCCGGAAGTCGACACACCTGATGCTTTGGTGCGCAAAGTAAGCTTCTTAATCCACCAAATTCATGAATGAGTGAGCGTGCAAGGTCGACCGCATTCAATCCGCTCAGCCCATTTCGCAGTAAAACAGCCAGTAATTCTGCATCCGAGAGATGGGCGGCGCCTTTTACTAATAATTTATCCCGCGGGCCTTCGCCCTCGGGCCAATCCTTAATCGCCATACGACCTCCTTGTCAGCGCGAATTTTCACTTTAGACAAGTATGGACGAGTTTTTTTGAACTGGGACAGTCACGCCAATTAGTCGCTTTGTGGTATGGTTGGCGACATTATTTCAATCTCGGATGATGTCTGTGAGCCTGATAACGAAAAACGTCCTACTGGGTATTGGTGGCGGCATAGCGGCCTACAAAAGTGCGGATTTAGTGCGCCGCTTAAAAGAACGCGGCTTTGATGTGCGAGTGGTGATGAGCCAGAGCGCCATGGAATTTATTACCCCTCTCACTCTGCAAGCCTTATCAGGCCATCCCGTGGCATCAAGTTTACTCGATCCCGCTGCCGAAGCGGCAATGGGTCATATCGAGCTCGCGCGCTGGGCGGATTTAGTGATTATCGCCCCCGCCACCGCGAATTTACTGGCCCGTATCAATGCGGGCATGGCGGATGAGCTTATCACCACCACTTGTCTTGCGACCGAAGCGCCGATAGCCCTGTGTCCCGCGATGAATCAGCAGATGTATCGCAATGCAGCCACCCAAGCCAATTTAGCGAGTTTACAAGGCCGAGGTTATACCCTGTGGGGCCCCGCCAGCGGCAGCCAAGCCTGTGGCGAAGTAGGCCCTGGTCGTATGCTCGAACCGTTAGAAATCGCAGAATTAGCCAGTCGCTTTTTTGCAACAAAAGATGTCTATGCTGAACAGGAAACTCAGCCGCTAGCGGGCCAGTCGGTGCTCATTACCGCAGGACCAACCCGCGAAGCCATCGATCCGGTGCGTTATATCTCTAATCACAGCTCAGGCAAGATGGGATTCGCCTTAGCAAAAGCCGCCGCCGACATGGGCGCCGCTGTGACCTTGGTCTCAGGTCCAGTAAATTTAGCAACCCCTGAGGGGGTGACGCGAATCAATGTCGAATCCGCGCAAAACATGCTCGACGCTGTGATGGATAATGTTGATAAAAAAGATATTTTCATTGGCTGCGCGGCGGTTGCCGACTATCGCGTCAGCGATATTGCGGACTGTAAGATCAAAAAGTCCGCCGAAGAAATGCAACTTGCGCTGGTGAGGAATCCTGATATCTTAGCGACGGTCGCAAGCTTGGCAAACCGTCCTTTTGTGGTGGGATTTGCCGCCGAAACCCATGATGTAGAAACCTACGCCCGCGATAAACTCAAACGCAAAAACTTGAATATGATCGCCGCAAACGATGTATCCGTTGCTGGCCTTGGCTTTAATGCCGATGCCAATGCCCTGCGTGTATTCTGGCCGCAGGGTAGTCAAGATTTGCCTGCTACCGATAAACTCACGTTGGCTCGGCAATTACTTTCGTTGATAGTGAAAGAAAAAACAAAATAAATGAAAACACCGATTGAATTAAAGATCCTCGATTCCCGTATTGGTTCTGAATTCCCTCTGCCCGCCTATGCCACGCCTGGCAGCGCGGGAATGGATCTTCGCGCCATGATAGATACCACAATGACGATAGCCCCAGGTGAGACTCAGTTAATCCCTACGGGCATCGCCATCCACGTGGCAGACCCAGGCCTTGCCGCCGTGATCCTGCCCCGTTCAGGCCTTGGCCATAAGCACGGTATCGTACTCGGCAATCTGGTTGGGCTTATCGATTCAGATTATCAAGGTCCCTTGATGGTTTCTTGCTGGAACCGCAGCGATACCCCATTCACTTTAGAAATTGGTGATCGTCTCGCACAACTCGTGTTTGTTCCAGTGGTACAAGCACAATTCAAACTCGTTGATGAGTTCGACAGCTCAGATCGTGGTGAAGGTGGATTTGGCCATTCTGGCACTAAATAACCAGCATCGATATTGAGCAAGGATACTGCAATGGCTGTAAGCCCAAAAATTAATCGTCGTGAACACATACTGCAATGCCTAGCGCAAATGCTAGAAACCAGCCCAGGACAACGTATTACCACCGCTAAACTCGCCTCTGAGGTCGGTGTATCGGAAGCGGCACTCTATCGCCACTTTCCGAGTAAGGCGCGGATGTTTGAAGGGTTAATTGAGTTTATTGAAGAGTCACTACTCTCCCGCATCAACATCATCATGGACGATGAAAAAGACACCATGAGACGTTGCCAATTAGTGCTACAACTGCTGTTGATTTTCGCCGAGCGCAACCCTGGGATCTCTCGGGTACTCAATGGCGATGCACTCTTAGGTGAAAACGAGCGTCTACGCAGTCGTATCAGCACCCTATTTGCCAAAATTGAAACCCAACTCAAGCAAATTCTGCGGGAAAAAACCCTACGTGAAGGGAAAGGCTTTAATTTAGATGAGGCTATTTTAGCTAATTTGCTGTTAGCCTTCGCCGAAGGGCGAATCGCCCAATTTGTGCGCAGCGAGTTTAAACTCAAACCAACGCAGCACTTCGATGAACAGTGGCGCTTTATTCAGCATCAGCTGTTACAAAGCTAATGATTTTTCAATACAAAGGACGGTAATCACCGTCCTTTCTTTTATCCCCCACGCCTTGTATCGGTATTTCTTTTGTTTTAATCTCAAGTAAACATTTTCAAAACAAAAAACACAATAATATTACAAGGATGTCAGATGAAATCTTTGCCATTTGCTGCATTGGCCGTAATTTGCTTGCCTATTATGTCTTTCAGTACATTCGCGGCCGAAACCTCGGCGACAAATGCCCTGTCACAATCCCAATTATTCAGTCGCGGTAACGAGTACTCTAACGTCAAGATCTCGCCTACCGGCAAATACTTAAGTGCAATCACCAGTGTCGAAGGCAAGAATGTACTTTTAGTACTCGATGCTAAAACCAAAAAAATGCTTAATGCAATTCGCTTCCCGAGCAACGCGCAGGTAGGCACCTATGAATGGGCCAATAGCGAGCGCATTGTACTGGCAAAAGAATACCTTAAGGGCTGGACCGATGTGCCCCAATACTACGGTGAATTAATGGCGGTCAACGCCGATGGTTCTCGCAAGGCGTACCTATTCGGCTATAACAGCGGCGAGCAACAAACTGGCTCGAATATCAAGAAAAACACCCCAATGCGCGCCACCGCCTTTATTCTCGACCCTCTGCCTGATGACGAGCGTTATATGCTGGTCAATGCGATTCCTTGGAATAATGAATCGAACTTAAACTTTGAATTGCTGCAGGATGTCTACCGCGTAGACCTATTTAACGGCACGCGTAAGCGCATTACAGGTTCTCCCATTGGCCAAGCTCGCTTTATGACAGACCATGAGGGTGAAGTCCGCTTTGTGGCTGGGGAAGATGGCAAAAACATCACTAAAGTCTTTTACCGCAAAGATGGCGAATGGGTAAACACCGACAAACTCAACCTTGGCTTAAGCGATTTCAAGCCTATCTCCTTCGCCGATAATAAAAATAGTATTTACGCCGCAGGCCGAGTGGGTAACGAAACCTTAGGCGTATATCGCATCAATCTCGAAACGGGCGAGAAGGCTGAGATTATTCAAGATGAAGCGGTCGATCCGAGCAACTTCTGGATCAACGGCACCAATAAGCAGCTGTATGCCGTTGAGTTTGAAAATGGCTACCCCAGTTATGCCTTTGTCGATAACAACGATAACCATGCCAAACTGCTTAAGGATTTACTCGCGGCCTTGCCGGGGCATCAGGTGCAGATCGTCAGCGAAACCCGTAATGGCGAACAATTAGTGGTGATTGCATTTAACGATCGCAATCCCGGTGATTACTATTTGTTTGATACGAAAAAGCTCAAGCTAGAGTATCTAACTGCGGCCCGCAAATGGCTCGACCCCGAAAAAATGGCGGAGGTTAAACCTATTAGTTTCACCAACCGTGATGGCCAGAAAATCCATGGCTACTTAACCTTACCCTTCGGCAAAGAAGCCAAAAATTTACCCTTGGTCGTGAATCCCCATGGTGGTCCCCATGGCATTCGTGACTGGTGGGGTTTTGACCCACAAAACCAACTACTTGCTCAAAATGGTATGGCGGTTTTACAGGTTAACTTCCGTGGCTCAGGTGGTTATGGCGAGCGTTTCGAGCAAGCAGGCTATCAAAAGTGGGGCTCGGATATTCAGCACGATATTATCGATGCAACTCAATATGTGATTGATCAAGGCTTTGCCGATAAGGAGCGGGTGTGTATTGCAGGAGCCAGTTTTGGCGGCTATAGCGCACTACAAAGCGCAGTATTAGCCCCCGATATGTTTAAATGCGCAGTGGGTATGGCAGGGGTCTACGATCTCCCTCTCTGGACAGATGATAGTGACGTTGCGGATTCATCTTCCGGAAGCAGCTATCAAAACAATGTACTAGGCAACAACTTGGAAACACTTAAAGCGATGTCTCCAAGCTATAACGTCAACAAGCTTAAGGCAAACTTGTTACTGGTTCATGGCGGTGACGATGAACGAACCCCGATAACACAACTCGAATCACTCGAAAAAGCCCTCAAAGCCCATAATTATCCCTATCAAAAACTGGTGATGGATAACGAAGGCCACGGTTTTTATGACGATAACCACAGAGCCAAGTATTACGATCAGATGCTGAGCTTCTTAAAAACCAACTTAAAACTTTAGTACTCACTAAAATAACTAGGGCGTGTTGACGTTTCGAGATTAAATTTTGTTCGTTCTGGCAAGCACGTGCTCGCGAAACGAGGAATGATGTGTCGTTATTCTACTCAAATGACGAGCGGCTCTTATGACAGAAAGTAAGAGCAAGGGCTTGCCAGACGAACCCTTCGGGCAGCATTTGGCTGGCTTTTCTGCCGCGTTATCGTCCGTTTATGTAGAATAACTACACAGCACGGACTTTGCCTTGCATAAAAACCCGCCAAATTGCTGCAAAAATAACCCTAAAACGTCAACACGCCCTATTATCTTCATCAAGATAATGATGTTTTAGCGCCTCAAGGAGCCAATAATCGATAAGGACTATCGGCTTTTTCATCTTCAGCGTGAGCGTTTTTTGGTATGAATTATCCGCAATTCGCGCTATTCTCCCCCACCTTGTTCTTACCCAGATAAGAACGAGTCGATTTGTACCTGAGTTCACCCATTGTACAAACTCAGTTTAGGGTGCTAGGTTTTCAGTGATAGCCGCTACTGCAGTAGTGGAGGATAAGATGGCATTAAGTGAAGCAGCAGTAAAAGTACAAGCCGCCCTACAAGAACGCGGACTTGAAACCCCCATGCTCCCCAATGTGTTTACGCCTGAAGAGCGTAAGGACAAGATTGAATTCCATATGAAGGAAATCCTGACGCTAATGTCACTGGATCTTTCCGACGACAGTCTTGCCGATACTCCACGCCGCATCGCCAAAATGTATGTCGACGAAATTTTCTCCGGCTTAGACTATGAGAACTTCCCGAAGATCACTGTCATTGATAACAAAATGGGCTTCGATGAGATGGTGCGCGTGCAGGATATCAGCCTGACCAGTACCTGTGAGCATCACTTAGTCACTATCGATGGCACAGCGACGATCGCTTATATTCCTCGTAAGAAAATTATCGGTTTATCAAAGATTAACCGCATAGTGCGTTTCTTCTCCCAGCGTCCACAGGTACAAGAGCGTTTAACTCAGCAAGTGTTAGTAGCCTTGCAAACCCTGCTCGAAACCAAAGACGTGGCCGTGAAAATGGATGCGGTGCATTACTGCGTCAAATCCCGCGGCGTGATGGACTCCACCAGCTCCACCACGACCACCGCCTTAGGGGGTATTTTTAAATCTAACCCCGCCACCCGTGCCGAGTTTTTAAATCAATCTAAATAAGGTTTGGATTTAATCAGAACATAAAAAACGCTGCCATTATTGATGAATCGCAGCGTTTTTGTTTTAGCGGTTGATCACAGGCTTAAGCCTATTAGGCCTCGATACCATACTGCTCACGGTACTGGCTTACCGCCGCCAGTTGCGCTTCCATACCCGGTTTTTCTGACAGATAGCTGATCAGATCAGCCAGTTTGATGATTGCCACAATACCGCAGCCAAAATCACGCTCAACCTCTTGGATGGCCGACAGTTCGCCCTTGCCCTTCTCTTGTCTATCCAGCGCGATTAATACGCCAGCCAGCTGCGCCTGATGGGCCTCGATGATTTCCATCGACTCACGAATTGCCGTACCTGCGGTGATCACATCGTCCACCAGCATCACCCGACCTTTAAGCTCGCTACCGACTAAGCTGCCGCCTTCACCGTGATCTTTTTTCTCTTTACGGTTAAAGCAGTAGGGAATATCGATATCATGGTGTTCGCACAAGGCCACCGCTGTCGTGGTCGCAATCGGAATACCTTTATAAGCTGGGCCAAACAACAGATCATACTCTATGCCTGAATCCACTAACGCCGCCGCGTAAAAACGTCCTAAACGCGCAAGGTCCCGTCCAGTATTGAATAAACCCGCATTAAAGAAATAAGGACTGATACGGCCCGATTTAAGGGTAAACTCACCGAATCGCAGTACCTGACGCTCTAGGGCAAATTCAATAAACTCACGTTGATAGGCTTTCACAATCTCTCCTTACGACTTTAACGTTCTATTTTTATTGGGTTATAGCAATATTGATTTAATAAAAAGCCCCATAACGGGGCTTCTTATCAACAACAATTAATTCAATGCGGCTTTCTGCACATCGACGATTTCACGAATACTGTTCTTCGCCAACCCGAGTAGCTCAATCAATTCTTCATGGCTAAACGGCTCACCTTCGGCCGTGCCTTGAATTTCAATAATCTTACCGGTTTCCGTCATGACTACGTTCATATCGGTTTCAGCCGCGCTGTCTTCCACATATTCGAGATCGCTGATCGCTTCGCCGTTGTAGATACCAACGCTGACCGCAGCAATTAGGAATTTCAGTGGGTTAGACTTGATAATACCCTTACCGCGCGCCCAGTTTAGCGCATCCACTAAAGCTACACAGGCACCAGTGATAGACGCAGTGCGAGTACCGCCATCGGCTTGGATCACATCGCAATCGATAACGATAGTGTTTTCGCCAAGGGCTTTCATATCGACGCAAGCACGCAGTGCACGGCCAATCAGACGCTGGATCTCTTGAGTACGGCCAGATTGCTTGCCGCGAGCCGCTTCACGGTCCATACGGCTGTGGGTTGAACGTGGCAACATACCGTATTCCGCCGTCACCCAGCCTTGTCCCTGACCTTTAAGGAAACGTGGCACACCCTCAGTAAAACTGGCGGTACAAAGTACTTTGGTTTCGCCAAACTCCACTAACACAGAACCTTCGGCATGGGCCGTAAACTGGCGAGTGATAGTGATGGGACGTGTTTGTGCTGGCGTTCTGTTACTTGGACGCATGCGAGATTCCTGTATTCTGAGTCATTGACCGATTTTGGCTGCATATTATAGGGATTTGTGCCTGAGGATGCCATGCCTAGGGCCATTCTCTGACAAACTCCCCATCTTTAAATGCTAGCTTACCCCTAGCAGTATATTGTATGCCTTTAATCCTAAAGCCATTGACTCTATAATCGCCTATCAATATGACGATTCAACCATCAGGACAATCCCATGATCCAAAGCATGACAGCCTACGCTCGCATCGAGCACAAAGCACAATGGGGCACCGCCTCTTGGGAAATTCGCTCAGTCAACCAGCGTTACCTCGAAACTTACTTACGTCTGCCAGAACAATTCCGCAGCTTCGAGCCCGTACTGCGCGACCGCCTGCGTAAACGCTTAAGCCGCGGTAAAGTCGAGGTCAATTTACGCTATGAGTTAGCCGACAACAGCAACAGCGAACTCAAATTAAACCAAGGGCTAGCCAAGCAGTTGCTCGACGCCGCCAGCTGGTTAAAACAAGAAGCCGGCCAAGGCGAAGTGAGCCTGACTGACATTTTGCGCTGGCCAGGTGTGCTCTCAAGCTCAGAGCAAGATATGGATGCCATTGCCGCCGAGTTATTAACGGCTTTCGATTTAGCAATAGACCAGTTTATCGAAGCCCGTGGCCGCGAAGGCGCCGCGATTAAAGAAATGCTTTTAAGCCGTTTAGAAGGCGTCGAAGAGCAAATTGCTATCGTGCGCGAGCACATGCCTAAAGTGATGGAATATCAACGCGATAAACTCACCAATCGCCTCGCGGAAATCAAAGGTGAACTCGATCCCGCCCGCATCGAGCAGGAGATGATCCTGTTAGCGCAAAAACAAGATGTGGCCGAAGAGATGGACAGACTCGAAGCCCATGTCACCGAAGCGCGCCGCATCCTCAAAAAAGGCGGCAGCGAAGGCCGTCGCTTAGATTTTATGATGCAGGAATTTAACCGCGAATCTAACACCCTCGCCTCAAAATCCATCAGCACCGAAATCACCGCCGCCGCAGTCGAGCTAAAAGTGCTCATCGAACAAATGCGCGAGCAGATCCAGAACGTCGAATGATGTTTTTAGCGGTTTAATACTGCTTAAAAACCACTATAAAACCATGCACTTGCATGGTTTTATGTTTTTACATGTTCGCCATTGTTTGCTATTATTTATGAAAAAGTGGGACTAAAGTGGTGACTAAAATCGCTTGAAACCACTGAAAATGGCCAAAAATAGGCCATTTTAAAGTTTAGTCACCATTTTTGACTTAACTACATGAATGACAAGCAAATTAAATCTTTTTTAAAAAGCAAAGAGCTTGGACGTAAAGCAGTGGGGGACGGGCTCTATATCAGAGTCCAAACTGAAGGCGTCGCATATTGGGAAGTCAGGTACAGCGTTAACGGCAAACGTCGTTCAATGGTACCCAATGGTGGCGTTTACCCTGCAATGTCTTTAGTCGAAGCTAAAGCCGAAGCCGCAAAAGTTAAACTGCTTGCCAAGCAAGGGATAGATCCTCTCGCCGAGCGGGAACGGCAACAAGAAATTACCATTAAGACCGTAAATGATCTTTTTGACGATTGGTATCAATGCACCGCCCCACGTTTAAAGCATCCAGAAATCCCGATGCGGATGTATACCAAAGACATAAAACCCGCCATAGGCCAATTAAAAGTAACCGACGTGAATGCCCGCGATATTAGGGCCATTCTTCATAAGGTCGTTAAAAGTAATCGCCCTACTGTTGCGAATAAAACACTGTTGTTTTGTAAGCAGCTTTTTAACCACGCTTGTAAGCTTGATGTCGCCTCAGGCAATCCTGCTGCCGCATTTAACACTGCCGATGCAGGTGGACTCGAGAAAAACCGTACTAGGGTGTTATCCCTAAATGAAATCGCCGCAGCATTTCCCGTTTTGAGAAATAGCAGACCCATTTTTAGTCATGAGAATTATCTTGCCGTCGCCCTTTTACTATGCCTAGGGGTCAGGAAGGGTGAGCTAATCGCAGCCAAATGGAGTGAGTTTGATTTCGACCAACAGGTTTGGCGTATGCCGAAAGAACGCAGCAAAACAGGCGTAGGAATAACGATTCCATTGTCGGAATTTGTCATTGAATGGCTAAAAGAATTAAAAATCATCGCTTGTGGCTCTGAGTATGTATTCCCAGCACGTAAAGCCAGTAAGCGTCGTGAATATATCGCAAACGATACTTTAAACCATGCATTAGCCAAGCTGTTTGGTCAAAAACATGACAGCAATAAACAGCCATTCGAAAATTTACTCGGGAAGGCTGGTGTTGAGCATTTCACCGTTCACGACTTACGCCGTACCTGCCGCACTTTGCTCGCTAGCCTTAAGGTTCCCCCTCATATTGCCGAGCGATGCTTGAACCACAAGCTTAAGGGTATTGAAGGCACTTATAACCACCATGATTATTTAGAAGAGCGTCGAGAAGCGTTAGATAAGCTAGCGGCCTTGATCAGCCCAATTATAAACAACCAAACGAATGTCATCTCATTCATCAAACCACAATCAGCGAAATAGGTAACAAACATGGCCGTTATGCCTAAAAACGTAAAAAAAGCTCGAATTTGTGACCTTAAAAATATGATTTTGCCAGAGATGGCGCCTGACCAATTGAGGATTTTAGGGGTCAAACTCGAAGATTTCTATCCTGATAATCTGGCGGATACTCAAGCCAGCAATGCTGGTGGCATAGAGCTAATTAAACTGCTTGAACGCAGAACAAATGAATTACAGAGGCTTGGGAGCGAACTTTACGTTCACAAAAACCACCATTCATCCTCGCAAATTGAATTGGTACAGCAAAACATACACGTATTTATGACTCAATGTATGACGCTATTAAAGCTCGCCTCACCTTCAATTCCAGAAAGTGAGCCCTATTACAAAATAATAGATCGACTCGTCGAAACGGCGGTTTATATTGGCTATTACGCAGGTAGCAATGACACTTTAGCCCTGACTGATAGATACACAGATTTAGGTTTCGAAGCATATGTCACTAGAACGCAAGCTGGCGGCCAAGGCAAAGCGAGTAAAACTATCTGCCTAAAAGAATTAGTGATTGAAATGGCAAACTGTATTTACCTTGACCCTGATTGTGTTGCAGCCTCAAAAGAAAATGTAGCTGAAGCCATATATTGGATTATTCGAGACTTCTCGGCGAAAGGCGCAAACAAGGGCATCTCTGCATTATTGAAATTTAGCGACCGTCACCCAGAGCAACACACAATCTACAACTGGATTAAAACTATCACAAAACCAGTCAATCGATTAAAAACGCCCAAACCGAGTCTCGCCGTAATCAAGGCAAAATTAAAAAGATCCTTCACAGATAAACAAATCTTATCAAAAATAAAATAGCCAACATTAACAATGTCTTGAGCCTTATTTTAAACACTTCTGCTTAGCAGAAGGGGTAGCATCACTCCTACATTTCGACAAAATCACTCCCGAACTAACCTAAACGGGAGTGAACATGAACCCATCAAATCACGAATCCTCAGATCGCCTTGTACGCGAAGCCGAACGGAAAAATATTACCTCGATCTCACGTACAACGGCATGGCAACTAGAGCGTAAAGGCCTTTTTCCAAAACGCCGCCAGCTATACCCACAAAGCAATCATGTCGGCTGGCTATTATCCGAACTCAATGCATGGGTAAACACCCGCGAAAGTATCAATTAGGAGAGATAAATGATTAGTAAACCAGATACGCTACTTGCCATGTATTTAGACGACAACAGGCTCATAACAAAGCGTGAAATTCAACGAGCCTTAGGTATCAGTCGCTCGACTTTGTGCAGATGGATTTATTCTGGGAAATTTCCAGCGCCGAAAATAAAAAAACATGGCTGGCAGCGCTGGCTATTCAAAGATGTGCATCAGTGGTTAAACGAACAAAACTCAAAAGCAGGTTAAGCCTGCTTTTTTTAGCGCAGCTCGTGACACACTTTGAGTCAATCAGTGAACAGCACTAAACAACGTCAATGAGCTGCAAACCTTACCCAACAAGCTTAATCAATACTACACAGCCCCGAACAACGGCGGATATTAAATAATATACCCGCGCCAATCGTTCAGGCCGTCAAATATTCAAGAATAATAAAATGACAAAGCAAACAGTGACTACCAACGCCCTATCGACTTCGAGAAATCAAAACCGTCAGTTTTGCATTAATAGCCATAACTCGGCCTTATTCCCATATAAAAATCACGCATACGAAGTCTACAAGCCAAAGACCCTAGACCTTGACTATCGCTCACTTAAAACCATTATCGCTGACTACGAGATAATGCTAAGCCATTACTGTAGGGTGTTAGTTTGTCGAATTGATTTACATCCCCAAACGGCCTCAGCAGATAATCAAGCCATCAGCCTGTTTCTCAAAAATCTGGAGAGCACGCTGTCATCAAAATACCGAACAAAAATCATTTTTCACTGTGCGAGAGAGCAAGACGGTGCAGACAAAGAACATTATCACCTCGAGCTAATGCTTAGCAGTCATAGGGTCCAGCATTCCTCAAAACTCCTTTCGATTGTCAAAAACATGTGGAAAGAGCAAGGCACTGTAGCCTTCGTTGATAAGCCATATTGCATTATTCGGCGAGGCGACAAGGCCTCAATAAAAGCGGCCTTATACCGCTCCAGCTACCTAGCTAAGGAACATACTAAAAAATTAAATGGAAAGGCGAAGGGCTTTATCAGCAATAAGCTCAAGCCTTCTGCACGCTTTGATTTATCGACGGATCTCATGCTGGTTGATCCAAATATCACCTTCGAACAAAAGCGCCGTAAGCAATTATATAAAGCTAATCCACCCGCTACCTCATCAGCTAATCCTAAAGCAGCGACAAAGACCAAATATGGCTGGTTTGTGACCTTGGACCATAGTCAACAGTTGAAAGAATGTATCGCATCGAGCAGCAGCCTATCGCACCTGCTCGATGCAACCGAACTCGAACATACCATGCCGCTTGATCACACATATAGAGGCTTACAAGCACCCCATGAACCGAGAAGCGGCCACATACCAATCTAAAAAATGATCAGCTTGCCGGTGATTTATTAAACAACGACAAACAATCTCGAACAGGAGTTAGGAGGGGGATCAAGAACAACCCATTGATCATAAATAAACAACGCTTAGCAAATGGCAAAACAAAGCCCATGAACCGAAGAAATCCTGATCATCTCGATGATCATAAGAGAGGGGACAATGAGTAAATTCGAACTCGCAACCTTACCTAAATGCGGCGCTAAAACCCGCTCTGGTTCTTGTTGCCAACGATACGGCACTAAAGCCAATGGCCGCTGCAAGCTCCATGGCGGCCGCTCAACAGGGGCAAAAACAAGGGAAGGAAAACTGAAGATACGCACCAATGCGATAGTGCACTCCACCATCTGGCATGTCGATAACCTGCGATTTGGGAACATAAAACAGGAGGACTACGAAAACGCAGTCAACGCATATTTAAGGCTAATTGAACTCTGTGTGGTCAACGATAGAACGGCTTACAACGAGGCCATGGAACTAACAAATCAGTACCGTGTTGAGCTTGAAATGGTCAAATTTGCTATCGCCAGAAGTCAGGGAGCCGAAGCCCTGTTGTTGATCCAATCGGCCTTAGACCAATTCTATAAAGAGGACGGCAGCAAGCATCTCTCATTCCATGTCCAAACCCATATATGCCCACCCATCTTTTTTACATCAACCGAGCTGACTCCAAGTCAATTCGCCGCACAAATGACATTTGATATGAGGGCTCAACGCAAACATGGGGATAAGTACAGCCATCGAGTACGCAATTGCGCTTTCGTCCGCAATTATCAAAAGGAACTTAAACAGCATCAGATGACACTATGGGATTAAAGCAAAGCGCTTGACTAGGCCAAGATCGAATTAGCTTAATACGCCCCGTTTAACGCCTCTACGGTTAAGGATAAACAACCCCCACGTCAACAATCTGCGTTGAATCCTGCTCAGGTCTAATCGTTTTTAGGCCTGAGCCATTACCACTACAGCGCTTTAAATCGCAAATCTCTAGTAGACTATACCCTCGTCGCGCTCTTTCTTGATATCAGCCTGCCTAGCGAGTTTTTGCGCAGCGGTAAGGGGAATAGCCGCCTGCTCAAGCATCCTATCGTAGTTTTCATCTGGGGTGACGTCATAACCCATGCCACGTAAAACTGAAATCATTCGAGGTATTGGGCAAATCACTTCACAACCACCCTCATGGGATATATGCCCACTTAGCATTGCGCCATCAAGAATATGAGAAAGTCGACGGATGAACTCAGGGGGAACTGAGTCAAATAGATAGGCTGAATGGAGCTCCTTCTCATAGGAGCGACGTGTCCCCCAAGGCTTTGCCACCAGCAAAAACACATCGACCTCACCATCGACTAACAGTTGCACAACCGACATTATTCACCTCCATCCAATTATGTTGGCATCCCAATACCCAACTTAATCAATACAATGCTCTCTTTCTGCCATTACGCAACCTCGGTATTCCGTTTAATTTGTGAACTTAACCAGCAAAGCGCATAATTGCTTGCAACGGGTTAATCGGTAACGTCATATATGAATATTGCGCGAGTAAAAAAGCTGGTGGACGACTTACAAACCGAAATGCCATTCATCTGTGGGATCAACAGCAAACAAGACTATTTAGCGGCACTCAACTTAGTTGAAGCGCTAATTGACGACTTAGATGCTAATGCGCTGCTGCTCGATTTACTCGTATTAAGGATTAACGAATACGAAGAACAGTGTGACGAACTCAAAGATTTTAATAACGCGGTCAAGAATACCGATAAAGGTACCGCCGTGCTGCGCGTGCTAATGGATCAGCACGGACTTAAGGTTACCGATTTTCAACATGAAATCGGCGACGCCACAACAGTCTCCCTGATAATTGATGAAAAGATACCATTAAGCCTTGCCCAACTCCGAAAATTAGCCACGCGCTTTAATGTGCCCAGCGCAATTTTCATTTAAATCGGAAACACCCCACAACAAGAGTTGCCCTCGTGATTGAGAATCGATTGCTTGCAACTCAGTACTGAAAAAATCACTCAAAAGGAATGGCTATGTTATATCCAGTAGCAATCGAAACGGGCGACAACGAACACGCCTACGGGATTATCTTTCCCGATCTACCGAATTGCTTTTCCGCAGGCGACACGCTAGACGAAGCGCTTAACAACGCTCATGAGGCTGCTGAAATGTATCTCGAAGATTTGGCTAAACGCCAAATACCACCGCCACAGGCAAGCAATTTAGAAACGTTACAAATGGATCCTGAATACCATGGCTGGTCGTGGGCGATTATCGACGTTAACATCGAGCCCTATTGCAGTGCTCAACAACCACAACGCGATGAACGCTAACGCGTGGATAACAGCTTTCGGAGCGTGGCATTACCAGCTTAGACATCCCCTATTTCTCAATTTATCGACAATAAATTTATCGACTTATCTCACTATTTCTTATGGGATGATATCTCAAAACTATGGCACAATCGGTCTACGATTTTGCTGGACAGTGAGGCCTTACCCCCTCTTTAGCCAAGAGAGCCGGTTTCGGCTTCTCCTGCCCCTAGATTCAAACGCTAATTGCCCAAATCAACCATAGCGAGTTGAACCTAAAACATTAAGTATCTGCGCCCAGCACAACACTAAGGGCTCGCGCAAAAGCCTAAGCAGATACCGCAATATTTAAATGGAACTAATATGCTAGACGATATTAAAAAGACCCTCTGGGCCGCTGCCGATAAACTACGCGCCAACGTTGACGCCGCCGAATATAAGCATTTAGTGCTTGGGCTGATTTTCTTAAAGTTCGTGTCCGATACCTTTGCCGCCCGCCGTGCCGAACTTGAACGTCGCTTTGTCGATGTTAACGACGACTATTTTTTACACGATGCCGACGCTGACTTTATCGCCGAAGAACTCGAAGAGCGCGACTACTATATCGAGGTCAACGTATTTTGGGTGCCTGAACCCGCCCGCTGGGAAGGGCTTCGTGCGAATGCCAAACAGGCCAATATTGGTAAGCAAATTGACGATGCGCTAGACGCTATTGAAAAAGAAAACCCAAGCCTCAAAGGCATTTTAGATAAACGCTACGCCCGCGCCCCGCTGCCAGATGGCAAGTTAGGAGAGCTCGTTGATTTAATCTCCACCATCGGTTTTGGTGAAGACCAATCCAAAGCCCGCGATATCTTGGGCCAGGTGTACGAATACTTCTTAGGCCAGTTCGCCAGCGCCGAAGGCAAAAAAGGCGGTCAGTTCTATACGCCACAGTCCATCGTCAACACCTTAGTGGCCGTACTCGACCCGCACCAAGGCAAAGTGTACGACCCATGCTGTGGCTCGGGCGGTATGTTCGTGCAGTCAGAAAAGTTTATCGAAGCGCACGGTGGTAAACTGGGTGATGTGTCGATTTATGGTCAGGAATCGAACCCAACCACGTGGCGCTTGGCGGCGATGAACCTCGCCATTCGCGGTATCGACTTTAACTTAGGCCGTGAACCAGGCGACACCTTTACCAAGAACCAGCACAGCGATTTACGCGCCGACTATATCCTCGCCAACCCGCCATTTAACATCAGCGACTGGTGGCATGGCAGCTTAGAAGGCGACCCGCGCTGGGTGTATGGCAACCCGCCACAAGGCAACGCCAACTATGCGTGGCTGCAACATATGTTGTATCACTTAAAACCCACTGGCCGCGCCGGTATTGTGCTGGCCAATGGCTCTATGTCATCCAGTCAAAATAGCGAAGGCGATATCCGTCGCGCCATGGTCGACGCCGACGTGGTGGAAGTGGTGGTGGCCCTGCCAGGCCAGCTGTTTTTTAACACCCAAATCCCCGCCTGTTTATGGTTTTTAACCAAACAAAAAACCGCCCGTAAAGGCGAAGTGCTGTTTATCGACGCCCGCAAACTGGGCAAGATGATTAGCCGCGTGCAAAGCGAGCTGGACCAAGCCGCCATTGACCACATTGCCAACACCGCCAAGGCTTGGCGCGGTGAAGACATGACCGGCGTTGAAGGCTTTGAAGATGGTTATCAGGATATCGCCGGTTTCTGTCGCAGCGTGCCGCTTAGCGAGATTGCCGAGCATGGCCACGTGCTGACACCAGGCCGTTATGTTGGTGCAGAAGAAGTGGAAGATTGCGACGAAGCTTTTGCTGACAAAATGACCCTGCTCACTGAAAAGCTGGCCGATCAAATGGCCAAGGGCGCAGAACTGGACCAGGTAATTCGGCAGAAGTTGGGAGGGCTGGGTTATGAGTTCTGATTGGCAAAGCGTTTTTCTATCTGAAATTGCAAATTACTCTCAGGGAATTCAGGTAATTCCCGAAGATCAATTTTTAGAACCTACTAGTGACTCTGGCCGTTTCGTTAGGATAATTGACTACACGAATCCAAGTGAACCAGTTCGATACATTAAGAATCCAGGAGCTCGTTACTCTGTTACACCAGACGATATTGTAATGATTCGATATGGCTCACAAACAGCGGGGAAAGTAGTTCGCGGTATATCTGGCTTTATTGCCAACAATTTGTTTAAAGTGAATCTGAAAACCTCTGAAGTTGATGCTGGTTTTCTTTATCGAATTTTAGATTCAAAAAAAGTTTTCGATTATCTGCGCGGTTCACAATCTTCCTCAACGATGCCTGCAATCACTTTCGGAATGATGGATAGAATCGAATTGCGTTACCCATCCATCTCAGAGCAACGAACAATATCAGCTTTCTTTGATTCTTTAGACGACCGCATCGCACTCCTCCGAGAAACCAATGCCACTTTAGAGGCGATTGCGCAGGCGTTGTTTAAATCGTGGTTTGTGGATTTTGATCCGGTGCATGCCAACGCAGGCACGCAAGCCCCAAGCCTGCCCCCAGAAATACAGGCCCTATTCCCAGCCACCTTCACCGACTCCCCCCATGGCCCAATCCCTGAGGGGTGGACTGTTTCTTGTTTGAGTGAAATTTGCCAAATCGCAAGTGGAAAACGCCCTGAGATTCGTTCAGATGTTGAATGTGAAGGGGCAAAAGTACCTTTATATGGTGGCGCGGGTGTCATGGGCTACACAGATAAGTCATTATTTGATTTAAAGAAAATACTGACAGGCCGAGTCGGTACACTTGGTAAAGTGCATATTGCTACTCCACCATTCTGGGCTTCAGATAATGTGCTTGTTCTAACACCAAAGGATCAATCCAATTTCTATTTTTCTTTAAATTGGCTGTTGGCCATTGATGTACACTCATTAAATCGTGGCTCTACCCAGCCGCTTTTGACCCAAAAAGATCTTGGCGCACAGCAGCGTGCTTTGCCCCCAAATGAAGTTCTTATTGAGTTTGACAGTCTAGTTGCCGAGCTATATCTGAAAATTCAGGCTAATAGCCAGCAAGCCCAAACCCTCGCCACCCTGCGCGATACCCTGCTACCGCGCCTAATATCAGGCAAACTCCGCTTACCTGACGCCCAAGCAATATTAGAGGAGGATATTTATGCCGCTAAATAGCCACCAGCCCTACAATGAGCTGCCATTATTACCCCCCGCTATTGAGCTAGAAACTAAAGCCGTGCTTAAGCAGGCGATTTCGGCGAATAGGGTGTTAGCCAACCTGCGAGGCTTAACGGCCAAAATCCCCAATCAGGGATTGCTGATTAACAGCATCGTGCTGCAAGAGGCGCGCTTATCTTCTGAAATTGAAAATATTGTCACTACTAATGATGAACTGTACCGCGCTGCTGCCGATCCCGATGGCAAAACTGCCCCCCATACCAAAGAGGTGCTCCGCTATCGTGAAGCACTCACCTTTGGATTTCGGGCACTCAAAGAACGGCCTCTCAATACCAATCTGTTTATCGAGCTAGTACGTTTTATCAAGCTGGTGGATATTGGTATCCGCGCGATTCCGGGGACATCACTGAAAAACGAGCTAGGCGAAGTCGTCTACACCCCACCAGTAGGTGAGAAGGTTATCCGCGATAAGCTCTCGAATCTTGAACAGTTTATCCATGCCGATGATGGACTCGATCCCCTCGTAAAAATGGCGGTTATGCACTACCAATTTGAAGCTATTCATCCTTTCCCCGATGGCAATGGCCGTACTGGGCGGATTTTGAATTTGCTCTATCTGGTTGAGCAGGGCTTACTCGATGTGCCTATGTTGTTTTTGTCGCGCTATATCATCGCTCATCGCGCCGATTATTACCGTGGACTAAGACGGGTGACTGAAGAGCAAGACTGGGAAAATTGGTTGCTGTTTATGCTACGGGCTGTCGAGGTAACCGCACAGCAAACCTACGACCAAGTGGTGCGCATTCTCGACCTGATGGAAAACACCCGTGAACGCGTTCAGCGTGAAGCTGAAGGCGTTTATAGTAAAGACCTTATTGAGGTGATCTTCCAGCAACCCTATACCAAAATCGCATTCGTGGTCGATGCGGGTATCGCTAAACGCCAAACCGCGTCACGTTACTTGCAGGTACTTGCTGAGCTGGGTGTATTACGTGAAATGCCCATTGGCCGGGAGAAATATTATATCAATGATGCGCTGTTTGCCGAGTTAACCCGCTAACGGCGCATATAAACGTGTCGATTTTTAAGTGATTTTTAAGCACGTTTTGTGTTTATGTCGACAGCATCGACATATCACTAAAACGTGTCGATTTTAATGTGATTTTTAAACACGTTTTGTATTTATGTCGACAACATCGACATATCACTAAAACGTGTCGATTTTAAGGTAATTTTTAAACACGTTTTGTGTTTATGTCGACAGCATCAACAGGTGATAAAAACGTGTCGATTTAAAAGTGGTTTTTAAACATATATCACTTTTTACTAAAAAAAGACTCCACAAGGCACCCTTGCGCCTAGCTTGAGGCTCTCTCATTTTTTAAGCTCAAAAACGGTTGGATGTTGGAACAACCATGATAGCGATGATAAGGCGCTAGGACAGAAAAAGGTAAGGAAACAATGACGCTTGAAGCGAATAAGCAAGCATATCGCGATTATTTAAGTCGAAAAGGACGCACGGAAAACACCATTAATGCCTATGTATCAGGCGTAAATACAATTTCCCGTCATGTAGGACAAGAAGTGTTTTTAATCACCGATATCGAGGTGCTGGAACGCTTATGGCAAGACTATGGCACCACAGGGCAATATCGGGATATTGGCGATCAAAACAATGGTAGCGCCCGAAGCGGCTTAAGAGAATGGGTTGAATTACAACGTAGCTTACAACTGGATAATACTGAGCAATGGCTTGAGGTCGAGCTAAAAGAAGGTGCTATTAGGAACGGCTATATCGCCATAAAGCGTGAGCAGATGGCATTTTTTAGCCCAGAGTTTATTGCCGATAATACCGGTGTCAGCCCCAAAAAATTCAAGCTGCGATGGCCTGATGGCGAACAAGTCGAAACATGCGTATTAAGTCAGTATCACCGGATACAAGCACGATTTAATAGCCGATTCTCACAGTATCAGGCTCCAAAAACGATTTATATCAGTAAAGACGCATCTGATGAAGCTCTCTACTTCGTATCTGAAATCAAACCCAATTCTGTAACCTCATCACCCATCGATATCATCCAAAGAAGCGCAGAAGAGCCTATGCCAGACATTAAAGTACCACTCAATCAAATCCTGTTTGGCCCACCTGGCACGGGAAAAACCCATGAAACGGTACGAGCCGCATTAGAAATATTAGACCCAGCTGCTGTTGAGCAATTTGATACCGCATACTCTACCAGCAGCAATTGGGCAGATAAGTGCAAGGCCCGTGAAGTGCTAAAAGCACGTTTTGATGAGCTTAAACAGCAAGAACGCATTCGATTTGTCACCTTTCACCAAAGCTTTAGCTATGAAGACTTTGTTGAAGGACTTAGAGCTGAGACAGTGGATACCGATGAGCAAAAAGGGCAACTGCGTTATCAGGTAGTTGATGGGGTATTCAAAAATATGTGCTTAACAGCGGATGTTAAAGTAACTAGGAGCATTGAAGGCTCGATATCCCTTGAAGGACGACGAATTTGGAAAATGTCACTGGGTAATACTCTAGGTTCAGATGCCACGGTTTATGATGACTGCATTAACGGCAATTGTGTTTTACTTGGCTACGGAGATGAAATTGATTTTTCGGGTTGCCACAATCGGCAAGAAGTGGAACGAAAATTTGTAAACGCTGGCGTAACACTTAAAGGCCCTAACGACTATCAAGTGACCAGTGTGAATGCATTTGTCACTCAAATGAATAAAGGCGACCTAGTTATTGTTAGTGACGGTAATTTTAAATTCCGTGCAATAGGTGAAATCACTGGTGATTATGCGTATCTGCCAAACCCCGAATATGATGGTAACTACGCACAGATGCGCTCCGTGAAATGGCTTCGTCAATACAGCCCATCCTTACCACACTCCGAGTTGTTGGATGGTCAATTCAGTCAGATGACGCTATACAAACTACAAGCTCCTACGCTAGAGATAGCCAAACTTGAACGATTGCTTGCACCAGCAACCACCGAACACCAAACCCCAGAGCATAATAAACGCGTACTTATTATCGATGAAATCAACCGGGGCAATATCTCGCGTATTTTTGGAGAGCTCATCACCTTAATCGAACCCTCCAAGCGTGCCGGTGCACAAGAAGCGCTTGAAGTGACGCTACCTTACTCTAAAAAGCCATTTAAAGTGCCAAGCAATGTGTATTTGATTGGCACCATGAATACCGCTGACCGCTCACTAGCTGGGCTGGATATTGCGCTACGCCGCCGCTTTACCTTTAAAGAAATGCCCCCCAGACCAGAACTATTCACAAACCTCAACATTGAGGGGGTAAACATCAAGGAATTGCTTAAGGTGATGAATGAACGGATTACAGTGCTGCTGGACAGGGACCACTGTTTGGGGCACGCCTACTTTATGCCGTTGTTTGATAAGCCCACACTCGCTAAGCTCGGCGACATTTTTAAGCAAAATATTATTCCGCTACTTCAAGAATACTTTTTTGAAGATTGGGAGCGCATTCGCTGGGTTCTGAATGACCAGAGTAAAGTGAGTGTTGATGCTTTTATTGTTGAGGATAAAACGAATCTCTCGACACTATTCCCGAAGGTAAGTGACAAACTACGCCAAACGCCGCAATGGCGCTTAAATCATAATGCTTTTGAGCGTATTAGTGCTTACAGGGGGATTGTAAGTGTAGCCACCAGCAACATTATTGAAGCCGCTGACGACCCTGTATATGACGTCGATCTAGAAGAGGTTGTGAGCTGATGCCACACCATGTTGTGGTACGCGAATATGCGCGGTTAACATCAGCGCCATTAGCAATCACATCTCTGGATGAAGCGCAGATATCAGAATCGGCTTTTGACTGGTTGTGTGAGCTATCCGCAGGGTTTAGCCGCTCCGGGGCCAAACTGCTGCAACTTGAAAACAGGCGCTGGTTACGACTCGACAGTTTTGTCGGAGTGCTTGAAAGCCCCTGTGGCCAAGTCATTGAGATTTTGCCGAAGCACTTCGAGGAAGGGGATTGTGAAAAGCAATCCCGTAGCCTACTCAAAAAGTTAATTTCCAGCAGTTTGCAGCTTAACTGCCGTGAGGCTGAAGAAGCCGGATTAGAGCTGTATGATGCCCCATTAGCTGAGTGGGTAATGGGGCAGTTTTTGCATCAGCTAGAGCGACTTTTGAAACGAGGCCTTAGGTTTGATTATCAACGCGTAGAAGAGGAACAGCGTTATTTACGTGGCCAACTGGACGTCGTACGCCAAATGCGCCAACCTCCCGGACGGGCGCACTTTTTTCAAATTCGCCATGATGTGTTTTTACCCAACCGGCCGGAAAACCGATTGCTGAAACGAGCATTGCTGGTGGTACTAGAACACGCCAAAGAGGCCGCTAACTGGCGCCTTGCCCATGAACTTGCGGCTATGCTGCATGAATTACCTGAAAGTCGCGATGTTGAGGCTGATTTTAACCGCTGGCAGCATGACCGCCTGATGGCGCATTACGAGCCCATCAAGCCTTGGTGCGAACTAATTTTGCATCAGCATATGCCACTAGCTGTGAGTGGTCATTACCGAGGGATTAGTTTGCTTTTCCCAATGGAAAAGCTATTTGAGCAGCATGTTGCGCGCATATTGCAACGTCATCTGACCGATAATGCCAAATTGCAAACTCAGGTTTCTAGTAAATATCTATGTAGGCAAGGCGATAAGAATATGTTCCGACTTGAGCCTGATTTGTTAATCAGCAAAGGGGCTGAACGTTGGATACTCGATACCAAGTGGAAACGAGTCAACAGTACCGCTAGTCCAAAATACGATCTTAGTGAGAGCGATTTTTACCAGATGTTAGCGTATTCACGGCAATACTTGCCTGACGGTAAAGGGGAGATGGTATTGATTTACCCCAAAAGCAGCATGTTCACTGAACCCTTAAAGCCTTTTGATTTTCATCATAATTTGGTATTACACGTCTGGCCTTTTGACCTAGAACGTGATGAACTGATCAGTGGACAGTCGTCATTACCACTAATACCTAAGTCCATTTTAGCAACTGAACCATCTAGGGCGGCGTAAACAAGGATTGTATGCATGACTGAAGACCAACTGGAACAAGAGGCACTAGGCTGGTTAGGTGAGATTGGTTATACCCACATTTGCGGCTATGACATCGCCCCAGACGGCCCAGCGGTATCAGCGGAGGTGGAATAATGTTTGATTTACGTACCCTGGAAGACATCAGCCTGTTGGCCGAGTCATATGAGGTTGAGTGCAAACTAGCACAAGGTGCTGATGGTAACGGCGAGCTACCAAAAGACTTTTGGCCGACTTACTCTGCTATGGCCAATGCCTATGGTGGCGTGGTGCTGCTGGGTGTACGCGAGAAAAATGGCCACTTTAGCCTTGCCGGGGTGAATAACCCCGATAAGCTGCGCACGGATTTATTTAACACCTTAAATAACCCTACTAAGGTCAGTGTTAACCTGCTTAATGACCACCATGTCGTTACGGTAAGTGTCGATGGTAAGCAGATTATGGTTGTCACTGTACCAGCTGCAAACCGCAAGCAAAAACCGGTGTATTTAAACGGCCAGCCACTGGGTAATACCTTTCGCCGATTGCATGAGGGTGACAGACGCTGTGACAACGAAACCGTAAAACGGATGTTGGCAGAGCAAATAGAAGATGAACGTGATGCCCGAATTTTACCGGGTTTTGGGATGGCAGATATTGATCCCGAAAGTTTAAGGATTTACCGGCAGATGCTGAAAGATGAAAAGCCGGCACACCCTTTTTTAGAACAAGACGATTTTAATTTTTTAGTAAGTTTGCGTGGCTGGCGCAAGGACAGACAAACTGGCGAAGAGGGTTTGACGTTAGCTGGCTTACTAATGTTTGGAAACTGGTTAGCTATCCAGGATGCGCTACCTAATTATCTGGTTGATTATCAAGAACGACCAGAAGCAAAAGCTGAATTACGCTGGGTTGACCGAATAGTACCTGATGGCACTTGGACAGGTAATTTATTTGAATTTTACCGCAAAGTTTATCGTAAGTTAGTTTCGGATCTTAAGGTGCCATTTTCCTTAAAAGATGGGCAGCGTCAGGACGATACCCCAGTACATGTTGCTTTGCGTGAAGCTTTAGTGAACACCTTGGTTCATGCTGATTACAGTGGCCGCCTATCGGTGTTAGTGGTGAAACGACCTGACATGTTTGGTTTCCGTAATCCAGGCGGTTTGCGTTTGCCAATAGAACAAGTGATACGGGGTGGTGAAACAGATTGCCGCAACCGCATCTTACATCAAATGTTTTTGCTCATTGGTTTGGGAGAACGTGGAGGGTCTGGTATCCCTAAGATCTACAGTGGCTGGCGCAGTTGTGATTGGCGACCACCACAGCTGGTTGAGAAAGATGAGCCAGAGCAAACACAGCTTATGCTACACATGGCTGATTTATTGCCAATTGATGTCGTGGATAGCATGAGGGTTAAGTTCGGTGCGCGCTTCGATAATTTGGATAGGACAAGCCGTTTAATTGTAGTGACCGCAGCAATTGAAAAAGTTGTAAGTCACAACCGATTGCTTGAATTAACTGATTCGCACTCACACGATTTAACCTTACTTCTAGCAACGTTGGTAAGAGATGGCATGCTTACGTCAGATGGTAAATCTAGAGGAACTGTGTATTTTCTGCCAGGGGAAACCTTACCCACGCCTGAGCAGGTGTTTAACGCACCAACGTTTACGGGAGCTTCATATATTGGGAGCAGCTCCGAGTATAACGATGAGAGCTCCGAATATTTGACCACCAGCTCCGAGTATTTAGTCGAGCGTGAGGATGTAGTAACAAGCGAAGATTCAAGCCGAGATCACCTTGGAAGGTTGCTAAGTGAACATTTGGATGCGCCTATTATTGATGACCTTGATACCTTGAACATTGATTTTAAAGCGGAACTCGAGCAAATAGCTGAGTTACCCAGAATCAAGGCTAAATTGAGCCCCCAACAAATGGAGCAGGTACTAATGCAACTGTGCAGGGAGCAATTTTTAACATTGTCGGTGTTAGCAGCCTTGGTAAAGCGTAATCCAGATGGTTTACGTCAGCAGTATCTCAGTAAGATGGTAAAAGCCAAAACAATAGCACTAGCGTTTCCAACTAAACCGACGCATGAAAAGCAGGCTTATCGCACTCGCAATTATGTGCTTTAAAGCAAAGCGCCATTGTATTTTTTATCGTAAATAGGCGGCTTTAGTTTTTGAGATTGGCACCTTCAAGGGAAGAGTAATGACAGAAGATCAGTTAGAACAGGAAGTTTTGCAGTGGCTCACTGAAACTGGTTACACCTATTTAAATGGCTATGACATCGCCCCAGATGGCGCCAATCCTGAACGACAGGATTATCGCCAACCCTTGTTGCTAGAGCGATTAAGGAGCGCTATAGCGCGTCTTAACCCGCAAATCCCACAACAGGCCCGTGAGGATGCATTGGCCTCCGTAATGGATTTGCGCATCCCTTCCCTTCTTTCAGCCAATCGCCATTTTCATGGGGTGTTAGTCAATGGTGTGCCTGTTAGTTATCAGAAAGACGGTGAAACCCGTGGTGATTTTGTCCGACTGATTGACTGGGAAAACCGCCCTGGTACCAATGAGTTTTTAGCTGTAAATCAATACACCTTAAAAGGCCCTCACCATTCACGACGCCCCGATATCATTCTGTTTATTAATGGGCTGCCGTTAGTACTGTTTGAGCTTAAAAACCCCGCTGATGAACACGCCGATATCTGGAAAGCATACGACCAAATCCAAACCTATAAAGAGCAAGTACCGGACGTATTCCAATACAATGAAATTCTTGTCATATCGGACGGTACCGAAGCACGCATGGGCTCATTATCAGCCAATGCCGAGCGCTATATGCAATGGCGTACCATTGATGGTGTTAACCTCGACCCTCTAGGGGCGTTTGGTGAACTTGAAACCATGGTCAGAGGGGTATTTGCCCCGGCCTATTTACTGGATTACCTGCGGTTTTTCGTCCTATTTGAAGATGATGGTCAGTTGGTTAAGAAGATCGCCGGATATCACCAGTTCCATGCGGTGCGGTCTGCGATAACCCAGGTCGTCACCGCATCTCGGCCTAATGTAATGGGAAGCAATAAGGGTAAAGGCGGTGTGGTTTGGCATACCCAAGGCAGCGGCAAGAGCATCACCATGACCTGTTTTGCGGCACGAGTCATGCGCGAAGCCGCCATGGAAAACCCCACGATTGTGGTCATCACAGATCGTAACGACTTAGACGGCCAATTGTTTGGCGTATTTTCGCTGGCGCAGGATTTGTTACGTGAACAGCCAGTTCAGGTTGAAACTCGGCAGGATCTGCGGGCTAAGCTCGCTAATCGTCCCTCTGGCGGTATCATCTTTGCCACAATTCAAAAGTTCGCCCCCGGCGCCGATGAAGACGTGTTCCCAATTTTATCAGATAGACACAATATCGTAGTCGTCGCCGATGAGGCACACCGAACCCAGTATGGTTTTGAAGCAAAGCTTAAAGTACCTGAGTTAAACGCGGGTGTTGCCGAAGCCAGCGCGGCTTATCACAGCCGTTATCAAGTCGGCTTTGCCCAGCATTTACGCGATGCCTTACCCAATGCAACCTTTGTAGCCTTTACCGGTACCCCCGTTTCGAGTGAGGACAGGGATACCCGTGCCGTATTTGGCGATTACATTCATATTTATGATATGCAGCAGGCAAAAGAGGATGGCGCGACGGTTGCCATCTACTACGAATCTAGGCTGGCAAAACTCAAGCTTAAAGAGGAAGAGCTGCCGCATATCGACGATGAAGTCGACGAACTGGCCGAAGACGAGGAAGAGGAACAGCAATCTAAACTTAAATCTAAGTGGTCAGCACTTGAAAAAATCGTCGGTGCAGAACCTAGGATAGCCAAAGTCGCTGCCGATCTGGTTGCGCACTTTGAGGCCCGCCAGCAGGCCCAAACCGGTAAGGCGATGGTGGTAGCCATGAGCCGAGAAATTTGTGTGCATCTTTATAATGCCATCTGTGCTCTACGCCCAGACTGGCATGATGACGATCCTGAAAAGGGCGCAATCAAAATCGTGATGACAGGCTCAAGCAGCGATAAACCGCTACTGAGGCCTCATATTCACTCAAAGCAAGTTAAAAAACGTCTAGAAAAGCGTTTTAAAGACCCTAAAGACCCACTTCAAATAGTAATTGTGCGCGATATGTGGCTAACCGGCTTTGATGCCCCTTGTGTTCATACCCTATATGTTGATAAGCCAATGAAGGGCCATAACCTTATGCAAGCAATTGCTCGGGTAAACCGGGTATTTAGGGATAAACAAGGCGGGCTGGTGGTTGATTACATCGGCATAGCAAACGAACTTAAGTCTGCATTAAAAGAATACACTGCGAGTAATGGCAGAGGCCGTCCGACGGTTGACGCGGCCGAGGCTTGGTCATTACTTGAAGAAAAGCTCGACATCCTACGCAGCCTGCTCCACGGATTCGATTACAGCGACTTCACTAAGGGCGGCCACAAACTGCTCGCAGGAGCCGCAAACCATATCCTTGGGGTCGAAGATGGCAAAAAGCGCTTTGCCGATAATGCATTGGCCATGAGTAAGGCTTTTAGCCTTTGCTGTACCCTAGATGAGGCTAAAGCTGTACGAGAAGAGGTGGCCTTTTTGCAGGCGGTCAAAGTGCTGCTGACTAAGCGCGACCTCAGCGCCAAAAAGCGCAGCGATGAAGAGAAAGACATCGCCATTCGCCAAATAATCAGCCAAGCCGTTGTTAGCGATGAGGTAGTCGATATCTTTGATGCTGTCGGGCTGGAGAAACCCAATATCGGGCTACTGGACGATGAGTTTTTGGCCGAGGTTCGCAACTTACCAGAAAAGAACCTCGCTGTTGAGCTGCTGGAGCGACTGCTTGAAGGGGAAATTAAAAGCCGTTTTGCCAGTAATGTAATCCAACAGAAAAAGTTTTCTGAGCTGCTATCCAACGTGGTTAAGCGTTATCAGAACCGCAGTATTGAAACCGCTCAAGTCATGGAAGAGCTGGTGGACATGGCCAAAAAATTCCGTGAAGCAGCTAAGCGCGGCGAGTCATTAGGGCTCAGTGATGACGAGGTGAAATTTTACGATGCACTCGCCAACAACGAAGCCGCTGTGCTTGAGCTAGGCGATGAAATCTTAAAGAAAATAGCCCATGAGCTAACCGATAACCTAAGGGCCAATATCAGTGTGGATTGGTCACAGCGTGAAAGTGTTCGCGCTAAATTACGCATTATGGTGAAGCGAATATTACGTAAATACAAATATCCGCCCGACCAAGCTGATGGCGCAGTGCAATTGGTTTTACAACAAGCCGAGGCCTTAGGCGAGCAATGGGCAGCCTAAAGCACAACAGAGATAGGCACAATCCCGACTTTAAGACCAAAAGGCTTAAATAGTCGGTCGAGAATATCGGTCTTAAAACTACCACGGTCGTTCTCAACGTCCGAGAGGGTCTTGCGTGATACTTTAACCAAGTTTGCATACTCATCTTGCGTGAGTCCTAGCACCTCAACTCGCAGAGCTTTCAGAGCTTGCCCTTGGCTTAGCTCACTGCGTAATAGCCGTTGTGTGATAGCGTTAATCGCATTCTTGCGTTCTACCGTATTAACACCGCCTGATTGCTTAGAGACGCGTTTAGGGGCAGGCTTTATTGGGGCCTCTCCAATATTTACGGGTTGCCGATGCTGTGACACCTCAATCGCAATATCACTCTGTGGCTGGCGATTGGCTCTAAGACGGGCGATGGTATCTTTAGCCGTTTCAGTAGTCGTTTGTTTATCACTCATACCAATCCCCAACGCGTTAGTTTGTCTTCGAGGTAAGCAAAGCCAATTGCTGGCATGTCGATAATGCGCTGTGGCACACCACGCTCTATTAAACGTTGCTTTAAGCCAAGGCATTGCAGGGCTGTACGTTTTAACTCTATCAGTAGCTCCTGAGCAGGCACCAAATCAGTTAATACCTCAGCAATGCCCAGAAAGTCATACTCTCCCCCTATTTCGAGCGGGACTTCCCACTTTGTGGTTCTAGCTATGCCTTCTGGGTCAGCTTTCATCGGTGCAAAGTCATAGATAGGCGCAAGCCTTATCCAACCATCGCCCCTAAGAAACGCTGTATTGCGCCCGTGATTATCACTATTGCCAAATAGGATATTGAGTAAATCTCGCCGCACCCACTCAATGACAAAAGCACGCACATCAAACTGATAACCTTGCTCTAAGACCATATGGCTATGAGTGATTTTATCGATCAACGCTCTTATGGTTTGCTCATGATCTAAGGTAACTCCCGCGCCTTTACCCAAAATCGAATAGACCGACTCCATCGCATAACGTTGCTGACCTAGTTCGTTGAAGTAAATATCAAAGCGCGGCAACCATAGCGATGGGTAGGCATGGCCTTCTTCGAGCCGCATATTAGCCGTAGGAATGGTCTCAAAGCCCATTTCAGCCAATTCGTGATAATAGTGGTATTCCGCGCGTAAGATATCGCAGTCAATAGGCAACCGAGCGCCTCTTGGGTATTTCACCAGATAATGAAGGTCACGGTTTTGCGGTTCGTCTTGATAGCTATCAATCCAGATATTTTGCTCATCGTCGCAACGTAACAAAAGCTTGGGCGCTTCGCCGCCAGCCCCTGTTGCGCCACCAGCGGCAGCGCCTCGATGTTGTGCATAATCCAAGAAGTCAGCAGCTCGATTCCTAACGTCGTCTACGGTGAATTTCATTGTATCAGCGATAACAGTGCGCTCAGGCAAAGATTCCTTTACCCGCAAATTACCCACGGGGGCGATGGTCCCAAACTTCAAAAGTACAAAATTTTGCTCGTCTAAGGTCAGGTCTGCGATATCTAAATACTTAAGCCAATAGCGACGGCTTGCGCCGCTAGGCATGATGTCATCAAGAAAGCGTAACCATCCTGGTCTACCTAGATCGTCGAAAAAAAGGCTAACGGGATGGTTTAGCGAGACGGCGTGCAAGTCGTCTTTATCTAGCTCAGCTAATGCATATGCTTGCTCGTAATCTAACGAGGTAAGCCGATAATTACCTTGTTTGCTCTCAGGGAATGAGAGCTGTGCAATATCGCTCCATTGGCCATCGATGTACGCCTGAATGGTCAACTGTTCCATGAAAGCTCCTAAAGACATTATGAGTAGCTAAATACTCATTAAATCCAAAAAAAGCAATTAATGAGTAATTATTTACTCAAATACTACTTCAGCCTAGGAAAAATACAAAGTTTTTATGAGCAACAAATGGCATTCGCTAAACAATAAACTTAAAAGTTAATTTCGTGCCCTCGAGAAGCCACAACGCTCAGGTACTTCGATCTCTCTTTTAACCCACCTAAAATTGGGTCACAGAGCTAGCGGGGAAGGCATAGGGAAACTCACTACTAACCTTGTTAATGACAAAATCGAGTTTTTCAACCATTTCGCTCATACAGTCCATGTCACAGCTAATGGCCTTGGCTATCAGCATGAAGTTCAGATTGAGAATATTATCCTGCACGGCCTTTACCATGACGCCCCTTTAACGCCATAGCAGGCCTTATACCGCGTATATTAAGCCTCTTGCCACAAAGAGCCAGGTAAATTGAGTAATTGCAGTGTCCCTCAATCCTTACCCCCATAAATTAGCTACGAAGTACCCTATAAGCTAAAGCTATGACTGGTTTGTTAAGGCTGTGTTCAATCCAGAAAATATGTAGTTACCTGGCATTGTTCGAGCCCACTTCTATATTTATTGTTACAGAAATGAATATAAGAATTTATAGATTCAAATCACTTTTTTAACAGTAAGTTACCGTTATCTTGATGTCGAATCTTCAACAATGGAGCTAATAATGAAGACCCTTATCAACAAGTGCACAAAAGATGACTTCAACTACCTGTCGAAAGTTTTAGATAGCTATCTGTCATTCACAAATGACAAACGTAGAAAGGAATTACTGGTTGTAAGTGACACTCATCCAGAATCACGAAAAGAATTAGTTGAGTTAATAGACAAACAAATTAAATACTATGCTTCGTCCGACTTAGCTTACCTTAAAAGAGCGCTATTTAGTGATGATGGCGGAATAGAAGCGCAGGAAATTATTGATGATGTATGCTCAAAGTTAAAAGTGAGCATCAAACTTGGCGGCTCCATTGAATCAAAACTTGAGCGCCTCGTTAATGCGGTGGTCAACAAGGAACTACTGGATAAAACACCAGAAGAATTATCTGAGGCATTCAAAAATTTAGGCATAGATGAAATTAGTCGCAAGGATATACTTGAACGAGTAAAAAGCCAGGGCAAAGTTCTTATTCTTCCAATAATTGTTGAGGTTTTGGGCCCTCAAGTTGCGTTAGCTATCGCTGAAACGATTGTGATTAGCTTAATAGCTCAAATTGTTGGCAGAGAAGCGGCGAAACAACTCGTCAAAGAGCTATTAAAAAGAAATCCATTTCTCAATGTATTGGGGCCGGTACTGTGGATATTATCAGGTATTTGGCTTACATATGATCTGCAAGGACCAGCATACAGAAAAACAGTGCCAATCTGCCTATATCTTGGGATGGTAGCCTTACGAGATGGGGAGGAGGATAAAAAAGCATCACATTGAAATATTGATACAATGATGAGCCTGAGATTAATTCGCCACAGCCCGATATAATTGGTACTAACTTGGTGACTAGATCTTAAAATCTAATAAATAAAAACAATCAAACAATTGATTTTATTAATATTAAATAAAATGCTCACCATTCAGATCCAAAACGTTGAATAGTGTTATTTGTGCTATCTAAAACCCAAAGCCCTTTTAAAGGGCTTTTGGTTTTCTGGAAGCTAGCCGAGTAATGAAATTAGCTTCTGCTGTAACTCATGGTGGGAGGCGACTTGAAAGTGCGGGCGAATACCTGTGGGGGCCGCGTGTCCATGGACGTTATACCAACAGGTGTGGAATCCCGCGTTGATACCGCCTTGAATGTCTGAATGTGGGTTATCGCCCACCATTAACACTTGTTCGCGCGCAGGCTGGCCCATCAACTCAAGGGCGTATTCAAAGATACCGACATCGGGTTTTGCGATGCCCACTTTTTCTGAAATCACTAAAATATCAAAATGATGCTGTAAACCAGTACGCTCTAAACGCACTGTCTGCAACTCGGTAAAGCCATTGGTGATGATCCCCATTTTGGCTTTTCCCTGCAGCGCGGCCAGCAATTCACGGGCGCCTGGCAAGGGCGCACAAATCTCGGCCATAGCCGTTAAAAATGCACTGTTTAGGGTTTGAGGGGTGACTGCAAGCTTTGCCGCCCAAGGCTCGAAGCGTATGGTTTGCAGTTCGGCGGCGCTGATCTTGCCATCTTGATACGCAACCCACAGCGGCTTATTTACCCTTTGATATTCATCGAAATCGGCCCGAGTAAAATCGATGCCAAAGCCTGAAAACATCCGCTTCAGCCCTTCGAAAGCATCGAAATAAAAGAGGGTTTCATCGGCATCGAAAAGCACCCAAGAGTAAGGTGCGGCCGAAGAATTAGTCTGGCTTGAGAACGACATAACACTCCTAATAACAAACAAAAAATCAAATGCTAAGCATGAAAAAACTATGCGACAACCCTAAAAATAATCAACACAACAACCAGTCACAACTTGGGATGTTTTTCACATACCCGAGAATGACAAAGCAACCCGTTCGCTACGATATGATGAGGTTGAACGGCGATTAACGCCATATCACAACGAGCAATTCGCATGCTTTACCTGCGGCGTAGGTTGTTTCACCCGATTAAGGAACACGACACCCGCTAACATCAAACACACTCCAACGAGTGACGCCCAATGCATACCGCTGGCGCTAGATATTATATCCAGCACAACGCCTGTCAGCATCTGCCCACATATTACGAGCAATGTACAACGCATCACTCCTAACGATGGCAATGCCCAACTATTTAGCACAACAAATAAAGCGCCAATGACTCCACCAAGATACAAATACACTGGCGGCTGCCCCTGTAGCTGATTTGCGCCACTCTCTAGGCAGATTATCCATGCACTCAAGACTACAAAGCCCACAATATGATTACAGCAAGATGCGATTAACGCATGGCTATGTTTTGCCAAGGCACCATTAAAGGTTCGGCTTAAGGCAATTAAACCGCCATTAAGCAATGCGATAAGTACCATCAATTCCATTCAATTTCCCCTGATACGCCAGCTAATGTGAATAAATCACTAACATGGCTCCCAACAAAATCATTACCATAGCAATGACTTCTGTGAATCGAATGCGCCGCTTAACGACACCGAAATAACCACAGCAGTCGAATATACAGCTCAAGATTAACTGCCCCACAAGCATCAACGCTAAGGTGCCAGCTAAGGCTAATTCACTGTTGACTGTGACAGCGGCCAACACAACCGTCGCAGCCCCAGGAACGCCACCTAAATACGCCCACCAAGTTAATAATGATCGACTCGCATCAGTATTCAAAGTCGACTTGGCTTCCTTACCCACCAGCCTTTTTCTCAGTAAAAACAGCATCAACAATACTGTTATTGCCCCAATACCATGAGCCATCCAAGATGCCAAAAGCGGTGAGCTATACATAGCAAGCAGGCTATTGAGTTTAATCATTAATGCCAGTAAAACGCCGGAGCAGAGCGCCACAAAGGACATAAATAAGGTCAGTTTATTTGACGTTTGCATCAACACAGTCCATCTATTTTTGTTGCAAAATAGTCTACAGTGATAGTTTAAACCTTATAATCCACCGTAATAGAAACTTATTGTTGAGATTTAGCTGACAATCAATGTTGATAATTTCCGCTTTAAGCGAGATGCAAGTGAGGTTCTAAATCCCCTCATACTCAACTTAAAGTGATAGAAACAAGAGACCTATAGCCGAGCCTCGGCTGTTACACCATCGTTTGATAAAGGAAGCCCTGCATGGAACATTTTTCCGCCCTGCCCATTTTTGTCACTGTGGTGGAATGCGGTAGCTTTTCCGCTGCGGGACAAAAACTCGGGCTGAGTAAATCAGCCATCAGCAAACGAATCACACAGTTGGAGCAACACTTAGGGATTCAACTGTTACAACGCACCACTCGCAGTTTGAGCCTAACGGATGCTGGCGCGCGCTATTTCGAATATATTCGCCCTGCCGTGCAGCTCACCCAAGAAGGATTGGATGCCATCTCCGAATTGCAGCAAACACCTAAAGGCAATCTGCGAATTTCCGTGCCCATGGTGTTTGGCCGCTTGTATATTGCGCCTTTAATCGCTGAGTTTTTAAAACGTTACCCCGATATTCAGCTGCAAATGCAAATGGATGATAAGACCACGGATTTAATCGCAGGCGGCTTCGATTTAGCCATTCGCATAGGCGAACTGCCCGACTCCAGCCTTATCGCCCGCAAAATAGCCCCTTGCTTAAGCGTGATTTGCGCATCCCCCGCCTATCTAGCGCAGCACGGTTCACCCATGACTCCTAGCGGGTTAACTCAACACAACTGCTTGTTTTACAGTTATTTTCAAGATGGTGTGGAATGGAGTTTCCACAGTCCCGATGGCGTGCAACGTGTGCAACCCAAAGGCAACTATCAGGTGAATAATAGTGATGCTATCCACCAAGCCTGTCTCGATGGCCTTGGCATCGCCAATCTGCCGCGCTTCATCGTAGAGTCCGATCTACAGGCTGGGCGTTTACAAACGATACTGACTGACTTTCCACTCCCCGAACATGGTATTTATGCTGTGTATCCACAGCGAAAATATCTCCCAACCAAAGTAACGGTATTGATTGAGTTTTTGATGGAGCAGTTGGGAAAAATCTAGGAAGTAATATTTAACCCACTGCCAGTTTGGCCGCGTCATGCCACATTACATCAGGGATTGGCTGCTCTAATCTCCATGTAACATTCATGGGTTGTGAACCGTTATGGCTGACATAATGCACTTTGCCAAAATTCACGAATCCCATAGTGCGGCCATTTTCATCTTTTGATTGCTCTCGAACAAACAACAGCACGGTTTTCCCCAGCTTTTGTTGCTTAATATAACTCAGACCTCGACCACGTTCTGGCCGTGCACTATTTTGCGATTGCCAGTGGAATAGATGTTCACTAATCGCATAGTCGTGATACATGGTTGTCGGTGAAAACTGCTTCTCTGATTTATTTAACGTAACAAATAAACACTCAAGGTTTTGCTCACTAATCGCAAGTACACCTTCCCTTGAAGGTGATTTAGCTGCAAATGTGCTTGCACCCATCGCCGCTAAAATTTGCTCACGAGTATAACGAGAGTGCACTTTCAACGCTGTGGGTTGGAGTAATTCCAAATCCATTTCTTGATGGTGTATCCGGTTAATCAGTATCGCCAAGACAGACAACAACTCTTCTTGCAACGGCTTATTGCGTAACATCAGCAAGCTAGCCGCTAAACTGTTAACGTTTAAAGCCGTACCTGATTTATCCCAAAAGTTGTAATGACACATCAAAGCAAACTGATTTTGAATAGGATCCAACCCATTAAAGACAAAATCATTTTCGCATAACTGCTTGATAAATTTTAAATAGGATAATGACGTGCAACTGAGTAAGTGGAAGTTAATCGCGCGATAATATGCCTTGGCTAAATCGGGCTGAACTGCAGGTTCTGCAATCTTATTCCCCTGTACGGCCTCGACTAATAAGGTCCATCCACTTTGGCCATTAATCTTTATGCGATAAATATCTTCAAGGCTCACTTGCGGGTTCATGCGTAAAAAATTGCCTAGCGTGAGCGGCAAGTCAGTTTGATGTTTAAAGTTTGCCATTAGACTGGTTAATCGATTGGCATTGAGCGTTGCGCGGCTAATATTACGCAAAATCATCGACTGTGCTTTCTCTTCAAGTTCAATTCGGCACCCTAGCGGTAGATGCGGAAAATCATTGAGAATTTCATCTTTAATCGACTGATTGGTTTTACCGACTAACGCTCTAAATTTCTGAGAAAAATCGTATTCATCGCGTGAATTGCCAACAAAATCTAATACGGTACAACACTGCTTATCATCGGTGAGACGCAAACCTCGGCCAAGTTGTTGCAGGAATATGGTCAAACTTTCCGTTGGCCGTAAAAATAACAAAGTATCCACCTCTGGGATGTCGACACCTTCGTTGAAAATATCCACCACACACAAAATGGATAATTTGCCACTAACTAAGCTCTGCCGTTTTTGTTGCCGTTCAGAGCTATTATCACTGGTCAGCACATCGGCACTGATCCCCGCCAAATTGAACTTCTTCGCCATAAACTCGGCGTGTTCCTTGGTTACACAAAAGGCTAACGCCTTAATATTGTCTATATCAGTTACGGTTTCAGCTAGGCTGCGAATAATACGCGTCACACGCTGTTCATTGTGAGTATATAAATTGCTCAGTTCAGCAACGTCATAACGACCACGACTCCAACTTAACTTACGAAGGTCTGTCTCATCATCGATCGCAAAATATTGAAAAGGACACAAATGCCGTTGATTGATGGCTTCGGGTAAACGTATTTCTGCGGCAATCACACCGCAAAAGTCCACTAAAATATCAACACCATCATGACGCTCTGGTGTAGCCGTCAACCCAAGTAAAATCGTCGGCTCAAAATGTTCTAATAGCCCACGGTAACTATTCGCAGCAACGTGATGGACTTCATCAATAACAATATAATCATAAAAATCAGTTGCTAATGGCAAGTTATCAAGTTGCAGATTTAAGCTTTGGATAGATGTGAATAAGTGTTTGTAACTATTTGGTTTATGCTCTGCCACCCATAGCTCGCCAAATTGATTGTTCTTTAACACACCGCGATAAGCGCCGAGGGCTTGCTGTAAAATTTCTTGCCTATGGGCAACAAATAGGAAATTTGCTTCTGGATGTTGTTTATAAAACTGCGCGAAATCGAATGCTGAAATAATCGTCTTACCCGTGCCGGTTGCTGCAACAATAAGGTTTTTAAAACGACCATGAACGCTTCGTTCTACTGCAAGCTGTTCGAGGATTTCTCGCTGATGCGCAAACGGCTTAATGTCAAAATGAAATGAGCTCGGTTCAGTGCCACTGCCTTTCGCTTCTTTGAGCGCATTGTTTAACTTTTCTTTGCTGCTCACATCACCGCTAAAAAGCTCAAATTCGTTCGATTCCCAGTAAGTTTCAAAGGTACTGAGCGATTTATCAATGATGTGTGGAATTTCTTGGGTGGTGATCTTAAGGTTCCACTCAAGCCCACTAGTCAATGCAGAATGCGATAAATTTGAAGAACCGATGTAACCGGTATGAAAACCCGTATTTCGTAGAAATAAATAGGACTTTGCATGCAACCTTTCGCGTTTAGTGTTGTAACTTAATTTGACTTGGGTATTAGGTAAACCAGCTAGAAACTCGACGGCTTTCGCATCAGTCGCGCCCATATACGATGTAGTGATGATGCGTAACTCTTTACCACTACGTGTAAACTCCTCAAGTTCATGCTTGAAGATGCGAATCCCCGCCCACTTGATAAATGACACCAGCCAATAGATTTTATCCGATGAACGGATCTCACGTTTAAGCTCACTTTCAAGTGATAATCCCGCATTACTCCCGCAAAAAAGCTCGCTTTGAGTTAGCCCCGTTAATGGAAATATGGCGGCCGTATATTTAGGTAAGTCAGTCGCTATCGGGTTTTGTTTGTTAAAAAGAGCCGTGAGTATTCGACCTTGGCTATCGATAAGATTTTCATTAATAAAATCATCATCGTTAATGTGCTCTTTGAGCCACATCACTAACCGGTTAGCCAAACTGATTTGATTGAAGACTTGGTTTTCATCGGCGGGAACTGAATTAATCACATATTCAATTACTTTAGTCAGAAAACGTGAGAGCCAAATACTTGCCTCAGCAACTTCTAGCTTCCTTTCTCCAACAAAAAATATGTCCTTATCTAAGCGCTGCTCAACGAGTTGAGTAATAAGCTTTTCGTAAATCCCGACCTGTTCCATAGCCAGATATACCCCAACACTAACAATCAAAGTTGTAGCGAATATATCACATAACAATTTGATTCAAATTGCGATTTGTGGGATGGCTTTATCTTTTACGATAGAGAGTTAATACAGCCTAGGCTTTAAACTAATCGATTACTTACGATAAAGGCCGTAATTCCACGCGGTAAATATGTTCGGCAGGTGAGCATATTCTCCACAAGGCAAACTAGCCTCTACAGCCCATTCGGCAATAAGTACCTCGTACTTCGGCCGCCGGCGTCGGCTTTTACTAAAAAGCCTTGCTCGACCATTTGCGCAAGGTGACGAGTGGCGGTGGCGCGGCTTACCTTAGCGACCTTTTGATACTGGCTACTATTCATTCCTAATTCAAAATCGCCATCTAACATCCGATTGAGCACTTTGGCTTGCTCTTGACTCAATAAGGATTGATCGAGATTTTGCCAATACTGCGTTTTCCGAAGAGTCTTGTTCACCTCTCCCATCGCATTGAGTAAGCAATCATTGAGGGTTTCAAAAAACCATACTAACCAAGGAGTAATATCGACATCGCCCCTTTGGGTGGACTCTAAAATGTCATAGTAGGCTTGGCGACGGGCCAGAATACTGACCGACATAGCGTAAAAGCGAATTGAGCGTTTTTCCGCTTGCGCCAAAGCTAAATCGGTCAATAAACGCGTGATGCGCCCATTTCCATCATCAAGGGGGTGTAGAGTCACAAACCAAAGGTGAGTTATCGCCGCGCGGATAAGCGGATCTAAACCCAGATCTTGCCTTGATGCATTAAACCATTCAATAAACTGCGAGAGTTCAGCGTCCAAAGTCGCTCGAGAGGGTGCCTCAAAATGTACCGTTGGTTTATCAATCCGGCCTGAGACAACCTGCATAGGCGTATCGCCACGTAGCACTCCACCAATAACGGGGTTAAACAGCGTATAACCCTGGGGAAATAACTGTTTATGCCAACCTAATATCCGCTCAAGGGTTAACTCTGTATCTAAATTTTTTAAGGCATCGAGCATAATGTCAGCCAAACCATCGGTTTGCGCAGTGGTCGGATACGGTTTGTCTTCGGACACACCGAGTTTTTTAGCCAAGGATGAGCGCACCGAAGCCGCATTGAGCTTTTCACCTTCAATGGCACTGGAGTGGATAATATTAGCGAGTAAGGTGTCGAGTGCCGCCGCTGAGGTTAACTGGCTGTCGTCGTGACTTAGCATTTGCTTGCCGAGCAGTTGGCCCTGATTGAAATATACCTGACGTAGCAGGACATCAACTCTGCTGATATTCCAATGAAATTTAGGCCAATCGGCTTGCTGCCAAATCCACATATCCTACCCCATGAGTCAAATAATAAGCCTATTCTACTCAAACAATGAGTCAATTAACAAACCTATTTGCCTCACAAGACGAGGCAAATAATACAAGTAATCGCCTCATCTTGCCCAAATGCTTCTAGCATAAAGGGATTTATGCTGTTGATTGCCTCTACAAAGCAATACCGACGCAATGCCAGCTTTGCACAGCCAAAACCCGCTGGCTGCGATATACTGCCAACGTTGATAAAACGCTAATGTTAAAACCCCATTTACACACCCATCGCGACCACGCTGACAAGAATGCTGAGCCTAATCCATGCCTGATAACGCAACTATTGCCACCCTTCCCGATTCTCAAGGGCATAACCATAGTGCAGATGTGCAGCTCAATCAGCCACAGTGCGATTCGACTACACCAAATGACATCAGGCCAAATGTAATTAAGCCAAGCGCAATCGAGCCAAATGCAATTAAGCATGAATCGGTGGTTGCCGAGCAAAAACAGAAGGTTATTTTTATCGGTTTGCCCCGAACTGGGACGACGAGCGTGAGTGTGGCGTTATTGGAACAAGGCTTAAAAGTGGCGCATATGGCGTTTACCAAAGAAGCCTTTATGCAAGCTGAGGCGATTTCCGATGCACCTTGTTTTAGCGATTTCAAACAGTTGGATGGATTATTCCCCGAGGCCAAGTTTGTTTATCTTGACCGTGAGTTAGACTCTTGGGTACCGTCGATGCAGATGTTACTGAGTCGAATGCTGCCACATCTAGACGCACAAACCGGCCGATTCCACCCAATCATGAAGCGCAGTTTTCGCCATAGCTTTGGTGTTGGTTTGATTGAAAACCCGCAAGATGAACAACATCTTATCGATTGCTATCAGCGCCATAAAACAGAGGTATTGGACTACTTTGCGGGTAGACACGACTTCCTCAGTATCGATGTCAGCCGCCAAAGCGCCCTCGGCCAGTTATTAGCATTTATGGGATTAGCCAGCGCCGCAAACCAACAGAACTTTCCTAAACTCAATGTCGGCCGCAATGTCGCCAGTTGGGATGAATATAAACACCCAAATAAGATCAGCGCTAATGCCTCGGGGCCTGAAAAACGTAAGTTCTTCGATTATAAGCTTTAACACCCTAACGGATAGTTAAGCTAATCAGGGGTATTTCGGCGTTTTACCACAGTTAACCAGTCGAGACTCACGCCCGAGATCGCGTTAAAACCACGGATACGGAAGATAAGTTGCAGTAACTGCGGCCGAGGCCTGACTTTCGGTTCGACCGAGCGCGGAATAAACCACAGTGTCACAAATGCGCGCAGTATGGTCGAAACGAGAAACACCACAAAAATCGGGCTACTGATCCAAGTATTCCAACCTGACCAGACTAAAAAGTCAGCCGCATGGGAGGCTATCGTGCCACCGACCATGGCTCCCACAAACACCAATCCCGCGCTGAGTGACGCCTGCAACGCCGCATAGGTGGCAAAATCACTGCGAAAGGGACGAATATCATAAAGGTAATTGGCGGTGCTTAGGGTAAAACCGCTCCAAGCTAGGCCCGAAAATGCCTGAATCGCCAGAATATAGAGATAGTTATCCGAGAACAACCACAGCAGCGGCAGGCTTGGGATCATGCAGCTGGTGATAATCATCACCAAACGATTACCAAATTGATCGCTAAATCGCCCCCAAAACTTCAGCGTCACAAACTGGGTGGCTATCGATGCCACGCTGGCTAGCACAAATTCGATATAGCTAAACTTCAAGTCTTCCAACATATACACGGCGAAAAACGGCGCCGAGATGGCCACCATCGCCTGCATACTGGCCACAAATAGGCTGTATTGGCGAAAGGTTTTATCCTTCCATGCTCCGCGAAAATTGCGGATGGTTTGGATAAATACGCCCCGCTGCTTGGCTTCACGTGGATCCGGGTCGTGCATTTGCAATAACAACCAAGCCGAGACAAAACGCCCCATAGCCGCTATCGAAAACAGTAAAGTAAAGCCTAACCAGGCCATTTGCAGCGAATCGGTAAAGGTAAGAATCCCACCGCCAATAAAAAATACGCTTAAGGATGCGCCCATGGTTAAGCGAGTGCGCGCCGCAAAAAAGGCACCACGACGACGTTCGGGTACGATAGACCCCATCCACGCACGCCAATGGGGTTGAATAAGATTGATAAACCCATGGTATCCCACGGCGAGCCCGATAAATATCCACACAGCATGATCGGGGCGAAAGGCCGCTAACGCGCCCATGCCCAATACCACCAACGCCTGCAAAGCCGCGCAGTAGACGATAAAACTACGGCGGGAAAAGTGACTCGCTAACCATACAGAAACCAACTGCGACATTGCCCCGAAGAGCTGCGGCAAACCGGTTACAAAGCCCATTTGTGCAAGACTGGCACCGAGAAAAATTGCGTAAGCATTGAAAAAGTTATCGCTCGTCGCCGTCATCATCGACGAAGCCACGGCTTCCTGCTGCGAGCGGCGCAGAGTGCATCTTAACCAGAGATTTCTAGCGCTACGGCGCGAACACGTTAATGCAGATGGAGCTTCGAGGGTACCCATTCCAAGCCAAATCCATATGAGACTAGGGGTTTTGATGTTGCAATTATGTCGTATATAAGCCAAAAACAAAACGCCCCAAATGGGGCGTTTGATTAGGGCGTGTTGACGTTTCAGGGTTAGAAGTAAGCCTTCAACTCGGCTTCTTGATCTAACAGACTTTGATACAAGGTAAATTGATTCGCAGCCCTATCCAGATTGTGGCCCTCACGGTGCACATGGAAATACACGTCACCATTGAGATAATCCGTTAAAAAACGCACGCCGATCATCAGACAAATCACCCGCGCCCCGAGCCAGAGGCTACGTTTTTCAACCTCAGTTAACACTTCACCCAGCTCACTTAAATAACCACGGCAAATGGCGGCAAAGATGGATTGGCGCACTTTAACATTCTCGAGGGCGGTCGAATCTTCGGCTTCAGGCGAGCAGAAGGTACGCACCATATCGCCAAAGTCATACATCAAATGCCCTTTCATGCAAGTATCGAGGTCGATAATTGCCATGCTCGACATGTCGCGCTTATCAAACAGCATGTTGTTGATTTTAGTGTCGTTGTGGCAAATACGTAGCGGAAGCTGTGGCGAAATCTCAGCCAGCTCATCCAATAAACTCTGCTGTGACAGGGCATAATCGACCCAGTCACGGCATAAATCCAACCGCTTAGCTTTATCCTGCTGCACCGCTTGGCGCAGCATTTCCATCCGTCCCGGCAAATGATGGAACTGCGGGATCACATCCTCAAGTTGAGTGGCGTCGAAATCACTCAAGGCACAGGCAAAATGACCAAAGGCCTTAGCCGCCATTTCGGCTTCGGCTTCAGACTTGACCACTTCGATACTTAGACTGTGAGGCAAATAACTGATGGCGCGCCAAAACCCCTGCTCACCTAAGTCGATCGCCAGCTCGCCGTCTTGAGTGAGACAAGGGCTCACAACCTGCAAGCCATATTGCTGTTGTAATGCCTTAGCACACAAATGATGGCTAATTTTATCGGCATTACTCACCAATGCCTGCGGCGTCTTAAACACTTGGGTATTAATACGTTGCAGCACTAACTCACCCGTAGGCCAACGCACTAACAAGGTATCGTTAATATGACCATTCCCTAACGCTGAGATTTTTGCTTCGTCGGCTTCAATTCCAAAATGAGGCAACACTGACTGCCTGATGAGTTTAATCACTCAATAACTCCATTAATTTTTGCTTTACCCAGACAGTATCCTGCGGATAGGTCACACCAAGCCAAGGTTCGCTGGCCACATCAACAAACACGGGCACACCTTGCTCAATTCCCGCCTGAACCACGGCGGGCAAATAGCATTCAGATTTAGGCAATTGGCCTTGTTGTTCGATAAATACCGTTAATTCACGTTTAATAACATCAAATATGCTTGGCGAGAAGCCCCAACAGGTCATTGAGACCAGCGACTGCGAAGGAAGCGGTGCCGATCCCTCAGGGCCTTCGCCGATAAAACCATGATCTTGAGCTTGAATATTCAACCATTCGGCGACTGAGCGCAGTTGCCCCTGCTCCACTTGGCATAAGCCACGATTCACGCCACCGTGCTCGGACAAGGTCAACTCAATCGGATAAGCCACCATCATCCAATCATGGGGTCTGGCGGTTAATCCCTTAGCTAAAGAAGCAAAAGCGCTGTCACCGTAAAAATCATCGGCATTGATCACCGCCATTGGCCCATTGACACTATCACGGGCACACCACAGGGCATGAGCCGTCCCCCAAGGCTTTAAACGATGGCTTACATCCGCAAGCTGCGCTTCGTTAGGCAAATCGGTGAGCGACTGATAACAAAAGTGATACTCAAAGTCCGCCGGTAAAAACTGCGTCAACAAGTCGTGGAGTTCCGCTTCCAATTCAGGGCGAATCACCAGCACGGCACGCTTAAATCCGCTGCGGATCGCCGACTGTATCGATAACACCAACATGGGTTCGCCCGCAGGACCGAGGGAGGCCAATTGCTTATCGCCGCCAAAACGACTACCTAGCCCTGCTGCCATAATGACTAAGGTCAAATCTGTATTCATGTGGGATTAATGTTCAGTTCGTATTAAAGATATTTTCCCGAACCTCGCCGCAATCGGCTTTGCGAGCACATTTAAAACAAGATTGGAGAAAAAGAGGAGCAAAAGTGTAATCTACCCCTCTAGTCCTGACTAGAATTTTATCGATTTAACGGGCTAAATAATTACCAAAATTGCGATTAGGCTCTAAAACCGCTTGGCTGCCCTTGAGGCTGAACTTGTAACCACACAAACCAATGCTGCCACGACGGGCCAGATCAGTGATGATACTGGCGGAATCCAGCGGCGTGAAACGCGCCTCCGTTGCCGAATCGTCCAGCAAGTCTACGCTGATAGTGCGATACTCAGTGCCATTATTAAACACCAGCGCACTACAACTCTTATCGCCCTTGGCAGTGGCAATCGACCACAGGTTTTGCGGCTTACCACGTTCACCTAACCAGCGAATAATTAACACATCTTGCTCTAACGCCACCGAAAAACCATCAGGCATATCTAAGGTTACACGATCGCTTGCAGCAATAGGCGCCGAGGGCACGACAGGAACAGCCTCCTCAGCCTGTGACTCATCACTATTGGGCCATAATCCCCACACTAACAGCACTAACAATACCGCCCCCACACCGCCGCCGACGGGCAGCCAATAACGGCGCTCAAGCTTGGGTAAAGAAGGCAACTTAATAAAACGTCTATAGGGGGCAAAAAACTCAGCCACACCTCTAAACAGCTCTGTCATCGAGCCCGACTCTTTCGCCTCGGCGCGGCGACGACGCACTTCTTCAGCATGCTCTGTATCGTTAAAGGCTGCGGTATCTTCATCGGGTTCAAAACGCCATACTGGCTCATCACTGTGCTCGGCAGGGTCGAGCGGTGCCCGCTTAAACTCCGCGCCCTGTAAATCAACTTGGGCTAAATCCACATCGGCAATGTCGATACGGGTTTGTTCGACTCGGCTCTGATTGGCAGGACGAAAATCGGCGTGGCCCTCGAGTAACGCATCTTGCACGACAAAGTCAGCTGGATTTTGCGTCATTTTCGTTAACGCATCGAAGCGTAGCTCATCTTGGCGCAAGGCATCCAACTCGGCGTCCACAACGGGAGAAGCACTCGTAGGCTCAGTATGAGAATAGGTTTCGGCCTCTGTCGATACCGGAATATCCGGCGCAGCATGGGAGACTGTGGCATTCTGTGCCGCAGCAGCCTTTGGTGTTAATACGGGTTCGACTCGGCGACGGGGAATAGCCTGCGAGGTAGGGGTATCTAATGCTGGGCCATAATAGCCCAAACGGTATTCCACTAACGTGGGAGAGGTTAAACGCGTGCCCCAAAAGGTCGCACCAGCGCCCAAGACCAGCCCTAGAATGGCGACTACGGGCGGCGCAGCCACTATATACAGCGCCAGTAAAATTAGTAGCGGCAGAATAAATACCGCAACCAAGGCCTTAGGCTTAGCCGCATCATTTAAACGGCGCAGCGCCGTAAGGGCGAGCAAAGGTAAGCCCACTAGCGCTAAAAGATACATTAAAAAGTTCGGCCCAAACGCGGCGACAGCCAGTGAAATGCCCAAATACACACCAACACTGATGGCCACAAAGCGGGGACGGGAATCACGCCCATGAAGGCAGAAAAGAGATTTTAACAGCACGACCCTTCCTTTATAGTGAAATAATCCTAGCGCACACGACTCTATGTCGCATAGGCACGAGCGTAACGAATTTAGCCGCAATTGTCAGTGCAATAAGGCGCTAGACGGATAAAAATGCCGATAATATCTATCTAAAACTAAATCAGGCTTAAATCTCAGGTCAAGGGCTCTGTGTCTAAGCACTGCGATTTCAAACCTTAGCCCACGCGGTAACGGTTAAGAGTGAAATTCGCCAATCGGGACAACGTCCTTCAATAAAAACCGTTATTGACTACAATTGCCGACTAACTAGCCCTAGCGTTTTTAAGGTCAAAATCTGTATAATGCTCGGCTTTCTGGGCCCTTCTTGCGTTAACCAACTGGATATTTTGCTCATGACCGCACGCGGAAATTTATTTATTGTTTCAGCCCCGAGTGGTGCTGGTAAATCCTCGCTGATTTCGGCGCTGCTGAAAGACAAACCCGCCGACATGCAGGTTTCAGTGTCGCACACTACCCGTGCGCCTCGCCCCGGTGAAGTGAATGGTCAACACTACCATTTTGTTAATGTTGAAGAATTTAAAGCGCTGATCGCGCAAAATGCCTTTTTCGAGTGGGCCGAAGTCTTCGGTAACTACTATGGCACATCACGCCACGTGATTGAGCACACTTTGACTCAAGGTATCGATGTCTTCCTCGATATCGACTGGCAAGGCGCCCAGCAAGTCAAAGCCGTGATGCCTGAGGCCGTTGGCGTGTTTATTCTACCGCCCTCAAGGGATGAGCTAGAACGACGCCTCACAGGCCGCGGCCAAGACAGTGCTGATGTGATCGCTAGCCGTATGGCACAGGCGGTTTCTGAAATGTCGCACTATAAAGAATATGATTTTATTATCGTCAATGACGATTTTGACACAGCACTGGCTGATCTGCGGGCGATCATTCGCAGCCAACGCTTAACGGGTGCTAGTCAGATCCACGCGCAAAATGATATGCTTAACGATCTGTTGGCAGGCTAACTGCCTTAGTGTACAATTTTGCGTCATTTTTTCCCTAGATAAACTGGAGTTTCAACACATGGCTCGCGTAACTGTAGAAGACGCCGTAGAACAAATCGGCAACCGTTTTGATATGATCCTGGTTGCGGCGCGTCGTGCTCGCCAAATCGCCGTGCAGGGTAAAGACCCTATGGTTGAAGAGATGAACGACAAGCCAACGGTTATCGCCCTGCGTGAAATCGAACTAGGTTTAGTGAATGCTCACACTTTAGATGCTGACGAGCGTCAATCAGTGCGTGAGCGTGAAGCAGCTGAAATTGCAGCTGTTGCCGCCATCGCTGAAGGTCGTTCACTATAAGTCTAATTGAGTCACACCTGTTTGGGTAAAGGAGAGCTGCCACTTGTATCTGTTTGAAGGTCTAAAGGAGTCTGCTTCCGGTTACTTAGAACCCGAACAGGTAGAATTGCTCAAGCAGGCGTACCAAGTTGCGCGTGATGCCCATGAAGGGCAAATGCGCACCAGCGGCGAACCTTATATTACCCATCCGGTTGCGGTTGCCCGCATCCTCGCCGAGATGCGTCTCGATCACGAGACGCTGATGGCGGCCTTGTTGCACGACACCATCGAAGATACCTATGTCACCAAAGAGGACTTGGCAGAACAATTTGGCGAAGCCGTGGCAGAGCTGGTTGAAGGGGTGTCTAAGCTCGACAAGCTGAAATTTCGCGACAAAAAAGAAGCTCAAGCGGAAAACTTTCGCAAAATGATGATGGCGATGACGCAGGATATCCGCGTTATTCTCATCAAGCTTGCCGACCGCACCCACAACATGCGTACCTTAGGTGCGTTGCGCCCCGATAAACGCCGCCGTATTGCCCGCGAAACCTTAGAGATTTACGCGCCAATTGCCAACCGACTCGGTATTCACAATATCAAGACGGAGTTAGAGGATTTAGGCTTCCAAGCCTATTATCCGATGCGCTATCGGGTGTTGAAGGAAGTGGTTAAAGCTGCCCGTGGCAACCGTAAAGAACTCATTCAAGGCATTGAGGCTGCGGTATTAACCCGCCTAAACGATGCGGGCATTAAAGGCAAAGTCAAAGGCCGCGAGAAAAACCTCTACTCCATCTATAACAAGATGCAGAGCAAGGAACTGCAGTTCCAAGAGGTGATGGATATCTACGCTTTTCGCGTCATCGTCGACTCCATCGATACTTGCTACCGCGTGCTCGGTGCCATGCACGGCCTGTATAAACCGCGTCCGGGTCGCTTTAAAGATTATATCGCTATCCCCAAAGCCAACGGTTATCAGTCGTTACATACCTCGTTATTCGGCCCACACGGCGTGCCCGTCGAGATCCAAATTCGTACCGAAGATATGGATCAAATGGCCGACAAAGGGGTTGCGGCCCACTGGGCTTACAAAGGCGGCGCCGATGGTCAAGGCACCACTACACAAGTGCGAGCCCGTAAGTGGATGCAAAGCTTGCTGGAACTGCAACAGAGCGCCAGCACCTCCTTCGAATTCGTGGAAAACGTTAAAACTGAACTCTTCCCCGAAGAGATTTACGTGTTCACCCCCGAAGGTCGCATTTTAGAATTACCGGTTAACGCCACCGCCGTCGACTTTGCCTATGAAGTCCACACCGATGTGGGCAATACCTGTGTCGGCGCCCGTGTTAACCGCCAAGCTTATCCGTTAAGCCAGCCATTAATCTCCGGTCAAACCGTTGAGATAATTACCGCCAAAGGCGCGCGGCCGAATGCAGCTTGGCTTAACTTTGTGGTGACGGGTAAAGCCCGCGCCAAAATCCGCCAAGTGCTCAAGAGCCTAAAAGCGGACGATGCTATCGCCCTTGGCCGCCGTTTGCTTAACCATGCGCTGGGTAAAACCAAGCTCGATAGCATTCCAGCCGAGCAGATTGATAAAGTCGTGCGAGATACCAAGCATGCCAATTTAAATTCCTTACTCGCCGACATCGGCCTTGGCAATGCCATGAGCATAGTCATTGCCCAACGTTTGATTGGCGATAATTTAGAGAATCAAGAGAGCCGCGATTCTCACCTGATGCCAATCCGTGGCGCCGAAGGCATGTTAGTGACCTTCGCTAACTGTTGCCGCCCTATTCCAGGTGATGCGGTAATTGCCCACGTGAGCCAAGGTAAAGGCCTAGTCGTCCACATGGAAAACTGCGCTAACATTCGCGGTTACCAGGGCGAGCCAGATAAATACATTCCCGTACAGTGGGACAATGTCGAAGGCGTCGAGTATCAAGCCAATCTGCGGGTGGAAATTGTTAACCACCAAGGCGCGCTGGCGAAGATCACCTCGATTATCGCCGCCGAAGGCTCGAACATTCATAACCTTAGCACCGAAGAGCGCGATGGCCGCGTTTACTTGATTAACCTGCGGATTTCGGTGAAGGACAGGATCCATTTAGCTAACGTGATGCGCCGTATTCGGGTACTGCCCGAGGTATTACGTACATCCCGTAATCGTTAATCATTACTTTAGAGAGAGCGTCATGGCAGAAAAAATCATTATCGCGACCGAAAACGCCCCAGCGGCAATAGGCACTTATTCTCAAGCGGTTAAAGTCGGCAATACAGTGTATTTATCCGGCCAAATCCCACTGGTGCCAAGCACAATGCAAATCGTGAGCGATGATTTTGAGGCGCAGGTAGTGCAAGTGTTTGAAAACTTAACCGCCGTTTGTACCGCTGCTGGCGGCACAATCAACGATATCGTTAAGCTCAATATCTTCCTGACGGACTTAAGCCATTTCGCAAAAGTGAACGAAATCATGAGTCGCTACTTCAGCCAACCTTACCCAGCTCGCGCCGCTATCGGTGTGAAGCAACTGCCTAAGGATGCGCAAGTCGAAATGGACGGCGTGATGGAGCTGTAAGCTTCCACCAATGTTAAGAGGCGCTTAGGCGCCTTTTTTATTGCCTAATGCGCCCGCGACTCCTGCTCTGACCTGTGATTAAGTTCATTTTCATTTCATACTCAAACGATAGGCTAGTCCGCCAATTTTAAGATTTTACAATCTTGCAAACTATTTGCGTGGCCTCACAAAACTCGCCATACTGGGCACCTATGTTGGGGTTAAAATAACAATAAAGAACAGGGAATTGCCTATGGATAATGCGATTAAGACGCCAATCGAAATGTTGGCGCACTGGGCGAATACACGTGGGGATGAAATCTATTTGCGCCAGCCCATCAAGGGTCAATACCTTGATTTCACGTGGAATGAAGTGCAAGAAAAAGTGCAGCAACTCGCGGGTGCACTGCGCCATTTAGGCCTAGAGCCGGGCGATAAGATTGCCGTGCTCTCTAAAAACTGTGCCGAATGGTTTATTACCGACCTCGCCCTGATGCACGGCGGCTATATCAGCGTTCCCATCTACCCAACCGCCAATACAGATACTATCCGCTATGTGCTTCAACATAGTGGTGCCAAAGCGATTTTCCTCGGCAAGCTCGACCACTGGGCCGATCAAGAAGCCGGCGTCGGCGGCGAATTACTCCGCCTTGCCATGCCCTATGAAACCATGCCGGCTCAATATCAATGGGAACAACTGCTCAAGATGGGCAACCCTTTGATTGAAGCGCCGTTACCTGAGCCAGATCAGACCATGACCCTGATTTACACCTCGGGCTCAACGGGCCAACCTAAGGGTGCGATTCAGACGTTTGCCAGCTATGGCTGGACTTGCCAAGCCGTGGTGCGCGATCTACGTACCAATGGTAACGACAGATTATTGTCCTACTTACCGTTAGCGCATATTACCGAGCGTGTGGCGATCGAAGGCTCATCTTTTTATTCCGGCAGCACAGTTGCCTTCGTCGAAAGCTTAGACTCCTTCGTTGCCGATGTGCAGCGCGCTAAACCGACGGTGTTTTTCTCGGTTCCACGGCTATGGAGCCTGTTCCAGAAGAACATTATCGACAAGATTGGTGTTGGCAAACTCAATCTACTGCTTAAGATCCCACTGATTAGTAGCCTAGTAAAACACAAGATCCACAAAGGGTTAGGACTCAACCATTGCCGCTTACTCGGCTCTGGCTCGGCGCCTATTCCGCCTTCACTCATTCATTGGTACCACAGCATTGGCTTGGATATTTGTGAAGCCTGGGGCATGACGGAAAACTGTGCTTACTCCATCATCAACTACCCCTTCGATGCGCGTAAAATTGGCACTGTGGGTAAACCTGTGCAGGATTGCCAAATCCGCCAAGGTGAAGACGGCGAACTGCTGCTGAAGAGTCCCGGCCTGATGACAGCCTATTATCTGCAACCCGAAGCGACAGCGGCGGCCTTCGATCCCGATGGTTTCTTCCATACTGGCGATCTCTGCGCCATCGATGCCGATGGTTGCGTGACTATTACTGGTCGGGTGAAGGACAACTTTAAAACCGCTAAGGGTAAATACGTCGCTCCAGTACCCATTGAACGTAAGCTCGCGCAGGATCCCCATGTGGAGCTGATTTGCGTTATTGGTTCTGGTCTGCCGCATCCCGTCGCATTAGTGCAACTTTCCGAGGGCGCGACCTTACAAGCCCGCGAGGAAGTTCGTGCGTCATTAAAAGCGACACTCGATAGCGTGAACCCACATTTAGAGTCCCATGAGCATGTGGATGCGATTGTGGTCGTGAACGAACCTTGGGCCATCGAAAACGATGTGTTAACCCCGACGCTGAAGATCAAACGCCATGTGCTTGAGAAGGCGTTTAGCGAACGTGTCGACGGTATTCGCGGCGCGCAAGTACGCTGGGAAGATGAGTTATCTGCAAAATAACCCATCGAATCCTTAAGAAATGACACTCACCTCTAAAGCACACCTTTTCGGTGTGCTTTTTTATGACATATTCTGTCAAAACAGTTGAAAAACACGTATCATGTGCGCCTGTCAGCGTAAGGTGATACACCTTAAATCAATTCACTCAATCAGGTTTAACAGAGTCTAAAATGCTCATTGCACTTTCAATTATCGGCGGCTTTATCATTTTAACCTTGGGCGCAGAAGCCTTAGTCCGTGGCGCAAGTTCGATCGCCCTACGTCTTGGCATCACGCCCCTCATCATCGGCTTAACCATTGTGGCCTTTGGTACCAGCGCGCCCGAACTTGCGGTGAGTGTAAAGTCAGCACTGGCGGGCAATAGCGGCATTGCACTGGGTAACGTGATTGGCTCTAACATTGCCAACATTGGTTTGATTTTGGCGATAACTGCGCTTATTCGCCCGATTCAAGTACAGTCACAAATGGTAAGACGGGATATCCCCTTGATGATCCTCGCCTCTATGCTGTTTTGGGGATTGTTATTTGATGGCGAACTCAGCCTGATTGACGGCGTGATTTTATTATCACTGCTTGTTGGCTACCTCGTATTCAGCTATTTAAGCTCGAAAAATACCACAGATGCCGACGGCGAAATCATCGAAGAAGGCCCTAAAAACCCATTACTATCAGTAGCATTTATTGTTGTAGGCATCGGCATGTTAGTCGGTGGCGGGATTTTATTTGTGAATGGCGCTGTCGATTTAGCCAAGGTATTTGGCGTGAGCGAAGTCATTATCGGCTTAACCATTGTCGCTATCGGCACCAGTATGCCCGAGTTAGTGACCTCTGTTTTAGCGGCGCTCAAAGGTGAGAGCGATATTGCTATCGGTAACGTGGTTGGCTCTAACCTATTCAACATTTTAGGTATTTTAGGTGTGACAGCGATTGTGCACCCGGTATCGGCCCTAGGTTTCCAATCCTTCGACTTTATCGTGATGCTCGCCTTAGCCGTAGTGATTTTACCCTTCGCTTGGTCAGGTCTGCGTATCGGTCGCCGTGAAGGCGCCACGCTGCTTGTCGCTTACTTAGGTTACATGGCTTACCTAGTCAACCAAGCCAGCACCCAAGCGGTCGTATAACGCGCTGCGCCTCATCTTACAAAACACCGGAGCTTCTCCGGTGTTTTGCTTTTAGGCTTAAGAGATGACATTTGTCATGCACTATTGATGACCTTTGTGCCTGCACTCAGGTCAAGCTATTTCTGATAATGAAGCCGTTCCCAAGCAATGGGTTATCACTTCAATAAGGAAATACCATGAAAACATTCTTACTACTATCAAGTCTTGCCCTCGCCTGCACGCCGGTATTCGCGGCTTCCAACTCGAGTCTCAATATCGCAGAAGTCGACAAAGCCGCAAGTACCTTGAATATCGAAAAATTACAACAGCTCAGCACAGCAACACAGGATTACGAAGCGGCTTATGCCAACTACCGCTTAGCCATCAGCGCCAATGTAATGGGACAAAAAACCTTAGCAGCTCAGGCCTTAGCTTCGGCGCAAACCAGCTTAGAAACCCTCAATAATACCCAAGCCGATGCCGAATCCCTCGCGCTATTATCATCCGTGTATGGCATGCAAATCGCCTTGGACAACAGTAAAGGCGCCGAGCTTGGGATTAAATCCGCCAATGCCATCGCCCAAGCCGAACAGCTGGCACCGCTTAACCCGCGAGTGGCATTAGTGAAAGCAATTGCCGCCTATAATACGCCCGCCATGTTTGGTGGCAGCATGCAGCATGCAAAGACCCTCGCCAGCAGCGCCATTGAGCGGTTTAATCAACCTTGCGAGGACATTTGCTGGGGTGAGGCCGAAGCTTACACTTGGCGCGGACTCGCAAAACAGGAGTTAGGTGACGCCCAAGGGGCGATCGAAGATTGGCAACAGGCGCTGCAAGTGGAAAAAGATTATGGTTGGGCTAAGTTTTTACTTCAACAAAATCAGCAAATAAGTGCAAAATAACCCCTGAACAGGCAAAAGGATTGGCTGACGTTTGCGGCCAATCCTGCCATCGGTAGCCAGCTATTGGCCTTAGGCGAAGCGTCATGACTCAACATTCAGTGCAAATAGAACAAAAAATCGCATGGGTTTACCTGATTAACCTGGCGTTTTATCTGATCCCGCTGTTTGTCACGCCCTATCCGAGCTGGCAGATAGGACTCATTTTAGCCGTACTTATTCCCTTTATTTACAGCTACTTTTGGGCCTATCGCTGCCATACTCGAGTGGCTTATCGACCCATCAGCGTCATGCTATTACTGGCCATTGCCATCACACCCATCAATCCTGGCTCTATTTCTCTCTTTACCTTTGCCAGTTTCTTTATTGGCTTCTTCTATCCGCTCAGAGTCAGCCTGTTAAGTTGGTTTGGGATTTTGGTTTTACTGTTCCTACTCAACCACTTTAGCCAGTTCAATAATCTGTATTTCCCAGTGTATGGCTCGGCGTTAGTTTTCGGCGTTGGCATGCTGGGGATAGCCGAGCAAAAACGTTATCAGCATAGATTGAAGGAGCGACAAAGCGCGCAGGAGATCAGCACCTTAGCGACCATGGTTGAACGGGAGCGCATCGCCAGAGACTTGCACGATATCATGGGGCACAGTCTGTCATCGATTGCCCTAAAGGCTGAACTGGCGGAAAAACTGCTCGCCAAACACGAATATCAATTAGCGACCACTCAGTTGCAAGAGCTAGGACAAATCGCTCGGGAGAGCTTGAGCCAAATAAGGCATACGGTCTCAGATTATAAACATAAAGGGTTGGCTAGCTGCGTCACTCAATTATGTAACACCCTGAGGGACAAGGGCATCGCGGTGGAGCTACTAGGCGAGTTACCCAAATTATCCGCCAGAGCAGAGAGTCAGCTCGGTTTAGTGTTAACCGAGCTGGTGAATAATATTCTGCGCCACAGCAGCGCCAGCCAATGTCGCATTCAGTTTCGCGAGCAGGCCGATAGCCTTATCGTCGATGTGCAAGATAACGCCCCAACAAGCCCTATTATCGAGGGTAACGGCCTAACAGGGATCCGCGAGCGGCTCGCTAGCCTTGGGGGACATTTAAGCTATGATCTTGAACAGGGATACGCCTTTAGCGTCAGCTTACCTTTGCAGGGAGCAACAGATTAATGCACATTCTTCTCGCGGAAGATCAGGCTATGGTACGCGGTGCGCTCGCAGCACTGTTAACCCTAGCGGGTGGTTTTACCATCACCCAAGCCAGCAATGGCGATGAAGCCTTAAGCCTGCTGAAACAACAACATTTCGACCTATTGCTGACGGATATCGAAATGCCAGGTCGCACCGGCCTAGAATTAGCATCTTGGTTGAAAGAACAACATAGCCATACCAAGGTCGTAGTTATCACTACCTTTGGCCGCGCAGGTTACATCAAACGCGCCATTGAAGCGGGCGTGGGTGGTTTTTTACTGAAAGATGCGCCCTCGGAAACCTTAGTCAACGCCATCCAACAGGTGATCGCGGGTAAGCGGGTTATCGATCCTGAGCTGGCAATCATGGCGATTGGCGATATCGATCCCCTCAATGATAAAGAGCGCCGCGCCCTACGTTTTGCCAGTGAAGGCAAGTCCACCGCCGAGATAGCCGAGATGCTGTTTATTGCCGAAGGCACGGTACGTAACTATTTATCCGAAGCCATTGCCAAACTCAATGCGAGCAACCGAATCGATGCCGCCCGCATCGCCAAGCAAAAAGGTTGGTTATAGCTCTGCTAGTTGTCATAAATGCAGTAAATGCGATCGAATTTGCCTAACGCTAAATCCGCTTGGTGGATAATAAAATTCAACTGCATTGAGTGCTCACTATAGACGGCTTTGAACAGCACCAGATAATCTTCGGCATTACCGCCTAACTCAGTCGCGGCGTGGAGCTCCGGGGCTTTATAGCGGCTATCACCATGTCCATTAATGCTGGCGATACCATTGTAATACGGCAGCGGCTGCTCGGGGACGAGCAATGCCTGCAAGTTGGATGACTGCCAGTCGGTATTAGCCCATTGCGATTGAGTGAGAATCTGACCAGGGATAAACCCGTGCTCATTCAATTGTATCAGCTCATAGCCCTTGAGCTGATCTTGCCACTCTGGTGCCAATTCATCATCCACAACCTCAAGGGCTTCCAGCACCATGGCTTGTTGCGGTTCTGGTAGCGCTTGTAAACGTGCCTTGGCTATCTTTACTAAATGCGGGTTGTCACTATTAATCATGTCAGGGGCTATCATCTTAATGCTGGCAATCCCCTGAAGTTGATAAGCCGCCTCATACTCATAATTTGCACATACAGCATCGTCGAACTTAGGTTCGGCAATCGCTTTCCCAGAGTTCAGTTGCTGATCTTCAGCGACATAATAAACATGGCCGCGAAGCATTTCCGAGAATCGCCAGCGCTCCAAAAAGAACAACAATCGCCCTTCTCGAGGCAAGTAAGATTGAAACGCCTTCAGTTCGCTACAGTTGAGCTGTGCGATAAATTGCATGGGCACACGAAAGGCCTGCGCCGCCTCGTCCCAGTCCCAATCCTGCGACCAGCAATAATGCTCCTCGATATACTCGCGAGTGTGGTCGAATTCCTCAGCGTAAGCATCCAGCATCTCCTCCCTTCCAACCAGAGTCACCGGATAATCCATGCCGACAGGCAAATCCGGCAATCCACCTAGTCGGCTGTTACCTAACTGGGCATAGTCTTCATTTGCACAGGGATAGAGGTCGACACTACTGCGAATAAACGCCGAAAGGACGTTGGCAAGCTTGGGGTCTTTAAACTGTGCCAGCTTTTGCTCGAGTAGCTGCTGACGAATGGGGGAATTTTCTGCTAACAACATATCCATATTTACCTCACTGCTCCAATATTGGCTTTTTATCATTTCTATCAAATATTTGCTATCGCTTAACCGTTCAAGCTGCCAATGCTGTCACGCTAACGCTACCGCCTGAGTCAGCCGCTTACGACTCTGGCGGACAGCGGCCAAGTGAATTGAAAACCCTTAGGCAAATTACTGCTAAACTCAAATTCTGCGCAAAAAGATCAACAAAAGGATTTGTTTATGGCGATAGCCTGCGTGCATACCCGAGCCAGTTGCGGTGTTGAGGCTCCAGAAGTCATAGTGGAAGTGCATCTCAGTAATGGTCTACCCGCCTTTAATCTGGTGGGCTTACCCGAAGCCTCGGTCAAAGAAGCGCGCGAGCGTGTACGCAGCGCTTTGATCAATGCGGGATTTGAATTCCCCATGCGCAGGATAACGGTTAATCTCGCGCCGGCGGACTTGCCTAAACAAGGGGGCCGTTACGATTTGCCCATCGCCATAGGCATTCTGGCGGCTTCGGAGCAAATCCCCGCCAGCAGCCTTAAAAATACCGAATTTGTTGGCGAGCTCGCGCTCTCAGGGCAGATACGCCATTGCCAAGGGTTACTGCCCGCCATCATTGCGGCTAAACGCCATAATAATCAGTTAATTCTTCCCTTAGAGAATCGCCACGATGCCGAGCTTGTGGGCTATCACGGCGTCTATTTTGCTTCCCATTTGCAAAGCTTAGCCGCGTTTCTCCACGGACAGGCGCCACTGCCTATGCTCGAGCAACAGCTCGAGTGGATTAGCGACGAGGCGCCAACCACCCAGCCTTGTCTAAGCGACGTTATAGGCCAGTATCAAGCCAAACAAGCCCTCGAAATCGCTGCGGCCGGAAACCATAACTTACTGATGCTCGGCCCGCCGGGCACAGGCAAAACCATGTTAGCCAGCCGAATTATGGCCTTATTGCCCATACTCAATTACGAAGAGGCATTAGAGGTCGCCGCCATTCATTCGGTGGCGGGCATTAATATCAAACCGCAGGATTTTTTGAAGCGGCCATTTCGCGCGCCGCACCATACCAGTTCGTCCATCTCCTTGGTCGGCGGTGGCAGCATTCCTAAACCTGGGGAAATCTCCCTAGCCCATCGCGGGGTGTTGTTTTTGGATGAAGTCGCCGAGTTCCCCCGTAAGGTGCTCGATTGCCTGCGTGAACCCATGGAAACGGGCGAAGTAGTGATCTCCCGCGCCGCCGCTAAGTTAACCTTTTTGAGCCGCTTTCAGTTGATCGCCGCCATGAATCCCAGTCCCAGCGGCGATATTGAAGGGGCGAACCGCGCCACACCCGATCAGGTTCAGCGTTATCTCGCCAGACTCTCGGGGCCTTTCTTAGATAGGTTCGACCTCACCATCGAAGTCCCAAAACTCCCCGCGGGCACACTCACACAACCAACAAGTGCCAGCGAAACCAGTGATGAAATAGCCAAGCGAGTCAAACGCGCCCGCGATAGTCAACTGGCGCGAGCTGGCATGCTCAACAGTGAACTCTCGGGAAAACAGCTAAAACAATTCGGTGGCCTCAGCGACGCCGACTTAGGCTTTTTAGAGCAGAGTGTCGTCAAGCTCGGGTTATCCGTTCGCAGCTTCCATCGCATTCAACGTGTTGCCCGCACCATTGCCGATCTGGAGCAAGCCCCCAATACCGAACGGCGCCACCTCGCCCAAGCCTTAGGTTATCGCGCCATGGACAAACTATTAGCTCGCTTATCCCAGCAGTATTGAGGCTCCAAATGTTAACAAATGCCCCGACCAGCTGCCGTAAGATTGAGCCAAACGCCGACACCGAGTAACATAGGCCTCCAATTTTTATCAGGAGGCACTAATGGGGACGCTGTTTTCACAATTAAAAGGCTGCATTGCCTTCTTAGGCTATGTCGTGAATACCTTGTTTTGGGTGATACCTATAGTGCTCGGCAGCCTGATAAAGCTTATCCCTCTGCCGCCACTGAGAACGGCCATCAGCTACTTTCTCGACTTTTGCGCGAGTGCCTGGATCAGCGTCAATGGCGTGATTGAGCGAGTGCTGCACCCAGTCGACGTCGAACTCACGGGTGACACCCAATTCTCGACCAAAGAATGGTATATGGTGATTGCTAACCATCAGTCTTGGGTCGATATTTTAATCCTACAACGGGTGTTTAACCGCCGCATTCCTTTCCTGAAGTTCTTCCTCAAACAGGAACTGCTTTATGTACCAGTATTAGGACTGGCGTGGTGGGCATTAGACTTTCCCTTTATGCGCCGCTATAGCACGGCACAGCTGAAGAAAAATCCAAAGCTTAAGGGCAAAGATATTGAAATTACACGTAAAGCCTGCGCGAAATTTAAGACAAAACCCGTCAGTGTGATGAACTTTGTCGAGGGTACGCGCTTTACTAAGGCTAAACATAAAAAGCAAAACTCACAGTTCCAACATCTGTTAAAACCTAAAGCGGGTGGCATGGCCTTCGCGCTATCGGCGATGGGAGAACAGATCCACAAGTTAGTGGATGTTGCGATTTACTACCCAGGCCCAGTCCCTAGCTTTTGGGACTACCTGACAGGCAAGCTGCCAAAGGTTAAAGTACACATCAAAGTGAGTGATATTGCGCCGGACATGCGTGGCGACTACATGAATGACCGTGATTTCAAAATTGGCTTCCAAGAACAATTGAACGACATTTGGCTCGCTAAAGATCAAGTGCTCAGCCAACTGGCTGGCCAAGCGGACCAAGAAGTAAGGTAAAACCTCTATGTTGAATTTCCTTCCCGGCCCAGTGCTGTTTATTCTCAGTCTGAGCCTGCTGATCATTAACACCGCCCTTTGGGGAACCTTGGTTTGCCTCGGTGGTGTAGTGAAAATGCTGATGCCTGTCCCAAGTGCTCGCAACGCCGTGACCGCACTGATGAACCGTTTTATGTGGGCATGGGCGAGCTGCAATGGTGGCATTTTGTATTTGATTGCCAAAATCGAGTGGGATGTCCAAGGCCTCGAAGGACTGGATAAAAATGGCTGGTACTTGTTGATCAGTAACCACCTCAGTGGCTTTGATATTGCCGCGCAGACCTATCTGCTGCGTAACCATATCCCTATGCTGAAGTTCTTCCTCAAGAAAGAGCTGATCTATGTCCCCATTATGGGCCTAGGTTGCTGGGCGCTCGACATGCCCTTTATGGACAGAACCAGCCCGGCAAAACTCAAGAAAAATCCAAAGCTTAAGGGTAAGGATTTAGCCACGACTCGCCGCGCCTGTGAGAAGTTTAAAAATATGCCCACCTCGATCATTAACTATGTTGAGGGCAGCCGCTTTACCCAAGATAAGCGCCAGCGTCAGGATTCACCTTACCGCCATTTACTCCGTCCTAAGGCGGGCGGTATTGCCTTTACCCTGTCAGCCATGGGTGAGCAATTTACCAATCTGTTGGATGTGACATTAGTGTATCCTGATGCACCGGATGATGTGTTATTCGGCGTGATGAACGGCAAAGTGCGTAAGATTGTGGTGCGAGTTCGCGCCTTACCTGTACCCCAAGTCGATGCGACTCGCTACTTTGCTGAATCCGAGTACCGCGTCGAGTTTCAGCGCTGGTTAAACCAAATTTGGGTTGAGAAGGACGAGCAAATCGATGCGTTATTACTGCAACATCGACAGCTCACGGACAGCACCACCAGCACCCACACACAGCTTCACTAATACAGATTTACGAATACAGCTTCACGAATGTAAGTGAGTCGATTGCGGGTTAGGTTAGGCTTACCTAGCCCGCTGATTCCGCCTCAAGCTGTGCCAACCTCGTTGCCGCTTGCGCTAATTCCGTTTCATTAAACACGCTCACACCCGCCGCCTGCAGTAATTCCGCCGTCATTCCCTGTCCTGCAATTAAATGTTTACTGAAAGTGCCATCATAAATATGTTGATTGCCACAGGAAGGACTACGCGCCTTTAAAATCGCAATCTTAATACCTTGATCCTGAGCCAGAGCAAGCGCCTTTTGTGCTCCCAGCCTAAAGGCCGCTGTTACATCTTCTCCCTGCGCCGTTAGCACTAGCTCGCCGACACGTTCGGCCGCAGGCCTTGGTGTGGGTAATCCGCCCGCACATTCAGGACAAAACGCCACTATGCGGCCTTCTCGCTGCCATCGCTGTATCCACTCATCTTGCAGCAGATTATGACCGCCGTCATAGCGTACCGCCTGCCCGAGCAAACAACTGCTAATGAGGATTTTCTCCATCCTGTCCCCCTAATGACTTAACCCCGAGAGCCTTAACCCTATGAGTGCCAACCAATACCTTCTCAGCATTGTACTCAATAAGTCGCAATGGGGTAAAAGCTGCGTTTTATAGCACCATCAGACATCACTCAACACTAAAATTGTCGACAATTATTAATTATCAAATAGAGAAGATAAAATAACCAAAATCAACAAAACCACAAAATAACCAATAAATACAACAATTAAAAACTTGAAATCCAAATATATAGACTTACGTCTAAGTAAACACATTGTTGACAATAACCTTTATCGGGACTATTTTTTACCCATTGTCGACAATCCAGCAATCAACGAGTGATGCGAAGTATGTTGAAGCAAGAGACCATATTCCCCACAGATGACACCCCAAGCTCAGTGGCCCATGCCGCAACGAGCCCAACGAATAAGGTGAAATCCCTCGCCAGCGAAAAATCGTCGACTACCTTAGCCGATCAAATTTTGGTGCAAATACAAACCAGCATCATCAAGGGCGAACTGCCTGCGGGCAGTAAGATCAACGAACAAGCCCTCGCCGAAAAATATGGCATCAGCCGCGGCCCAACCCGTGAGGCGCTGCAAACCTTAGAAAGACAACGTCTCGTTGTCCGCGCCCCCCATGTCGGTGCCCGAGTCGCGCAGCTCACAGTGAGCGAGTTAAACGATTTATATCAATTACGTAGCGTGCTCGAAGGCATGGCCTGCGAACTCGCCGCCAGCCGTATTACCCCAGAGCAGCTAGCCAAGTTAGAAGACTTACTCGCCGTGCAAGAAACCGCGCTGGCCAATGGCGATACCTATTTCCAAGAGGAAGGCGATGTCGACTTCCACTACCAAATTATCCAAGCCAGCGGCAATAAGCATCTGCAAGAAACCTTAATTGGCGGGCTCTACCATCTGCTGCGGATGTATCGCTATCAGTGCACCAATAAGAACCGCCCAGTAAAAGCCATTGCCGAACATAGACGTATCGTCGAGGCCATTGCACAACGTGATGGCGAACTCGCCAGTCTGTTGATGCGTCGCCATATTGAGCAAGGCCGTAAAAATACCGAATTACGCTTGATTGAATTACAAGCTAACGCCGCCGCGAAAGAAACCTTAGCCAATATTAACTAAGGCGTTGCGGCCCATAAGCATCCAATGCTGAACACTCAGTACCCTAAATAGGATAAGGACAAGACCATGACCCAAAGCGCAGGATTACGTTTTCGCCAAGCTCTTGCTAACTCAAAACCGCTGCAAATCGTCGGCACCACCAATGCCTATTTCGCCCTGATGGCGGAGCAAACGGGTTTCCAAGCCCTGTATCTGTCGGGCGCGGGTGTAGCGAACGCCTCCTACGGTTTACCGGATTTAGGCATGACCTCGATGAATGACGTGCTGATCGACGCCGGTCGTATCACCTCTGCAACCAAACTGCCACTGCTGGTCGATATCGACACAGGTTGGGGCGGCGCCTTTAACATCGCCCGCACCATTAAAGAATTTGAAAAAGCAGGTGTGGCCGCCGTGCACATGGAAGACCAAGTATCGCAAAAACGTTGTGGCCACAGACCCAATAAAGCGGTCGTCAGCACAGAGGAAATGGTTGACCGTATCAAAGCAGCAGTGGATGCCCGCACCGATCCTAACTTTGTGATCATGGCGCGTACCGATGCGGTTGCCGTTGAAGGTTTAGAAGCGGGTATCGAACGTGCAAAAGCCTATATCGCCGCGGGCGCCGATATGATTTTCGCCGAAGCCTTAACTGAGCTCGAGCAATATCGCCACTTCAAGGCTCAGGTTAACGCACCAATCCTAGCGAACATGACCGAATTTGGCCAAACCCAATTGTTCAATAAAGAAGAACTTGCCGAAGCGGGCGCCGACATGGTGCTTTACCCACTCGGTACTTTCCGCGCCGCTAACCAAGCCGCACTGAAAGTGATGCAAGCGCTGATGAATGATGGTCATCAACGCAATGTCTTAGACACTATGCAGACCCGTGCGGATCTGTATAAGTACTTGGGCTACCACGCCTTTGAAGACAAGTTAGATCAATTATTTAGCCAAGATAAGTAAAAGATAAGTACAGACCATGGACGTCAGTAGAAGCTTTGGCTTCGCGTTGTTACTGATACCCAAATGCACGAGCCGCGACCTCAAATAACGGCTCATGCATCACCGACACGCTGCAACCCTACATAAGGCCGAAACGAGTATTTCGCCAACATTATGCAGCTTTAACCAAAAAGGTAGACGGCTAATATTGGGCCTGTCTGCAATAACCATAGCGTTAACGGAAGGGAAGGATTATGTCAGACGCAAAAAAATTAAGTGGTGCAGGATTACGTGGCCAGAGCGCGGGTGAAACCGCATTAAGTACCGTAGGTGTATCGGGCAGCGGCCTGACCTACCGCGGTTACGATGTGAAGGATCTGGCTGAAAACGCGACCTTCGAAGAAGTCGCTCACCTGATCCTCTACGGTGAACTGCCAACCACGGCACAACTTCAAGCCTATAAAACCAAATTAAAAGGCATGCGCGGCCTGCCACAGGCATTAAAAGAAGTGTTAGAGCGCATTCCAGCCGACGCCCATCCAATGGATGTGATGCGCACCGGTTGTTCAATGCTGGGTAACCTCGAAACCGAACACAGCTTTAACGAGCAAAGCGCCATTGCCGACCGTTTACTGGCGGCGTTCCCATCGATCATCTGCTACTGGTATCGCTTTAGCCACGATGGCGTGCGCATCGAAACCGAAACTAACGACGAGCAAATCGGTGCCCACTTCCTGCACCTGCTACACGGCAAAGCGCCATCGGCACTGCACGCTAAGGTCATGGACGTATCGTTAATTCTGTATGCAGAGCATGAGTTTAACGCTTCTACCTTTACCGCCCGCGTATGCGCCTCGACGCTGTCGGATATGCATTCCTGCGTGACCGGCGCTATCGGCTCACTGCGTGGCCCGCTGCACGGCGGCGCTAACGAAGCGGCGATGGAACTGATCCAAGATATGAAAGACGAAGCCGATGCCCGCGATGTGCTGATGGGTAAACTCGAGCGTAAAGAGAAGATCATGGGCTTTGGTCACGCCATCTACCGTGAGTCAGACCCACGTAACGCCATCATCAAAGAATGGTCTGAAAAGCTGGCCGCCGATTACGGCGATGATCGCCTCTACCGCGTATCTGTTGCCTGTGAAGCCCTGATGTGGGAACAGAAAAAACTCTTCTGTAACGCCGACTTCTTCCACGCCAGTGCTTACCACTTCATGGGCATTCCAACCAAGCTATTTACCCCAATCTTCGTATGTTCACGGGTAACAGGCTGGACGGCACACGTGATGGAACAACGCTCAAACAACCGCATCATTCGCCCAAGTGCCGACTATGTGGGTGTGGCGCTACGTAAAGTCGTACCGATCTCTGACCGTTAATCGACACAACTGAAACTGGCGCTTAGGCGTCAGTTTCGCCAACAGAACCCAGTGTGAATAATGTGCAAACTCAAATATTGACGCACTGAAGTAATAAAATAGGTTAGGTTATGACCACAGCCATGAATACCTTATATCGCAAGCCCTTACCAGGCACCGCGCTCGACTATTTCGATACCCGCGAAGCCGTTGAAGCCATAAGCCCCGGCGCCTACGCGAAACTGCCCTACACCTCTCGTGTACTGGCTGAAAACTTAGTCCGTCGCTGCGAGCCAGAGGCGCTCACCGCCTCACTAAAACAAATTATTGAATCTAAACAGGAACTGGATTTCCCATGGTTTCCTGCCCGCGTAGTGTGTCACGATATTTTGGGTCAAACCGCACTGGTTGACTTAGCGGGTCTGCGTGATGCGATTGCCGCTAAGGGTGGCGATCCAGCGCAGGTGAACCCCGTTGTGCCAACGCAGCTAATTGTCGACCACTCGCTGGCGGTGGAATACGGCGGCTTCGATAAGGACGCCTTTGCGAAAAACCGCGCCATTGAAGACAGACGCAACGAAGACAGATTCCACTTTATCAACTGGACGCAAAAAGCCTTTAAAAACATTGATGTTATCCCACAGGGTAACGGCATCATGCACCAGATTAACCTAGAGCGTATGTCACCTGTGGTGCATGCACGCGATGGTGTTGCCTTCCCAGATACCTTAGTGGGTACCGACAGTCACACACCACACGTAGATGCGCTAGGCGTTATCGCTATCGGTGTGGGTGGGCTTGAAGCCGAAAGCGTGATGTTAGGCCGCGCCTCTTATATGCGTCTGCCAGATATTATCGGCGTTGAGTTAACGGGTAAACCGCAGCCGGGCATTACTGCCACCGATATCGTATTGGCCCTGACCGAATTCCTGCGCAAGGAAAAAGTGGTTTCATCCTACCTTGAGTTCTTCGGCGAAGGTGCTGAGGCTTTAACCCTTGGGGATCGTGCAACCATCTCTAACATGACGCCAGAATTTGGCGCGACCGCCGCCATGTTCTATATCGACCAACAAACGCTAGACTACCTAACCCTCACGGGTCGTAGCGATGAGCAAGTTAAGCTGGTTGAAACCTATGCTAAGACCACAGGTTTGTGGAGCGACGATCTTAAACATACCGAGTACCCACGTACCCTGCACTTTGATCTGTCATCGGTTGTGCGCACTATTGCGGGCCCATCTAACCCACATGCCCGTGTTCCAACCTCTGAGCTTGCCGCTCGCGGCATCAGCGGCGTGGTTGAAAACGAGCCCGGCCTAATGCCAGATGGCGCGGTGATTATCGCCGCCATCACCAGTTGCACTAACACCAGTAACCCACGCAACGTGATTGCGGCGGGCCTGCTGGCACGTAACGCCAATGCCAAGGGCTTAAGCCGTAAACCTTGGGTTAAGAGCTCTTTAGCCCCCGGCTCTAAGGCGGTGCAACTGTATTTAGAAGAAGCCAATCTATTGCCAGAGCTTGAATCCCTAGGCTTTGGTATCGTTGGTTTTGCCTGCACCACCTGTAACGGCATGAGCGGCGCCTTAGATCCAGTTATCCAACAGGAAGTGATCGATCGCGATCTGTACGCCACCGCCGTATTATCCGGTAACCGTAACTTCGACGGCCGTATTCACCCTTATGCTAAGCAAGCCTTCCTCGCATCTCCACCGTTAGTGGTCGCCTATGCGATCGCAGGTACCATCCGCTTCGATATTGAGAAGGATGTGTTAGGCCACGATAAAGACGGTAACCCAGTGCGTTTAATCGACATTTGGCCAACGGATGCCGAAATCGATGCCGTGATTGCGAAAAGTGTTAAGCCCGAGCAGTTCCGCAAAGTCTACGAGCCTATGTTTGATTTAAGCGTCGACTATGGCGATAAGGTTACGCCGCTTTACGACTGGCGCCCACAATCGACCTATATCCGCCGCCCACCTTACTGGGAAGGCGCATTAGCGGGCGAGCGCACCCTCAAGGGCATGCGTCCACTGGCGGTATTAGGTGACAACATCACCACCGACCATTTATCGCCATCGAACGCCATCATGATGGACAGTGCGGCTGGCGAATACCTGCACAAGATGGGACTGCCAGAGGAAGATTTTAACTCCTATGCCACCCACAGGGGCGACCACTTAACGGCGCAGCGCGCGACCTTTGCCAACCCTAAACTCAAAAACGAGATGGCGATTGTCGATGGCAAAGTTAAGCAAGGCTCACTGGCGCGTATCGAACCAGAAGGCCAAGTGACTCGCATGTGGGAAGCCATTGAAACCTATATGGATCGCAAGCAGCCGCTGATCATTATCGCCGGCGCCGACTATGGTCAGGGATCATCCCGTGACTGGGCCGCCAAGGGTGTGCGTTTAGCGGGCGTTGAGGCGATTGTTGCCGAAGGCTTCGAGCGTATTCACCGCACTAACCTAGTGGGTATGGGTGTATTACCGCTGGAATTTAAAGCGGGCGAGAATCGCGCGACCTACGGCATCGATGGTACCGAGGTGTTTGACGTTTATGGTGACATCGCGCCACGAGCAGATCTGACCGTTATCATCACCCGTAAAAACGGTGAGCGTGTCGAAGTGCCCGTGACCTGTCGTTTAGATACCGCAGAAGAAGTGTCTATCTACTCGGCTGGCGGCGTGTTGCAACGTTTTGCGCAGGACTTTTTAGAGTCGAATCTGAAGTAACTAACGTAAAACAAGTAACATTGCACAAGGGGCGGCGGCTCGACACTGAGGCGCCGCGCTTTGCGACTAACGCAGCGTTTAACAAATAGCTATTCCCCTTGGAGTTAATAGCATGAGCAAGAATCCGTTTCCGCCCCAGATTAAAGTAGCCGCCACCTATATGCGCGGCGGTACCAGCAAAGGGGTGTTTTTCCGTTTACTGGACTTACCCGAGGCGGCCCAAGTGCCAGGCCCTGCGCGCGATGCGCTGCTCCTACGCGTGATTGGCAGCCCAGATCCCTATGGTAAGCAGATTGACGGTATGGGCGGTGCCACCTCAAGCACCAGCAAAACCGTGATCCTGTCTAAAAGCAGCCAAGCCGACCACGATGTTGACTATCTGTTTGGCCAAGTGTCTATCGACAAACCCTTTGTGGATTGGAGCGGAAATTGTGGCAACTTAACCGCCGCCGTCGGCGCCTTTGCCATTAGCAATGGCCTGATTGATGCAGAGCGCATCCCGCAAAACGGTATCTGTACCGTGCGTATTTGGCAGGCCAATATCGCTAAAACCATTATTGCCCACGTGCCTATCACCAATGGTGAAGTGCAGGAGACCGGTGATTTTGAGCTCGATGGTGTGACCTTCCCCGCCGCCGAAGTGCAAATCGAATTTATGAATCCCGCCGCCGATGAAGATGGAGACGGTGGCAGCATGTTCCCCACGGGTAACTTAGTGGATGTGCTCGAAGTACCGGGCGTTGGCAGCTTTAATGCAACCATGATTAATGCGGGCATCCCGACCATCTTTATCAATGCCGAAGACTTAGGTTATACGGGCACTGAGCTGCAAGACGATATCAACAGCGATAACGCCGCCCTTGCCAAGTTTGAAACCATTCGCGCCCACGGCGCGGTGCGTATGGGGCTGATCAAACATATTGATGAAGCCGCATCACGCCAACATACGCCTAAGGTGGCCTTTGTGGCGAAACCCAGCAGCTATGTGTCATCGAGTGGTAAAGCGGTTACGGCAGAGGAAATCGACCTGTTGGTTCGCGCCCTTTCCATGGGTAAATTACACCATGCGATGATGGGTACCGCCGCCGTTGCCATTGGCACGGCGGCAGCGATACCCGGCACTCTAGTCAACCTCGCCGCCGGCGGTGGTGAGAAGGAGGCTGTACGTTTTGGCCATCCTTCAGGCACCTTACGTGTTGGCGCGCAGGCCATGCAAACAAACGGCGAATGGACTGTCGTCAAAGCCATTATGAGCCGCAGTGCCCGCGTGCTAATGGAAGGCTTTGTTCGCGTACCTACGGCTTAAGCCAAGAAAAGAGTTCAACCAAAGACCTTGCTTCTCCCCCTTCCGGCAAGGTCTTTTTTTATTTGTCTCATCGTGTTATCAGCTTGTGTCGACATACGGTAAAAACTGCTAAAATCCCCCCGACAGCAAATAATAACAACAAGCATTTTGCGTCCTATAAATCCGTGAATATACTGATTATTAATTTTGAAATTTAACTGAACTGCGTCTTCCGTTGCACTACACGCGGCATCCCCAAGGTAAATGCATAATACCTCCCAGTAATGGGTTAATGGGTTTTGATAGGGGTAATTTTGAGCCATCCAGTCCTTAAACTTTTCTTCGGCGCACTCTGCTTCCTAAGCTTATGCGGGGCGCCGCTCATAGGTTCAGCATTACCTTTAAATGCGGCTAACACGCAGCTGAAATTTGAACATATCCGCAGCGAAGAAGGCTTAAATCAAAATACAATTACCAGCCTGTTTATGGACAGCGCGGGTATGCTTTGGATTGGAACTCAGGACGGCCTACATAGTTACAATGGCTATAATTTCAATCTCTTTATTCATTCGCCAAATAATCCCAGCAGCATTTCAGAAAGCTTTATCTCAGACATTATTCAAGATGCGGAAGGCTATCTGTGGATTGGCACCTTTAGCCAAGGGGTTAATCGGCTCGATCTCAATACGGGGACCTTTGAGCGCTTTGGCCTTGAACAGGGCCTAACCGATCCTAGAGTGACCAAGCTCAATATTGTCGGCAATACGCTGTGGATTGGTACCCAAGGCGGGTTGTTTTCACTGTCGATTAAAACTCAGCGGATCACGCAAGTCTCCCTCGGCAACAGCGTCGAGCCACATATCACTAGCCTCGCCAATGTTGAAAACACCTATCTACTAGCGGGAACAAGGGCCAGTGGCACCTTTGCGCTGAGTTCAAATGCCATCACTAGGCTGAATGTGCCGCAGGATCTGACTGCCTACCAGATTAAAGCGAATTCGACTCGCGCCATCACCTTAGCGTTGGGCAATCAGCTATGGCATTACGATTTGGTTTCACACCAAGGAAGTATTCTCTGGCAGGCAGAGGACGATATTCCTTACCTCAAGGATTTTATTCAAACACCCCAAGGACAGTTTTGGGTGGTCGGTCCCGAAGCGGGTCTTATCCAGCTAGAGCGTGAGGCGGGGCGTTTCGTTGCGGCTTACCATAAATACGATATGCAGCGTCCCAACAGTATCAGCGACAATAATATCCTCTGTTTATTGCAAGACACCTTCGGCAATCTCTGGCTCGGGGGAAGTTATTCTGGCTTGAATAAGATCAACACCCGCCGACAGTACTTCCAACATCTGTTTGAATATACAACCGAATTACCTCAGCAGAGCAATAATATCCGCACCATTTTTCGTAGTCAGGATAAAGCACTGTGGATAGGTACCGAGGGCGCGGGCCTCAAGCGCTTAGCCTTCAATGCTAAACAATATGAACATTACACTTCGGCTTTTGCTAAGGCGCTCGGTAAAGAAACGCGCCATTTAAATCTTGTCCTGCGTGCGATCACCCAAGACAGACAAGGCGTGCTCTGGTTTGCCAGCAATTATGGCTTAGGGCGCTTAACCCCGAGCGGTGAATTTAGTCTGCTTAAGCTTACTCAAAGCCAAGATCCGGCCTCAGAAGCGAACTATATTCGTAGCTTAGAGCTGGATGCTCAGGGCCAACTTTGGGTCGCAACTTCCCACGCCTTGTATCGAAAGGCGCTTGAAAAGGATGAGTTTACCTCTGTCCCACTCACAGATATTGAGAATTTTCATCCCACACAAAACCTGCTGCTGATGCTCAGAGCCGATGGCAATACTCTGTGGATTGGTTCACTCAATGGTTTAGTTAAACTCGATATGCAAACGGGTCAAGGCCAAGCCTTTTACCATGACCCCGAAAATAAAAACACCATTATTAACAATCGGATTCGAGACGTTTTAGTCGCAAGCAATGGCGACGTCTGGTTCGCGACCCACGGCGGTATTAGCAGGCTATCGGCTCAAGCCGAGGATATGGTTTTTAGGGATTACACCCGTGAACAAGGCCTGCCGAGCGACACGATTTACGCCCTGCTCGAAGACGATGAGCACCATATTTGGTTCAGCAGCAATGCGGGCATCGGCAAGTTGAATCCGAGCAATGGCAAAATCATCAACTTCAACGAGCAAGAAGGTTTGCAGGCGTTGGAGTTTAACGGCGGCGTCAAACTCAAAGACAGCGATGGCGACCTCTGGTTTGGTGGCATTAACGGCATCAACCGCTTTAATCCTAAGGCGATACCCGACCAAAGAAGCGAAGCCAAAGTCGCCCTAACGGCCTATAAAATTGCGGGTAAGAGGCACACTATCCTCGATCTTAGCCATCCGCCTAAAATCCTGATGAACTATGACGACCAGCTCGTCAGCTTTGAGGTCACCTCACTCGATTTCAGTTACACGGGGAAAAATCGCTTTAGTTATTATCTCGAAGGGTTTGATAACCAATGGCATGATCTGCCCTCGGGGAATGAAATCACCTTTACCAATATCAATCCCGGCCACTATGTGCTCCATGTTCGCCATTCTTTGGAGTACAACAGCGAGGGCAGCTATGCGCTGCTGGTCGATTTAACGGTTAAAGCGCCCTTCTATCGCTCGCAAATTGCCTATGCACTCTATGTCCTGCTAGCACTTGGTCTACTAGGCTGGATAGTGTTGTGGCGTAAACAGAAGCGCGAACAACAACAAGAGTTTGAAACCAGCATCCGCGCCTCTGAAGAACGACTCAAACTGGCACTGTGGGCCTCGGGCGATGGCATGTGGGACTGGAATATCCAAGAACAGCAGGTCTATCGTACTCATACGGATATTCCGGTTTCCCAGTGGAGCAGCCACACGCTGCTGCACGACAATGCTCACCCAGAGGATAGAGAGCGCTTTAAACAAGTCTTGACCGACCATTTACAGGGGCGCACACCGTTTTTTGAAATGGAATATCGCATCGAGCATTCACCGGGCAACTGGTTGTGGATCCTCGAGCGCGGTAAAGTGGTTGAGACCAACACCCAGGAACAGCCCATTCGGATGACGGGCACCACCCGTAATATCACCTCCCGCAAGCTGATCGAGAATGAGCTGGTGCTCTCCTCCCAAGTGCTTAACAGCATGAACGAAGCCGTTGTAGTAGCAGGTTTAGACTATCGTATCCGCTCGGTAAACCCCGCCTTTAGCGCGATTACCGGATATTCGGAGCGGCAAATCAGTGATAAATATTTAATTCACTTAGCCTACAGCCGGCAGCAGCGAGATCTGTTCAACAGTATTGAGCAGCAACTGCTACGCCATAAACATTGGGCGGGTGAAATTTGGATCCGCAACAGGGCGCGTAAGGCAATTCTGGTATGGCTTGAGATCAACCAAGTGATCGATGTAAAAGGCGAAACTAGCCACTTTGTGGCGGTGTTTACCGATATCACAGAGCGTAAAAAGGCCGAAGAGGATCTCCGCTTCCTTGCCAGTTTCGACACCTTGACTGGACTGCCGAATCGCACCTTATTCCAGGACAGGCTCAACCACGCCATATCTCAAGCCCATAGGTCGAATAATATCGTCGCCCTGCTGTTTTTAGACCTCGACCGCTTTAAGCATATCAATGACTCCATGGGGCACCATATTGGCGATCTACTCCTCAAAGCCGTGGCCCACAGACTGCAAAATGCCGTTCGCGAAGGGGACACTGTGGCCCGCTTAGGTGGCGATGAATTTACTATTATTTTAGAAGGCGTGGCGAAAACCAAAGCGGCGACGCTGATCTCCGAAAAAGTGCTCAAGGCCTTTCAGGCCCCCTTCTTACTCGATGATAAGTCCCTAACCATTTCGACCTCGATTGGTATCAGCCTCTATCCCAACGATGCAGAAGATGTGGATTCGCTGATTAAGTTTGCCGACACTGCCATGTACCACGCTAAGGCACTCGGGCGGAATAACTTCCAGTTTTACACTAATAAACTCAATGAGATGGCAACACGCCATGTGCAACTCGAGGCGGGGCTTAAACAGGCCATTTCTCGCAACGAGTTAAGTTTGGTGTATCAGCCCAAATTCTGCCTGCGCAAAGGTTCTCTGACCGGACTCGAGGCGTTACTGCGTTGGCACCATTCCGAATTAGGCCCCATCTCGCCCGCCGAATTTATTCCGCTGGCGGAGGAAACCGGCATTATTAACCAGATTGGCCATTGGGTGATCAACCACGCCTGCCAACAGCTTGCCGAGTGGAGTGAGTTAGGTTTTGGCGATATCAGCATGGCAGTGAACCTGTCTGCGCGGCAATTGAAGGCCGATATTATCTCGACCATCGAAGTCGCTCTTGCGGTATCGGGCCTGCCCGCCAAGGCGCTCGAGCTGGAATTAACCGAGTCGATGATCATGGGTAATCCGCAAGAATCGGTAAATATCCTCTCTAAACTCAAGGCGTTGGGTTTAACCATCGCAGTGGATGATTTCGGTACTGGTTACTCAAGCTTGAGTTATCTAAAACGTTTCCCCATCGATACCTTAAAGATTGACCGTGAGTTTGTGCGCGACATTACCAATGACCCCGACGATGCGGCCATTACCAGTGCGATTATCGCCCTCGCCCACAGCCTAGAGTTAAATGTGGTGGCGGAAGGGGTAGAAACCCAAGAGCAGCTAAACTTCTTAGCGCTACAAGGTTGCGATCAGGTACAGGGCTTCCTGCTGAGTAAACCGCTCAGTGCCCAAGATTGCTTAGCGCTGTTGCAACAACGGATAAAATAAAACCAGATAAAAAATAAGGCTCCCTAAAGGAGCCTTATTTCATTGAATCATTTCACGATTAAGGTGCTACACGCTCAACACGTTTCACCCAACCATCAGGGCCTTGAACATGGCCTTTCTGGATATCGGTATAGAGCTTGTAGATGCGCTGAATATGCTCACCCACTTCACCGTTGCCCACGGTCACCACTCGACCATCTTCAAAAATATAGGAACCGACAGCAGACACTACGGCGGCCGTACCAAAACCACCTGCTTCGATAATCTCACCGGACTCGATATCGGCGATAAACTTATCCAGCATAACAGTCTCTTGGCGCACTTCGCAGCCGAGTAACTCACCCAGCTCCATAATGGATTGCGAGGTAATGGATTTTAAGATGGTATCGGTGAAGGTTGGAATAATCACTGTGCCGTCTTTCAGAATGTGGAAGTGGTTCATGGCGCCAGCTTCTTCAATCTGTTGGTTGTTGGCATCTAAATACAGCACCTGCGAAGCCCCAAACTGCGCGGCAGCCTTACCGGCACGCAATGAGGCGGCATAGTTACCCGCCGCTTTAGAGGCACCAGTACCACCCGACACGGCGCGATGGTAAGTCTTGCTGATCAGCAGACGAATGCCTTTATTCACACCCGCCGCGTAGTAAGCACCACTTGGGCTTAACACCACGCAGAAGGTGTAGCGCGTGCTTGGACTCACAGACAGACGGTCTTCAGTCGCAAAAATAAAGGGGCGAATGTATAAACAGGCACCTTCTTGCATCGGGAACCAGAGACGGTCTACGTCGATCAAGGCGTTGATCGCATCGATTTGCATCTGCTCATCGATATTAGGAATACAGACAATATCCGCAGAGCGATTCATACGCTCGGCGTTTTTGTTGATACGGAAAGTGTAAATTTCGCCATCTTCATGCATAAAGGCCTTGGCGCCTTCGAAGATTGACTGACCATAATGCAGGGCCATCGCACCCGGTGCCATTTCAAACGGACCGTAGGGCACAATACGCGGATCGCGCCATTCACCATCGCGATAATCCATTAAAAACATATGATCGGTTCTGAGGCTACCGAAGCCCACATTTCCTTCGGGCTTGAATTGCTCAGTACGGCGTTCGGACGCAGGTTTTAAATCGTATTTTATTTCCATCGCATACCACCTTGATTACTGAACAAGCAGACTAGGTAGCGGCAGGAATAAAGTCAATAGGTGAGATTAATCTAAAAGTCTTAGCCGATAAAATAAGCTGTTAAAAAGATGTCTTAACAACTTGCCGTTAGGTCAAATCGCCTCATTCACTTCCCCTTATTGACTTTGGATTTAGCCCTGCGGCGCCTCAAGCCAGCCGCCCACGGCTTGTGCGGGTTCTTCATTTAGCGTTAACCAGACCACCCACGCCAAACGGGGCGCGTTAAGCGTTGATGCGGGAATGGCATCGAGGGATTGGGTAAACTGCAGCGCTGGGTCTGTGGCGCCCGCAAACAAAGCCGTCGCGGGCAAAGATTGCAAACTCAGCACCACAAAATCATGGGGTAATTGTTTATGGCGATTCTCGCCGCGCTTTATCTCAGTCGTAAACCCCGAACCGACCAAGGCCAAGTGCAAACGCGCTTGATGTAAGTCTTTATCCTGCGACCAACTGGGCTGCGGTGCAAAACTCGCCTCAAGTTGCTGATTGGCGATGCGCACCTTAAGCACACCGACCTCAGACTGAGGCATAGCAAATATCCCGTTTAACTCACCCGAGAACCAACCACGCCATTCCTTAGCATTAATCACAAACTGCGGTGTATACACTTGCCGCGTATGCTTTTGGTTTAAATGCTGATATTGGCGCTCACTAAAAGCCCTTTGGCCAAAAATATCCTTCCACCCGAGGTAATCCCAATAGGTCACATGGAAGGCTAACGGAAAATATTTCTGCCATAGGTCGGTCTTATTAAATTGCTCAGCTAACCAAGCTTCGGCAGGCGGGCAACTACTGCAGCCCTGTGACGTATAAAGTTCGATAATATAAGGGCGAGTCACGGCACTCTGCGCTTCAAAAGGTGCCAAGGTTTGAGCAAACACGGGTTGCAACAGCTGCCAGAACAAGATGCTCGCTAATGGGATGCGTTTCATTATTTTTCCTCCCTTAATAGAGAAGAAGACCTTGAATCACATCCAAATCATTCACACTAGAGGAAAGATGATGTCTGACTATAAAATGATCCCCTGTGCCCACTACGACTATCTTGAGCTAGCGTGTATGCACGGCTATCGCCTCGACATTGAGCTGCAGGACGGCAGCCTATGCCAAGCACGGGCAATTACGACCCAGACCCACGCCGATAAGACCGAATGGCTGGTCGTCGAACATCAAGCTGGCCAGCAAACACTGCGGCTAGATAGCATTATCGCCATCACGCCCACGGGTCCCCATGCCAGTTTTGGCCGTGTTATGATTGCCAGCCAGTAGCAAAGGAGCATAACTCAATGGCAAGGATGATTCTGTTATTGGACTTAGGCGATTGGACTGGTGGTCACCACGGCCAATCACCCTACTTGGTGGAATTTGATAGCGAGCGGCTCGATTCCCCCTTTGACGTTAGCGAAGGTTGGGGGCACGGATTAGGCGGTAGCCGTTATTCGTTGGCACGGTTTGTTGAAACCGAGGATTATAGCCAACTCAAGCTTCACGCACCTTGGGCCGCGACCATTATAGAGCAAGGTTTACCAACGCTGGATATTGAGGCCATTTCCCAAGGCTTGCAGGCGCAGTATGCATCAAACAGCCCACATATCCCGGCAAACTTAGCCCGCTATTTCTAACTGAAGCGATTGTTATAACTAAAGATCGCGCTCTAATTGAAGGTCACGTTGCGTAACCTTGTCACGATAGATGTGCAGCATCATTTGAGGCTGCAAGGGTTGAGGACGAGTAAAGCCAAGTTCAACTTAGCTTTACTACTTACTGAGATAAGATAGCGAGTTACGCCTTAGCGACCGCTGCAATAACAGAAACTTCAACCAGATATTCAGGCTCGGCAATGGCCGCCTGCACACAGGCACGGGCTGGCGCATGACCCTGTGGCACCCAAGCATCCCAAACGGCATTCATGGTATCGTAGTCATTCATATCTTTTAAATAGATAGTGGCTGACAACAAGCGTTCCCGAGAACTGCCCGCCTGCGCTAACAGAGTGTCGACTTCCTCTAGCATAGTCGTCGTTTGTTCGGTGATGTTTTGATACTTATCCTTTGCCACTTGGCCACATAAGTACACTGTGCCTTGGTGGATCACTATGCTGCTCATACGTGTACCAACATCTAAACGGGTAATGCTCATAGGGATAATCTCTTAAATCAAATGGTTAATTCTGCGGGCATTCTACCCCGAAAGGCTCAGTTTGTCTGCGAACGTGCGCTCACCCAAGGTGGATAAAAGCGTGTCATTAAGGCCAATAACCCAAGCGCAGTACCTATGACCCCACACCACACGAATAGGGTTGCAACCGATAAGTTAACTAACTGAAATCCCACTAATGCCGCACCCGCCCCAATTAACGCAAAGGGCAGTTGAGTCACCACATGGTCATGGGGTAAGCAGCCTGAACTCGTCGCGCTCAACACGCTAGTATCGGAAATCGGCGAGCAATGATCGCCAAACACTGAGCCCGCCATCACAGCACTCAATACAGGCAACAGCAAGCTAGCATCCATGTTATGGGCAATTTCCCCGCCGATGGGGATCATAATCGCGAAAGTTCCCCAGCTTGAGCCAGTGGCAAAGGCCATGATAGCGCAGAGCAGAAACATCCCCGCCACCAGCAGACTCGGGGATAAATACAATTTAGCCCAACCCGCCAACAAGCTCGCCACGCCCAGATCTTGGATCACCGCGCCTATCATCCAAGTACAGAGTAAAATCGCGATGGCAAAGGCAATCATCCGCACCCCATGCGCCAAGTCCGCCAGCAGTTTCCCTATGCTTCGGCCCGACAGCATCAACAACACTAGAGTGACTAAGGTCGATAACAGACAAGCATCGCGCATCGCCGCGCCAATATCGGCCTTGGCTAACCAGGCCGAAATATCCCATGACGGCACCTGCTGCTCGCCAGACCAAAGAGTTAAACCGACTGAGGCGACCAGCAAGGTCAGCATAGGGATCGTAAGCAGCCAAGGATTGCCTTGGGAGGGAGTTAAACTTGGCTCAACGGGCTCAGCCGCCAATAGCGCCTTCTCGATGGGGCGAAATCCCATCCCAAACCAAGCCACAATCAGCGACAAGCCTAAGGTGGTTATCGCATAAAAATTGGATAGGGCGACGTCGATAAAGGCTTCAAGGGCAGATACGGGTAAAAAGCTGAGTCCCGCCAACAGCGCCATAACATAGGGACCCCAGCTAGAAAAAGGCAAGAGTGAACAGAGCGGCGACGCATTAGAGTCGACTAAATAGGCCAGCTGCGTCTGCCTGATGCCATAACGCTGGCTCAAAGGTTGGCACACATGCCCCACGGCGAGGCAACTAAAAATACCGTCGATAAAGACCAGCCAACCCAACATCACCACACCAATACGCGCCTGTCGTCCCGTACGAATACGTCGATATAGCCAATCACCAAATTGCTCTACCGCACCGCTTCTGGCGAGGAGCTGCGTCATGCTGCCCAGCAGTAACATGGCCATCAGCACGTTTAAATGCCACCACTGCCAAGCGTCTTGGCTGTAAAACTGCTTAGCGCCTATCTCCAAGAGATAGCCCAAGCTTTGCACTATATCGAACTGGGCAATGATTAAGGCGCCCGAGAGGATACCGACACCCAGCGCCACTAAGGTACGCCGCAGCCAAAGGGCTAACACTAGGGTTAATAACAGGGGAAGTATCGCAAGCAGATTCGGCGACATAGGCCTTTCCGATAATAAATAAACCCAAGAATACTAACGAGTTAGTAACAAATGCAAAAAAACTTAAATTCGCACGCAGTTATCGGGTATTTTTTGACCAAACGAAAAAGACTGCTATTCCTTATGCTCTTGGCACTGCTAGAATCACAGTCCCATCCAGAAACTATAGGACTCTCCAGATGAGCCTTGAATTACTGTCCAAACTGGAAACCAAGATCCAGGCTACACTCGAAACTATCGAGCTTCTAAAAATGGAGCTAGAGGAAGAGAAGCAAAAGACGTCGACCTTGAATGAGCAAAATCAACAATTATCTGAGCAAAACCAACAACTGCAACAAGAACTCGCTTCTTGGAACGACAAAGTCACTGGACTTGTTGGCCTGCTCAACAGTGAAATCTAAGCTGTTTTAGTTTGATGATTCTGCGATTCAATCAGTTCGTTCAGCTCTAAGATAGCCTGCTTCACTTTTGGCAGGCTTTTTCTTGGCAATAAAAAACGCCCCTTTTCAAATTCTAATCGACCTAAGTCTTTAACCCATATCACGCCAGTGAGAAAAATACGCGCATGCTTTGCAATAAGCTTCGGTGCGTATACAGGGAAAACTCTCATACAACCCCCTACATGCATTCTTGTTGTTATTGATTACAGTTGTTTGACAGAAGCATTACCTATTGAGTTTCATCTCTGATAGATTTTTTTCAAGATTTACAATTCAAACAGCTTAACCAAATGATTTAATTAAATAATCAGTTCAGTTTATCTTACAATAAACAAACGTCAAAAAATTGACTATTGACATTATTTTGACGCATCGTTAAATTAGCCAGGTTACTCAGGGTAAAAATGAGCCCTCTGGCTCAAGTCCGTACTTTCCGATTATCGGAAGTACGGTTTTTTTTTACTCTTTTTTGCCAAACACCTAAGTCCGCAAGCGGCGAGTTTAACTGTCACTACCAAGAGCTCAAGCTTCAGCCAATAAAAAAGGAGCGCTAGGCTCCTTTAATTTTATGCTCGCAGTATCAATCAGTTAGATTACAAAATGATGATAAAACGGCGGCAATCTGGTGATCATTACTGTTTCTTGGCTAAATAGTAAGCGATATCTAACAGTTCGTCGTAAGACTTGATTGCACCGGTTTCGACGCGGTACTTGCCATTCACCACTAAGGCAGGCACACCTGAAATCTTCGCGTTTTCAGTATCACGCTTCATCTTCGCCATTTGCGCTTTCACCATAAAAGAGTCAGCGGCCGCATCGAAGGCCTTGCCGTCTACGCCATTAGCCACGAACAAGGCGCGCACGTCATCACGGTTAGTGAAGTGTTGTTTCTTCTCATGGATGGCAGAAAATAGAGCCGCATCCATTTTCTCGTCCACATTCAATTGGTGTGCAACGGCAAAAGCGCGTGACATTTCTACGCCCATTTCCTTACCAATAAAGTCAACGTGGGCTTGGTTAAATGCCACACCTTCTGGCTTCTCAGCCAAAATTTTAGGCACCACAGTTTTAGAGAAGTTGAAGCAATGTGGGCAATAGAAAGAGAAAAACTCGGTGATTTCAGGCTTAGCTGTCGCTGGGCCGTCGTTAATCACTGTGTAGTGTACGCCTTCTTTGTACTCAACTGCCGATACAGTTAATGGAGCCAATAACAGCGCTGCCACCATAAGTAATGCTTTTTTCATGAATTTTCCTTAAATCAATTTTCAAAACTAGCTGGAGCCTAACATATTTCATTTTTTGAGTGTAACTCAAGCCGAGAGTTCAATCGGTTTGGGCTAATAGGCGCGTAATTCCACCCTGTTCACACATTTAGTAGGGGATCAGGCTCAGCGGCGGTTCATCGAGTGCCGCGAGTTGCTCCTTAAAGGCTAAGATCTGCTGCTCCCAATACTTTTCATCCCCAAACCAGGGGAAATGCATAGGGAAAGCAGGATCCTGCCAACGCCTGCCAATCCAAGCGTTATAGTGCACCATCCGTAATGCGCGTAGGGGTTCAATCAACGCCAACTGCCGAGTATCGAACTCACAAAACTCTTCATAGGCCTCGAGTAATACCTCGAGTTGCAGTTGCTGCTGCGCTCTATCGCCCGTCAGCATCATCCATAAATCTTGAATAGCCGGTCCCATGCGGGCATCGTCTAAATCCACAAACCCAGGCCCATCGGGTGTCCAAAGAATATTCCCCGGGTGTAAATCCCCATGCAGACGAATGGGCGTAAAGGATTGCTGCACCCAAATGCGATTCACCTTCGCCAGCACTTGCTCTACTACGGTAAAAAACGCGGGGCGCAGTGTGTTTGGCACTAAATCTGACTGCTTTAACCAGGCTAAAGGCTCATCGCCTAAGATCTGAGGATTCAGAGGCTCACGGGCCTTAAATGTCGACTGCGCGCCGTACTGGTGTATACGACCGATAAAACGCCCAACAAATTCCAACTGCTCTAAATTATCCACTTCAAAGGGACGACCGCCGATGGAGGGAAACAGTGCAAAGCGAAAGCCGAGGAAATGATGTAAGGTCTGCCCTTGCACAGATGCGGGCACCGCCATTGGGATTTCCTGCTCGGCAAGCGCGATGGCATAGTCGTGTTCTTCTTGGATCTGCGCATCGGTCCAACGATCGGGGCGATAAAACTTCACCACATAGCGTTGCCCTTCATCGCTGCGAAATTGATACACGCGGTTTTCGTAGCTATTGAGCGCGAGTAGGCCTGTCTCTGGATACACCCCAAGACTCTCGATCGCATCTAAAATCAAATCCGGCGTTAAGGCTTGAAAGTCAAAGGCTGCGCCCGAATGCGCATCATCAACGACGCCCTGAGATGGGGCTAACTTATCTTGGCTCATTGCGACTCTCTCATACATAGGACTTTAAAAGTGTGGCAAGGTATTCCAGCACCTCAAAATCGGCCTCACGTTCCACACTCAGCCAACAGATATTGCCGTAAAACTCATAATTGAGCCAAAGCGAGGTGCCCTCAAACTCCAATAGCCATTGATGGCGATCCGCGCCCCATTGGCGCTCGCGCACTCGGCAGTCTAAGGCATGGGCTAGTGGCTCGGCAAAGGCCTCGAAATGGTCAAAATCGATATCGCCGCTCACACTTAAGCTTAACGCGGCTCTATCTAATTGAATGGCTTCTAATTTCATCTTTACTTCCATCAACTACTGCACGACATAATCAGCCCTTGTCCCCAATCGGGTGGACGCTTGGCTAGATCTTCATGCTCAACTTGTTCGGCAAACGGCTGGCGCAATACTTGATGCAAACGCTCTAGCGGCGCAAGATTCCCCTCCTCCACAGCAATAATGGCCTCTTGAGCCAAATAGTTGCGCAGAATGTACTTGGGATTGACGCTATCACGCGCCTGTTGCCATGCCTCAACATCGGTAACTTTACCCAGCCGTGCCTGATAGGTCTGATACCAAGCATCAAACTCCTTGAGATCGATAAAATCATCCCGCAGCGACGAGTGCACACAGCTTGGGTCAAGCTGACCGAAGCGGCGCCACGTGTTGCTGTAATCCAGCTGATTTTTCTCCATCAGCACGGTAAAGCGGCCAATCAGTTCTAAGTCCTGCTGATCCTGCTCGGCTGTCGAATCCACTCGCTCAGTCAATCCCAACTTAGCGCGCATCAGCATCAAATAATGCTGCACTAGAGCATGTTGATATTGATTCAAGGCGGCAATTAGATCATCGGATGGGATCACTGGCGTCAACGCCTGCGCTAAACGTTGCAGGTTCCACAGGCCAATGCCGGGCTGCTGACCAAAGGCGTAACGCCCTTCTGGGTCGGAATGATTGCAAATAAAGTCTTCTTGGAAGGTATCGAGGAAGGCAAACGGGCCAAAATCGAAACTGTTCCCCAGAATCGACATATTGTCGGTATTCATCACCCCGTGGGCAAAGCCGATAGCCTGCCAATGGGCGATGAGCTTAGCGGTATCTTGTACCACCTGCAAAAACCAGGCTTTATAGCCCGCCAGATCGCAGCTCAAATGCGGATAATGCTGCCTCAAGGTAAAGTTGAGTAACTGCGTGAGCTTATCGGCTTGACCACGCTCGCTATGGCAGAAAAATTCGAAATGACCGAAACGGATATGGCTGCGCGCCAAACGCACGGTAATGGCTGCGGTTTCTTGGCTCTCACGCCAGACGGGCATATCAGAGCCGATCACTGCCAATGCTCGGGTCGTCGGCACGCCTAAATGATGCAGCGCTTCAGAGACAAGAAACTCCCGCACCGCAGAGCGCATCACGGCTCTGCCATCGCCATGGCGAGAATAGGGCGTCGGCCCACCGCCTTTGAGTGCCACATCCCAAGCGCCTTGGGGGCCTAATGCCTCACCCAAGATAATCGAGCGGCCATCGCCTAATCTGGGCGTATAGCCACCAAACTGATGGCCACTGTACACCTGCGCATAATAACTTGCGCCCTCAACGGCCGCGTTACCCGATAATCCCTGCAATAAGGCATCCGTCGGCTGCCGTAAGTCGATTAGCTTGGCGGCATCCTCGCTCCACGCCAGCCAATGGGGATTACTTATCCCCTGCGGATAGACTTGAGCGTAAAACTCAGGCAACTGGGTAAAAAAATCCTGTTTAAACTTCATCAATGCTTTCCCTATTGAACGAGCTGCTTACACACGAGCACGGACTTGTCGTTAAACTCGCACTGCAGGCCGCATTGATAGACGCCGGCACCACTGGCCTCGAAGCCACTCACACCCGATCCCGTTAAGCGTTGTAACCCTTGGGCTTTGCGTTGGCATTGTTCGAGAGTGTCGTAATAACCATTGATATCATCGGTTTGTAATGGCGTCGTTGGCAGTGAGGTCGCCGTAGGATAATAGAATAGCGTCCATTCAGGGGTTTTAGTGCAGTCACTCAAGCCAAGGCTGAGGCAGGCAAACAAGATGGCCAAGGATAATTTCATTTTGCCGATTCGGTTAAAACAGCTCGCAACACACTTCATAAAAATAGCCCATAAAAAAAGCGAACCTTAGTTCGCCTTTTGCGCGGTAAGTATCAGGATTCTACACGGCTTTACCCAGTTAAATAACCGCTTTTCGGCTAAGGGTATCTCAAGCGCATCGTTAATCGCGTTTGAGTACCAAAGGCTCGAATCCTACAATCGCGAGCAGACAACGACCTTAGGCCGTCGCCGCTTTCGCCTGCGCCTTCTCGATACGGCTAATTCGTCCTTCAAATCCCGTGACTGTGCCATCGGTTAAACCAAGTTTGATCGCCTCTTGGCAGAGCGCAATCGCTTTATCAAAGTCTTGGGTATCATTTAACAGGGTCGCGAGCTGCATAAAACCAGGGGTTTTAAGCTCAAGATCTTTGGGCTTTTCGGCATTCGCACTGTGGAATAATGCAAGATACAACTCATGCAGCGCTGCACCATAGGCTAAATATTCGGCCGACTTGCGCTGCTTGTAGCACTCGGCAATCACGTTTTGTAACGCGTTATAGCGCGCCAATGCCGTCTCTGCACTTTGGTATTCTTCTACCGCACGTTGCAGGGTCACGTTTGCCCAAGAACCAAGTTCTGCAAGCGAATCATCTTTTACCAAGTGAGTGCTTGCCACCTCAGGCGAACTCTCGGCGCTTTCTTTAGCCTTAACTGGGGTGTCGACGACTACAGGCTCTTCTTGGGCCTCACTCGCCTTGGTGACCGGAGCTTCATCCTTAGGGATTGTAGAGTCTTTATCGGCATCGGCAGAATGGACATCGGCAAGGATAATCACACTCTTTTCATTACTAGCGGCTGGGAGCTCGACATCGATAATATCTTCGCTTATCTCGACCCGACTCGCCGGCTCAACGTCCCTTGGCATTAATTCAACTTCGGGTGCTTTAGCCTCAGAAGCATCTGCTGACTCGTTCGTCGCAGCAGGAGCAATGTCAGGCGTAGGTTCAGCCTCATCGGGCGAAGCGCTTGTATCCCTTGTCTTTTCGGTTGATTTCTTCGCCATCATTGCTTCTTGTTCTTCCTTCGCCAAACGCTGGGCACGACGAAATAAAAACACTCCGATAGCGATCAGTATAAAAACGACAACGACCTTCATTCTTCTTCACCTTTAATGGCTGCTTCCCATCAGAAGCGATTGCAGTTGGCTTGCCAGGGCGACTCAATAACCTGAAGCTGACAAGGGATCCTGTCCAAAAGTTGAGCAGAGATTAACCGCTATTAAAGTCCATAGTGTCTGTGTAAATCAAGTATTTATGCCGTTTTATCCGATCTTGCACGCAAATCGATAGGCGCAATTCGGCTAGACTGTAAGGGTTTATGACCATTTGCAAAAATTAAGGAAAGCCTAATGCAAAACATTCTGATCGTTGCCCACGCCAGCCCCTATGGCACTGAAAAGCTCTTCAATAGCCTACGTATCGCGTTGGCGCTGAAGGACCAAACCGAGCAACAAGTTGATTTAAAAATCTTTTTAATGTCAGATGCGGTGTTTGGCGCCCTTAAGCATCAAACGACTCCAGACCTCAGTTACAATCTACAACAGATGTTTGAGATCCTAAGCGCTCAGCAAGTCCCGATTTTACTCTGTAAAACCTGCGCCCAAGCGCGGGGCGTTAACCCCGATATGCTGCTCGAAGGTGCCGAAATTGGCACTTTACAGGATCTCACCCGCTGGACGCTGGCCGCCGATAAGGTGATGCATATTTAAAGTCTCATTTTGTGCGCATCTTCATAAATTGACACTTCAATTTTGAACAAGCCCGCGCCGCTGCTTATGATGGGATTATCCGAGTAACAGACTAAGGTATTCCCATGGACTCAGCGGCCCTACTCACAGGTAAACTGCGCTACGAGCATGAAACCATTAGCGCGATGGCGAAGATCTATTGCAAAGCTAAGCACCAAGGCCAAACGGCATCCGGCCTGTGTGAAGAGTGTTTAGCGCTGCTAGAGTATGCCGCCGTTCGCCTCGATCGTTGCCCCTACGGACAAGATAAACCCACCTGCAATAAGTGCCCAGTGCACTGCTATAAACCGGCGCAAAAGGCGCAGGTCAAAGAGATCATGATTTTCGCTGGCCCACGAATGCTGTTACCGCATCCCATTCGCGCAATCAAACACTTACTGGCAGAGCGTCAGCCAGTACCCGCATCTGTACCCGAGGCGGCATCTAATCGCCATCAACGCATCGCAATTTCACAGAAAAACCTTTAGTAACACTTTTGCACCTCGAAATTCCCTGTTATAACAAGGCGTCGAGGTGCTTAAAATGAACGAATTTAATACGTTTTTTGCTCAAGCCTATTGGTGGTTATCCTTATTTGGTGGCTTACATTGCCTCGCGCTAGCTATTTATATTCGCTACTTCTACCACTCAAACAATAACCAAAAACTGCTTGCTGGCTTCTTGAGTCTTATCGGCTTGTACTTCCTGACGGGCATGCTCAACCGCGATAACACGCCTATCCCTATCCATGTGTTATTTAACCTGATCACCCCGATTTACTTCTTACTCATGCCGTTGCTCTACCTCTACTGCAAACGCAGTCTAGAGCAAAACACCTCACCCATTGGCTTTTCGCGGCATTATTGGCCAGCACTACTCACCCTATGCTTGGCCATGATTGATATCGCGGTGCGGTTGAATCTACACAAAAATGCGATTTGGTTTGAGGCAGAATTCTTTAAATATCGGCAAGATATCGATTTCAGCCACTGGAGCCTCGCCTTACCGCTACTGCTGTTTATCCAGACAGCAACCTATTTTGTTGCACTCTGGCGACTGTTCCAACGGCATAAACTGCGCCAGCAACAGAATAACGATGCACCGCAGCAAACCTTAAAACTGATCCGTTTCCGCTGGTTGTTCGGCCTGACCTTAGCCATGCTATTTAACTGGTTGTTAAGGGTATTTGTGGTAGTGCTCCCCTTTTATCTTGGGGATTCACTCTCGACCCTATCCCATGCGCTGCCACGCTTAAGCCTGCTGTTAAGCTTTTACCTGCTGGCGGCTTATGGCCTCAAGCAGATCACCCGCACCGCCTATCTCAGGGGACATATGTCGGCCCCACAGCCAAAGGCAGAGCCTCAATCTTCTGAGATACTCACGCCCGAAGAGTTTGAATTCCTGCAACAACTGCAGCAGGAATCGACCGATAACAAAGAAAAATCGACCGATACGCCCCCAAAGCCACAGAACTAAATCAGCACTTGGTAATCAAAACTGGCAATATGCCACACCGAATAAACTGAACCCGAGCTGACACAAATGCAGCTTTAGGCTGTCATTTGTTAAAACAAAGGGTAGTCTGATGGAACCGAAGAATGAAGGAGGAACGCCATGAAATCATTTTTATCCCTTATCGCCGCATCAACCTGCCTGATTGCCAGCTTTATGGCACCCGCGGCTCAAGCCGATGATAGCTACACCGAGGCTTTAAATAATTTTCACCAAGCAAAGGAAACCCGCAAATTTTTTGATACCGCCTATGGTTATGCCCTCTTCCCCACTGTCGGTAAAGGCGGAATTGGTATTGGCGCCGCCTACGGCAAAGGTCGCGTCTTTCAAGCGGGTCAATATATGGGAGACTCTAGCCTGACCCAGCTCTCCATCGGCTTTCAGTTAGGCGGACAAGCCTACAGTGAAATCATCTTCTTTAAGGACGCCAAATCCTACAACGAGTTTACCAGTGGCAGCTTTGAGTTTGATGCCCAAGCCTCGGCCGTTGCGATTAACATGGGCGCCAACGCCAAAGCGGGCACCACAGGTAACTCGGCAGGTGCTGGCCAAGCAGGTGGGAATCAATCGGCAACCGCAGCCTATATCAATGGTATGGCGGTATTCACGGTAGCCAAGGGCGGATTAATGTTTGAAGCCGCACTGGCGGGACAATCCTTCTCCTTCGAGCCCAGAGGCAACTAAGCTTTAGTCGTGTCGTCCCCATAAAAAAACCTCCAATCCCACAGGGTTAGGAGGTTTTCTTTTATCCTCGATTGCGCTTACTCATGTCCCCAAGGGGCTGGCGGCAACGGCTGCGGTTGGCTCAAATCAAAATCCACTTGGAAATGACGATTCTCGCGGGTCAGCAGGTAGCTGAAGGTACTAGGCGTAACCTCCATATGCCACACATTGGTGACTGACTGGGTCAGGCCGTTCTGCATAAAGTTATCAATCGATGCCTGATCGATAGGGAATGACTGTTTTTGGCTGCTGCCGACACTCGCCGTATCGCCGCCATACATAGTCACTTTATCTTCCGTTCCGTCTTGATGGCGGTGATCATGCTTTAACCTTAAGCCTTGAGCCGTTTTCGTGATCACCCAAGTACGGGAGTGGTCATCACCCACATGGAAGGGGATTTTCAGCTCAGTGTCACTGCATTCGCGCACATGCATCACCAGCGCTTTATCACGAAAAGCCGCATCGGCGCTGTCCGTTGACACCACTTTACCTGCAAAGGCTTTACCGCAATGGGATGCTAATTGATTGAAGAAAGTCTCTTGCACCATGGCAAGTGTAGGTTCGGTTGCCGCATTGGCAAATACTGGCGTCGCCAGCATAAGGCCGACGATTCCAAGGCGTGATAGGGTGATAGTTTTCATTATGTTTTCCATGGAAAATTCGATGAAAACACGCTAACACAGGGGAATAAATTTAAACTTAATTCCCCTGTTTAGCTTAGAGGTGTTACCAACCGATATACAGGCGTGAACGGCTGCCTAAACGTTTTTTGATAAAGCGAGCCGTGATAATACTGCCCACCATCAGGAAGGTAAAAATCGCTGCCGAAAACAGGATACTGGTGACCCAAGACCCCGGCGGTAAGCGATAACGCAACACAGTGGCGACCGTATTAAACAACATGTCGAATAACGGGTGGATGAAGAAAATCGCAAAGCTCATCTCGGCGGTTTCGACTAACCAAGGGATGCGGCTGCGTTTCGACAACCAATCACAGAAGTTAAGCACTAGCACACACAGACTCAGCTTTTGGATAAACTGCCAATCGATACCGTTATATTCAAACGGCGCCTTATGGTAGTTACCAATGTGCTGCACTATGTAACTTTGCTCAACCAGACTCACAATCAGGAAGATCACCGCTAACGCACTGAAAATAGAGCCATAGCGCGTCACAATATGTTCATCTTGGGAATATAAAATACCAATCAAATAGAAAGGCATGAAATACACCACCGAGTGGATAAAGTTGACGTTACCTATGGGTCGGTGGAGCAGAATCGCCACCACACAACTCAGCACGAATAGGGTCCAACGCATCTGCTGCGAGCAGCGGATAAACCACAAAAACACTGGCGAGAATAAAAACACCGCCATGATAAAAGGGATATACCAGTGCGGATACAGGATATAGCCGTTACGCACGGTATAGAAAACGCTCAACAGTAGCTTATCAAGCGACTGATGTTCCAAGAAAAACCAACGTAAACACAAGAAGAACAAGCCAACGGCAGAGACAACCAAAAAGGGATAAAGTACGTTTTGCACTTTATTCTTCATAAACTTGCCGTAATCGAAGTCTTTGTAAAAAATCCGATGGAAAAAATAACCAGAGATAAACACGAACAACGCCGTGCCACCCCTGAGTAAATTTTCCAGCAATAACGGAAACCCTTCCCCAGAGTTATAAATACTGTGGCCAAGCACGATAAAAATAATCGCGATGCCGCGCATGTAGGTAAATTCGAGCTGATTTTTTCTCATATTAATTCATCGCACAGTAGAGGGTTCTTCCCTCAACAACACTTGCAGAAACCCGGATGGTGCCATGGATTTCCGGCTCATTGAACACCAAATACTGACCTTCGCGCTGAAAGGTGAACCCCAAAGGTAACAGAGTTGCGGCTTCAATGCCCTCACAATAATTCTGTAAGGGCACATCCAACAACGGGCTGCCACTCACATTTAAGTTACTGAATTGTGAACTCATACCTAAATAGGCTTGGGTCATTTCCTCTTGATAGGGCACCACATAAAACCCAGAACGCACCTCGCCCACGTCGATAAAACTGCTGCTATCACTCACACTCGGCATGACCAATAAAGGTACTTTCGGGTCCTGCACATCCTTAAGTAACTGGGTCAGTTTTTGCTCCGTGGCCGGATAGTAGGCCAGCATGTCCTGCAGCCGTTTCTTCTGCGCCATATTCTGAGCAACAGGCGGAGCAATCGGCTTGATTCGACTCAGCAGTAAATCCACGGGCAACATGCCCGACATCACAGACTCTTTCCACACATAGGCATCTTGAGTGCTATCGAGCAATATGCCAGCCAGCGCGCCGATATTCTCGGCCTCGGCGGTCCAGCCGCCAAGCATTTGCTGTTGTTGATAATAATCCTGCACGTACTGCAACAGGATTTGCTGATAGCCGAGGTAGGACTGGTTTTGACTTAAGAAACGCGCACCCGCGATTAACTCGACATAACGCGCGCTGCCTTCGACTAAGTCATTTACATAACTGACTTTATCTTCGTTAGGCGCCGTTTGCCGCCACACTTGTAGCCAGTAAGCGGCATAGCCTAAATACTGCGCCTGCTGCTCGGGTTGTTTTAAGGCCGCCATCAAGGCATTAAACAGTTGTAAACGGTAATAGCGAGCATCTAGGTTAAGTGGATAAACCTCGCCTTCATATCGACGCGCATCCTCTAACACTCGCCACTCGGATTGGGCATAAAAATGAAACGCCTCGTGCACACTGTTGCCAGCCCAAATCACAAAAGGTAAATCGGCGGTTTTAGTCGTACTGTCGAATTGAATCGTCGGCGACTCGAGCTGGATAAGCACACCCGCTTGCCCTTGATATTGCGGGAAACCAAAGTTAATCGACAACCCAGAGTGCAAGTTAACCGACTCTAACACGCTGTTATCTTGGATAATTTCACCGCCGGGTTGGCGTAACCACACATTGCCTGCATAGCTAAAGAGATGCACTTTATCGTCGAGACGAAATCCTGGCCACAGGGCTTCACTCTGGCGACTGGTCTGAGCCATAAAATCGAGGTACAGGCGGGCGAGTTGTTCTGGCGAGGCCTTATCGGCGAACACGGGGGTGGCGGCAGAGACTCCTAAAAACCACAGGATCACCGCCATAATATTTTTCATTTAATTGCCTAAACACACAATGGGTTCACAAAACAGCGCTAGCATATAGCGCAATTAACCAATAGTGAAACGTTTCACAAAAAATATTTTTACCCTTAAAAAACGTGGGTAAAGCCTATTCATTAACCACTAATAAAATCATATTTTTAGCCTAAAAGATGCCGCCATTTTCGCGACTAAGGCTTAGGCTCAGCGGGCTCATCACCAAACCACTGCGCCAACTTATCCGCCGCTTGGGATTTCACCTCATCATCAATATAGAGCATAACCATAGTGAGCGCCGCCGCTAAGGCGCCCAAGTCATCGGTAAAGCCCACTAAAGGTGTCAAATCCGGGATCGCATCCAAGGGCGAGATAAAGTAAGCCAAGGCACCAAAAATCAACGACTTAGCCCGCTTAGGCGTATTGGGCTTTTGCGCCGCATAATAAAGCCACAGGGCACGCTCAACCACTTCACGCCCGGCTTGGCGACCAAACAGTTTGATTTTGTTCCAAAAACCAGTTTCAGTGAATTGTTCTTCTGCCATGTCGACTCCTTGTAATGACGATTAACGTTGCTCACAGTGTACGGCGATACGCGGCGGGTGTCAGGCCAAAGGCCTGTTTAAAGCGTGCCGAGAATTTTTCTGCCGACAAATAGCCGCAGGCCAAGGCGATTTGCAGCACGGAATCCGTAGAGTTTTGCAATAGTGTTAGGCCCTGACACAAACGCACTTCGGCGAGCAATTGCCTAAAGCTAGTGTCTTCCTGCGCCAGTTTACGTCTTAAACTGGCACTGCTCATATGCAACTTATCGGCGATTTCCTCTTGCTGCCATTGGGCTGAAGGATGTTGTCCCAATAAGCCCAGCACAGCTTGGCTCACATTCGCAGGTTTATGACTGTAAAGCCAATTGACGCTCGCTTGCTGCGGCAGACTGAGCAGCAAGGCGGCTAAATAATGCATCTGCACCGACATGGGTAGCGCCAAGGTCAGGCTGTGCAATAGCGCATTCCAGGCAAAATCGACCGAGCGTGAAATCGTTTGCGTGGGTTTAGGTATCACCCTGTCGGTCGCCGCCAGCATAACGCCCGAGGGCAACTCATAGGGCAAGATGAGTTGCACCGCTCGATAGCGTCCGCTCATCGGTCGATTGACGAAGCTGATATGGCATCCGGCGGGTAACAATAATAGCTGCTCGGCATTCACGGCGAGGGCATCATCTTGCCAGAGCAGCGATTTCTCCCCTTGGATCACACGGATAATCGAGGGCTGATGCACAGGTACCCGCGAAAGTGACTGCGCCAGTTTAGAGTCGTATTCAAACATGCGGATCATGCATCAGCCCTGCACTATTAACGCTGATACACAGCGGTCAGCTTAGCGCTACCTAGGGCCTGTGCATTAAGCATAAAGCCTAATAGCGCAGGAGATGCCTCTTTAGGTAACTCTAATGGCGAGGCCAGCGCCCACACAGTAAATATATATCTGTGCATGCCATGCCCCTGCGGCGGGCAAGCGCCACCAAAGTCTGTGGTGCCAAAGTCATTCTTTAGCGCAATCGCTCCTTTAGGTAAGGCATTGGCTTTAGAGCCCGCACCTTGGGCTAGCTGTTGTTGATCGCCGTTAATATTGTAAACGGCCCAGTGCCACCAACCACTGCCTGTAGGCGCATCGGGATCATAGGCTGTCACCGCATAGGCTTTTGTGCCCTTTGGCGCGTCGCTCCAAGTGAGTTCGGGAGAAAGATTCTCGCCATTACAGCCAAACCCATTAAAAACAAATTGATTCGATAATTGCTGACCTTCGCCAATATCTTTACTCGATAAGGTCATGGCCTGCGCCGAGCTGAATGCCGCCGTTAATAAGCCAACTCCGACTATCCACTTATGTAAATGCATCATCTTTATCTCCTTTAGGTAACAGGATTAATTTACGTCAGTCTTAAGTGACAAACCTGCCTCAAAACGCCAAGTTTCTTCCCTAAATGCTCAAAATTGAGAAAAAGTGTCGACTTTTTGTCATCTTCAAGCACTCAAGTGATTTTGTAAAGACTTTATCTGCATTTTTATTCAAATATGCCGTACCTTATAAAACACCAAATGAATTAATACAGTGATTAGAGCGAAATTAGATATTTACCCTTTATTAATTTATGCAGTTTTTGATTTTTAAATTAATTTGACAATATTTACTTTCGTTATTTAGATAATGATACTTAAGGATGATTGACTGTATTTAAATAGATAGGAAATAGTAAAATAAATAATTACAGTTAATTAAAAATAAGACACAGATCATATTTTTATTGATAACACATAGATAAACTCCATACCGTAATAAAACGTATCAATCATTTTCTCTAATCTCATAGTGGAGTTGTATATGAAGAGGAAATCAAAAATCATGGCACATATCCGGCGCACTAGACATATCATGATGCCTAGCCAACGCGACTATTTCGACCATTCATACATCTTCCTTCGCTAATCTTCGCGTAGGTAGTAGGCCAATTAACAGGTCTAAAGTGGTATTGCCCTTGTAAGCGCATACACTTATCGTACTGTTTTTGCAGGTTTATTATCTCGCATCTAAATCAAAGCATTCTTTAGTCAGTGCAGTCAAGCTGCGGCCAAATAATTCTCTCGGAATAAATATCTCTATTTTATTCTTGGATGATTTATAGCCTCATCATATCTGCACACGGAATAGCCATATCTAATTTAATGCCATTAATATTTTTTAATTAGGTATAGGCCAAGTTGTATCCAAAACTTTTTAAAGTAAAAGGGAAATTAACGATGAAATCATTAAAAGTTGCCGCCAGCTTATCTGTTAGATCATGTTTTGAAATAGACAGAGAAGTCGTCAATGTATTAACCACAGATTTTTGCGATGTGGGCGCGGCTGTAGTCTCTGTTGATGATGTTAGAAATGGTATTGTTGAAAAAATTAAAAATACCGGATTAAAACTGCCTATTTTCGTATCCGTTTGTTGTGAAGAAACCTTCCCAGATGATATTTGCTCTTCTATTACTGGGGTATTTGAGCTCTGCGGTAGCAATACCGATTTCTATGGCAAACAGGTCGAAACCGCCGTCCAAAAATATGAGCAAGCCCTATTACCGCCGTTCTTTGGCACACTGAAAAAATACGTGGAAATGGGCAACTCCACCTTCGCCTGCCCAGGCCATCAGGGTGGTCAATTCTTCCGTAAACATCCTGTGGGTCGCCAATTTTTCGATTTCTTTGGCGAAACCATTTTCCGCTCAGATATGTGTAATGCCGACGTTAAACTCGGCGATCTGTTAATCCACGAAGGTGCGCCGTTGGATGCACAAAAATACGCGGCCAAGGTCTTTAACGCCGATAAAACCTACTTTGTGCTCAACGGCACTTCTTCTTCAAACAAAGTGGCGACCAACGCACTGCTGGCGAAGGGCGACCTGGTATTATTCGACCGTAACAACCATAAATCCAACCACCATGGCGCGTTAATACAAGCCGGTGCAACACCGATTTATTTAGAAACCGCCCGTAACCCCTTCGGCTTTATTGGTGGCATCGATGCCCACTGTTTCCAAGAGTCTTATTTAAGGGAACAAATCCGCACCGTTGCGCCTGAGCGTGCCGATGAACAACGTCCATTCCGCTTAGCGATTATCCAGCTGGGCACCTACGACGGCACTATCTACAACGCTCGCCAAGTCGTTGATCGTATTGGTCATCTATGTGATTACATCCTGTTTGACTCAGCTTGGGTTGGTTATGAGCAGTTTATTCCTATGATGAATGACTGCTCGCCTCTGCTGCTCGAACTGACACCTGAAGATCCCGGTATTATCGTGACTCAGTCAGTGCATAAACAGCAGGCTGGCTTCTCACAAACCTCGCAAATTCACAAAAAAGACTCACATATCAAAGGCCAAGCCAGATATTGCAACCATAAACGCTTCAACAACGCCTTTATGATGCATGCCTCTACCAGCCCCTTCTATCCGCTGTTTGCCGCATTGGATGTGAACGCTAAGATGCACGAAGGCGCCAGCGGCCGTTATCTGTGGCGTGAAGCGGTCAAAGCCGGTATCGAAGCTCGCAAGTTACTGCTCAAAAAATGTAAATATATCAAGCCATTTATCCCTAGTATGATCGAGGGACGCCCATGGCAGGATTATCAAACCGAACAAATGGCCGATGATTTACGCTTCTTCGAGTTTGAGCCAGGACAAAAATGGCACTCCTTCGACGGTTACGAAAAAGGCCAATATTTCGTTGACCCTTGTAAGTTCCTATTAACCACGCCAGGTATCGATGCCGAAACCGGTAAATATACTGAGTTTGGTATTCCAGCGACTATTTTGGCTAACTTCTTACGTGAAAATAATATTATTCCCGAGAAGTGCGACTTAAATTCGATTTTATTCCTGATGACGCCTGCGGAAGATATGGCAAAGATGCAGCACTTAGTGTCGCAAATATCTCGCTTCGAAAAATTAGTCGACGAAGATGCACCATTATCTGAAGTATTACCTAACGTCTATAACGCCAATAAAGCCCGTTATAAAGACTATACCATCCGTCAATTGTGCCAAGAAATGCATAACCTTTATGTCAGCCATGACGTAAAACAACTGCAAAAAGAAATGTTCCGCCAAGCGCATTTCCCAACCAAAGTGATGGACCCACAGGAAGCCAACCTCGAGTTTATCCGTGGCAAAGTGGAGTTAGTGCCACTGTCACAAATTGAGGGACGCATTGCCGCAGAAGGTGCATTGCCTTACCCACCAGGGGTGTTATGTGTGGTCCCAGGTGAAATATGGGGCGGCGCGGTACAACGTTATTTCTTAGCCCTTGAAGAAGGCATCAACTTATTACCCGGATTCTCCCCTGAATTACAAGGTGTTTACCTCGAAAACACCCCAGACGGAAAAATCAAAGCCCTAGGTTATGTATTAAATAAATAATTGAAACCCGACTGCAGAGTTAATTAACCCCGCTCTGCAGTCAATTTCAAACTTCTATAATGAATAACATTATTAGGTCATTATTATGAGTAAATCAGCAAATAAAATTGGTGTCGTCCAATTAACTATTATCACCATAGTCAATATGATGGGTTCAGGTATTATCATGTTGCCTACCCAATTAGCCCAAGTCGGTACAATTTCTATCCTTTCATGGTTAGTCACGGCGGCGGGTTCTACGGCCCTTGCCTATGCTTTTGCCAAATGCGGTATGTTCAGTAAAAAATCCGGTGGTATGGGCGGTTACGCCGAATATGCCTTCGGCCGCAGCGGTAACTTTATGGCGAACTACACCTATGCGGTATCGCTATTAATCGCTAACGTCGCCATCGCTATCTCTGCCGTGGGTTATGCTGCGGTGCTACTCGAAGTGAACTTAAGCCCAATGGCTATCTGTCTTGCTACCATTGGCGTACTTTGGTTAGCAACCGTGGCTAACTTTGGTGGCGCCCGCATTACGGGTCGCGTGAGTAGCGTTACCGTGTGGGGGATTATTCTGCCAGTAATTGGCGTGTCGTTAATCGGTTGGTTCTGGTTCGACATCGACCTCTACAAAGGTGCTTGGAACCCACATGAACTGCCTTTCTTTAAAGCCTTAGGCGGTTCAATCGCGATGACTTTATGGGCATTCCTTGGCTTAGAATCGGCTTGTGCTAACTCAGAGACAGTTGATAACCCAGAGAAAAACGTTCCTATCGCCGTAATGGGCGGTACCTTAGGGGCAGCGCTTATCTATATCGTTTCAACCAACGTGATTGCCGGTATTGTACCTAACGCCGAGCTTGCTAACTCAAACGCACCTTTCGGTCTCGCCTTTGCGCAAATGTTTAACCCTGTGGTCGGTAAAATAGTGATGGCCTGCGCCATTATCTCCTGTACTGGTTCACTGCTGGGTTGGCAGTTCACCATCGCACAAGTGTTTAAAGCCTCTGCCGATGAAGGTTTCTTCCCTAAAGTGTTCTCTAAGGTCAGCAAAGCCGATGCACCTATTTGGGGTATGACCATCATCGTTTCGATTCAAACCCTGCTGTCTCTGATGACCATTAGTCCATCACTGAGCAAACAGTTTGAAGCCCTAGTTAACCTCGCCGTAGTGACTAACATTGTGCCTTACATCCTGTCAATGGCAGCCCTAGGCGTGATGCAAAAACAACTCAAAGTACCGGCGAACAAGGCCCGTGTCGCCAACGTGATTGCTGTTATCGGCGCCCTGTATAGCTTCTACGCCCTCTATAGCTCTGGTGAAACCGCAGTGATGTTAGGCGCTATCGCGACCTTCTTCGGTTGGACCATCTACGGGGTGATTTCCAATAAAACACCAACAGCTGAGATCAAAGCAGCGTGAGCACGTCTCCCCTGCGATTCTCACCCATTACTAGATAAGAAACATAAAACCAATCCGTCTTCAGGGACCTTAAGCCACAGTGCCTAAGGTCCCCAGACAAAACTTGCCTAATTTCGGTGGAACTATGAAAAAAACATGCATCGCGTTAATGCTACCTATGCTGTTGGCCGCCACCAGCAGCCAAGCGGTTGAACTCTATAACGATCAAAAAAACTCATTAGATTTAAGTGGTTGGTTAGGCTTCGCGGCACTCAACGACAGCCACGATACCTCAGTCATTGACGACTCCTCCCGAGTACGATTTAGCTTTGAACGCAGCGAGAGAAATGGCTGGACCGCCTTTGCCACCACGGAATGGGGCATCAACATGGTGTCCAGCGATGACAGTTTAGTGATGCAAGGTGGCAAACTCGCCGCCGAAAAAACCGAAGACTTCCTCTATAACCGTTTAGGTTATGTCGGTATGTCGCACGATGAATGGGGTAGCCTCAGCTTTGGTAAGCAATGGGGCGCTTACTATGATGTCGCAGGCACCACGGATTTACCGAACGTCTTCGCCGGATATAGCGTCGGCGCCTACGCCTTTAGCGATGGCGGCTTAACCGGAACAGGCCGCGCCGACTCCGCGTTTATCTACCGTAATAACTTTGGCCCAGTGCAAATCGCCCTGCAATACGCCGCCAAAACCAACGGTAACGTCACCTTAAAAAACGATGATGGCAGCGCAATGGCTAACTCTGAACTCGATTTCGACAGCAGTTACGGTGCCAGCTTGACCTACTCACTCACCGACAAATTTAAACTTCTCGCTGGCTTTAACCGTGGCGACTTTGAAGGCCACCTAGGTAATACCCAAGTCGATGAAACCAACGAAATCGTCGGTATCGGCGCCATGTATGGTGACTATTACCACTATGCCGATAACCGCGAAGCAAGTGGTCTCTACGTCGGCTTTAACGCCCATCAGAGTAAGAACAATGAGCTGGTCGGCGGCGATCTCTACGATGCCACTGGTGCCGAGCTGATGACGGCCTACCAATTCGATAATGGCTTTGTGCCTATGATTGTCCTCAGCTATTTGGACTTAGATACAGATGCCAGCACGCCCATCCAAGGCAAATGGACCCGCCAATTCGCCATGCTTGGCCTGCACTACCGTTACAGTAATGACACTGTGATGTTTGCCGAAATGAAGTTAGATTTCAGTGATATGGATGATCCAGCACTCGAAGCGCAGGAAGATAATGGCTTTGCGGTAGGGATTAACTACTTCTTTTAGGAATGGAAAGTCTTCATCAGGCTCTCCCGTACATTGAGGGATAGTGGCTCACGTTCCTCATATCCGTGGGCCCATTTGAGACTGAGGTGCGGCGCACGTTCCGTCTACAAACGCTCGCCACACACTCATTGGATGGTACCGCTGGTTTACCATCATCTCTGCGCCACTCCAAATAGGTTTACTGGAGTGGCTTTTTTTCGCCGTTACTTAGCGTGCTGACGGCCTGAAGAGGCTTTGTTTCCGCGGCCTTGGTGCCCAGCCTTACCCTGCTCAGATTTTCCCTTAAAGCCAGACTGACCAAAAGGTGCCTTAGCCCCCGGACGGCTGCTCTTAGGCTGCGGACTTTGCGTTGCATTCGCCCCAGACTTGGGCCCCTTAGGCTTGCTTGCGCTCGGTTTGCCCTTGGCATCGCCTTTGCCCTTACGCTCATCGAACTGATTACCCGAGAAACGCGTCAGCGCTTTTTGCCCTTGGTTAGCATCCTTCATCCATTTCGGACCACGTTCGTTGCGCCCCTCAGGTGGAACGAGGTGATTCGGACTGTTACCAATCAAATCTTCGCGTCCCATGGCAATCAAACCTTCGCGGATGATAGGCCAACCCGCTGGGTCGTGGTAACGCAGCAGCGCCTTATGCAGGCGGCGTTGGCGGCCCTTCTTCGGCACTGGCACCACTTCACTGCTGTGCTTCACGTTTTTCAGCGAGTTCAACTCAGTGTGATAAATGGTCGTCGCATTCGCCATTGGCGATGGATAGAAATTTTGTACTTGGTCGAGCTTAAACTTACGCTCCTTCAACCAGAGCGCAAGGTTGAGCATATCCTCGTCGGTCGTGCCCGGATGCGCCGAAATAAAATAAGGGATCAAGAACTGTTCTTTACCCGCTTCCTTAGAATACTTGTCGAACAGCTCTTTAAACTTATCGTAGGCGCCCATGCCGGGTTTCATCATCTTGCTGAGCGGCCCTTCTTCGGTATGCTCAGGGGCGATTTTTAAATAGCCGCCCACATGGTGCTGGACCAACTCTTTAACATAGGCCGGATCTTCAATCGCTAAGTCGTAACGCACACCCGAAGCAATCAAAATTTTCTTAATGCCGGGCACGGCGCGAGCGGCGCGGTACAAGTCGATAGTATGTTTATGATCTGTGCCTAAATGGCCGCAAATCGATGGATACACACAGGATAAACGGCGACAGGTTTTCTCCGCTTTCTCACTGGTACAGCCGAGGCGATACATGTTGGCAGTTGGGCCGCCTAAGTCAGAAATCACCCCAGTAAAACCGGGAACCTTATCCTGAATATCTTTGATTTCTTTAATAATCGATTCTTGCGAACGGCTCTGGATAATTCGGCCTTCGTGCTCGGTAATCGAGCAGAATGAACAGCCGCCGAAGCAACCACGCATGATGTTGATTGACGTCTTGATCATGTCATAGGCGGGGATTTTGTCCTTACCGTAGGCAGGATGCGGCACCCTTTTATAGGGTAAATCGAACACGGCATCCATCTCGTCGGTATTGAGCGGCCAAGCAGGCGGGTTCACCCACACGCCACGGTCACCGAGGGGCTGGAACAGCGCTCGCGCGCACCCCGGGTTTTGCTCTTGGTGCAAAATCCGCGAGGCATGGGCGTATAAATATTTGTCCTCAGAGACCTTTTCAAAGGCAGGCAACAGCACATAGGTTTTATCCCAAGGCTTAGGGCGTGCAGGCTGCACACTGATGGGTTTCGGCGCATCGTTATCGAAAATTTTAACATCCGATGGGCCAGATAAGTTGGCGCAGCCCACATCGTCGGCGCCATAGGGGTTCGGGATAGGATCGATCTTATGCAGTTGGTCGATCTTGCGCGAATCCATACCACGCCACTCGGGCATAGGCTCTTTACGGATAACCGCTGTGCCGCGCACATCCTGGATATCCGCAATCGCTTCACCTGCGGCTAAACGACGCGCCACTTCAACCAGCGGACGCTCAGCGTTGCCGTACATCAAGATGTCGGCCTTAGCATCGAAAATCACGCTGCGACGGACTTTGTCTGACCAATAATCGTAGTGCGCAATACGGCGCAGACTCGCCTCGATGCCGCCAATGATCACTGGCACATCTTTAAAGGCTTCTTTACAACGTTGGGTATAAACGGTCACGGCACGGTCGGGGCGCTTACCACCCACATCGCCAGGAGTATAGGCATCATCGCTACGAATGCGACGATCGGCGGTGTAACGGTTGATCATCGAATCCATGTTGCCAGCGGTGACACCAAAAAACAGATTCGGGCGACCAAGCTGCATAAAGGCATCTTTGCTCGACCAATCGGGCTGAGAAATAATCCCAACGCGGTAGCCTTGGGCTTCTAACATCCGGCCAATGACCGCCATGCCAAAGCTTGGATGATCCACATAGGCGTCACCAGTGACAATAATAATGTCACAGCTGTCCCAGCCTAATTTCTCCATCTCCTTGCGAGACATAGGTAAAAAAGGCGCTGTGCCAAAGCACTCGGCCCAATACTTGGGATGGCTAAACAGTGTGGATTCAACTTGCATCGATTTTGACCCAAAAGCGTAATGTCAAACAAAGGTGCAGGCAAAAACGGGCCGCACCGATTTAGGGACGCGGAGTATAGCAGGCAAACAGGGATAAGTGCGATTAAAAAAACAGCAGCCGAGGTGTTTTTCGGGGTATTTGCACCAATGTGCTCAATACCCCTAAAGTGGCTAGGGATATGGCCTAGACGGCCATTACCCTATCTCAGCAATTACAGACTTTGGGCAAAATGCACTAAGTTGACCAAGGCTAGGCTGATAGTCACTAGCCAAGTGAGCAACACGCCCCAAAAACGGCCGAAATGATAACCGCCTTTCCCCTGAGTTAACCCTATTGCATGGAGCAAGCGCGCCACAATCCACACGGTACCGAAACAATGTAAATAGAAATGCGCCAAGCCACCCGCCTCGGCCACCAGCATTAAAATCAATACGATGGGCGCATTCTCAATCAGATTCGCATGCACCCTGCCCGCCAGCGTCAAGGCATTGTTGCCGCCATCGCCGAGTCCGATTTTTTGGCTTCGTCTTAATTTCACCACTCGATAAGCCAGCGCTATTATCAACAACCCAGTCAAGCTGGCGTAAAACCCTGTTACCATCAACGGCATAGCGATTCCCTTTTAATTAACATCACCACGGCATCCGCCGCAAAAATTCAGCAATTTATTTGTATTAAGCTTAAAAGCCATTAACCTTTTAGCGACAAGATAGGTTAATATGCGCGCGTGATCTCTTACAACTTTTTATACAGTGAATAGCCCGATTGGATAACGAACAGTTTCTCGAAAAGCGTAAATTTATCATTAAGCTAGGCAAGGCTTTACATAAGTTTGGCACACCCGCTTACCGTCTTGAAACCCATTTGCAAACCGTCTCACGGACGCTCGGAATCGAAGGTTATTTTTTAATCTCACCGACCTCCATGACCTTTGTATTACAACACGATACCGATCAAGAATATAACCATGTTGCGCGGGTTAAACCCGGCGAATTGGATTTAGGCTCCCTCGCTCGCACCGATGAACTGGTGGATGAGCTCACTTCGGGTAAACGCACGCTCACCGAAGCCTTAGACAGGCTAGAAGAAATCGCCAACAAACCCAACCCCTATGGCCCAGCATTAACCTGTTTCTCCTTTGGCACCTCGGCGGCCGCCTTTGCCATGTTGATGGGCACGGGTTGGAACGATGTCTTTTGGTCGGGCTTGTTAGGCTTGCTGGTCTATGGCTTTGTGTACCGCGCCGAGCGCTCGACGCGCATGGCAGAAGTGTTAGAGCCATTCGCGACGATTGTTTGCGCCATTGCCGCCTGCGCCATTGCCCGCATCGATCCCAATATTAATATTCCCGTGGTGATCCTCTCCTCAATCATCATCTTTATTCCCGGCTTAGCCCTAACCTTAGGGCTGGCGGAACTGGCGGCACGCGACCTGATCTCGGGCACCGCGCGGATTATGGATGCCAGTATGCTGTTGTTTAAGCTGTACTTTGGTGCAGTGCTAGGGATGGCGATAGGTAAAGCCTTCTTCGGTGAAGCCATTCATATCGAGCCAGAAGGCTTGCCCCGCTGGGCGATTTGGTCGGCGGTGCCTATCCTGTCGATGGCGCTGGTGTTTATCTTTAAGGCGCGGATGCAAGATTCGCCCTGGGGCGTATTGGCGGGGATAGTGGCATTCTTCTCCGCCATGTTAGGCGGGCACTTTTTTGGGGATTCTGTGGGGATCTTCTTCGGCGCCTTGGCGGTAGGGGTGTATTCCAATCTCTTCGCCCGTTGGATGAAGGCGCCCGCCTCGATTGCATTGCTGCAAGGTATTGTGATTTTAGTGCCAGGCAGTAAAACCTACATAGGGCTGAACGCACTGATCTCCGGCGAAACTATGCTTAACCAATCCCATATTGGATCGCAGATCTTTTTGATCTTTATGTCGCTTATCGCCGGACTGATTTTTGCCAACGTCGTGGTACCACCAAGACGTACGCTGTAACATCCCCTCTCTCAGGGCTGGCGCCAACTCCAGCCCGATTCTTAAAGTAACCTTAAGTAAAATCATAATCTTATTAAAATGTTTCCTTGACTAATCGCCACTTCCCGTGTGTTATTAAATTGTGAAGCACAGCAGAATCTTAAGCTGTCGCCATCCAGTTTACGGGAGTGGTTTTATGCAGAAGTTTACCCTGTATGCATCGATTCTACCTTGTTGCCTCTGTGGTCTAGTCAGCCTAGCCAGAGCGGATGAGGTCGTGCCCAAAACTGCAACCGCCGAGGCCCCGAAAAAGGTGAGTAAGATTGTCGTGGTGAGCAACCCGATTTTCGATGAATCCGATCCCGATACATTTTTCATCCACCGCTGGGCAAACTATCTGCATATCAACACTAAGGAATATGTGGTTAAGGATAGGCTGACCTTTGGTGAAAACGATACTGTTACCCAAAAAGACCTCGACGAATCCCAACGTTTGCTGCGTGCCGAACCCTATATCCGCGATGCAAAAGTCTATGTCAGCGAGAAAGACCCTGAGGCAGATGCCCATCCCGATGATGAGTCGATTGTTATCGAAACCTGGGATAACTGGTCACTGCTCCCCACGGCCAGCTTTAGTAGCTCAGGCGGTGACACCCGCTACTCCTTTGGTGTGAAAGAAGACAACCTCTTCGGAACAGGCATACGCACCCGCTTAAAATATCAATCCGATGAATCCCGTACTGGCTATAAGTTCGCCTTCGAGGCGCCCATTAGCATCATCGACCACGGTATTGTTGCCGCCGAGTTTTACGATAATAGCGACGGCCAAGCTAAGCATGTGTATGTCAGTAAGCCCTTCTATTCATTGAATACTGAGACCATGTACTCGGCGGAGTTTTTAGATGATAGCCGCACCGATATCTTGCGGCAAAACGGCCAAGAGGTGAACGAGTTTGAGCACACTGTCGACTATCTCAATCTGCAATATGGCTGGCTAATCAATAAGAATAACGAACACTTATCGCGCTTTATCACTGGTTTTACCCAAGATAAGCACGAGTTTGCCAATTCAGAGGTGTACCCCACTTCCGAGTTACCCCAGGACAGAGACTTTATGTATCCCTGGGTCGCCTATGAGTTTATTCAGGATGACTTTCAGGTACTCAATAACGTGCACCTTATTCGTAATAACGAAGACTTTAACTTAGGTTGGCACCACTATATTCAATTGGGTATCGAGACCAATGATATAGGCGACAATAACCCAGTGGGCTACCACTTCAAATGGCAAACCACCCGTGGATATAAGTTTGATGAGCATTTATGGTTACTCGAAATGGGCGCCACCAGCACCTTAGGCACCACCCAAAAAGATACCTATCAAGCCAATGTTCAGGCCGAGTACTTCTATCAAATCAATCCTAAATGGATAGCCTATGGCAAGGCGTGGGCGAGTGTATCAAATAATACTTACCTTGATCTCACCGAAGGGCTTGGCGATGAAACCGGGGTACGCGGTTATCCCAACGAATATCAACAGGGCGATAACCAATGGTTACTCACCGCCGAAATCCGTAATTATCCCAATATCAACCTATACCAATTGGCCGAACTCGGTTGGGCGGTATTTGCCGATGTCGGCCAAGCCTCGGGCGGTCCGTTAGCGGCCAATAACGAAGTGAGTGGCCCGCTTGCCAGTATAGGTATTGGCGCGCGGATTTATTCCTCACGCTCCAGTTACGGCAACGTCGCCCATATTGACCTATCAGTGCCCTACACGGGTGGTGATTCGGTCAACAGTTGGGAATGGCGATTCTTAGTGAAGCGCAGCTTCTAATCCGTGATTTATCGCGCATCGGATATGCGCCTCGTTTTATCGCTGAGCACGCAGTTTTAGCAGTAACCGCTTGTCAGCCATCGACAAAGCGCATAGCGTAACTTAAGCGTTTAACGGGAATAAGGGACTAAGATGAAAAACTTCGCCGCTGGGCTTAACAACTTTTGGGTGGGATTATTCACGGGGATCATGCTGCCGCTGATCATCGTCGCGGGATTGTTATACGCCACCGTCGATAAATTCACCGGACTCATAGAAGACGCCGCCATCGCGCCTTTAATTAGTCGCAGCGAACAAACCTTCGACAAGGTCGATAATCTGCTCCTCACCTTAGACAATAAAGTCGACGACGCAAATTTAAAGGACTTAGCACTTTTAGCCCCGTTAAAGAACGCGCAATTGTTCCCAGAGCTGCAGGCCCTCGCCAGCGGAGTCACGAACCTCAAACAGACAGCCGCCGATATCGATAAGCAAACCCTATTAGCAAACCTGCAGGAAAAACTGCAAGCCTCATTGGCGACCAAATTCCCCGAGGATAAAGCGAAAGAACTCACTCAGAATCTTATTAATACTGCGCAAGTGCTTGCGAGCCAGCCCTCAAATAACACAACGCCAGCAGTACAATAATCCGTTCAACAATGCTTTGCTGTATTTTAACTCATCTTAATTAAGATGGTTAATTTATGGCAATTATTTTATTTACCCCAGAAAATGCTTACCCATATCAGTCTCCACTTAAAAACATTTAATTAATAAACGATATTATAATTTCAACTTATAACCTTCTAAACCCGCAATTTCGAGATTTAAAAACCAAAAACAAGATAAGTAATTCTTATTTTTGTGACATCGAACAATTTCAATATCTGGCCAACCACAACCGTAAAAAACATTGTTGCAACCTTCTTTTAACCCCAAATACACCCCATTCAAATCTGAAACGCATTAGACTGTATTTAAAGGAAAACAATACCACTCAATTGAGAATCAGTTACTCTTTACTGTGACAAACTCTATATAACCCTTCGTTTTATGTGCTAACTCCAGTTTTTAAAACAAGCCTTTCACATACCTTAATTAAGCGCCGCCTCGAAGGTAACATTTACAGGAATTAATAATCCCAACCGTACAAAAATTAAATAAAAGGCAGCTAATATGAGATGGCATAAAATAAAACGCTGGATAATAGGAGCGAGTGCATTACTTTTATTATCTCCCTCAGTAATAGCAGAAAAGGCCCAGAGCAGTGAGCAACTTGAAAAGCTATTAGAACAAAAATTCACCGCGGGTCAATATTCTTCAAAAGGTGCTGACACCTGCCTAATGTGTCATAAGAAAAATGACAAAGTCATGGCTATTTTTGATGGCAAGCATGGTGACATGAGCCACTCCAATTCCCCAATGGCGGGATTGCAGTGCGAATCTTGTCATGGCCCTCTCGGTAACCATAACAAAGGTGGTAAAGAGCCAATGATCACCTTTGGTCAAGCCAGTAAGTTATCCGCGCCGACGCAAAATACCGTGTGTTTGGGGTGTCACCAAAATACCGCAAAAGCGGGTTGGCATAATAGCTTGCATAATCTGGAGGAAATCGCTTGTGCCTCCTGCCATCAGGTGCATGCAGCAAAAGATCCAATCTTAGACAAACAGCAAGTTAATCAGACCTGTACCTCATGTCATACCCGCGAAAAAGCGGACATGAGCAAACGCTCATCCCATCCGTTGAAGTGGAACCAGATGACCTGTATCGATTGCCATGCTCCCCACGGTTCATCGAATGAGAGCGCCCTCAAAAAAGCCACGGTAAATGACACTTGTTATAGCTGTCATGCCGAAAAACGCGGCCCCTTCCTATGGGAGCATGCGCCCGTCACCGAAAACTGCTCAACCTGCCATAACCCTCACGGCAGCGTAAACGAGGCCCTGGTTAAACAACGTGTGCCACAGCTATGCCAACAATGTCATGCCGACGATGGTCATGCGAGCCGCGTGGTTAGCCAACCGAGTACCAATGCTTTTGGGGCGGGTATGGGTTGTTTGAATTGCCATAGCCAAATCCACGGCTCCAACCACCCTGCTGGCAGCAATTTTGCGCGTTGATTAAGGAGTCTGAGATGAAATTTAACTTGAATTTAATCACCATTGGACTGCTTGCCGCCTCTGCAAGCGTTAACGCAGCAGACTTTTCGGTTAAGCAAGCCAATACCAGCAAGGTCAACACCACCGCCTATCAATGTAAGTCCTGTACCGTAAAGCAGGGCTACCAGGGCGAAGTTAACGCCAATGTTGGCTGGGCAAGCAGTGACGATATCCACTCAGGTAATAACTTTGGTGACAGTGATGCGGGCTGGCGCGGCAGTGTCGGTGGGGATGTAAGTTATCGACAAGGTGAATACCACGCAACGATGCAAGCCGATGAACTCGGTTCGGACAACGGTTATTTGCATTTGGAAGCAGGCAAAAACAATCTGGGCGGCGTCCAACTCGATTACAGCCTACTGACCCGTTATGACGCCACGGCCCAAACCCAACTATGGCATAACAATGGATTGCTGCTACCCGATAGCCACACTCGTTCCCTTGACCTCGAATTACAACGTGAAAAAATCGGTATCGGCCTTGAGGGTGAATTAGATGCACTGCTTAACGGCCTTAAGGGTTATATCAACTATGACCACGAGGATAAAACGGGAAATCGTCGCAGCAGTTTATTAGCCAACTCTGGCCCAATAAACTTCGCCTTACCCGTGGATGCGACCACTCAAAATATCAATGCCGGTATCAGCATCGACCAACACCAATGGCAGAGTGAACTGGCCTATAACGGCAGTTACTACCGCAATCACATTAATCACTTAAGTCTGCCCTATGCTGACAATGTGTATGCCGCCACGCCGGATAACGACGCCCATCAAGTCTCGTTGACAGGCCAATATTTGCTTGGCAGCGGTGTGATTAACGGCCGTCTTGCCACAGGCCGAATGATCCAGGATGACAATCTCATCCAAGTCAGCGGTAACCCTCTACAAAGCTGGGACGGCGAAGTGGAGACCTTGGACGCGCGTATCGGCTTTAGCAGTATGTTAAGCCCCCGCTGGCGCCTGAACGGTCAACTGGATTACAGCGACCGCGACAATAAAAGCTCTACCTGGGATTTTGCCCAATTTGAAGTCGACAACGTCAGTGGCGCCTTTAAGCAAAACGTGGCGATGGATATTCAACGCACCAACTTCAAACTGCAGAGTAGTTACCGTTTCAACAGCGACTATCGCTTACTCGGCGGTTTTGATTACAAAGCGGTTGAGCGTAACTATACCGAGCGTGAAAAGACCGAAGACAGCGCGCTATGGGCTAAGCTGAATATCCGCGTCATCCCTAAAACTCTGGTTGACCTGAAAGCCAGTTACGAAACCCGTGACGGCTCAACCTACGACAGTCTAGAAGCCACCTCAATCGAAGAAAATCCACTGCTACGCAAGTTTTACCTTGCTGATAGAAACCGTAATGGGCTCGAACTCAGGGTTAATCATACTCCCCTGCAATGGCTAACGGTTGATTTCGATGCCCATTACAACAACGACGACTACGACAGCACCCTTATTGGTTTAACAGGGGTGAAGGACTACGGATACAACGTACAACTCAGTGCCCAGCTATCCAACAGACTCAACGTTTTTGCTAGCGCAGGGCAACAGTGGATTGAGTCTGACATGGCAGGAAGCCAAGCCTATTCCTCCCCAGATTGGTACACCAATGTCGACGATGAATTTATCGACCTCAATATTGGGTTTACCTACGACGGCCTGATGGATGACCGCTTAAGCATTGGGGGGAATTACCAATTTGCGAACTCCGCAAGTGACACCCTAATCACCACAACCACAGACCAACCTTACGGTGATTACTACTCCTACAGCCACAACCTTTAGCTGTATGGCCGTTATGCCCTGAACGAGTGCATGGGACTCAAGCTGAGCTACCAGTACGAACGTTACTACGACACTGACTACGCCGAGGTCAGCCCCTATGCCGTCCCAGGATTAGTGACCTTGGGTGAGCTTAATCATAACTACAACGCGCATCTGCTGATGTTGACCTTCAGCTACATGCTGCCTTGATTTAACAGAGGTGAAGAGAATGGAACGTAGAAGTTTTTTAAAGATGAGTGCCGCACTCAGTGCCGCGGCGGCCGTCACAGGTTGTGACTCCAGCTCGAAAGATGTCGATGTGGTACCACCAACTCCTCCGGCAACCGATGGTGAGGTGCAAACCTGGTCATCCTGCCTTGTTAACTGTGGTTCTAACTGCCCGATCAAGGTATTTACTAAAGATGGTGTGATCACGCGTGTCGAAGCCGACAATGAGACTACTGACGAATATGGCTACAACCACCAGATCCGTGCTTGTGCGCGTGGACGCTCACTCAGACAACGCACCTATGCTGCGGATCGCTTAAAGACACCCATGAAGCGTGTTGGTAAGCGCGGTGAAGGTAAATTTGTCCCCATTACTTGGGATGAAGCGGCATCAACGATTGCCAGTGAACTGCAACGTATTACCGCCGAATACACCAACCGTTCAATTTTAAAACTATACGGTTCAGGTGCTTATTATGGTTTCTCTAGCTCAAACTGCTTCAACCGCCTGCTGAATCTCAACGGTGGCTTCCTGAATATTTATGGTAACTATTCTTGGGCACAACAAATTGAAGCAGCCGCCACTTGGGGTGGCAGCTCTACTAACGGCAGCTCTATGGTCTGCGTTGCCGACAGCGATCTGTTTTTAGGCATTGGTTATAACCCTAGCGAAATACGCCAAAGCGGTTCGGGCGAAGGTTACGATTACCTGCAAGCTATTCAAAATAACCCAAGCATTGAAGTCATCATGGTCGACCCACGATATACAGACTCCATGGCGGGTAAAGAAGACCACTGGTACCCGATCCGTCCAGGCACAGATGCCGCATTTGCGGAAGCCATTGCCTATGAAATGATTTCTTCAGGCTGGGTCGATGCCAACTCTAAAGCTTTCCTAGATAAATATTGCGTTGGTTATGACAAGGCCTCACTGGAACAAACCAAAGCCGAATTCGAAGCATCGGGTGATGCGACAAAACTGGAATACGCCAAGTTTATCGATGTCGAAGAAAACTACCGCGATTACATCCTAGGCGTGGGTAAATTCACCGAGGCCAAAACACCCGCGTGGGCGGCAACCGTTTGTGGAATTTCGGAAGCCAATATCAAAGCTATCGCCCAGAAGATCATGAATGCCAAGGCACCTTATATCATCATAGGTGCAGGTGTTAACCGCCATGCGAATGGCGAACAGGCTATGCGCGCTTGCTATATGCTGCCCTTCTTAACTGGCAAAGTGGGGCAAGCAGGTGTCAACAATGGCGCCTTACCAGTACAAGGCAGCATGAGCAAATCAAGTCTATCGGGCTTGTCTAATCCGATTAAAGAATCCATTTCCTTCTTCACCTTCTCTGAAGCCATTGAGCGCGGCGCAGAAATGACCGCCCGTAAAGATGGTGTAAGAGGTATGGCCGATTTAGATACGCCATTGGGGCAGAATATTAAAGCCATTTTCGCCATTAACTCTAACTCACTCGTCAACCAACATGCCGACTCTAACGGGACTTCGAAGATTTTGGAGGACGATACTAAGTGTGAACTAATCGTGGTGGCCGATTGCTGGATGACACCTTCAGCACGATATGCCGATATCCTCCTGCCAGATACCAGTTGGTTAGAGTCGAATGACCTAGTCGATGGCAGCTATGCCACGGGTCTTATGGGCTACTTAGTTGCGATGAAGGCGGCAGTGAAGCCAATGTGGGAATGCAAGTCCATGTATGACATGTGCGGCCTCATTGCAGAAAAAATGGGCGTTTATCAACAGTACTCTGAAGGTAAAGATGAAGCTGCATGGTTAAATCAACTCTATGCTGGCACTTTGACAGCACCTTCAAGCGCGAACGCCATTCCAGCATTACCAAGCACCTATGAAGAAGCTCAAAAAATTGGGGTTTTCCGCGCCTTCAATGGCACCAAACGTATCGCCTTAGATAGCTATATCAATGGCGGTAAAGCTCTCGGCACACCTACTGGTAAAGTCGAATTCTACTCACTCGATTTTGCGCAAAAAGCGGCCGAATGGGAGTTTGATGCAAGCGTCAAAGGCAACTACATCACCGCATTACCCAAATACCAACCAACTTGGGAAGGCTATGAGGATGCCGACACTATAGAGACCTACCCACTGCAATTAATGGGTTATCACACCAAGGGCCGCACCCACTCCAGCTATCACAACGTGGCTTGGCTACGTGAAGCCGTTGAAGACGCAGTGTGGATGAACCCGATGGATGCCAATGCTCGTGGCTTAGCGCAGGGAGATACCGTTCATGTATGGAGCCAGCGTGGCACCATTGAAGTTCCTGTTCGCATTACCCCAAGGGTTGCGCCAGGCGTGGCGGCCCTGGGTCAAGGCGCTTGGTATACCCCAGATCCATCGGGCCGAGTCGGCCCATCCGGCCATGTAATTGATATTGGGGGCTGCATTAACACGCTTACTCGCTACCAACCTAGCCCTGCAGCAAAAGGTAACCCACAACACACTAACCGCGTGCAGATTGCTAAGGCTTAAGAGGTAAATACAAATGACTCAAGAAACACAATATGGTTTTTACTTTGACAGCAGCAAATGCACTGGATGTAAGGCGTGCCATATCGCCTGTAAAGACAGAATGACCGGTCTTATCCGCGCAAATGACGGCAATGGTAGCGTTGCCAATCTTCCTGGAGTGCTGTGGCGCCGCGTGACTGAGTACGGTGGTGGTAACTGGGGCCAAAATGCCGATGGTAGTTTCGAGCAAAACGTATTTGCATACTACACATCTATAGGCTGTAACCACTGCAGCGAGCCTGTGTGCGTAAAAGCCTGCCCGACGGGTGCCATGCATAAACGCCAAGATAACGGCTTAGTGTTGGTGGAGTCATCCATCTGTATTGGTTGTGGTAGCTGCGCAAGAGCTTGTCCCTATGACGCGCCACAATTAGATACTCAGCGTAAAGTCATGACTAAGTGTGATGGCTGTTATGACCGACTCGTCGATGGCAAAAAACCGATTTGTGTCAATGCTTGCCCATTACGGGCACTCGACTTTGACACCATGGAGAACCTAAAAGCCAAATATGGTGAAGGTGACGGGCACATTGCACCATTGCCATCGTCATCTATTACCTCTCCCAATCTGATTGTCAAAAAGAACCCAAATGCGCAATCAGGTGGGCAAGTGCTTAATTGGTCTGAAATTTAAGTCATCGGATTAATGAGGGGCATGGCGCCCCTCATTGGTTCCGTCTCGAGATAAGAGAAGAGTTATGTCAAAGATAAAAGCGGATGATTACCTGACATGGGGAGCTATCGCTAAGGTTCTGCATAATATTTTATATACCTACCCAGAAGCTCCCTTAATCGACAATTTTAAGCAGGATGAACTCCACATCAACTGGCCGCAGCTTGTGGATTCTGAATATGAAAAACAGGGGCGAACCTATCTAGGCAATTATTTAAGCCACTGGCAAAGCACTGAGGCGCAACTGACCGAGTTAAAAGTGGATTACGGACAATTGTTTTTTGGCCCAAGCGACCCTAAGGCTGCACCTTGGGGGTCAGTGTATACCGGGGAAGAACAGTCATTAAATGGTGATTCGACGCAAAAACTCATGGCCTTCTATAAGGCACATAATATCGAATTCACATTAGAGAGAAACGAGCCGATAGATCATATTGGTTTGATTTTACTGACATTAGAATATTTATGTAACCAACTTGCGGCCACGCCCGAAGACAAAAATGTCCTCGGAACCTGCACGCTACTATTACAACAGCATCTACAGCCCTGGGCGGATCGCTGCCTCGAATTAGCGGAGCAACATGCCGACAGCGAATTTTATAGAGGCATTGCTATCTTGAGCCGAGTCTATCTCGAGCATGTATCTCAACAGCTCGGGATCATAAAGCAGCAATCCATGCTCTTTCGTTAACAACGGATAGAAAGGTGATGAGTCAACAGTATGAGCGTTATCCACTCTATTGCCCATCAATGGGATAAGGCAGAATTTGCCCATCAACTGGAACGGTATATTGCATCGAATCGAGATGCGATGCGACTCTTTATCGGCGCGACTGGCTGCCAAACAGTATGCCACTTGATTGCGGCGATGGGAGAATTGCCCCCCAAATCAGAGGAAGGCAACTTCAATATCACCTTACCTTTGCTGCTCGACGTGTTATTACAACGTTTTGTGCTGCTCTATGTGAAAGAGATACAACACCAGAGCCTCACTCAGGGTGAACAGCTTGTCGTCTCACTGACAGAGCTTATCGCCCAGCAGGCATCACAACAGAGCGAAGTGGATGCAGAGGTTCAGAGCAAGAGTCATATCATACTCTCGGCGATGGAAAAGCTAGTAAAGCAAAGAACGCAATTACGCCGTCAGCACTCAAATATGGGGCGTTGCTAGGCACATAACCAAGAATTGAACCCAAATAAAAAGCCCGTTTACCTAATAGATAAACGGGCTTTTTACTGAATTTAATGAGTTGGCCGATAAGCCGGGTCCTGTCTTGGACAGTCATTCATCTAGGCCTGCAATCGCTCGCAGGCTCAAGCGACCTACCCGGTTCCAACGCGAGCCACGCCATACGGAACCCTATTTGGTCTTGCTTCGGGTGGAGTTTACCTTGCTACGGACTATTGCTAGCCGCACGGTGCGCTCTTACCGCACCCTTTCACCCTTACCACCTTAGCCGAAGCTATGATGGCGGTCTCCTCTCTGTTGCACTTGTCGTCGGTTCGCACCGCCCAGGCGTTACCTGGCACCCCGCTCTTTGAAGCCCGGACTTTCCTCCCCGCTCTTGCGAGCGCAGCGACTGTCTGGCCAACTCGGCGCGGATTATAGCCTAAGCAATCTGCGCGTACCACTGTTAATCCCGTCCATGTGCGCCTATCTCAAAGATCCGCTTATAAATCCGACTCTAAACCGAACTTATACAGAGCATTCTTTTTAAGACCGTGAATTTGCGCGGCAATGGCAGCGGCCTTTTTGAGGGGCAATTCTTCACAGAGTAATTTCAGGGTGTTGATGGCGACTGTCGGAATGGCGTCATCATCCTCCGCGGCGCGATGACCATGCACCATCAGCACTATCTCGCCTTTTTGCTGGTTAGGATCGCTGCTGACCGTAGCCAGCACCTCGGCCACAGGGCCTGAGAGGAAAGTCTCGAAGGTTTTAGTCACTTCCCGAGCCATCACCACTTGCCGCTCTCCGCCTAACACTTCGACCATGGTCGTCAGGCTATGCTCGATGCGGTGCGGTGATTCATAAAAAATCAGCGTGCGAGAGTCTTCCTTAAGCTCGAGTAACTTATCGGCACGCGCCTTCTCTTTAGAAGGTAAGAAGCCTTCAAAGGAGAAACGATCTGACGGTAAACCCGACGCGCTTAATGCGGTAATCGCCGCGCAAGGGCCGGGTAATGGGATCACTCTAAAACCCGACTGGCGCACATGGGAGACTAAGTGATAGCCGGGGTCAGAAATCAGCGGTGTGCCCGCATCGGAAATCAGCGCAATCGATTGCCCTGCGGCTAACTGCTCCACAATCCATTGGGCGCGAGCGCGCTCGTTATGGTCATGCAATGCGATAGTTTTGGTAGAAATACCAAAATGACTCAATAACTTGCCACTGTGGCGCGTATCTTCACAGGCAATCAATGCGACCTGAGTGAGCACTTCGATAGCACGTGGGCTCATGTCCCCCAAGTTACCAATGGGAGTGGGAACAATGTAGAGTGCGACGCTTTGGTCCATATATACCTCGGTAATGACAGTGCCAAGACTTTCGTCAAGCGCAAGAGAAGGTTAAACTAGAGGCAGCATCTTACCAGAGTGAAGCCCAGTGTTAAAAAGCCTGAATACAACTAAGTTCGTTTCCGTGGCCATTTTATCCGCAGTGTTGGCGGGTTGCGGCAGCCAAGCGCCCAGCTCAACCGGTACAGCCCCCACAGTGGCCACCTCTTTAGCCTCTGCTCCATTGGCGCCCAATGTGTATTTAGCACAGGCCGCGAATAGCAAAGATCCGCAGCAGCGCGACACTAACCTGCTGCTGGCGGCGCATGCCTATATCAATGCCAATGACTATGCGGCGGCGCAGAAACTGCTGAAGTCGATGCAGCCAAGTCTGACCCAAACCCCAACTCTGGTGGCCGAGCATAAATACCTGACGGCGCGGGTATTAGAGCACACATCGACCTATGTCGAGGCGCTCAAGACCCTGAGCTATCCAAGCACTTGGGTGTTACCCGGCTGGCAAATGGCCGCGTATCATCAATTTAGAGCGCATTTATTCCAGTTGAATAAGCAACCTATCGAGCAAGTGCGCGAGCTGAGTTTATTGACCACCTATTTACCGCCCGCCGAGGCGAGTGAAGTCAATAACCAGATCTGGCAAGTATTGCAGCCAATGCATGAGCAAACCCTGCAAACCTTTATCCGCGATGCCAACAACCCAGTATTTGCTGGTTGGTTGCAGCTCGCCTATATCGCCAAACATTATGCGGTCGACCCCAATCAACTGGTTCGTTACTTAGGCGACTGGCAAAAGCAGAATCCTTATCATCCTGCGGCGGCCAAATTGCCGACCGATTTGGATCGGGCGCTCAATGCCAAGCCATTCATGCCGAAGAATATCGCAGTCCTGTTACCGCTCACAGGTCAACGCGCCAGCGCGGCCAACGCGATTCGTCAAGGGATTTTGGCCAGCTATTTAGCCAAACCCAATGAGCAGGTTGCGGTGAATTTTTACGATACCGCCAATGATGCCGTAGCGGCCTATCAGCAAGCGGTGAACGCGGGTGCCGAGTTTATTATTGGCCCCTTGCTGCCAAATGAAATCGATCAATTACTGGCACTGAACAATACAACCCCTGCGACCAGCACGCCAACAGGTACAGCTCCCGCAACACCTACGGCTCCGATAGCACCTATCCCGCAACTGTTCTTAAATCAAACCGATAAGTTTGTGCCAGATATCAATAAGTTCTACTTTGCGCTGTCACCAGCCCAAGAAGCAGCCGATGCCGCAACACGCATGTATCAAGATGGCGTGACTATGCCACTACTGCTCGCCAGCAACGACGCCATTGGTAAACGCATGGCAGAAAGCTTTATCCAAGCTTGGAAAAAGAAAAGCGACACCCCTATTGAAGTCTATTACTACGATGGTGGCGACAAGATGAAAACCACAGTGCAGGATGCACTCGGTGTCCGTGATAGCCAAGCGCGTATCGCGCGGATCAAGGAGCTGCTCGGCAATTCGGTACAAGCTGATTTTCGTTCGCGCCAAGATATCGATGCGATTTATATGATCTCGACGCCGCAGGATTTAACCTTGCTCAAGGCCTTTATCGATGTGAACTTCAGCGTCTTTACTCAGCCAGTGCCGCTGTACACCTCAAGCCGCAGCCGCATCGACAACGAATCGAGCCAAACGGCGCAGGATTTAAATAACCTGACCATGAGCGATGCACCTTGGCTAATGCAAAACAGTGAAGAAAACCTAATGGTTAACACACTATGGTCGGGCTGGAATAACGGCCAAAAACGCCTGTTCGTGATGGGCTATGATGCCATGGATTTGATCAGCAAACTGGCGCAGATGCGCTCATTCACGGGTTACCAGTTCAATGGACGTAGCGGCGTGTTATCCGTCAATCCTGACGGCGTGATAAACCGCCAATTAAGCTGGGGACGCTATCAAAGAGGCAGTTTCCGTCAACTATGACACTCGGACAGCAGGCAGAGTCGCTCGCTCAAGGTTACCTCGAACAGCAAGGTTTAACCTTTGTCGAGCGCAATGTCCGCTATCCCTTTGGTGAAATAGACCTCGTCATGCGCCATAAACACCACTGGGTATTTGTTGAAGTAAAATATCGCTCAGCAAATCAATTTGGCGGCGCAATACAAGCACTTAGCAAAGCACAAATCGGCAGGATCCGCATGGCGGCCAGCCACTATTTACAGACGCATAAACTGGATGTGCCGTGCCGATTCGACGTTGTCGCCATCGAGGACGCGCAAATCCACTGGCTAGTCGATGCCTTTTAAACGAGACCTTCGACTCAGCTAATCGAATAATTTTTAACGCTTATGCCTCAACTCCACCGTGGAAATATGGCATCATAGCCACACTTTATCCTGAAAGGATGTATCCATGTTAGAACGCATTAAAGACAGCTTTACTGAATCTATCCAGACCAAAATCGATGCAGCCGAAGCACTGCCAGAATCCATCGCAAAAGCGGCCGAGATGATGGTGCAATGTCTTTTGGGCGGCAATAAAATTCTTGCCTGCGGTAACGGTGGCAGTGCCGGTGATGCCCAGCACTTCTCGGCCGAGCTATTAAACCGCTACGAAATTGAACGTCCACCATTGCCCGCGATTGCGCTGTCAACCGACACTTCAACTATCACGGCGATTGCCAACGACTACAGCTATGATGAGATTTTCTCAAAACAAATCTTAGCCTTAGGTCAACCAGGTGACATTCTGCTGGCGATTTCCACCAGCGGTAACTCAGGCAACGTGATTAAAGCCATGGAAGCCGCCCTGAGCCGCGATATGACTATCGTTGCCTTAACCGGTAAAGACGGTGGCGCGATGGCGGGATTACTGAGCGTGGGTGACGTGGAAATCCGTGTACCTTCTAACGTGACGGCACGTATTCAAGAAGTGCACTTACTGGTTATCCACTGCCTCTGTGACAATATCGACCGCACGCTCTTCCCGCAGGACGAACAGCAATGAGATATGCTGCCCCACTGTTAATGGTTTGCATGCTGCTGCAAGGTTGCGCCGGTGCCGTTATGGTGGGCGCAGTCAGTGGCGCCATGATGGCCAACGATGAGCGTTCGGTGAAGACTCAGCTCGACGATACCAATACCGATTTTAAGATCACCAGTGCCCTGCTAGAGCATGAAGATCTGAAGAAACAAACGAATATCACGGGTGTTTCGGTTAACGGTAATGTGCTGATGATTGGTCAAGCCCCCAACTCTATGTTGAGGGATAAGGCGATTAAGGTCGTACAAGATCTTAAGCTTGGCGGTAAAATCCACAATCAGATCCGCATCGGTAACCCGACCTCTTTCACCACCCGTAGCAATGACACTTGGGTGACAACGAAAGTGAAGGGACGCATGCTCAACGAGAAAGAGTTGGATGTCACCCGCATTAAGGTCATCACTGAAAACGGTGAAGTCTTCCTACTCGGACTCATTCACCGTTCTCAAGCCGATATGGCCGTCGATATCGCGCGTAACACCGCCGGTGTGCGTAAAGTCGTTAAAGTATTCGAATACATCGAATAACCGATTGAGCCTAAGCTCTTAGGGTTTAGGCTCGCCTTCTACCGCTTCCAGCCCTAACGCTTTTACTTGGATGTTATCCATAACCTTGGGTGACTTAGCCACCCACATGCCAATCCAAGGTAAAAACAGTGACGGCAACACAATCAATGCGGCGCCCAGCCAACTTAGGCTATCTAACCATTCATCGAATAACAGCCAGCCCAAAAAGACGATAAATAACAGGCCAGTATATTCGGCAATCGCAATATCGCTCGCCTGTGCGCGACGATAGGCCAGCACGCAGAACCAGTGATATATCAGTAAGAAGGCATTACTGAGCAGCGCTACGGCTAACAATCCCCAGCTCAGCCCCTCAAGTCCTTGAAAGGCCGTGATGATTAAAGTCGCAGGAATACCCAGCAGGTTATACAACATTAAGGTTAATACTGGATGCTCAGTATTTGGGACTTTTTTCAGGGTCAACTGGTTGACGGCAAAGGTAAATGCCGAAAATAGCACTGCCAATCCAAACCAGTTCATCTCACTCGGTCTGAGGATAATTAAGATCCCGACAAACCCGAGTAATGTGCATATCACTTGCCCTGTAGTGATCCGCTCCTTTAAAAACCAATAGCCCATCAGAATAATCATCAGCGGCGCCGAGTAAAACAGTGAGCTTACCGTCGCGAGCGGCAAAGCCATTAGGCCAATAATTAAAAAAAGCGCGCCAACCGAGCCTATGTTGGCACGCCAAAGGTGGACCGAAATATGTTCCGTCTTAGGTCGCTGCGAGTACAACCAAATGGGGAGTAACATCAATACTGAAGTGATTTGTCTCACGAGTAGAAAAGTGGCCGCATTCGCATCTTCTGGCAACCATTTGATCGATACATCGTAAAAAGCACTAAATAGGTTACCCACTATCAATAAAATCAAACCGATAACTACAGGGCGTTGCATTTTTTACCATCCACAAATCTCAATGCTGGCATGATAATCCCCACAAAACTTAAGCTGAAATGATGCTTTCTCATGCTAGATGAATTAAATTCATGCTAAATCTTTTAGGCGTTGAAAATCATGAGAAAGCTTCCTCCATTACGCGCACTACAAGTCTTTGAGACCGCCGCCAGACAACAGCATTTTTCCAAGGCTGCCGCCGAACTTTGCATAACCCAAAGCGCGGTTTCACACCAAGTGCGTGTATTAGAGGAATATTTTGGCGAGCAGCTTTTCGACCGTCAGGGACGAAAATTGCAACTCACACCTAAAGGCCAAAGCTTATTTATTGAGTTAGAAAGGATTTTTAATGAGTTAAGCGATCTTAATCTCAAGATCCGCGACACCCCAAACCAACAACTCTGTTTGGCGGTGTACAGCTCTTTTGCGGTGAAATGGTTGATCCCGAGATTAGCGGATTTTAGACGCCAATATCCCAGCGTTAAAATCCGCCTCGAGATGATCACTCAAGACCCCGATCTCAGCACCAGCACGGCCGATATCTTTATCGCGGGCAAACTTAACCAACGGGGCTATTGGCAGCAGCTACTGCATAAGGAACGGCTCATCCCAGTATGTAGCCCAAGTTTTTACCCCAAGTGGCGTGATATTAACTTAAGCAACTTTCAACAACAGGCACTGTTGATTGTGGATGAGGGGCCGCTAGGACTCGATTGGCACAAATGGTCATCGGCTCACCAGATCCCGCTGAATAACGAACAACAACATATTTTTAGCCATATCGTAATGGCGATTGAGGCGGCAATTGCGGGCCAAGGCCTCGCCCTCGCCCCCGATTTTATGGTGGCAGGTGATATCAGCACTGGCAGACTGGTTGCGGTTAATCTGCCCGATGTTCATACGGGCTTTGAGTTTAGTTTTATCTGTAAGCAGCGTCGTCTCACAGAGCCTGCCATCGCAGCCTTTTCCTCTTGGCTAAAATCGCAGGCCTAAACGCTTAGCTCTGTATCAAACAGCCCGATGAATAACAGACATAAAAAAGCCGACCTAAGAATGGGTCGGCTTAATCGAGTGGTTGTGTAATGCGCTTTTTAGGTCAAATTACACTAACAAACCAATCTTCTCGTATACCTTTTTCAGGGTCACTTCGGCGCGAGCTTGAGCATTTTCGGCGCCCGCTCTCATCACTTGGTCGAGGTAAGCACGGTCGGCACGCAGCGCACGGTAACGCTCTTGCAGCGGCTCTAACATGCCCACTACCGCTTCACCCGCGGCACCTTTTAAGTGACCATACATCTTGCCTTCAAACTCGGCTTCGAGGCTGGCAATGCTTTGACCTGTGATACCCGACATTAAGCTCAACAGGTTAGACACGCCAGGCTTGTTCTCCATATCGAAACGCACGACTGGCGGCTCGTCACTGTCGGTCATGGCTTTTTTCAGCTTTTTCATGACCGCTTTTGGATCTTCAAGCAGGCCAATCACGTTGTTACGGTTGTCGTCCGACTTAGACATCTTCTTCAGCGGATCCTGTAGCGACATCACCTTAGCGCCATGCTCAGGGATAAAAGGCTCAGGAATGGTAAACGTCTCGCCGTACGCGTTGTTAAAGCGAGTGGCGATATCACGAGTTAATTCAAGATGTTGTTTCTGATCTTGGCCAACAGGGATTTCATTTGCTTGATACAGCAGAATATCCGCCGCCATCAGTACAGGATAACCAAACAAACCGACGTTAATATTGTTGGCGTGCTTTTGTGACTTATCCTTAAACTGCGTCATACGGCTCAATTCACCCATTTGGGTGTAGCAATTTAACGCCCAACCCAGCTGAGTGTGCTGTGGCACTTGGGATTGGATAAACACTGTGCTCTTCTTTGGATCGACACCGCAGGCTAAATACAGTGCAAGCGTATCTAAACAGGCTTCACGCAATGCTTGAGGGTCTTGGCGCACGGTAATGGCATGCAAGTCTACCACGCAATATAGGCAGTCGTGGCTATCTTGCATGGCAACCCATTGACGCAATGCACCCATGTAGTTACCTATGGTTAATTCGCCGGACGGCTGTGCACCGCTGAGTACTATGGGTTTGGTCATTACGTCATTGCTCCAAATAAAGATAAAAAGATTCGATTAAACTGGCTGAGCGAGATTTAGCCAGCGCAGGATCTCGACAAACTGCTCGCATACAGCGTCAGGGCCAGTGAGCCCAATATCTTCACCGTAGTTGTAGCCATAGGTCAAGCCGATTGATGCAACACCCGCCGCTTTCGCCGCTAAAATGTCATTTTTAGAATCGCCCACCATCAACAACTCACTTTTATCGAGTTGCCATTCGGCTAATAGATGCTGTAGCGGTAATGGATCGGGTTTCATCTTCGCCAGCGAATCGCCGCCAAGTACCAAGCTAAAGAAGTCATTAATCTTAAAGGCTTCAAGCAAAGGCAAGGTAAAGCGATAGGGCTTATTGGTCACCACAGCCAGCTTAAATCCTGCATCAAACAGGATTTGCAGCACTTGGTGCACATCGGCATAGAGTGCACTGTGCTTCTCAAGGTTTTCTTGATAGTGATGCATAAAGATGGGCATAGCCGCATCCAATGCCGTTTGCTCAACGTCTGCGCCTAAGGCGTGGCTCATGGCGCGGCGCATCAGCATTTCAGCGCCATTACCCACCCAAGTTCTCACCTGCGCCTCGGTACACCTTGCTAAACCTAATTCGGCGAGTGCCGCCTGGGTCGCGACCGCAAGATCGGGCACACTGTCAATCAGTGTGCCGTCGAGATCAAAGGCAATCGCTTTAATCTGTTCCCGCATTATTTGGCCTCTACTTTCGCTAACTCAGCGCGCATCTCGTCGACGACGGCTTTATAGTCTGGCTTACCGAAAATGGCAGAGCCGGCGACAAACATATCGGCGCCTGCGGCGGCGATTTCGGCAATATTATCCACTTTAACGCCACCATCGACTTCTAAACGAATATCAAAACCGCTAGCATCGATACGCTCGCGCACTTGGCGTAATTTATCTAAGGTCGAAGGAATAAAGGATTGGCCGCCAAAACCTGGGTTGACTGACATCAGCAGGATCACATCTAACTTATCCATCACATGGTCAAGATAGTGCAGCGGTGTTGCAGGGTTAAACACTAAACCCGCTTTACAACCCGATTCTTTAATCAGTTGCAGAGTGCGATCGATATGCTCAGAGGCTTCGGGATGGAAAGTAATAATAGACGCACCCGCCTTGGCAAAATCAGGCACGATACGGTCAACAGGCTTAACCATTAAATGCACATCGATATCGGCCGTGATGCCATAGTCGCGTAACGCTTTGCACACCATAGGACCAATGGTTAAATTTGGCACATAGTGGTTATCCATCACATCAAAATGTACTACGTCAGCCCCTGCATCTAACACGGCTTTAACGTCATCCCCTAAACGGGCGAAATCGGCGGATAAAATCGATGGAGCAATTAAAAATGGGCGCATAGGACACTCGCTGCTATTGAACAAAAAGTGCCTTATTTTACCCTTAGCTAGGCCATGCCTCTATAGCAAATGCCACATTTATCGCGATTGAAACCCAATAGAAACACAATTCGAGTACTCATAACGTACGGTAAACTCAAGGAGATGCTGAAGCGTTAGAAAGTTTTTAGTGAAGATTGATAAATTATTGTTCATAAACTAAGCGAGTTTGTTATACTCGGGTCGCTAACGTGGATCATTTAGTGGTTTCAAAGGAAGTATCATGAAGGGGCGGTTAACACAGTTTTCACACATTTTAGGCTCGGTGACATTTAAGTCATCGATGATGTTGGCATTTACCGCCGTGGTAGTCGCCTCCTTAGCCTTTGGCGTGGAAAAACTCACCGCAAGTAACGATACCTCCGCCTGCGCTTGCAGCAGCGATGCCCGTTACAACAACAGTTTACCTAGCAGCCATCCAAATAACCGCTGTGCCGAACAGGCGCAAACCTTAAGCTGGAAGACTTGGCTCACTGGCAAAAATCGCTCTAGCCAGTTCCATTTTGTCGACTTGCTTGAATTACTCCATGGTCATCAAGACAAACCTATCGATGACCTGAAGCCTGCTAATTCACAACAGTCCTATTGATGCTAAGCCGAATCTGGCAAGTCTTTCACAGTACGATAGCCGCCTTCTTTGGGGTGCAGTCAGATAGAAATCGTCAAAAAGACTTCCAGACCAACTCGCCATTACCGTACATTTTTATGGGGATAGTGCTAGCGATAGCCTTAGTCGCCAGCCTGATTCTGCTTGTTAGCCAAGTCGTTGGCTAAGTCACTCGATACTACAACTTAGTATCAATCATCCTGCGGGTCATAATTCTCGTCGTACAACGCAATCAACTCGTCGACTTTATTGCGACCACTACCATTTTGACTAATGTTGCGTTGCACCTGGATCTTGGCAAGGTGGGCACCGCGATACAACTCACGTGTCAGCGGAATATCATGGTTACTGATCACAACAGGAATGCACTGCTCTAAGGCCATATGTCGCGAATAACGCGCCAGCAGCGCCTGATCATCCAAACTAAACCCCGCACCGACATAGGTGGTAAAACTCGCGGTGGTCGATAGTGGCGCATAGGGCGGATCGCAATAGATCACATCGCCAGTACGGATTTGCTCGAAGGCTTTTTCATAGCCGATGCACTTAAACTCGGCGCGCTGTGCTTTCTTTGAAAAGGCTAAGATTTCCTTCTCAGGGAAATACGGCTTCTTGTAGGAGCCAAAGGGCACATTAAAGCCCCCTTTACGGTTATAGCGGCACAGGCCATTAAAACCATGGCGATTCAAGTACAGAAAATAAACCGAGCGCAAAAAAGGATCGCGGGATTTATTAAAGTCTGTACGCACGCGGTAGTAGGCATCCTTTTGATTCATCTCATCGACGAATAGCTTCTTGGCCGCCTCAATGTATTCGGCAGGTCTTTCTTTCACTATGTTGTAGAGATTAATCAGGTCTTGATTGATGTCGCAGAGTAAATAGCTGGGATAGTCAGTATTTAAAAAGACTGAACCTGCGCCGACAAAGGGCTCAACTAAACGCTCGCCAGTTGGTAAGTAGTTCGCGAGCTCATCCACCAATTTAAATTTTCCGCCGGCCCATTTCAGGAAGGCTCTATGTTTTTTGATCATTTAACTTGATGAATGCCGACAAAAATAAAGGCCATGATTGTACTCTGTTTATTCTGAAATTTCACCGCTTGAGCGCGTTTCTTGTAGTTGATAACCGCCGAGTTCTGCCCATTTTTTTATCAGGGGTTGGCTAAGATGATACTCTTTGACCAATTCTGCGGCCGCCTGCTGTGCCGATTGGCTGTCGTTAAACTGCCCCACTAGCACCACCCAAAACTGTTTGTACTTGGCAACTCGCACCTCTGGCACATTATGCAGTTTCTTAAGGAGTGACTGCACAGTTTCACGCTGAGAGACTGTGGCAATTTGGATCGCATAACCCGTTTTTGGCCGCACCGATACGGCTGATACAGGCGCAGGAGTTACATGCACCACCTGAGTAGCAGCATCATCTTTCGCTTGCTCTGTAGGCGCAGGCGCTGCGTCATCAACCTCAATGGTGCTACTGTCGCCCTTACTTGTCGCTTCATCGACAGGCGGTTCTATGCCAGCCTCTTCTTCTACTTGAGGTTCTTCCCCATGGAACTTCGCCAATGGGTCCGCTTGCTCCACCGCTTCCGCTAATAATGCCTGCGTTAACGACTCGGCTCGCAGTTTAAAATACGGCGCTAACAGCTGTTTGCCATGGGCAAGAAACTCTGCGGAATCCACAGCAGGATAAGTCACGACCTCGGGAATTGGTTCACTTGAAAAGGGTTTCGCCAAACCAAGCCAAATCACGAGGGCAATCAGCACACTGGCAAACCCAAGAAGCGCGACTTTGTATTGTGTCCATACTGATTTTTTCTCACCCTGACCGTGTAGAGCCAGCTCCAGTAAGGCAACCACCTCCTGAGGAGTACCCGTTTGCTTCTCAAGCTGAGCACGCACTATGTCTCTTGGCGTAAACGGATTTTGGTCACTATAGCGCAGCAAGGTTTGATACAGCGCCTCACGCTCAGGCAGGCTTAAGGGATCAATGCTGACCGGGAGGATCTGTCGTCTTAATGACTCAGGTAATTGGGGGAGTAAGTCGGCTAAAAATGCGGGCGGAACTGCTAAGGTCACGGCAATACGCTGGCCCGCACATTGCACTTGATTCAGTATGATGCACTCGGCCCACAATTCTTTAGAGAGTAAATGGGCGTCATCGATAATGATGTGCAGCGGCTTACTTTGTTTCGGCGCGACGCGCAGTATGGTTTCAGCGAGGGAGATTTCGTCATCAAAAATTGGGGATGAGACCAATTGCACTAAAATCTTGCGACGAATTTCAGCATTGTCGGCGTGCATAGGACAGATGACTAACGCGGCATTCGACTCATCAAAATCTGTGGCTAACGCAGTCAGCAGTGTCGTCTTACCCGAGCCGTGCGCACCCACAAGCACCAGTAGCTGGTCGCTATAACTGGCCACATGATGCAATCTTTCTACGAGGGCTTCCTGTGAAGGAAGCAAGACTTGCCCCTGAAACGTCACTCATCCACCACACAAGGTTTATGCGCAGCAGATAACCTGTTCTAGGGTAGATTCCGGGACTTGGCTAAAGACATCAGCTCGACCAATGGCCGTCGGGAGTACCAGCCGGATCTGACCACCTAACACTTTCTTATCGCGACGCATGTGTTTAATAAAACTATCGAAATCCATAGATTCCGGCGCTGTTACTGGCAGATCGAAAGCATGGAACAATTGCACAATACGACGAACAATTGACTCATCAATCAATCCCATAGACTTAGCCGTTTGTGCAGCAAGGACTGTGCCAGCCGCAACCGCTTCACCATGCAGCCAATTACCATAACCCATCTCGGCTTCGATCGCATGACCAAAGGTGTGCCCAAGGTTTAATAGCGCGCGGACGCCCTGCTCGGTCTCATCCTGACTCACGACATCGGCTTTAATCTCACAGCAGCGAGAAATCGCATAGACCAAAGCTTGAGTATCTAGGCTTTTCAATGCTTGAACATTGTTCTCAAGCCATTGAAAAAATTCAGCATCCCACATGATGCCATACTTAATAACTTCTGCCATCCCAGCCGCGAATTCACGCGCGGGCAAGGTCTGTAAGCATTCAGTATCGATAATGACGATCTGTGGCTGGTAAAAAGCCCCGATCATATTTTTGCCAAGCGGATGATTAACTGCGGTTTTTCCGCCAACGGAAGAATCAACTTGCGATAGTAGCGTGGTTGGAATTTGAATAAAATCGACACCACGTTGGTAACAGGCAGCGGCAAAACCCGTCATGTCACCAATTACCCCGCCACCGAGGGCCACCAGCACTGAATCACGGCCATAATTGCGTTGCAGCAAAGCCGTAAAAATAGAATCTAAATGCGTTAAATCTTTGAATTGCTCGCCATCGGGAAGGATGACGCTGGTTACCTCACCAAACGAAGCCATCGTGTCTTGGATCTGCTTAAGATACAAGGGCGCGACAGTTTCATTGGTGACGATAAGGATACGTTTTTTCAGCAGGTAGCGAGACAGGGTCTCGCCATCACTCATCAAACTCTGGCCAATATAAATGGGATAACTGCGTTCACCTAAATCAACCTGAATTTGTTTTGTCATTCTGCCTAGAAACCTAATTGCTCAATGATTTGATTCGCAACAACCTTTGCACTTTGATCGTCGGTCTTAACGATCACATCAGCAATTTCTTCGTACAGAGGGTTACGGATTTCTGCGAGGTTTTCTAATACTTCTCGCGGATCATCTACTTGCAGTAATGGGCGACGCTTGTCTCTTTGAGTACGCGCAACCTGTTTGTCGATAGTGGTTTCGAGATACACCACGATACCGCGAGCAGATAAATGATTACGGATATCTTTGCTCTGAACTGAACCACCACCAGTGGCAAGGACAATACCTTGTTTTTCAGACAGATCAGCAATAACCTGAGCTTCGCGACGACGGAAACCTTCTTCGCCTTCAACGTCAAACACCCAAGCAATATCAGCGCCTGTGCGTTGCTCAATCTCTTGATCTGAATCGTGGAATTCTAAATGCAGCATTTGCGCCAGATGGCGACCAATTGTGCTTTTACCTGCGCCCATTGGGCCTACCAGAAAAATATTACGTTTTTCAGCCATTTCTTGTACGTCTGAATCTTAATGAAAAGTATGCCTATGTCGACTCATGAACAAGCCGACCTACTGTATGTTACCTTGCTCTAATGAGACTTGACCGAGGATTATCTCAGTTTCATGTCTAGTCTGGCAAGTGATGCACGCTATTTATGATAAGAATTGTATTTCAGACACAATAAAGCCAGCAAGGAATGCTGGCTTTATTCGACTCGTAACAAACGATTAGAGTTTCTCGTTCACAATTTTAGGTGTCACGAAAATCAACAGCTCTTGGCGCTCATTCTTGTCGGTAGTGTTACGGAATAAGAAGCCAACTAAAGGAATGTCACCCAGGATAGGCACCTTGCTCACGCGGCTGATCAAGTTCTGCTGATAGATACCACCGAGCACAATGGTTTCCCCATTATCCACTAATACTTGCGTACCAATACGTTGAGTATCGATAGCGACTGCCGGACCTGTGGGTGTATCCACCGTTTTACCCTGAGAGTCTTGAGTGATTTCAAGATCCAGAATTACACGGTTATCAGGCGTAATTTGTGGTGTCACTCTTAATGACAATACTGCCTTCTTAAAGGTCACCGACGTGGCCCCGCTGGAAGTGGATTGCACATAAGGGATTTCCACACCCTGCTCGATATACGCCGCCTTTTGGTTAGAGGTGGTGATACGAGGGCTCGCGATAATTTCACCTTTGTTTTCCTGCTCAAGCGCACTCAGCTCTAAATCTAAAATAGTGCCATCGGCAAGCTTGGCCACATGGAAAGCAATGCTGGTTGGGTTAGTGACCGCCGCAGGTAAATTCACGTTCAAACGATTATCCAGCGTTGGAACGGTACCATTAGCAATGCTTCCAGCCCCTTCAAGCGTTCCTGACGTCCCTTTACTCCCCTGCTGGTCAGTCACGCCCCAACGGATACCTAAATCTTCAGACACGTCGTCTTTTACCGTCACCATGCGAGATTCAATCAACACTTGGCGGATAGGAATATCGAGCACTTCGACCAAACGATGAATATTCTCGATGATTTCAGCGGTATCTTTCACTAACACGGTATTGGTACGTTCATCGACGGCCACAGATCCACGTGGTGACAATAAGCTAGAATCTGCACCTTTGAGTAACTCGGCAATATCCGTCGCCTTGGCATAGTTGATTTGCAAATACTCAGAATACAGTGGCGCCAGCTCTTTTACTTCCTGCTTATTCTTAAGGTTTTGGCTTTCGCGTATCGCCAACTCTTCACTTGGCGCCACCATCAGAATATTACCTTCGATACGCTTATCGAGTCCTTTGGTTTGCAGGATCAAGTCCAATGCTTGGTCCCAAGGCACATCATCGAGTCTTAGGGTGATATCACCTTCAACCGTGTCACTGGTGACTAAGTTGAAGTTGTTGTAGTCGGCAATAATCTGCAACACAGTACGGACAGAAATATTCTGGAAATTTAACGAAAGGGTTTTACCGTTATATTTCTTCACCTCTTTGGTCGCCGCAGCGCGCTCTACTTTGTTAATTGAGAGCCTAAAGAGATTGTCTTCCTGTTTGTAATTGAACTCATAATTGCCCGAGACATCGACTAAAATCCGGGTCGTTAAATCGTCCTTAAAGGTTTCAAAATGCTTTACGGGAGTGGAGAAATCCTGCACATCCATCACATATAACAAATCACTGTTAATATCAGTGTTGTAGAGCTGAACCTCAAGTTTGGCACCGATTTGTTCAACGTTAGCCGCAACTGAGCGATTATTTAAATAGACTAATAAATCACCGCCACCATTCGCGTTGCGACGAAAATCGATATTTTTAACGCTATTAACGAACGGATTATTACCCGCTTGTGAGCCTGCAACTTCGTCATTAATGGTTAAACGGTAAGAATTACCAACGACACTACCTTGATACGGTTTAACCTTAGATAAGCCCAACGTCACCATTAGGTGGGCATCTTGCTGCGTTGTCACTATGTCCTTCACACCGACTTGGTTAATCGGCAGACGGTCCTTAGAAAGACCCGAAATACTGTCATCGAAGGTTAATACCAACTGAGCTGGAGAAGCATTAGAGTCAATTGTGGGCGCGCTAATCGCCTCCTCAAAAACTAACTCGACTTCTAATTGATGATCGACAAGAGCATGGTATTTGACATCCATCAACCTATTTACCGCAAAACTCGATGGCAAAAAACCAAATACTAATGCGATCCCAATAACAGACTTGGCTAAGCCTGAAGATAAAAACGATAACGGGATTTTTATCGCGGCAGAAGATTTCATTATTCCCTCATCCTTCGCTTGTTATTTTCCAGAAAGTTCGATGTTGTTTGTGCGTTCAGACCAACAACCAGAACCATCCGGAATTAATTCTACAACTTCCACATTCTGAGAAGTCACTTTCGCTATATGGCCATTAAACAATCCAAGATACTCACCTACGCCCATCCGATATACACTGCCATCATTGGTTTCAATAAGCGCCCAAATCGAATTTCCTTCGCTTAAGGTGCCGCGCATTTTTAGATTGTCTAAAGCATAGGTTTCTAAACGGCCTTTACGACGTTTTAAATCCGGCTGTAAGCAGTTTTTGCTGGTATCAACCACTTCTTCCGTTAACTCTCTAGAAGGAGGGACAAAGGGGCTACGCATTAATTCGGCTTGATACGCAAAATGCTCAAACTTAGGTGGCTCTTTTAAGGGTGGAATATGCGCCACATGCTGTGCCTTGGTAGTAGTAACAAATAGCTCTAAATCACTACGATCGCCAACACAACCCATTAAAAAAAGACTTAATGCTAACAGAGGTAAGAGTTTCATTATTTCTTCCCCTTGTTATTGGCTGCATTTTCGGGAGGTAATTCAGCCCCCTCTTTAAAGCGATAGGTTTTCGCCAGAATATCCATGGCCAGATTACCGCTCTCGTCGCGCTTAATCGTAAAATCATGCAAGCTGACAATACGAGGCAGTTTAGCCACGCCGCTGACCATATTGCCTATTTGATGATAATCACCGGTAACCGACATTTTAATCGGGAACTCAATATAGAAATCACGCTGAATTTCAGGTTCCCAATTTAAGCTATTAATCCGTAATCCAGCGTCAGTGGCCACAAAGGTTAAGTCATCGAGCAGCCCTGGCATTTCATTTTCAGAGGGCAGCATTTTGAGTAACTCGGCAAACTGCTCCTCCATCACAGCTAACTGTTCACGGTACAATTTAAGGTTAGCGGCAAGCTGATATTTGGTTTTAAAATCTTCTCTGAGCTGCTCTTCCTTTCTTTGCTCCGCGTTATACACATCGATAGCATCCGAAACTACGAGAAAATACCCCGCGGCAAATACGCAGAGCGCCAATAGCACAGCGAAAAACACTTTGACTTGATTTGGCCAACCGCCAATATTTTCAAAATCGATATCATTAAACTGACTTAGATCGAGTTTCATTTACTCGCTCCTTTTGCCGTTTTAATAGGCTCATCAGCCATGGCACCTTTAATGCTCACTCTTAAGCTAAAGCGTTGTAATTGTCTTAGCTCATCGTCTTGAGACACGATAGATTGCATATTGGGATCGGTTAACCATTCGGACGCCTTCACCTTACGCATCATGTTCGCTACGTTGTTGTTCGATTCACTGCGGCCTTCAATCAGTAATAAACTGCCTTTTTTCTCTAGGCTAGATAGATATATTCCAGGCGGCACGATACGCACCAGCTCATCTAATACGTGTGTCGGCAAATTACGGGATTGCTGAAGGTTCAAAATGATCTCGGTGCGACGCTCAATATCTTTCTTACGCTCGGTGATCTTTTTAATCTCGGCGATTTGTGCATCGAGTTGCTGAATTTCTTGCTGCAAATAAGCATTCCGACCACGCTGCTCATCGGTCATCATGTCGAGTAAAGACAGAGCCACATAGACTAAAATCGCTGAGCCTAAAAATACCGCGGCCAATATGCCAATATAATCGCGCTTCTGCTTTTCTCTCGCTTCTTCACGCCAAGGAAGCAGGTTTATGTTCGCCATTGACCGTAGCTCCTCAGCGCTAAGCCACAAGCAACCATATATTTGCTAATGCTAGGTTGCAGTATATTTTTAACGGATTCATCTGCGTGCAGACATCCTTGAAAAGGATCGGCAATAATGGTGTGGACGCCTAACTCATTAGTTAATAAGTTAGCCATGCCTTCCAGTTTAGATGTTCCACCGCATAATACGAGATAATCGACTTTATCTTTGCCGCTCGACGTACAATAAATTTGCAGCGTTCGTTTAATTTGTTGCAGTAATTGCGTTTGGAAGGGAGATAGCACTTCGAACATATAATTACGCGGCAAATCGCCTTCAATTTTGGCTTTCTCAGCTTGTTCGTAGGACATGCCATAAAACGACAGAATCGACTGAGTAAATAACTCGCCGCCAAAGGCCTGCTCACGAATAAAGGTCGTTTCACCCGACTCCACCACACTGAAGGTCGTCATGTTGGCGCCAATATCGACCATGGCCACCGCCTTCTGCCGAGCGCCTTCGGGTAACTGCCCTAGTACCAACTCAACGGCTCGGCCCAGTGCATAACCTTCCACATCAACGACTTTAGTTTCGAGCTCTACTTCATCGAGCGCATCGACTCTAGCATCAATATTGTCAGTGCGGCATGCGCTCAGTAGCACGTCGACCTTAGAAGGATCGGTGCTGTTTACATTTAAAGTTTCAAAATCAATGCTAACTTCATCGAGGGAGTATGGGATCAGGTTATCGGCTTCAATCTCAATTTGCGCTTCCATTTCCTCCTCGCTCAGCGAGGCATCCATGTAGATAACCTTAGTCATCACCGCAGAACCTGAGACCGCAACCGCTGCATATTTAACCGATTTAGGTAAAATACGCTTAATCTGTTTGAGACATTCAACAACGGCATCGGCATCACGAATATCATGATCGTTAATAGCCCCCTTTTTTACGGGAACCGCTGCATGACTTAGTATTTTATATCCATCAGCAGTCTTACTCAGCAGAATAGCCTTTACTTCATGGGAACCAATATCAATCCCGACCATTTGCGGAGCCTGACGCTTCCATAAATTTGAAAGCATAGTCCGTTGTCACTTTATTATTTGTATTCGGTAGTAAAAGAGATTAGCACAAAATCAACCCGTTATACGTATTTGTATAGAATGTTTCAAGATTTTACAAACGCTATTTTAGGGTCGTCACGTTTTTGCTTCACCCAAACGTGCGCGCCTTATATACTGTCGCACTTAACTGAACATTAGGATCAATTTAGGTGAAGTGGTTAAAACGTATTGTTATAGCTCTATTCAGTCTAGCCCTTTTGGGCGTGGGCGCCATTGTTGCAGCATACTTTTATGTTTTGCCGGATCTGCCGGATGTATCGACACTAAAAAATGTGCAATTACAAACACCTTTGCGCATTTACAGTAGCGACGGCAAACTCATCTCTCAATTTGGTGAGAAGCGCCGTATTCCGCTGAAACTCGAAGAAGTACCTAAACCGCTGCTGCAAGCCTTCCTCGCCACCGAGGATGCGCGCTTTTATGAGCATGGCGGCATCGATCCTGTTGGGGTGATGCGTGCCGCAATCGTCATGCTCACCACGGGTGAAAAGAAGCAAGGTGCGAGTACGATCACCATGCAGGTGGCGCGTAACTTCTTCCTGACCCGCGACAAGACCATTATTCGTAAAGTGAAGGAAATTTTTATTTCCTACCACATCGAGCAATTGTTAACTAAAGATGAGATTTTAGAGCTCTACGTTAACCGTATTTATTTAGGTCAGAGAGCCTATGGTGTCGGCGCAGCCGCTCAAGTGTATTTTGGTAAAAACGTTCAAGATCTGACGCTTTCCGAAATGAGCATGATCGCGGGTCTGCCTAAAGCACCGTCGACGCTAAACCCTATTACCTCCCCTTCACGTGCACTCGCACGCCGCAACGTGGTATTGATGCGGATGAACGAAGTGGGTTACATCAGCAAGGCTGAATACCAAGCTGCTGTGCAAGAGCCGCTCGTCGCCAAATACCATGGCGCTGAAATCGACCTTTACGCTCCTTATATCTCTGAAATGGCTCGGGATTACATGGTGCAAAAATACGGTGAAGAAGAAGCCTATACCAATGGCTATAACGTCTACACCACGATTTCATCGGAGCAGCAACTGCTAGCACAGCAAGCATTACGCAATAACGTCTATGCCTATGATGAGCGCCACGGTTACCGTGGTCCTGCGGCGGTTCTCTGGACCGATGCCAAGCCGAATGATGCACAAATCAAAGCCGAGCTCGCAAAAATTACGCCTGTGCAAGAGTTGCAACCTGCTGCGGTATTAAACATCGATGGTCAGCAAGCTAGCGTGTTAACCGCCAAGGGCGAAACCAAAATCATTAAGTGGGATGGCCTAAAATGGGCGCGCAAATTTATCACCGATAAACGCCAAGGCTCGGTGCCAAAATCGGCCTCGGATATGCTAAAAGTCGGTGAGCGTATTTGGATCCGCGATAACGGTCAGTACTTACAATTATCTCAGGTTCCTGAAGTGGCCAGCGCCACTGTTGCGCTAGATCCTACAAATGGTGCAATCCGTACCTTAGTGGGTGGCTACAGCTTCAGCCAAAGCCAATACAACCGCGTGACCCAAGCGAAACGTCAATTAGGTTCGAATATTAAACCTTTCATCTATGCTGCGGCATTAGAGAAAGGCTTTACCCTCGCGACTCTGATTAACAACGCGCCGATTAACAAACCCGATATTAGCCAAGGTACGGCGTGGCGCCCTAAAAACTCGCCCGATATCTATGGTGGTCCAACACGCCTGCGTGTGGGCTTAGCGCAATCGATCAACGTAATGTCGGTTCGCGCTATGCGCCATATTGGTTTAGATGCGGCCATCGCCGAGTTGACTAAGTTTGGCTTCGACCCTAACGACTTACCTCGTAACGAGTCGTTAGCCTTAGGTTCTCCTTCGGTCACCCCGCTGCAAGTGGCAACCGCTTTCAACGTGTTCGCGAACGGCGGTTTCTTGGTGGAACCTTACTATATTGAGCGAGTAGAAGACTCCTTCGGTAATGTGATTGAGAAGGCCAATCCGACCTTAGCCTGTAAGCCTAACAACGGCTCAATGCAGCCTAGCAGCGATCCAATGAGTTTTGGTGAGCCTACGACTCAACCCGATGAACCTGTCGCTCATTGCTTTGAGCAAACAGGCCGTTATGCTCCGCAAATTATTTCTGAACAAACGGCATTCCTGATCACCGAAGCGCTGAAGAGTGTGATCTGGGGGGGCGGCGATTGGAGCAAAGGCACTGGCTGGCAAGGTACAGCGTGGCGTGCGGCGCAGTTAATCAAACGTCATGATATTGCAGGTAAAACGGGTACCACCAACGAATCACGCGATACTTGGTTCAGTGGTTTTGGTCCGACACTGACCAGCACCTTCTGGGTAGGGTTTGATGACCATGGTCGCCAGTTAGGCAGAACCTCATGGAACTCCAACGGCGAGAAGGATCAGATCACAGGGACCGAGGCGGGCGCTAAGACCGCAGGCCCTGGCTGGAACGAGTTTATGAATAACGTGCTGAAGGGCGTACCTGAAACCACAGCGATTCCGCCAGAAGGGATTGTCTCGGTGCGGATCGATCTGGCGACTGGTAAGCTGACTCGCAAAACAGATTACACCAGCGCATTTGAATACTTTATCTCGGGTACTGAACCTAAGGAATACATCAGTGAAAGCCAAGATGAAAACAATCTGTTCATCGATGCGCCGACAGACGATTTATTCCAATAGGCCTCTGTGACAGAAACAAAAAACGCGACCCTAGAGTCGCGTTTTTTATTACCCGATTAAGGCATTAGTCCGCTTGCTTCGCCGCGATAGCTTGCTTCACCTGAGTCAGCGCTGTGCCGCCGAGGACATCACGTTTTGCCAAACAGGCTTCGATGGTGAGGTTGGGATAGACGTCATCTTCGATAATCTCGGCAAAGGTTTTAAACTCGACCAGCGTAAAACCTTCTAACGGGATCTTCTTGGCGATCGCCGCAACCACTGCCACACCGACCACATGGTGCGCTTCGCGGAATGGCATGCCTTTAGACACTAGATAATCCGCCAATTCGGTCGCGTTGGCATAACCTTGCTGCGCGGCTAACAGCGCATTCGGGCGATTGACGACTAAGCCAGATAACACTAACGCCGCCATATCCAAGCAGATTGCCCAGCTGTCGACCACATCGAACAAGCCTTCTTTGTCTTCCTGCATATCTTTGTTGTAGGCCAGAGGCAGGGCTTTCATGGTGGTGAGAATACCCACTAAACTGCCGTACACACGGCCCGTTTTACCGCGGATCAGCTCCAGCGCATCGGGGTTTTTCTTTTGTGGCATCAAAGATGACCCCGAGGTCACTTCATCACTTAATGAGATAAAGCCCGCTTCACCCGAGTTAAAGAAAATCAAATCTTCGGCCATGCGGCTTAGGTGCATCATGCTGATTGACGCCGTAGAACACAGCTCAACCACATGGTCGCGATCCGACACACTGTCCAAACTATTTAAGGTTGGCGATGCAAAGTTCAGTGCCGCAGCCAGCGCATGTCTATCCATTTGATAGGCTGTACCCGCCAAAGCGCCCGAACCGAGCGGACAGGTATTGGCGCGTTTTAAGGCATCGGTTAAGCGGCTAAGATCACGCTCAATCATTTCCACATAGGCTAAGCACCAATGGCCGAATGTGACTGGCTGAGCACGTTGCAAGTGAGTATAACCTGGCATCACAGCGTCGAACTCACGCTCAGCAAGCGCAATAAGTTCGCTGCGTAAGGCTTGCAGGCGAGCCACTAATGCCGCCCCTTCGGATTGGCACCAGAGTTTTAAATCGGTTGCGACTTGGTCGTTACGGCTACGGCCCGTATGGAGTTTTTTACCGAGATCGCCGACTTTAGCGATCAGCGCAGACTCCACGAAGCTGTGAATATCTTCCGCGCCCGAGGCGAGAATAATCGCAGGATCGCCATTCACTTCCACCAGCAGCTCGTTCAGTGCTTTCTTCAAGTCGCTGCATTCAGTGGCTGTGATAATGCCGACACTGGCAATCGCATCGGCCCACGCGATAGAGCCGACCACATCCTGTTCAAACAAGCGGTAATCCACCGGCAGTGAATCGTTGAATAATTTAAATAGCGCGCTAGTTTCGCCCTGAAATCTTCCACCCCATAAAGCCATGCTCAATCCCCTCGGTCACTGCTTTGAATACGTTAAAGCCATTAAAACTTAAGATATAAAAAAGGGCGCTAGGCGCCCTTTGAGTCTGCCTATTACTTAGCGTTGAGCGCGCGGATGCGGCTCGCTAACGAGTACAGACGGATAAAGCCTTCAGCGTGTTTTTGGTCGTACACTTGGTCTTCACCGAAGGTGGCAAAGGCTTCAGAGTACAAGCTGTTTGGCGAACGCTTCTTAACGGCAATCGCGTGACCTTTGTAGAGTTTAACCACAACTTCGCCGTTAACAGACTCGGCTAATGACTCAGATGCCGCCAGCAGCGACTTACACAGAGGTGTAAACCAACGACCGTCGTAGACTAAGTGTGCCATTTGGGCACCCACTTGCTCGCGCCAAGTACGGCTGGTTTTATCCAGCACTAACTCTTCAATCGCGCGCAACGCAGCAAACATCACAGTGCCGCCTGGGGTTTCGTAGCAACCACGAGACTTCATACCCACTAAACGGTTTTCGGTGATGTCGATACGACCCACGCCATGTGGTGCAGCGATGGCGTTCAGCTTCATCAGTGCAGCGTAAGGTGTTAATGCTTCACCGTTTACTTTAGTCACACGGCCATGTTCAACTTCCAGTGACACATATTCTGCTTGGTTTGGCGCATCTTCTGGATCGGCAGTCAGCGTCCACACACCTTTGCTTGGCTCGTTCCATGGATCTTCCAGCTCGCCACCTTCGTGGGAAATGTGGAATGCGTTAGCATCACGGCTGTAGATCTTAGTGGCAGAAGCCGACGTCTTGATATTACGCTCGGCTAAGTAAGCCAGCAGATCTTCACGGCTCTGCATGGTCCATTCACGCCATGGTGCAATCACTTTTAAATCAGGTGCTAATGCCGCAAAGCAACCTTCGAAACGCACTTGGTCGTTACCCTTACCGGTACAACCGTGACACAGGGCATCGGCACCCACTTTACGTGCTACTTCAACCTGCGCCTTAGCGATGATTGGACGCGCCATTGAAGTACCTAATAGGTAAGTCCCTTCGTAGATAGCACCCGTTGCCATGGTTGGGTAGATGTAATCTTTAACGAATTCTTCTTTCAGATCGACGATATGGCATTCAGATGCGCCAGAAGCTAATGCCTTTTCAGTCAGACCCACTAACTCTTCTTCACCCTGACCTACGTCAGCGCAAAAGGCGATGATTTCACAGTTGTCGTAGGTTTCTTTTAACCAAGGAATAATGGCCGAAGTATCTAGACCACCCGAATAGGCTAAAACGACTTTTTTCACGCCAGTGTTTTTGTTCTCGATAGACATCTTAAATTCCTATAACTCGTTTCTCACCTTGGAGAAAGTAGGCTGCTAAACAGGGTTAAATTAACTAAATAGGGTTACTAGTACTGCGTTTTGGGCGTGCATCCGATTCTCTGCTTGTTGCAGGATCAAGGAGCCTTCGCCATCCATCACTTCATCGGTCACTTCAACACCGCGGTGAGCGGGTAAGCAGTGCATAAAGAAGTGAGCACCCGCTTTCGCCATCAAGCCCTTATTGACCTGATAAGGTGCAAACTTATCCTTAATTTCCGCTAACGGTGTTGGATCACCCATGGAAATCCAAGTATCAGTATAGATAGCATCGTGGCCTTCGATAGCACCGATATCTGAAGTCAGTACAACCTTACCGCCATATCGGCTGGCAAGTTCTTGCACTTCGGCCACGACGTAGCCATCAGGAAAGTGACCCGCAGGGCAGATCACTGTCATGGTGGCACCGAGAATGGCCGCGCAATACATCAATGAATTCGTCACGTTATTACCGTCACCTACGTACGCTAACTTAACATCACTGATATTTTCAAAATGCTCGGCCAAGGTTAAGAAATCGGCCAGCGCTTGGCAGGGATGATATAAATCCGAAAGCGCATTTATCACAGGCACAGTGCCAAACTCGGCCAATTGTTCGATGGTCTTGTGGGAGAAAGTTCTCGCCACAATGGCATCGGCCCAACAGGACAGGTTAGAAGCAAAGTCAGCGACCGATTCCCGCTTACCTAAGGCACCATTTTGTTGGTCTAGGTATAAACAGTGGCCGCCGAGCTTGTTAATACCGATATCGAAGCTAACACGAGTACGCAGGGATGGCTTTTCAAATAACATCACCACACTCTTACCGTCCAGCGCATGACGATACTCAGCGGGATTCGCTTTAATCGTCTTGGCTAAGGTAATCAGATCCAGCAACTGTTGCTGGGTTAACTCTTTTATCGATAGTAAATGCTTCATAACCTACTCCGCTTATGGTTGGATTTGTGTGCCCACGGCCTCACCTTTTGCTAATGCGACTAATTGGCTTGCATCACGCCATGAGGCAACTTGAACCGCCTGCCCCATCCACTGCGCCACTTCGAGCGCAGCTTCTACTTTTACTTTCATTCCCTTTTCGATCACGCCTTGCTTCACCAGCTCAGCAATCTGCTTACCATTCAGTGAAGGGATTAATTGACCTTTACCATCAAGCACGCCAGACACATCCGATAGCAGCACCAACTTGCCACCGACCAACTTAGCTAATACCGTCGCCGCTTGGTCGGCGTTCACGTTCAGCATTTGGCCATCGTCCATCATGGCAATCGAGCTACAAATCGGCATCCAACCTTGGGACAGAATAAACTTGAGGTAAGTGGCGTCTTTAGGAGAAACCTCGCCCACTAACCCTAAACGCTCATCTTTGATCTTGGCCGATACTGTGTTGCCATCGGCTAAGCTCATGCCAACGCTCACAATCCCGGCTTTAGTCGCTGCGCCTTGGAGGATCTTGTTTGATGTTCCGGCCAATGCACCGGCAATAATCGGCATTTGCTCCGGCGGAGTGACCCGCAAGCCTTCTAGCTTGACGGTTTCCATGCCGTTTGCGGCTAATTGCTCGTCGACCAAACAGCCGCCGCCATGCACCATCAGCACTTGCTGACCATTGGCGATCATTGCTGCTGCGGTATCCATTAAACGCGCCATCCCCATTTCACACTGCAGCAGGGCGCCGCCGACTTTAAGAACTAATACTGAGTTGTTGGTAGACATCTTGACGACTCTCTTAAATAAGGATGAACGGTTAAAGGTTAAAGTGAATCTTTATGCATTGCAGGGCTTGGCTCGCCGCGCCTTTCATCAAATTGTCGATGGCACTGGCAACTACTAAGTAGCCACTGTTCTCATCAAACTTCCAACCTAAGTGGCAATTCGGAGTCAGCACCACATCATCCACCTTCGGGAACTGGTTCTGTTTCACTGTCACCAGCGCAGCTTGGTCATAAACACTGTATGCCGCAGCCACATCGGCGGTGGTGGTGCCCGGTTTTAGCTGAACCGTGATGGTCGCTAAAATGCCGCGCTTGAAGTTGCCAAGGTGCGGCGTGAAGATCACCTCTTGCCCCAGTTGAGTGGCAATCTCGGGTTGATGTCTGTGGCCTAATACGCCGTAGGGTGTAAGGCTCACTTCGCAAAAACTGGTATGCAGCTGCGCCTTACGACCCGCGCCCGTCACACCACTAACCGCATTGATCACTGGATAGGCTGACGTCAGTAAATTCTTTAATGGTTTCAATGCTGTTAATGATGCTGTTGGGTAACAACCTGGCACAGCAATCATCTTAGTCGCGGCGACGTCTTTAGCATTCCACTCGGCTAGACCATAGACAGCCTTGGCCAACACTTCGGGATATTCATGCTCAAAACCGTACCACTTAGGGTACTGCGCCACATCGCTGAAACGATAGGCACCGCTTAAGTCAAACACGGCTAAACCTTGGTTGTAGAACCAAGCCGCTAAATGCAAACTCACCGAATGCTCGGTCGCTAACACCACGGCATCCGCCTCGGCGACGATCTTCGCCTTCGCTTCTTCAGTCAGTGGTGACAGCGCTAAGTCAATGTGGCTGTAGACAGGGTACAAATCTGCTAAAGCTCTACCTTTATCTAAACTATTTTCAGAGACATACAGGCCTTGAATCGATAATTCAGACTCCGCATGGACTAAAGCTGTTAGTTGTGCGCCTGTGTAACCACTGGCACCGATAATGGCGATGTTTTTCATATGTATTTTTATAAACCGAATCAAAGAGACTTAAAGAATAGATGAATAGCGTACACGCACCAGCGTATATCTATGATGACAAGACTATCGTCGTAGGAAATCGTAATGGGTCGTTATTTTATTCACTGACGGCTTAACGCTATACATCATGATATTTACTCTACAGGTCACAAGGGGTGACTCATCTCAACTGCTGGCTAGACTACCACAAAGATCTATTTATGCAATATATGTGAATATATATTTTTATTAAATTTTGCCTTTTATCTGCATTCAAGCACGCTGAGCAAATAACACCATACTTCACTAACTGCTTAATAACTCAGTTATCTATGGATGAAAGACTCAAAAATCAGTCCTTTTTATTAACACCGAAGACACATACCCGCAAAACCGAAAATGATGCAGTTCATATTCACTTCCACTAAACATAATAAAATATTGCGTCAGCTCGCATTTATATTGAATATTCTTCAACAATTATCGTGATTAGTTGCATATCAGATAAGCCAGTCGTATAAGTTATAAGTTCTGCTGTTGACCATTGCCCTCAGTGGTGGGTATTGTGCTAGCGGGCTATATACCCAAGCGACCTGAAGACTCTCATCACCTACAGGTTGTTTGGGTATATTGCGGATTTTTATATTTTTCAATTCGGAGTAACTATGGCAGGTAATGTGGCAGACAATGTGACCGACATGTATGCGTCGTTAAGATCGAACGTGAGTATGTTAGGGCAAATCTTGGGCGATACGATGCGCACCCACCTCGGTGATTCTTTCCTCGAGAAGGTTGAGCAAATTCGTAAACTCGCAAAAGATTCCCGCCGTGGCGATGAAGCAGCACGGGAGCAAATGCTAGAACTGCTCACCGCGCTCCCCGATGAAGAGTTAGTGCCTTTTGCTAAAGCCTTTAACCAATTCCTCAACTTAGCAAACTTATCCGAACAATTTCATACTATTAGCCGTAACTGCGATGAGCTGGTTTGCGTACCGGATCCAGTCGAACAGTTGCTTGGCCGCATGCTGAATGGCCGTATCGATCAAACCAAGATGTTGGATTGCTTAAAAACGCTGGATATCGACTTAGTCCTCACCGCGCATCCAACGGAAATCTCTCGCCGCACACTGATCCAAAAATATGCTGCGATTGTGGATTGCCTCGCCGAGCAAGAAAACAATCAACTGTCCGACAGAGAGCGCCGCCAAATTAACCTGCGTCTGCGTCAGTTAATCGCCCAGATCTGGCACACCAATGAAATTCGCCGTGAACGCCCAACACCAGTGGATGAAGCCCGCTGGGGATTATCGACGATTGAAGAATCCCTCTGGCATGCCGTCCCCGACTTTTTAAGGCAACTCAACGATCAAGTGCAAGATCGCACAGGCCAGCAATTGCCTATCGATATCGCACCAGTGCGTTTCTCAAGCTGGATGGGTGGCGATCGCGACGGCAACCCCTTTGTGACCGCTAAAGTCACCCAAGAAGTGCTAGATCGTAATCGCCATGCCGCCGCCCGTTTATTCCTCAAGGATATTGTGTTACTGGTTGGTGAGTTATCGATGGAAGAAGCCAACAGCGAGCTGATGGCGTTTACCAACAATAGCTGTGAACCCTATCGTTTTGTGCTGCGCTCATTAAGACAAAAACTGCGCGACACCATAGATTACTTAAACGCCCGCATCGAAGGCCACAATCCAGAAGTGGATAAATCGACGCTGATTTGGCAAGAAAGCGACCTGAAAGCGCCGCTAGAGATGCTGTATAAGAGTTTATGTGACTGCGGCATGCGTTTGATTGCTAACGGTTTACTGCTCGACATTCTGCGCCGACTCGCTTGTTTTGGCATCCATATGTTAAGGCTCGACATCCGCCAAGACGCAGGCCGTCACTGCGATGTCCTTGCAGAGTTAACCCGCTATCTAGGTATGGGTGACTTTAACCATTGGGATGAAACTGAAAAACAAGCCTTCTTACTGCGTGAACTCAGTAACCGTCGTCCGCTGATCCCAAGCAACTGGCAACCTTCCGCCGACGTAGCCGAAGTGCTTAACACATGCCGCTTAATTGCTAAGCATCCGGCGAAGGCGTTGGGCTCCTATGTGATCTCGATGGCGAGTAAGCCTTCAGATGTATTAACCGTATTATTGCTGCTCAAAGAAACCGGCTGTACTCACCCAATGCGCGTTGTGCCGCTATTTGAAACTTTAAGCGACTTAAATAACGCCGCCGAGTGTATTACCGCACTGCTCGATATCGACTGGTATCGTGGTTACACCAAAGGCATGCAAGAGGTGATGATCGGCTATTCTGACTCGGCCAAAGACGCGGGTGTAATGGCAGCCGCTTGGGCACAATACCGTGCTCAGGAACAGTTAGTCGCAGTTTGTAAACAGGCTGGCGTTAAGCTGACGCTGTTCCATGGGCGTGGTGGCAGTATTGGTCGTGGCGGCGGCCCAGCTCACAAAGCGATTCTGTCGCAACCGCCCGGCTCTGTTGATGGTCGTATTCGCGTCACCGAGCAAGGTGAGATGATCCGCTTTAAGTTCGGCCTGCCTAAATTGGCGGTACAAAGCTTAGCCCTGTACACCTCAGCGGTGTTAGAAGCGACCTTGCTTCCGCCGCCCGAGCCTAAGCAGGAATGGCGCAATTGTATGGAGCGAATTGCGGAGGAGTCAGTGAGTGCTTACCGCGGTATTGTCCGTGAAGAGCCTGATTTTGTGCCTTATTTCCGTGCAGCCACACCGGAAGTTGAACTGGGCAAACTACCATTAGGTAGTCGCCCAGCCAAACGCCGTGTCGATGGTGGTATCGAGAGCTTACGTGCCATTCCTTGGATTTTTGCTTGGTCACAAAACCGCTTAATGTTGCCAGCATGGCTCGGCGCTGGTGAAGCATTACAGGCTGCCTGCCAACGTGGCGAAATGGGCTTGCTACAGGATATGGAGCGCGAATGGCCCTTCTTTAGCACACGGATTTCCATGCTGGAGATGGTATACGCCAAGGCAGAACCTAACTTGGCGCGTTACTATGAAAGCTGCTTAGTACCGACCAATCTACATCACTTAGGCGAAACTTTACGCCAGCGTTTAGATCTCGGCATTAAAGTGGTGCTGGAGCTAACTAAATCGGATACCTTAATGGCGCATACCCCCTGGAATCGCGAATCAGTTAAACTGCGCAATCCCTATATCGATCCATTAAACTTCCTGCAGACCGAGTTATTGGCTCGTACCCGCAAGGAAACAACCGAAGCTCCCGCTTCCGAACACGTGCAGCTCGCCTTAATGCTGACGATTGCCGGTGTCGCAGCGGGCATGAGAAACACAGGTTAATGAAAAAACTCACGCTTAGCCTTTGCTTGGGATTATCTGTACTGCTTAGCGGCTGCGTCACGCAGTACAGTATCAGCGAGCATGAAATGGAGCAGTATCTCAGCAAAGAGATCCATTTTGAGGTGAAACAAGGTAATCAACTGGTGGGCGCGCAAGTGCGCATTAACCGCATCAGTGTCAGACTCGGTGAAAAGCCTGACACTATGAGCGTAAATGCGGCCACTCAAGTGTCCATCACTAATCCTATTTTTCCGTTGAAAGCGCAACTTTCAACCACCTTTGAGGCCAAGCCTTGGTATGACAGTGCCACCCACAGCGTCTACCTGCGCCAGCTTGAATTGGTGAAAGTCGAATCAACGCCTAAGGATATCGAAAAGGCCATCAGTAGCGCGACGCCACAGGTTATGGGCTACTTAAGGCATTTCCTCGAGAATCAGCCCGTTTATGTGCTCGATACGAAGGACAGTAATCAGGCGCTGATGGCCAAGATGACCGAGAGTATTCAAGTGGTTCCTGGCAAATTGGTCCTTAAATTCACTAAATAACGGCTTGTGTTGCAAACCATTCGCCATAAAAAATGCTCCCGAGGGAGCATTTTTGTTAATCCAGCTAAAACCCTTAAGTATCCAAAAGTTACTTGCTGAAACGGCCTATCGACTGGTAATCCACAATCACAGCTTCGGTGAGTAATTCACGCCTTAACATATCGTACGCCACCGCTGCACTTAAGCTACGCACTAAATCCCGCGAACGTCGCGGCAGTTTTATCATTTGGCTGTAGACGCCACAGCGAGTTGCCAAGGCAATTGCCACCGTACCGACGGGCTTTTCTTCGGTTCCGCCATCCGGTCCCGCTATCCCACTGGTTGCTAAGGCAAAATCACTGTCTAAAATAGCACGCGCACCCTTAGCCATTTCTTCGACCGTGGGAATAGAGACAGCGCCGTGATCGTCTAAGGTTGCAGGATTAACCCCTAACACTCGCACCTTAGACTCATTACTGTAAGTCACCAGACCATGTTGCAAATAGGAAGAACTGCCCGGAAAGTCAACCAATTGGCTGGTAATCATCCCACCCGTACAAGACTCGGCAACGCTCAAGGTCAATCCCGAATTCAGTAACTTAGCATGGATTTCCTCGGCAAGCGTCGCTTTATCTTCGGCGACAATCGCAGTACCCAGCACCATTTTGATGTGTCCAGTCACCCGAGGCAACAAAGCTATCGCCTTCTCGCCGCGAGCAAAAATCTTAATCTCAATATGTGGCATTGAGGAGCGATAGCCAATGGTAATCCCCTCTGGCAACTCCAATGGCTCAATTTTGTCGGCAAGGGAAGACTCGCCATGACCTATGGTCAGCAACTTCTTCAATGCCACCTTAGCGTCGAGGTCAAACTCTTCACGGATAAAAGGAATAAATTGTTCCTTCACCATATGCTTGAGTTCAAATGGCACACCAGGAGTGAAGAACAACCAGGCTCGATTCAACTTCACTCTAAATCCACAGGCCGTGCCGACGGGGTTATCCACCATCACTGCAGACTCAGGTAACATCGCCTGCTTCAAATTACTGACGGGCATCTCACGGTTATTGCGTGTAAACCAATCTTCTAAATGCTGACGCCACTCGCGATTCTCAACCAGAGACTCTCCCTTGGCCTTACCCATTGCCTCTGCAGACATATCATCACTGGTCGGCCCCAATCCACCATTCACTAAGATGACATCGGCATGCAAGCTACGTTCTTGGAAAACCGCAATTAAGTCCTCGAGGCGATCCCCCACAGTCACTCGTCGTTGGATCTCAATGCCATGCTCCATCATAGTGCTGGCAAACCAGGCCGCGTTAGTATCAACAATCTGACCCGACAGCACCTCTTCCCCAGTACAAATCATCTCTAACTTCATCATAGATCCTTAGCTACCCCAATAAATTACTGCATAAGGTAAGTAACCTCTGAAGTAATAGCAATACCCGCTATCGGAGGTCGGGTTCAGTAGCGTGAAGGAAATAAGGTTACAAGTCGCGATTTAGCGAACATTAGGAGTGTGCGAGTTAAAGAGGCTGAAAATTGGAATGAATGATTTCAAAATCACAATCTAAAAATGGCAAACGCCAAAAACAAAAAAGCCAGCTTATTCAGCTGGCTTCATGCTCTCTTATCGAGAAAATTAGGCGCTTGGCGATGACCTACTCTCACATGGGGAGACCCCACACTACCATCGGCGCGATTGCGTTTCACTTCTGAGTTCGGGATGGGATCAGGTGGGACCACAATGCTATTGTCACC
>NZ_NAJR01000008.1:0-189972 GCF_002196695.1 Shewanella sp. Shew256 | reverse complement strand
TTGGAGGTACTCAGGCGGCCTGATTATCAAATCACGGAGAAAGAATTGCTGGCGGCCTGGGTATTATTCGCCAATCAGTTGCTCAAATATGGCTATGCTATGGCTGATTTATGAGGGGATCCTTCAGGGTTATGCGCTAAACCGAGAAAGGATGTTTACTGTAAAAATGCATGGCTTTACCCGAGTAAGGATGGGTAAAACGTAAACTTTGGGCGTGAAGACTGAGTCTCGGTCTGGCTTTTATCACTTCATCATCGCCATAAAACTCATCCCCAAGAATGGGATGCCCCAAGGCGAGCATATGCACCCTCAGCTGATGGGTACGGCCCGTTTGTGGCGTTAATTCGACTAAGGTGCTGTTTTCGCGTCTTTCTAGTACTCGGTAATGGGTCAGAGCACTCTTGGCGCCAGCCGTCCCCGGCATTTGAGTCTTTTGATAGGGCGGGTGCTCGGGATCGGGCGCGATGGCTAAATCGATTATCCCAGCATCCTTTGCAATCAAACCCATGACCTCGGCGACATACACTTTTTCGTTTTGCCTATCTTGGAACTGGGTCTTTAACTGGGACTCAGCCTTTTTGTTGCGAGCAAACACCATAATGCCAGAAGTGGCGCAATCGAGTCGATGCACGAGAATGGTGTCAGGATACAAGCGTTGTAGTCGGGTGAGGGCACAATCGAAGGTATGTGCGGCTCGGCCGGGGTTAGACAACAATCCAGAAGGTTTATTAATAATGATCAAATCCCTATCTTGATAGCGAAGATCTATCCAAGGGACTGAAGGGGGGTGGTAATCAAATATCTGCATCGTATCCTCATCATTTGCGCGGCCATACTAGCAAAATATCAGTCACTAAGCAGTATATTCTCGAGCTGGCATTAGCTGAGGCTGTTAAAACTGAACTAGAACTGAGCCAACCACAATCTGAACTTCATGCCCCAAGTCGAGGTGACTCCCGAGGTGACATAACGGATTTCCCCTTGGGTATCGATAATATAAATAGCCGGAAATGCCATCGCGCCCCACTGAGTACTTCGCTCACCATTGTCATCGTTTAGCACCGGAAAGTGATATTGATGCTCGTCCATATAGCGCAGGATCTCGCGATCACTGCCAGAAGCCACGGCCACTGAAATCACCTTATGGTCTTGGCTGATACTCTCAACCATAGGGGAGGTGACGCGGCACACCGGGCACCAAGTGCCCCAAAAATACACCAATGTTGGCTCAGTCTTCGCGACATTAAGCGCAAGCTGGCTGCCATCAATGGCAATACCACTTAATACTGGCGCTTGGCCGATGATCATATCCCGTTGCAAATAGAGGCTGACGCCGTAGAGCACCAGCGCCATGATGCTAAGATCCCTAAACTGTTTAAGCCAAAAGCGCGGGCTTCGTAGTTTTTGGCGCCAACTGAGTGGTTGAGCTGGCTTAGCGCTTGAGTTTGCAGTCGTCACTGTGACGGGAACCTCACTAAATAGGCGTTATCGCAAAGGCGTTAGGGTAAACGCTTAGGCTTAAACAAGGCTTGATACCAGAATGGAGGTGTTCGACTTCGAGTTTAGTCGGCTGAGCCATTCGGTAGATAGTCACTCGGGGTTTTGCGACTCCAAATACGGGTGTAGGCCATCAACTGAGGGTAAAAGGTGCGAAAGGCGGTTTCTGTCTCTATCTGCATTTTCGCTAACAGCTTATCTGCGCCGTTAAATAAGGCACTGTGCGGATGACCTTTTGCGCGTTGCGCCAATGCTTGTTGAATGCCTTTAGGCGTGGCGTAAACGTTTAACCAATCTTGACTGCGCATATCGGCGATGAGCTCTATGCAAGGCTGTGGATGATACTCATCGCTTTGCGTCGCAAATTCTGCCAGTTCGCGATAGGCCTTTTGGCTAAATTCAGGCAACGGCAGGTGATGATATTCTTCCCAGTAGTAGGCTAAATAATGATCGAAACTTACGAACATCAAATCTGCTGCTATGCTTGTTAACTGGGCAGGGAACAGGGCCATCAGCTCTTGGGTCAGTTCATGGGTGGCGCAGAGCTGATTGATTTCTTGGTTTAACCACAGTCCTTGGCGAAGTGCTTGCGGCGCAGAATCGATTGGCGCGGTGATAAAATTGCCTGCCAGATTGGCACCTAGGTGGGTTTTACTGATCTCGGCCAGATGTAAGTGTGTAAGAATGTTCATTTTTTGTGCTTGGTTAATCGCGTTAGTTCACGGTATCATGGGCGGGCGCGCTGAGGAAAGCGCAAATAGGCAAAAATCGTGTGCTTTTCTAAGGGAGTGCTTACGTTAGCGTTTCAACAGGAGGGTAAATGCTAACAATGGGCTGAAAATGCACCAATCAATTAACCTGTTAAGGATCATGGATGATGTGGAACTGGTTTACCAAAATGCTCGGTAAAGACGAGCGTCCTAAGCGTAAAAAAGTGCTTGTCGATATTCCCTATGAGCAACATAGCTTTCGTATGGATCATTTTTCGCGAACGCGACCTAAATATGATGTCGATGATGCGTTAGCCTCAAATGTGCTAAATGAGTCAGACGCCGATATGGATATCGCGAACAAGTAATCTTGATCTTATTGGCCTCTAACCATAGACTAGCCGCCGTTCTAAGCTATCTAGAGGCCTTTGCATGCGCGTAACAGACTTTTCCTTCGATCTTCCCGACGAACTCATCGCTCGTTATCCCATGGCGCAACGCAATGCGTCACGTCTGTTAACCCTAGATGGCAATACTGGCACGCTCGCCGATAAACAGTTTACCGATCTGCTGGGGATGATTAATCCTGGCGATTTAATGGTATTCAACAATACTCGGGTGATCCCGGCGCGTTTATTTGGCCAAAAGGCCAGCGGTGGCAAACTCGAGATTTTAGTTGAGCGTATGCTCGACGATAAGCGCATCCTCGCCCATGTGCGTAGCTCTAAATCCCCGAAGGTAGACAGCATTATTCACCTCGATGGCGGTTATGAGATGAAGATGGCTGCGCGCCACGACGCCTTATTTGAACTCGAACTCTTATCTGACCTGACTATTTTAGAAGTGCTCGAAGCAGTAGGGCATATGCCACTGCCTCCTTATATCGACCGTCCCGATGAGGATGCCGATAAAGAGCGCTATCAAACCGTGTATAACCAAAACCCCGGAGCGGTTGCCGCGCCAACGGCGGGATTACACTTTGACGATGCAATGCTTGAGGCATTAAAAGCCAAGGGTGTGAATATCGCGTTTGTGACCTTGCACGTCGGTGCAGGGACTTTCCAACCTGTGCGCGTTGATAACGTGCTCGAGCACAAAATGCATTCCGAGTGGGCCAATGTGCCGCAGGATGTGGTGGATTTAATTGCCCAAACTAAAGCGGCTGGCAAGCGTGTGGTTGCTGTGGGCACCACGTCCGTGCGCTCACTGGAGAGCGCGGCCCGAGCAAGTGAAGGCGAACTGAAAGCCTTTAGCGGCGATACCGATATCTTTATCTACCCTGGGTATCAGTTCCAAATCGTCGATGCCATGATCACTAACTTCCACCTGCCGGAATCGACGCTCATCATGTTGGTCAGTGCCTTTGCCGGTTTTGATCATGTTATGGCGGCGTATCAACACGCAATCACGCAAAAATATCGCTTCTTTAGCTATGGCGATGCCATGTTTGTGACGAAAAAAGCTCACTAGACCAAGATTTTGTTTTAAAATAGCCGCCCACATTGAGTTTGGGCGGTAATTTTTTTCAGCCAAAGGTTGAACCTTTTGGATCTGCCCCTATCTCTATTGTTAATCAAAATGGCGCGTGCCATTACAAATGTAGTCAGACTGTTTATCTGGCGAGGTGAATTATGAAATTTGAACTCGACACTACCGACGGCCGTGCGCGCCGTGGTCGCTTGATTTTTGAACGCGGCACGGTGGAAACCCCAGCCTTTATGCCTGTTGGTACTTACGGCACGGTAAAAGGCATGACGCCTGAAGAAGTGCGTGCTACTGGTGCGGACATTCTGCTCGGTAACACTTTCCACCTGTGGTTACGTCCTGGCGAAGAAATCATGCGTAAGCATGGTGACTTGCACGATTTTATGAACTGGCAGCGTCCAATTCTGACCGATTCGGGCGGTTTCCAAGTATTCAGTTTGGGTGACATTCGTAAAATTACCGAAGAAGGTGTGCATTTCCGTTCGCCAATCAACGGCGAGAAAATCTTCTTAGATCCTGAAAAATCAATGCAAATTCAACATGCATTGGGCAGTGATGTGGTAATGATTTTTGACGAATGTACTCCATATCCGGCAACGGAAGATGAAGCGCGCAAGTCAATGCAGATGTCACTGCGTTGGGCTAAGCGTTCACGCGACGAGTTCGACCGTCTGGAAAACCCCAATTCATTATTCGGGATCATCCAAGGCAGTGTTTATGAAGATTTACGCGACGAGAGCTTAAAAGGCTTAGTCGAAATTGGTTTCGACGGTTATGCCGTCGGTGGTTTGGCCGTAGGTGAGCCTAAGGAAGACATGCACCGCATTCTTGAGCATGTCTGTCCACAAATTCCTGCGGACAAACCTCGCTATCTGATGGGGGTCGGTAAGCCAGAGGATTTAGTTGAAGGTGTGCGTCGTGGTATCGACATGTTTGACTGTGTGATGCCAACCCGTAACGCCCGTAACGGTCATCTGTTTACCAGTGAAGGTGTGATTAAGATCCGCAATGCGCGTCATCGTGATGACACTTCACCGCTCGATCCTAAGTGTGATTGTTATACCTGTAAAAACTATTCACGGGCATACCTTTACCATTTAGATCGTTGTAATGAGATTCTGGGTGCGCGTTTAAACACCATTCACAACTTGAGATACTATCAAATGTTAATGGAAGGTTTGCGCGGGGCGATTGAGACGGGTACATTAGACGCCTTTGTAAAGGACTTCTATACCAGTCAAGGTCGTGAAGTACCAGAGTTAGTCGATTGATTTTTTGCTAATAAGAAGAGAAAACTATGTTCATTTCAAATGCATATGCAAATGCTGCAGGCGCTCCACAGGGTGGTGGCACCATGGAATTGATTTTCATGCTGGTGATTTTCGGTCTGATTTTCTATTTCATGATTTTCCGTCCGCAATCTAAGCGTGTTAAAGAGCACAAGAACCTGATGTCATCTTTAACCAAGGGCGACGAAGTCCTGACCAGCGGCGGTATCTTAGGTAAGATTGCAAAGATCAGCGATGAAAATGACTACGTGTTACTGAGCTTGAACGACACGACTCAAATTACAATTAAAAAAGATTACATTGCAGCTGTATTGCCTAAGGGCTCTATCCAGTCGTTGTAAGCCAAGAGGGCTCAGGCGTGTTAAATAAATACCCAATGTGGAAAAACATTATGGTGGTGCTCGTCATCGCCATAGGTTGTTTCTATGCCGTACCTAACCTGTTCGGTGAAGATCATGCGGTGCAAGTAGTGGCGACTCGAGGTGCTGAAGTCACGGCATCTACCCAAGCCAGAGTGAACGAGCTGTTAGCCAGTAAGGGCATTGCGGTAAAACGTTCTGAGCTTGAAAAAGGCCAATTGTTGGTTCGCGTGCAAAATGCGGATCAACAGTTGCTGGCCAAGGAAACCATCGCCGAAGATTTAGGCGATAAGTTTACCGTGGCACTTAACCTTGCCCCTGCAACGCCGCAGTGGCTCGAGTCCATGGGCGGTAGCCCAATGAAACTCGGTCTGGACCTTCGTGGTGGTGTGCACTTCCTAATGGAAGTGGACATGGGCGAAGCCATCCGCAAGATGGAAGAGGCCAAAGTGGCCGATTTCCGTTCACAATTACGTGAAGAAAAAATCCGTTACGCGGGCATTCGCAACAATGCACAAGGTATCGAGATTAAATTCCGTGACAAAGAAAGTTTAGCCAGTGCAGAACGCTTCTTAAAATCGCGCAGCAATGACATGGTGTTCACCGACGTGACCAAGGGTGAAGACTTTGCTCTGCAAGCCGTGATGAGCGAAACCTATCTTAAGCAGATTAAAGAAGAAGCGCTGCAGCAAAACATTACCACTATCCGTAACCGTGTGAACGAGTTAGGGGTAGCTGAGCCTGTGGTACAACGCCAAGGTGCTGAGCGTATTATCGTTGAGCTGCCAGGTGTACAAGACACTGCCCGCGCCAAGGAAATCTTAGGTGCAACTGCATCGATTGAATTCCACATGGTAGACGATAAGGCCGACCCGAATGCGGCGCAATCTGGCCGTGTTCCAGCGGGTTCTGAGGTGTACCAACGCCGTGAAGGCGGTCAAGTGGTACTGAAGAAGGAAGTGATGCTAACGGGTGACCATATTACCGGCGCACAACCTAGCTTCGACCAATACAGCCGTCCACAGGTGAGCATCAACCTCGATGCTAAAGGCGGTACCATTTTCTCTAACGTGACTAAGGACAATATCGGTAAACCGATGGCGACCTTGTTCATCGAATATAAAGACAGCGGTGAGCGTAACGCCGATGGCAGCGTCAAAATGCAGAAAATCCAAGAAGTGATTTCTGTAGCGACCATCCAAGCGCGTTTAGGCCGTAACTTTGTGATCACTGGCTTAAGCCATGGTGAAGCACAAAACCTTGCATTACTGCTGCGTGCTGGTGCCCTGATTGCGCCAGTATCGATTGTGGAAGAACGTACTATCGGTCCAAGCCTAGGTGCGGAAAACATCGAAAGCGGTGTGCAAGCCATGATTTGGGGTATGGCAGTCGTACTTATCTTCATGTTGGTTTACTACCGTAGTTTTGGTTTGATCGCTAACTTAGCCTTAACGGCAAACTTAGTGATGGTGGTTGGGGTGATGTCTATGATCCCTGGCGCCGTATTAACCCTGCCAGGTATTGCGGGTATGGTGTTAACAGTGGGTATGGCGGTTGACGGTAACGTACTGATTTACGAGCGTATCCGTGAAGAGTTACGTGCAGGTCGCAGCGTGCAGCAGGCGATTCACGAAGGTTACGGTAACGCATTCTCGACCATCGCAGACGCTAACATTACTACCTTCCTGACAGCGCTGATCCTGTTCGCCGTCGGTACGGGCGCGATCAAAGGCTTCGCAGTAACTCTGATGATCGGTATTGCGACATCGATGTTTACCGCTATCGTTGGTACTCGCTCAATCGTGAACGCGATTTGGGGCGGTAAGCGCGTGAAGACGCTGTCTATCTAAGGGGAAGCGATAATGTTAGAAATTTTATCTTTAAAACGTACGGTTAACTTCCTCCGTCATGCGCTGCCTATCAGTATTATGTCTGCCATTTTGGTGTTTGGCTCGCTGGTGTCCTTGGCGACCAAAGGCATTAACTGGGGCTTAGACTTTACCGGCGGTACTGTGGTTGAGATGGAGTTTACTCAACCCGTCGATTTGAACGTGCTGCGTTCGAAATTGTCTGCACCTGAGTTAGATGGTGCAGTGGTACAAAACTTCGGTTCTAGCCGTGACATATTGGTGCGTCTGTCGGTGAAAGAAGGCGTGAGCAGCGATGTACAGGTGAAATCTGTGATGGCTGCGGCCCAACAAGTGGATGCGGGCGTTCAACAGAAACGTGTTGAATTCGTCGGTCCTCAAGTGGGTAAAGAACTGGCCGAGCAGGGCGGTTTAGCGGTATTGGTCGCGCTTATCTGTATCATGATCTACGTGTCTTTCCGTTTCGAATGGCGTTTAGCCTTCGGTTCGGTCGCTGCACTTGCCCACGACGTGATTGTGACCTTAGGTGTGTTCTCCTTATTCCAACTGGAATTCGACCTGACCGTATTGGCGGGCGTATTAACGGTTGTGGGTTACTCACTTAACGATACCATCGTTGTGTTTGACCGTATCCGTGAAAACTTCCTCAAGATGCGTAAGAGCGAGCCTGAAGAAGTGGTCAACGTCTCTATCACCCAAACCATGAGCCGTACCATTATCACTACCGGTACGACGCTGGTGACCGTTGTGGCGCTGTTCCTGAAGGGCGGTACTATGATCCACGGTTTTGCGACAGCACTTTTATTGGGTATTTTCGTCGGTACTTATTCTTCTATCTACGTAGCAAGTTACCTTGCGATCAAACTGGGCATTTGCCGTGAGCATATGATGCCAGTTGAAGTCGAGAAAGAAGGCGCCGATCAGCCTTCGATGATGCCTTAATCGGGCATTGAGACTCGAGGTCGTGTATCACGACTATTGAAAAAAGAGCCACCGCTGAGGTGGCTTTTTTTTACTGAGAATTTTGGCCTTTCCGATAATCTGCTAGCAAACTCACAACTTTATAGTGACTAATGCTGTAAAACCTAAATGTTAATTTTATTAACAACTGCTGTAAAAAACAGCGCTCGACAGGCTCGGTTATTTCACAGTAGGATGTCGGCTGCCCATATCTAGAGAGTATTGTTGTAGGATGTCGCATGGAAGAACGTAAGACGTTAGTCGCTGGTGGGAACTTATTGCAGGCCCATACATGGAAGGGGTTATTAGAAGCCTGTGGTATTCATGTGGAGTTGCGTGGCGAGGCCTTATTAGGCGGCGTGGGTGAATTGCCCGCCGGGCTACATAATGTTGAGCTTTGGGTACGTGAGTCGCAACTGGCGAAAGCACAGGCCCAATTAAGTGGTTTGGATGTGATTAGTCCCCAGTGGCAATGCGTGCAATGCCATGAGATGAATGAGGGCAGTTTTGAATTATGCTGGCATTGCAGCGCCGAGCGCAGCGAAAGCCATAATTAATCGTCATTCCATTCATCGTTTTTCAAACCGCTGACACTGCGATGCGTTGATGGCATGAGGCGAGCAATGCCGCCTTGTTCTCAGCGCCAAGCGCCTATTCCAGGCTACCCGAGTAAGGCTAAGAGGTTGGAGTCATTTCACCCCACGCAAGCTTTGGCTTATAAAGCCCGCGATTGTCACATGCCGTTAACCGCAAGGATTGCGTCTCCCCGCGTAGCGAATTACACTTCAATAGATATTAGCTAAGTCATTCAATCCCTTATCTAAGGAGGATCTGATGCATCCATCCAGTGCTTTTTCGGCTCTTGTCGAATCGATTCGTCCCCATGTTGTTGAAGTGAGTATTGAAGCCTATCAAGCCGATGACGCTTGGGTGTTGATTGATGTCCGTGAAGATAATGAATGGCTACAGGATCACCTGCCGCAGGCGAAACACATGAGCCGCGGTATTATTGAGCGCGACATTGAACAGCGCTTTCCCGATAAACATACACCCCTGTTGCTCTATTGCGCGGGCGGCGCTCGTTCAGTGCTGGCGGCCAGTAGTTTGCAGCTCATGGGTTACCAAAAGGTCGCCTCGTTGATTGGTGGTTACAAGGGCTGGATCCAACGTCAACTACCTGTGGTGCAAGAGTAATTTAGGCTGGGTTTTCTTTATAGGCGAGTGGCATGCAATATTTCCCGCTGTTTATTGATACTGTTAATTTAAATGTCCTGTTGGTGGGGGCGGGGGATGTCGCCAGTCGTAAGCTGGCCTTGCTGACGCGTACCGAAGCCAATATTCATGTGATTGCCCCCGAGGTGAATCCCGAGGTGAAGGCCTATGCCGATGTAGGCAGGATTTTATTGTCTGAGCGGCCCGTGGTGCAGGCCGATATTCAAAACTACGATCTCATCTATCTAGCGACCGCGAACGATAAGCTCAATGCTGAATTGGCTACCTTAGCCACCGAGCGGGGAATTTGGGTCAATGCGGTGGATAATCCTGCCTATTGCCGCTTTATTACCCCATCGATTGTCGATAGGGGCCGTCTTGTGGTGGCGATCAGCACTGCGGGTGCAGCGCCCGTGTTTGCGCGCACCATTCGAGCTCGTTTAGAGACCAGCCTGCCGCAATCCCTCAAACCCTTGTTCGACTTCGTGGCCGACAAGCGTCTCGAAGTGCAGCAAAGACTTACCAAAACCGCGACGCGCCGATTGTTTTGGGAGCGCTTTTTCGACACCAATGGCGATAGGTTTGATGCGCGCACCCCTGAGCACTATCAAAATGCTTTTAATCATATCGTCAGCCGCGGGGAAATCCTGTTATTGAACGAGGCCACGCCCGTCGAGTTATTGCCGCTGGCGGCCATGCCGTTATTACAGCGCCTCGATTGGATTTACAGCGAGGTAGGCTTAGCCGAGGATTTGGCCGAGCTGGTGCGCCGCGATGCTAATCGCGCAGTGCTCCCCGCGCTGAGTGATATCAGCCGTGAATATGAGCAAGGCTCGCGCATGTTGTTGGTCGCCGATACCCAGAAGATTGAGCAACTTAAGGCGCATTTTCCGGTGGCGAAGCATTTACGCCCAGGCGCGATTTAGTCTTCTTTATCGCAGTTTGTTTGAGCTGACGGCGAGTCTTAGGTAGACTCGCCGTTATTTTTTATCGTTAAGTTTAGGATGTACTATGGCTCTCAAAGCGACCGTGTTTAAGGTCAATCTTCAGATCGCCGATATGGACCGAGGTTATTATCAAGATCATCAGCTGACGTTAGCGCAGCATCCCTCCGAGACCGATGGCCGCATGATGGTGCGTCTGCTGGCCTTTATCCTGAACGCTTCCGAGACCTTAAGCTTTACTAAGGGATTGTGCGTCGATGATGAGCCTGAGCTGTGGGACAAGAGTCTTTCCGGTGAAGTGGACCTGTGGATTGAGTTTGGCCAAGCCGATGAGAAATGGCTGCGTAAGGCGAGCGGCCGCGCAAAAGCGGTGCAGCTGTTTACCTACGGTGGTCGTAGTGTTCCTATTTGGTGGAAACAGAATCAAGCGGCCCTCGAGCGTTATAAAAACCTTAAAGTGTGGAATATTGCCGAAGAGTCGGTGACGGCGATGGAGGCATTAGTGAGCCGCACTATGTCGCTGCAAGCGTCTATCAGTGAAGGGCAAGTCTGGTTATCGGATAATGAGCACAGTGTGCTTATCGAGCCCGAAATGCTGAAAGATTACCAATAAAAAAGAGCCTGCAATTGCAGGCTCTTTTTTTAGACGAACATTATTGGAATTTCAGTTCCCAGCTATCGATATAGCCTACGTCGCCACGGCCGCTATCAACCGCTTTGAGTTTCCACACACCACTTGACTCAACGCCAGTCATATCAACGGTGTAGCTCTTGTTGATATTGTCTGCGCCTGCGCCAGTGTTGTTATGCAGTGTTGCCGTTTGGCCTGTTGGGCTGATGAGCTGCACTTTTAAGTCACCAATGTAAGGGTGAACAATATTCACCACGGCAGTCACAGTGCCTGAGTTACCCGTGCGAGTGACTGTGATAGGGCTAGTGATACCTGCAGTTTTGTTATCAGGAATATTGTAGTTATCAGCATTGGTGTAACTTGCTGGCGTGGTAGGAGTACCACCGCCGCTTTGGGCTGTGTAGCTTGCGGTTAACGATACACCGCTAAAGGCTGAATAGCCTTTCACCATCGCGTAGTAAGTACCAGATTGAACGTTGCTGATTGGGCAAGATTCACTGTTACCACCCTTGTATGGACGACAATCGTAGTTTGAGGTCGTTGGTGCTGCGCCATACTGTACGTACAGATCTGCATCACCCGTGCCACCGTTCATCACAAAACCTAAGTTAGTTGCACCCTGTGGCACTTCAAAAGAGAAATGCAGTTCTTCACTGGCGGCGCCGCTTAGACCGGTTTTAGGCACACCGTTCACTAACACGCTGTCAGTTGGTGTTGGGTCAACCGGATCCGTAGGACCATTACAGGAAGCATCTAAGAAGGTTTTCGCTGCAACGGCATTGACTAGACCATAGCCATAGTAATCATCACGGCCAGCTGTGCCTAAGTCTTCAGCGGTTTGTTTGAGCGCGTTACGTACCTGAGCAGCGCTACATTCAGGGTGGTAGCTCCACACTAGCGTCGCCACACCAGAAACGTGTGGAGTCGCCATTGACGTACCGTTGTAGTACTCGTAGTCCTTATTGCCTTGGTTGCTCACGGTGACCGTTGCACCTAACTGGTTACGCAGTGCTAAACCAGTTGCACGGTCAACAGACACTGACACCATGTTGATTTCGCTGTTCGCATCGACCAAGAAGGGGTTTTGTAGCCCAGGTAAGGCACTGTTACTGTACACGATAACGGCGCTGGCACCCGCATTCTTACAGGCTTTTACTGCGTTGATTTCAGGGTACGAAGTGCCTTGGTTACCCACACGCTCAACTAAACACACCTTGTTGGCCATGTTGCCGCAGTTGAAGGTTGAGCCGCTAACCGTACATTCGGCTAAGGTTGCGGTTGCCGTACCATTGTATGGATTTGGCGCGTAGTTGGTGCCTGATGGCGTAAAGCGATTGTGCGGCACAACGCCTGAGTTGAAGTAAGACTGACCACCGATAGTAATATCGGCTAAGCGCCCCTCACCGCGGGTAACGGTAGAGAGAATGGCTTCACCAGGACCCGAGATCTCAACTTGGTTGGTGTACTGAGAGAAAGCAGAGTGGTCTTTATGATTATCGACCGATGCCACAGACATCACCGCATCGTACGAAGCGGGGTAGCTGTGGGTATTGTTACCATCGTTACCGGCAGCGGCAATCAACAGTACGCCGTTATTGTAGTGGGCCGCTAACGCGTTACGTTCGGTAGTGCTCGAACCAGCGCCACCTAAGCTCATGGTGACCACGTTTGCGCCATTCGCCACACAGGTATCTACGGCCGATACGAGGGATGAGGAGTAACCCCAGCCAGCCTCGTTAAAGACTTTAATCACATGGATGTTGGCATTTTGATTTGGCATTACGCCAATCACACCATCGTTGTTGGCAATTGCAGCGATGGTACCAGCAACGTGGGTACCATGGGCGTTGTTATTGCCCGGTTCGTACCAGTTACCTGTACCTGAGTTGTTGGTGCCCGTGACATTGTTACCGCTTAAGTCACTATGACCACGGTCATAACCTGAGTCGATAATACAGATGGTGCGGTTACCTGCTTGGCTGTCGCTTAATTGGGTTGCACCTACAAAGGTTTGTCCCCAAGGCGTTGTTTCGCTTAGCAGGTGGCGTGGCATGTCTTCTTCCACATATTCCACATCGGCGCGGGCTCTTAATGCCTTAATGCCATTGTTATCTAGCTTAACTGAGTAGCTGTTACTGCGGCCGATACGCTTCATTTCTTTGGCTTGCGCCTTGTTTAACACACTGTGCTGGGCGCTAATTTCAGCCACTTGAGGCTGATAATTCATTGTGGTAGCGAGCTGATCGCTGCTCTGCAGGCTGCTTTCAGACATCAAGGCTGGCGCATCGGCATTTTTAAATTTAACGATATAGCGCTTTGGCAGTGGAGAGGTCTGTGCTTGTTTGGCTGCGGCAAAACCCGGTGCGTCGGGGGCAGCATTAACACCTGCCGAGATCGCAATAGCTAAGCTAGATAAACTCAGGGCTATCTTAGTGGTTCGATTGATTGTCATGTTTTTCTTCCATGTTCAATTTAGTGTTAATCATTATTATTTTGTGCTTTTAAAGAATAACTACGACTCAGATGCTACTCGGTTAGTGAATTTATCTTTGAGGTAAGTGTTTGTAAATTAAATGTTAATGGTATGGCGGTTGGTAAAAACAACTGTGTTGATAAGAGTTTAAAATGAATAAATACTCAGATGTAACAAGTTGTAACCGATGTTTTTAAATATTTATGTTTTTTTATGTGGAAAAGGTGAATAAGCAAATGCGAATTTTTACGCTAAAAATGGCGATATCTTTAAAACGGTGTGAAGCTATTTAATTGAAATTACTTTATATATTTTTTTGGAATGAATAATTTCAAAAACAGTTTTATCTGTTAGGTTAAGATGTTGAATTTTATTCAAGTGATTGATTATGCGGTTTTATTGAATTTTAGTGTCGGTAGTTTGTCGTTTGCCAATTTATTGGCTTATTTGCATATCATTAACAGCATAAACGACTGATAAATATCTGTGTCAGGGTAAATGAAAAGAACAAAATACAAAAAAGCGCCAACGGGCGCTTTTTATCGTTAATCTCAACAGCGAATTATTCTGTTTTAGGCTGAGCGTCGGCTAAGGTCTGATAACCGCCACCGTTATAGGTTTGAGTATAACCCGCTGCGACTAAGGCTTCGGTCGCGATACTGCTGCGTCGGCCACTACGGCAATACAACACTACGGGCGCATCTTTGGCGATACCGCGCTTTGCAAACTCGGCGGCGACTTGCTCAAAGGGAATATTAACCGCATTGGCTAAATGGCCTTCGGCAAACTCCTCTGGGGTGCGCACATCGAGCACCATAGCGCCAGCAGCGATTTTCTGCCACGCAACTTGGGGCTCTTGATCGGCGGCACTTGCCGCGTTGGGGACTAAGGCGAGTGATGACAGACTCAAGATAGCCACCCCAAGTAAGGTTTTACTGCGACACAGTAACTTGTTGAACACTGACTTTCTCCTTTGCAAATATGCATTAACCTTGTCTAGCGATTTCAGCCTCGGATTTGACGCCCAATTTGCGTAATACCATGGCCGCGGGGCAAAAACCCGTAAAAGCGCTTTGGAATAGGTTAGCGCCAACGAAGGCCGTTAACCACAAAAAGTTATGGTGTACAAAAGCGGTTAACACCAAAGACAGTAACACCATAAATCCGGCAAAAGCCATAATGCTGCGTTCGAGTGACATAGGTTGCTCCTAGAGGCAGCGCTATGGCTGCCTATTGTGGGTTAATCAGCTGTTTGAGTTAAGTTTATGCGATTTTTCATCGCCGCGTAGTAAAGCACTGGAATAACGATTAGGGTCAGTAAGGTCGAGATGAAAATCCCGAAAATCAGACTGATCGCAAGCCCGTTGAAGATAGGGTCGTCCAGGATAAACAGGGCGCCAATCATGGCCGCCAAAGCGGTCAGCATAATGGGTTTAGCCCGCACGGCACCCGAGTGAATGACAGCCCGCTCAAAGGGAACCCCTGAGGCGGTTTCTTGATTGATAAAATCCACTAATAATATCGAGTTACGGACAATAATCCCCGCCAAGGCAATCATGCCTATCATCGACGTCGCGGTAAATTGTGCGCCGAGTAGGGCATGCCCAGGCATGACCCCAATCACTGTCAGTGGGATCGGCGCCATAATGATAAGCGGCACCAGATAGGATCTAAATTGGGCAACGACCAATAAGTAAATCGCAATCATCCCCACGGCATAGGCAATGCCCATATCCCTGAAGGTTTCATAGGTGATCTTCCATTCTCCGTCCCAAAGCACTGCGACTGAGTCTAGCCCGGTTGGTTGGTGGATATAATGCTGATCGAAACCTAAGCCACCTTCGCCGTCGATTTTACCCGCCATGTCGAACATGCCGTAGAGCGGACTATCGAGCGGACCGGCCATATCGGCAACCACCATCACCATAGGGATCATATTCTTATGGATGATAGGAGCATCGATTTTACCGCGCTTAATCGTCACCAGCTCAGACACGGGCACAGATTGCCCCGTTTGGCTCTGTAGTTTCATATTCAGCACTTGTTCTAAATCGATTTTTGCCCCTTCTTGCAGTTGCAGGCGGATAGGCACAGGTTGTTTTTGTTGCGCGATATGCAAGTAGCTTACATCCTTGCCGCCAACCGAAGTTGCAATTAAATCAACGATATTGCTATAGGGCACTGCCATCAGACTGGCTTTCGAGCGGTCGATCATCACCTGCCATTTTTGCTGCGCTGCGGGCAAGAAAATATCAATATCGACCACATCTTTAGTCTCACGGAACAGTGACTGCAGCTCGTAGGCCGCTTGTTCACGAATTGCAGGACTTGGACCATAGACTTCGGCCACAATCGGCGACCAGACTGGCGGGCCAGGTGGCACTTCGACGACTTTTACATTGGCCTGATATTTAGCGCCGATGTGCTGTAATTCTTCACGTACCGACAGCGCAATGCTGTGACTGTCGCGCTTGCGATGCTTTTTATCGACTAAGTTGACCTGAATGTCGCCAAGCTCTTGGCTGTGGCGCAGAAAATAGTGCCGCACTAAGCCGTTAAAGTTCATCGGTGCATTGGTGCCAGCATACAGCTGCAAATGTTCCACCTCGGGCACAGTGGCAAGGGAGCGACTTAAATCCTGAAGGACTCGCTGGGTTTGCTCCACAGGCGTGCCTTCAGGCATATCCACCATGACTTGGAACTCGGATTTATTATCGAAGGGCAGCATCTTTAACACCACGAGCTGACCCACGGGCAGAGCCACGGCGATACCGATGAGCACAAAGACCCCAGCAGCAAGTCCAATCCGTGCTTTACGGGCACCTTTACCCAGCAGGAAGGGGCCGATTAAACGGGTAAACAGTCGCACCATTTTGCTCTCGTTCATCTGAGCATCGGCATCACTGCTGTGCGCGGTATCAGTCGCCGAGCCGCTCTGGTGTTTGAGCAGTTTACGACTCAGCCATGGGGTTACCATAAAGGCGACCACAAGCGAAATCAGCATACCCATACTGGCGTTGATGGGAATGGGGCTCATATAGGGGCCCATTAATCCCGACACAAATGCCATGGGCAGCAGGGCGGCGATAACGGTAAAGGTGGCGAGAATCGTCGGGCCGCCGACTTCATCGACCGCAACGGGGATAAGTTCGCTAAAGGATTTTTTACCGAGCGCCATGTGCCGGTGGATATTCTCCACCACCACAATGGCATCGTCGACCAAGATCCCGATGGAGAAAATTAGCGCGAATAGCGACACTCGGTTAAGGGTAAATCCCCACGCCCAGGAGGCGAACAGGGTGATCGCCAAGGTGATAATAATGGCGACACCGACCACCAGTGACTCGCGGGCGCCCATGGTTAAAAATACCAATACGACAACGGCGCTGGTGGCAAAAATCAGCTTAAGAATAAGGGTGTTAGATTTATCCGCCGCCGTTTCACCATAGTTGCGCGAAACAGTCACTTCGACATTGCTTGGGATCAACACATTCTTGACCTTAGCAATGCGCGCGAGGGTCGCATCGGCAATATCGACGGCGTTTTGTCCCGGCTGCTTACCAATGGCTATGGTTACTGCGGGGTAAATATCCGTCTTGTCGCTATGCCAAACGCTTTGGGTGGGAATATCACTCTTTAAACTGATGTCGGCAATATCGGCCAAATAAACGGGGATAGGTTTACCCTGTTTATCCAGAGAAATACTCACTACCAGCTGTTTTACATCGTCGATGGATTGTAAGAACTGGCCAGCTTGAACCTTAATCTCTTGATTACCTTGCACTAAAGACGTAGGCATCGAGATGTGATTATTGTCATTTAGGCTCTGTCTCAACTTGTCGTAGGTGAGATTGAAGCTGTTCATCTTGGCGGGATCGATACGTACATTGGCTACCATCTCATGCTGGCCAACGGTGTAAATCTCCCGCGTACCCGGGATCCGCTTGATTTCGGTTTCAAGTCCTAACGCCACATGGGTCAACTGTTCGGCCGAGACCTGTTTGTCCTTGGACCAGAGTGTTAGGCTGACAATCGGCACATCATCGATACCGCGTGGTTTAATCAATGGCTCACCGACACCCGCGCCCTGCGGCAGTTTATCCATATTGGAATAAATTTGGTTGTAGAGACTGACAATGGCATCGTTGCGGGTTACGCCGACCTTAAAGATCACAATGATCATCGCGCCATCGGGCTGGGAGAAAGAATAGAGCGTGTCTATCCCTTTGAGCTCTGAAATCACTTGCTCTGCGGGCAGGGTGACTAAGTTCTCGACTTCGGTCGGGGTCGCGCCGGGGAAAGGGATAAAGACGTCGGCAAAGGTGACGTCAATCTGCGGTTCTTCTTCCTTTGGGGTCACCAAGATGGCAAATAAGCCGAGTAACAAGCCCAGCAGTGCCAGCAGTGGCGTAATGGCACTGTTTTGAAATGCGGCCGCAATCCGGCCTGAAATGCCAAGTGACGTCGAAGATTCAGTAGCGTGTTTCATTCAACAACCTCATCAAGTTGATATCGCTAGGGAATTTATTGCTTTTGTTCAAGCAACACTTGGTAAGCATCCATGGCGACAATATCACCAGTTCGCAGTCCCGCGAGGACTTCTACTTCACCACCGACGGGCTCAGAGACGCGCACCTGGGTGAGCACAAATTGCTCGCCTTTTTTCAGGTAGACACTGCTAAGTTCATTCATGGTGATAAGCGTCGAGGTCGGCAGTTGGATTTTTTCCCGCTCGCCATTTTTAAACAGCGCCTTGGCCCAAGTACCGGGTTGCAGGTTGGGTTCATCCTTTGGCAGGTTAATCCGTACCTGATAGCTGTGGCTCACTGGGTCGGCAAAGCTAAAGATGGTGAGGTCCTTGGAGGTGAGTTCACGGCCATCACTTAAGCGCACCATAAACTCAGGCGCGTTTTTCAGTTGCTGGATATAGCGCTGTGGCACTTGGGTGATAGCGCGCATTTGGCTCGGTGAAAACCCCGATAGCAGTGGCTGACCGACACTCACGGTTTCACCCAACTCAACTAAACGCTCGGTAACAATGCCGCTAAACGGCGCCGATACCACAGTATATTTGAGGGATTCAGTGGCTTTGATGACCCGGGCTTTGGCGGCACTCACGGCTTGCTCGGCGGCCTTGGCATTGGCGGTCGCTTCATCCATGGCACCTTTTGAAATCGCGCCTTGTGGGAAGAGTTCTTTATAGCGTTTGTATTGGGCCTGCGCCTCCACATTCAGGGCTGTGGCTTTGGCGAGATCGGCCTCGAAGCTTGCCAGTTCTGCGCCTTGCTCTTTGCTGGTGATCTCGAGTAATGCCGCGCCTTCTGGCACAACATCATTAACGTCGTAGTTGAGCTTAACGATACGCCCTGAGGTTTGCGCCGAGACAGTAGCCGCTTTGACGGCCTCGATACTGGCGTCTAAGGTCACCCAATTCGCGTACGGTTTGCTCATCACCTCGAGGGTCGCCAAGGGCGCAGCCTGGGTGGCGAAGGGGGAAAAAACGAATAATGTGAATAGAGTACGTGAGATTGCAGCCATACCAAATCATCCCAAAAATAATTCATGAGTAAATTCTAATGGAGTTGTTTTGATTAGGCAATCAATATTTATTAGAAAAATTTAATGTAATCGGTTTCGCTAATATAGGGAAACGGCGAATGAATCTTCCCTTACATCAATCGCCATGTCATCACTCTTAGGTCCTTGTCCTGCTTTAAATATCAGTCGTTTAAATAATAGGTCAGCGTAGACACAATGCGAATTTGTTTTATGTAAGGCGTGCTGCTGTCACGATCGGAAATCGTAAACTGGCCTTGGCTGGCACTCTTAATCTTACCCAGACGCGATTGTGAGTCCTTGGCAAACTTTTCGGCCACTTCCCGCGCATTTTGCGTCGCTTCCTGCACCATGGTCGGTTTCACATCATTGAGCGCCGTAAATAAAAACTCGGTGCGGTTTTCATAATCTTGGCTACCGATGGCAATGCCTTCTTTAACCAAATTTATCATTTGCTTACGCGTGCTGAGCATTAAATCAATCTGTGGGGTATAGACAGAAAGATTCACCTTAGCCGAGTAACGATACCTCACGTTCGGGTCGACGTAGCCTTGGGCCTGCCTGTCTTCTATCGTCGGCAGTGATACTGTAATTTCGTTGTCGCTAAACCCCTGTTCCTTGAGAAAGGCAACCACTCTGTCGGTTTTTTGTTGCACTGTGTCGTAGAGTTTAGGCAGGTTATTGTCGACTTCGGTGAAGTTAATCGGCCAGATGGCGATATTGGCTTTCACCTCCTTTTCGGCCAGCCCTTTAACTGTGACTGTGCGCTCTAGGGCTTTCATCTCTAACAGCGCCGAGCTGGCGCTTTGTCCTACATAGACCATGCCTGCACATAAAAAACCGCCAAGCACGAGGGCGGGGAGTAAGTAACTCTTTTGCATAACTGATTCTCTCGATGGGATGCCTTTCGCTACCATACTGCAATTAGATGATTTTGGGCATAGGCGAAGGCGCAAAGCTGAGCGCTTAATACTAAATGCTCAGCTGCTATTCAGGATTGAAAAGCTGTTGTTGCAAAGTGGCTTATAACTGAACAGCTTAATTCGCGGGCGGCGTTGGACTTGGCTGCCATAATTCGACTTTATTGCCATCGGGGTCGATAAACCAACCGAAACGGCCAAATTCCGAGTCTTCAATCTCCCCAATCTGTTTACCGCCGCCCTGAGAGACTTGCTGTAGGGCCTGCTCCAGATCGTCAACGATAAAATTGACCATAAAGCTCTTATCCGTCGGGGCAAAATAGCTAGTGTTATGGTCGAAAGGGGTCCACACATGGTAACCGGGGGTCGGTTTATCGTTGTGATAAAAGGCGGCGCCGCCCCAGTTTTCAATTGGTATTTGCAGATGGTTTTGATACCAAGTGGCTAACGCGACGGGATCAGTACTTTTAAAGAAAATACCACCAAGTCCAATGACTTTTGCCATAAGGGTGACAGTTTAAGTGGGGGATGGATTAACTTTAGGCAATAAATACGTAAGATACAAAAAAGCCGCAAAAATGCGGCTTTTTTGAGTTCGAAACAGCTTAGAACTGGTAGCTGTACTGTACTGAGTAGTACATACCGCTTGATTCAGTTACCGCGTTCACAGGGCCTGTGATTGCGCTGTTTTCGATCAGGTGAACTTCTTCACCTTTAATGTATGCGATACCGAAGTCAACGGTGTTTTGTGGATTGAGGTGGTAGCTCATACCCGCTGTGAACCAGTTACGGTCAGAGTCTGGGAATGAAATCGAGCTGATTTCGTCCACAACGCCTTGGTCATGCATGTAACCCGCACGAACGGTGAATTGTTCGTTAATGGTGTAAGTACCACCTAGGCTGAATAACCATGAATCTTTCCATTGGTATTCTTTCAGTGCGACATCACCAGCTTGCAGTTGAGTACCAGCACCCGTTTGGCCTGGCATGATAGTGGCAACGCCATCTTTGGCAGTGATTTGATCAAAGTTGCCCCATTGGGTGTACTGCGCAGTGTAGTGCAGTGCAAACTTAGGCGTGATCTGATGGAAGCCTGCAACTTGGAAAATATCCGCTAACGGTACATCTAAGCTATCAAAGCTTGTAGCGAGCATCGTTTTTGAACCTAAACCAACAGCAGATAAATCTTTCGTGGTGATAGTATTGATGTCGCCTTTAACGTTAACCGTTGGGCTGAAACGGTAGCTGATACCGAAACGGTTATCTTTATCTAATTCAACAGTGGCACCCACGATACCACCAAACGCCCAACCATCAGCGTCTACGTCAACCAGAGGCGTAGTGCCCATATTACGGGTTAAGCGGCCTTCGCCATAGACGGCATCCAGACCCGCACCGATACTGAACATATCGTTGATGCGGTATGACACGCTGGCGTTGAAGTTAACTGTAGTGACTTCAGTTTCACCAAGTAGGTCATAAGGTGCTGGTGAGCCTGCTGGCAAATTCTTCGAAAGTGAGCTGGCATCGGTACCTGTGCCGAAGTTAGAGAATGCCGCAAAACCTACGGCGAATTTATCGTCGATTGGATGAATGTAGAAAATGTTCGGGATAACTTTAGAGCTACCCGCATCGTCGATGCTGCCTAAGTCATAGGCGCCACCAGCAAAGTTAACGTCTTTAACGTCAACAGTAATATCGGCATAGGTTAGGCCAAAAGAGATTGCATCTTTATCAAAGAGTGCCATTGCTGCTGGGTTACGAGATAACACAGAGGCGTTATCGGCGATGACTGCATCACCAGCAAAAGCACGGCCCATACCTGTGGCTGATTGGCTGTTTAATTGGAAACCTGATGCGAATGTTTGTGAACTCGCCAGTGCAACGGCAACGGCAAGCAGTGTCTTGTTGAATGATTTCATTATTATTCTCTCATTATTTTGGTATTGGATTTTGTTCGGTCCTAGTTGCCAGAACAAGGCGCAAATCCTTTTATAATCTTCGGCATGGTAGGGATTGTGTGTAACCTCAACAAGTCCGACCAGATTTGAAATTTGTTAATTAACAGTTAATTAAAACAGGGTCGCACTTTAGCATGAACGAATGGTCGGGCCAGATGCTTGGTATCTTTGGTTTTTATTGGGGAAGGAAGTTTTAATTGAGGTTAATATTTTGTAACGAGGAGGAGGTTAATAAATTTAAACAATTTGTAAAAAGCGTACACATGTACGCTTTTTACAATTAGGGACAGAAAATTAGCTGTTATAACGAGGATTTAAATTGCTCAAATTCTGCGGTAATGGCTTCGGCAGGGCGTGACATTTTACTGACGATGACACCAGCAATAATCGCAAACACAAATCCGGGTAAAATTTCGTACAGGTTGAAGATCCCGCCAGACAGTTGTTTCCAAATTACCACGGTTAATGCGCCGACAATAATGGTCGCAATCGCTCCGTTACGGCTGTACTGCTTCCAGAAGAGTGATAGCAGTACGACAGGGCCGAAGGCGGCACCAAAACCTGCCCACGCATAACTGACTAGACTTAATACACTGCTTTCAGGATTCAGGGCAATGATCCCCGCGATCACGGCAATGGCCAGCACGCCCATACGACCTACCATCATCAGCTCGCGATCGTCGGCTTGAGGGCGCAACCACTTGCGGTAAAAGTCCTCGGTGATCACGCTCGAACACACCAACAACTGCGAATCAATGGTACTCATAATGGCCGACAGAATTGCGGCGATCAGTAATCCGCCAATCCAAGGGTTAAAGGCGGCTTGGGCTAAATGAATAAACACGGTTTCGGCATTGGCCAAGGGTTGATTGGCAAAATACAGTGAACCCGCTAAGCCTGTGGCTAACGCGCCGATGAGAGATAACATCATCCAGCTCATGGCGATACGGCGTGACAGCGGCAGTGCATCGGCGCTGCCAATGGCCATAAAGCGCGACAAAATATGGGGCTGACCGAAATAACCCAGTCCCCATGCGAGCAGTGATAACAAGCCAATCACTGTGGTTTTATCACTGATCAGTGCCAACATGGCTGGATCGATAGAATCGATTCCCGCATGGCTCTCAGGGTGCGAGAACACCGCAAAGGGGATGATCAGCAGGGCTATTAGCATTAAACAGCCTTGGAAGAAGTCGGTCCAACTCACGGCAAAAAAACCGCCAATAAAGGTGTAACCCACAATGATGGCCGAGCCAATCACTAAGGCAACGTTATAATCGAGGCCGAAGACTTTTTCGAACAGAATGGCGCCTCCCACCATGCCGGAGGAAGCATAGAAGGTGAAAAACACCAGAATCGTGACCGCAGAGACGAGTTTGAGATAACCCTGTTTATCGTGAAAACGCTTCTCGAAGAAGTCGGGCAGGGTGAGGGCGTTGTCTGCTAATTGGGTGTAAATGCGCAGGCGTTTAGCCACAAACAACCAGTTCAGCCAAGCGCCGACCACTAAGCCAATCCCAATCCATGCTTCGCCTAAGCCGCCTAAGTAAACGGCGCCAGGTAAGCCTAAGAGCAACCAGCCTGACATATCGGAAGCGCCCACGCTGAGCGCGGTTACGGCGGGGCCCATTTTACGGCCGCCTAAAATATAATCATCAACAGTATCGGTGGCACGGTAAGCCCAAAATCCTATGCCCATCATCAATACTAAATAGCCAACAAATGTGATTAAAATCGGAGTTTCAATCGTCATATTGTCTTTATCCCATCTTGTTATTATTCAAAGTGGCAAGCATGCTACCAGATGTTTGAGCAAGAACCCATTAGTAGATAAAGATGTGATCGAAATCCGACCTCCGAGCATGAGAAAAGATCGGAGGTCGTTAAAAGAAAGGATTTACTATTAATAGGTTAGATAAAGGTGTTCTTGATTTCGTCTTTTACGAAGCTAAGGTCAGTCTGATCTTCACCCACAAGCAAAATGTATGCATCACCGGCCTCAAAGCCCATGCCCTGATATTTACCATCGGCAAAGGTGTTATCCAGCACCATGCGTTTTTCGATGGGCACAATAAACAGAGTCACTTTCCCCTTTTCAGCTTGCAGCACTAAGTGCAGACTCTTAACCCCTTGAAAATCGCAGTAAGAGGTGTAGTAGACCTTACCGGGCTGCTCAGTAAATTTAGCGTGGCCGAGGTTTTTTAAGGAAGCGAGCTGCGCGTTCACTTGGCTAAAGTTGACATTTTGGTCTACCTGCAAGGCTACGCCTTCATGGTAAACATGGGCTAAGGCATGCTCGGCTAAATCGACAGGACCTAAGCGCAATAAACTGAAACTGATCCCCACAATAAAGGCAATCGACGCGGCCATGGCGACTAAAAAGCCCGTTTGTCGGCGCTGTTTATGGTGCTGCTGCAATTGTTGGCGCAGAATAAGTTTGTCGGCCAAGTCCTCTGGCACATCCACTTTTAACGCATGAGTGATTTTGGCATCGAGGCCCTTAAGCTCTGCGACGAACGCCTGATATTCGGCATTCTCTTGCATTTGCGCAACAAACTCGGGATCTTGATTATGAGGATCTTCATAAGCTTGACGCCTAAATTTAAGCTCATCCATTGGATTGACCTCTCACATCGGTTTTCTCAAGTAGTTCTTTCAATTGGTTCCTCGCCCGAAATAAGCGCGTCATGACAGTGTTGCGGTTTAAGTCCAACAGTTGGGCGATTTCATCACCGCTAAAGCCACCGATTAACTGCAGCAATAGGGGCTCCCGATATTCAATATCCAGCTTAGCGATTTGTCGCCTTAACCAGTACTGCTCGGTTTGCTCTTCCGTGCTGGAGGCAATGTGATCTTCTAAGCTGTCTTGTTCGACATCGGCGTAATCAAATTGTTTGCGCTCGAATCGACGGGCATTTTCGCGCCTCAGAATCGTGATCAGCCAAGCCTTCGCCGCTTTATCATCCTGTAGGGAATCTAAAGAGCGCCATGCCCGCAAGAAGGTTTCTTGGGTGATGTCTTCTGCCACCTGCTTATCGCCGCATAACCAAAAGGCATAGCGGAAGATATCGGCGTGCAGCGCCTTGACTAGGCTGTTGTATCGTCGTTGTTTGCTCAGCATGTCAGAAGAGACCGCAGGCTCGACGGATTTCTTTCGCCAGTTAGCAAACATTTTTTCGATATTTTCTTTTTATTTTACGATTCAAAAGATTACACCTTACTTATTCGATTAAGCCGTGCGTCGATTTGTCCGTCGAGTTTAACCATTAGGATTCAACGGGCGTAATGGCGTGGATTGCTGCGCCATGGGGTGTAACTTGCCGCTTTTCACCGCGCTTAACAATGCTTTTACCGCGCTTGCCAGTTGGGCATCGCTATTGGCTTTACCGCCGTAGGCTAAGGCTTGCAACTGACGAATCGCCTCTGCTAACTCGCTCGACTGCGCGGCAATTTTATCGAGTGTCATAGGGCGAGCGGCCTGCTCACTACAGTATTGCTGCAATTGCTGCAAAATATCACTGACATTACCTTTAGCACAGGCTTGCTCTAACCCCTTAAGGCCAGTACTAAGAACGAGCGGTTGCGCTGTGACTTGTGTATTGACCGTTGCTTGGCGCTTAAGCGCGCGTCGCCAAGCGACAAAAGTGACGGCCCAAGCAACTAATGTCACCAGCCACAGCAGGGCGAACAGATTCGCGCTCCAATGACTTTCACTGTTCGTGCTGGTATTTGCCTGCCAGTTGGGTTCGATGGGGGTATCGACCACGGCGCCACCTTTTACTTGAATGGTGCGGGCGGGTAGGGTCGCTATTTCTTGGCGTTTAAGATGCGGATTCCACCAAGGCACTTTCACTTCGGGTAAGATAAAAGTGCCCGCCTTACTGGGGACTATGGCCGAGGTAATGCTGTACTGTGACACTATCTGCGCGTCGCGCACAAAGCTCTGGCGCTGGGGTTTTTCGGGATAGGATTTGAGCTCAGGCGGCAAGTTTTGCACGATATCCGGCAAGCTATTTTCATCGGCATTGGAGGCCAATAACGTAAGCGTGCGGGTGATGGGGCTACCGACGGTAAACTCTTTTACATCCTCAGGAAAACTTTCTTTTAAGGCCACTAAATCGGCCACAAGCCATTGGCCTTGGAAGCTCGTTGGCGCAGGTTCGACTTGAATGCTTAAGGAAGGCGCGCCAGCCTGCATTGGCCGGCTCTCGTTAAAGCCAAACATACCGCCACGGCGTTGGGATTCCACTAATACATCGCCAGAAAAGGTCGCGCCTTTGATGTTCACTTGGCCGGGTAAGTCGGGAATGATGCCATAGGTGCGCTCAATCACGCGGTAACGACGGCCTTCGATGATCTCTGAGCCGTCTTTGTCTTCGCCAATTTGCTTAATCTGCGCGCCTTCGATAACGGGGGCATTGAGCACACCGCGTTGCAGTTCGACCGCAAGATAAAGCTTTACTTTATAGGTGATAAGTTGGCCGACGTAGGCCTCATCGGTCGAGACTTTGGCATCGATAAACAGATTCTTGGCCTGCTCAGGTTGTGCGCCCGCTTCGACGACCTTGAGGGGGATTTCGGCGGAGCTGACGCCATCAATGCTAAAGGATGGAATCGTGAGTTGGCCCTTTTGCTTTGGGGCAAGCAGTACTTGCCAGCGGGTCTCTTTAACCGCATCGAAGTTCATTATCTGGGTGCTGCGACTCACACTGGTGCGACCCACGATGAAATCCTTAAGCAGGATAGAGGTATCGAGTTTACCCGTGTCGACTTCATCGTCAGCACTGACATTGAGCACAAAGTACTCTCCTTCCATCACCGGATTACGATCGACCGACGCCTCGAGTTTGCTCAGAGCAAAGGCGGGCTGAATGACCGCGATGTAAAGCGTGAGGAGGATAAAAAATTGTCTGATCACCACTGTTCGTTATCCCTTGATATTTGGCCATTTTGACGGCGTTTTTGATATTCGAGTTGCATCTTGTTACGCAACAACACCTGTGGATCTTCGCTCACGCCCCGCAGTGCTCGCTGCATTTCCGCGGGCAAAGGCTCGCTGTTGCTCGGCGGCGCTTCAACAGACTCAACAGCGGTGTCTGGGTTGTTATCCGCCTGTGACTGTTTCTCTTTATCCGCTTTTGACGCTACGGCCTGTTGCTGTTCTTGCTTGGCTTTGGACTTATCATCCTCGACCTGTGCCTGCATTTTGGCCTCGTTGCTGGCTGGATCTTCTTTATCTTCAGCATTGTTATCGGCGCGGTTTTGCTGATTGGCTTGTTGCTCGGCCTGCTGTTGTTCCTGCTGTGCATCTTGCTGTTCTTGCTTGGCTTTATCATCACTCGCTTGCTGTTTATCCTGTGCGTCTTGCTCAGGATTATTCTGCTCGGGTGAAGACTCTTGCTCCTGCGACGGTTTTTCGTCTGCTTGGTCAGGATTATTTTGCTGTTGGGACTGCTGCTCTTGAGACTGATCTTGAGCTTGGTCGTGTTGCGAGGATTGTTGCTCTCCCTGCTGCTGGTTTTGCCCCTGCTGCTGATCGTTCTGGTTCTGTCCCTGTTGGTTTTTATCGCCCTGAGACTGCTTATCTTGATTGTCAGCATTTTGCTGCGATTGTTGCTGGTTCAGCAATTTCTCTGCTAACTCAAGGTTGGCTTTGGCCTGTGGGAACTCGGGCTGCTTGTCGAGTGCGGCCTGATAACGCTCCTTGGCTTTATCGGGTTTGCCGAGTTGCATCAGCGCGTTGCCTTGGTTGTACAGGCCATTAGCAGAGCTATCTTGCTCAAAGCTTTTTAGCGCCTGTTCGTACTCGCCCGCCTTGTACTGCGCAGCGCCTTGCCATTGTGGCGTTTCGAATTGTTGAGCGGCATTGGCGTAATCCTCGGCTTGATAGGCCTGCATCGCCTGTTGCTCTTGGGTGTGCCAGAGCGAGTCCCATGCGCTGGCATGGGCATTCTGCGGCGCAGCACCGAGCACTAGGCCAGTCAATCCCATCAGTAGCCAGTTGGCGAGCATGCCTTGCCTAAAGCTCAGCAGGGTAGGGATGAGTAAGAGTAAGGTGAGGTAAGGGCCGAGATCCTGCCAGGTTTCCCCATCGAGATCCGTGGCCTTGGCATCGCCACTGTCGCTTAACCAATGTTGCAACTGCACTAGATCCTGACCATCGGCACGATTGGGGATCATGATGCCATTATGGTTATCGGCTAATTTTCGCAGTAAGCCAAAGTCGGTTTTGGCGACTACCACTTCATTGCTGCTGTCCCGCTGTAATTGGCCATCGGGTAAGCGGATTGGTGCGCCTTGGGGGCTACCAAATCCCATAATCGCGAGCCGATATTGGCTACCAGCTAAGGCTGAGTTAGCCTCATCGAATTGCCTCGGGGTAATGCCATCTGTCATCACAATAATATCACCCCGTAAGTGCCCGCCCTGTGCCAGTAGATTCTTGGCTTGGGTTAGGGCTGTCGCTAGGTTTGAGCCCAACACGGGCATAATCTCAGGGCTTAAGGTGGGCAATAAATTAAGCAGCGTGCCCGTGTCTCGAGTGAGCGGGCTTATAGTAAAGGCATCGCCAGCGAAGGCGATAAGGCCGGTTTCGCCTTCTTTTAAGCCGCGGAGCAAATCCGTCGCTCGAAACTTGGTTTGGGTTAAGCGGTTGGGCGCCAGATCGGTGGCAAACATGGAGATAGACATATCCATCACCAACACTCGACCTTGCTCGGCGGCAAAAACGGGCAAAATTTGCTTATTGAGGGCGGGGCCCGCTAAGGCCAAGGTGGCAATCACCCAAGTGAAAGCCAAGATATGCAGTGGTCGACGGGATTTTTGCGTGCCCTCTGTGACCAATATTTTGGCCAAATGTGGCGCAATATAGCGGTTCCAAGCACTGTTACTCTGGTGTTGACGCCATAGCCCCCACAGTATGATGGTGAGTGGCAACAGGGCGAGTAACCATTCTGGACGAATAAAATGTAGGCTCATTAACGAACATCCCCCCGTGGTGTTGCTGATGGAACAGGGTTTTTAGTCCGCGAAAACAGTGATAACTGACCCAAGGCTATCCAAATACTGGTGAGCAGCGCGAGGGCGAGTGGCCAATAGAATAGCTCCGCTTGAGGACGATAGCTGAGTTGATCGCGACTCACGGGCTCCAGTTTGTCAATTTCTTGATAAATCTGTTCCAGCTCTTGGCTATTACGGGCGCGGAAATAGCGGCCATGGGTAACATCGGCAATATGCTTGAGTTGGTTTTCATCGAGATCCATCGACGGATTGACGCGCTCACGACCAAACAGGGTACGTCTTTCCATGACATCGGCACCCACGCCCACGGTATAAATCGTCACTTTGCGATTAGCGGCGATTTGGGCTGCTTGCTCAGGATCGATATTACCGGCGTTATTTGATCCGTCAGTCAATAAAATCAATACTCTGTTACTCTCATCCATTTTGTCGAAGCGCTTGACCGCGAGCGCAATCGACTCGCCGATCGCCGTTTGTTTACCGACAAGGCCAATCTGCGCCTCCTTTAAAAACTGGGCGACAGAGCGTCTATCTTGGGTGAGTGGTGCCTGTAGATAGGCGTGATCGGCAAATAAAATCAAACCGATACGATCACCTTTGCGACGCTCAATAAACTCACTGACCACGTGTTGGATCAGGGTAAAACGGTCGACCACTTTGCCGTTAATCACCATATCTTCAATCTGCATACTGCCGGATAAATCCACCGCTAGCATCAGATCCCGCCCTTGGCTTGGCAGTTCAACCGGATCGCCGAGCCATTGTGGGCGGGCGATAGCAAGCACTAACAAGCTCCACATTAACCAATAACGTTTGCGGCTTTGGCGACTGTGGCTAGTGATATTGGCCTTGCCCGTTTGACTAATACCGGGCAATTGCAGGCGGCCACCTTCGGCTTGCACCGTTTGGCGACGCCAAAAAATAAAAGGTAAAGGCAGTAAAATCAATGCCAAAGGCCATGCGACTGTTAACATTGCTCCTCCGCAGGCTTAGCTGGAGTCGGTGTTATTGCTGCTGACGGCGTCGGGTTTTGGTTTGCAGCAGTGTGCATTATCGGTGCGCTTAATTTGGCTTTTGAGGCAAACCAGCTGCGGGCCAGGGCCTGTAACTCAAGGGCCTCCCCGGCGCTTAATGGTTTCGCTTGGTGGCGTTTATCTAATAAAGGCCCAATGCGGCCACGCTGCTTTGCGGGCAAATGGCTATCTAACCAAGTTGCCCACGCGGAGCCGTCGAGTTTCGCTATCACTTCCCTTGGCAGATAACTTAAGGCGGTGCGCTTTAACAGCTGATTCACGTCAGAGGGATACTGGTTCGAATGAGGATCAAGTGCTGAAAATAAACCTTGGGCGGCTTTTTTAGGCGCTAAGTAGGCGGCACGTTTTTTGAGCCAAAGAATCGCAGCAATCAACAAAACTAACAGTATAGCGAGTGCTAACCAATAACCTATGGCCCATGGCCAAGCCCCAATCGGGTCGGGGAGAATAATATCTTGTAAATCCGCCAAAGCGGGATTTGGCGTGGCAGCCTTATCCAAGGCTGGATTTAGAGTTTGTGGGTTCACGCTTTGGACTCACTTATGCTTTATGTTGCACTGTCTACTATTACTCACTTATTTGCCGTGCTGTTATTGCAGTAAGGCTAACTGCTGCGCGAGGGGTAAACCCGCGTCGATAAATTGGGTACGCACCTTTAGCTTTTGCATCATGGCGATAAAGTCATTCTGCTGCTGTTGTTGCTGCCCAAGCCATGCTTGATAACTGTCGCGAGTCAGCACTCGATCTTGGTCTCCTTCGCGAACGGGCAAACTAAACTGCTTGGGTAAGTTGAGGTTGCCCTGCCTGAGTGGGTCGGTCACCAGATAGGCGCCAATATCACAATGGCGCTTAAGTTCTGTCAGCGGCGCGATACATTGCGGCGTAAAATGGCTGCCATCTGTGATAATCCAAATCAATGAGCCCGGTTTCGCGATACGTTGCAAGCGCTGGCAGGCGCGCAGGATATGATCAGGATCCCGAGGATGACTGCCGAGCTGATTGAGTTGTTGCTCGTGCACTCGGCGCAATCCTGAAATGAGCTGCAATATCCCTTGGCGGCGACTGCGGGGTTTTAACTCTAGATGTTCAGATTCGCAGGCGATTAAGGCGCCGAGTCTGTCACCGTGGTTGATGGCATTCCAACCTAGCGTGGTCGCTAAATGCCCCGCTTGTACCGACTGTAATAATAAACTCGAGCCAAAATACAGGCTCTGGCTTAAATCGAGCAGTAACAGAATAGGGCGCTCGCGCTCTTCAATAAATAGCTTAGTGTGGGTTTGCCCAGTGCGGGCGGTCACGCGCCAGTCTATGGTGCGAACATCGTCGCCCTGTTGATAGTGACGCACTTCGGCAAATTCCATCCCGCGGCCTTTGATTAAACTGCTGCGATGCCCCGCCATATTGGCACGTGCTCGGCTGTGACGCTCAGGTATCGCCCGCGCAATCGTCTGGCAAGCGAGCAGTTCTTTCTCGGTTAAATGCAGCCCGTCGGCAAACAATGGCAAGCCATGTAGATTGCCATCACTGTGTTGGGATGCGTTTAGCGCACTGTTATTCATTCAAAGCTACTCATACAAAGCGATTCAGTTACCAAGGATTTATCAGCCAGTGTATTCAGACCAGCCATGCGATTAAGGGACGGCCACCTGAGTCAAAATATGGTTGACCACTTGGTCGCGGCTGACACCTTCGGCCTGCGCTTGATAACTCAGCAGCAGTCTGTGTCTTAACACATTGGGCGCAACGGCTTGAATATCCTCGGGAGAGACAAAATCGCGCTCGTGTAACCAGGCTCTGGCACGGGCGCAGCGCTCAAGCGAAATTGTCGCGCGAGGGCTCACACCGTACTCTAACCATTTTGCCAGCTCGTCACTGTAACGCGCGGGTTGGCGGGTCGCCATAATGATTTCGACTATGTATTTTTCTAGCGGTTCGGCGAGATAAATCTCCATCGCTTCGTCACGGGCGGCAAAAATATCGGCCTGGGCAATCGGCTCCGCAGTCGGCAACTCATGGGTGAGCGCTTCTTGACGGGATTGGCGCAGAATTTCGATTTCAGTGTCACCGCTTGGATAATCTAAATTCAGGTGCATTAAAAAGCGGTCGAGCTGGGCTTCTGGCAACGGATAAGTGCCTTCGTTTTCTAAGGGGTTTTGTGTTGCCATCACGAGGAAGAGCGGCGGCAACTTATAACTATTTTTCCCAACGGTCACTTGACCTTCTGCCATGGCCTCTAATAACGCCGACTGCACCTTAGCGGGGGCGCGGTTGATTTCATCGGCGAGGATCAGATTGTGGAAAATCGGGCCAGCCTCAAATTCAAAGGTGCCAGTTTGTGAGCGATAGATATCCGTACCCGTAAGGTCGGCGGGCAGCAGGTCAGGGGTAAATTGGATCCGGTGAAAATCCCCTTCCACACCGTCGCAGAGGGCTTTAACTGCACGGGTTTTAGCAAGACCTGGTGGGCCTTCTACTAATAAATGGCCATTGGCAATGAGGGCAATGAGCAGGTTTTCGGTCAAAACTGGCTGCCCTAAAACAACCTTATTGAGGTAAGTGCGTAATGCGTGGAAGCGACTCAAAGGCATGATGCTACTCGTTTTTTAGGTTGAAAATATCGATTGAAAATACGTGTGTGGGCTATAGACAACGAATATGGTAAAGAATTCCCTAAGGGTTTGGCTAGTGTTAAAAAAACAAACAGGTGTTTAAAACTTGCTGACAAGAAGTTAGAATCAGATCACACTTTAATGGTCAGACCTGTTATTGGGCTTTTTTTTGTGCCAAACAGCAGGGCAAACATGGAAATCGATAGCGCCGCCTGAAATCTCTCAGCGATAGCGCACATAAAGAGGGTGACAAATGAGTGATAGACAACAGGTAACTAACGCAAAGGGTGAGCGTATCGCCATTGTGGCTGGCTTAAGAACGCCATTTGCGAAACAGGCGACCGCATTCCACGGTGTGTCGGCGCTCGATATGGGCAAAATGGTCGTTAACGAGCTGCTGGCCCGTAGCGAACTGGATCCTAAATTGATTGAGCAACTGGTGTATGGCCAGGTGGTACAAATGCCAGCGGCACCCAACATTGCCCGTGAAATCGTGTTAGGAACTGGCATGGATGTGTCAACCGATGCCTACAGCGTGACCCGCGCCTGTGCGACCAGTTTTCAATCTGCGGTGAATGTGGCCGAGTCAATCATGAAGGGCAATATCGAGATTGGTATTGCCGGCGGCGCAGACTCCTCATCGGTATTGCCTATTGGCGTATCTAAAAAGCTTGCCCATGCCTTAGTCGATCTGAATAAAGCCCGCAGCTTTGGCCAAAAACTACAAATTTTCCGCCGTTTAGGCATTAAAGATTTATTGCCTGTGCCACCTGCCGTTGCTGAGTATTCTACGGGATTGTCCATGGGGCAAACCGCTGAACAAATGGCCAAGACGTATAATATCAGCCGTGCTGACCAAGATGAGCTGGCACACCGCTCCCACACGTTGGCGAGTGAAACGTGGGCTTCAGGTCACCTACGTGACGAAGTGATGGTGGCCCATGTTCCACCTTATAAACAGTTTATCGATCGCGATAATAACATTCGTGAAAACTCCGATTTAAGCTCTTACGCTAAACTGCGTCCTGCTTTCGATAGAAAACATGGCAGCGTGACAGCCGCTAACAGTACGCCGCTAACCGATGGTGCCTCCGCGATCATTTTGATGAGCGAAGGTCGTGCTAAAGCCTTAGGTTATCAACCTATTGGTTACATTAAGAGCTACGCATTTACCGCGATTGATGTCTGGCAAGACATGCTAATGGGGCCGTCCTATGCAACGCCATTGGCATTAAAACGCGCAGGCATGGAATTAGAAGATTTAACTCTTATCGAAATGCATGAAGCCTTTGCGGCACAAACCTTAGCCAACATGCAGATGTTTGCCTCAAAGAAATTTGCCGAAGAAAAACTAGGGCGTAATCGTGCCATTGGTGAAATCGATATGAGCAAATTTAACGTGCTCGGTGGCTCTTTAGCTTACGGTCATCCTTTTGCGGCCACAGGTACGCGTTTAATCACTCAGGTTTGTCGTGAGCTTAAACGTCGTGGTGGCGGAACGGGCCTGGCAACGGCCTGTGCTGCGGGTGGTTTAGGGGCTGCAATGATTGTGGAAGTGGAGTAATGGCGATGGAAAAGACATTTAATTTAACCCGCCGTGAAGACGGTATCGCCATTCTAACGATGGACGTACCCGGCGAAACCATGAATACCCTCAAGGCAGAGTTTGGCCCAGAGATCAGTGAGATCCTGTCTGAGATTAAAGGCGATAGCAGTATCCGTGGCCTAGTGCTGATTTCGGGTAAAAAAGATTCCTTCGTAGCAGGGGCGGATATTTCTATGCTCGACGCTTGCCAAACGGCCGGCGATGCGAAAGCCTTATCCCAACAAGGGCATGTGGTGTTTAACGAGTTAGAAGCCTTGAATATCCCTGTGGTTGCCGCGATACATGGCGCCTGTTTAGGGGGCGGTTTAGAGCTTGCACTCGCCTGCCATCAACGTGTCTGTAGTGATGATGGCAAGACCATGCTGGGCGTACCCGAAGTGCAACTCGGTTTATTACCCGGTGGCGGCGGTACTCAGCGTTTACCTCGTTTAGTGGGGATTACCACTGCGCTAGATATGATGTTGACGGGTAAGCAAATTCGCCCGAAACAAGCGTTAAAGATGGGCTTAGTTAACGATGTAGTACCACAGACGATTTTACTGCAAACCGCAGTGGAAATGGCGCTCGCGGGTAAACGCGCGGCGAAACCGGTTAAAAAATCGCTGGTTAATCAATTACTCGAAGGCACAGGGTTCGGTCGTAACATTATTTTCGATCAAGCCGCCAAGCAAGTCGCTAAGAAAACCCAAGGCAACTATCCTGCGCCGGCAAAAATTATTGATTGCGTGCGCCAAGGTATGGCGAAGGGAATGCAAAAAGGGCTTGAGGTGGAAGCCAGCCATTTTGCAGAGCTGGTGGTGTCGAAAGAATCTGAGGCGCTGCGCAGTATTTTCTTTGCCACTACAGAGATGAAGAAAGAAACTGGCGCCGAAGGGGCGACACCACGTAAAGTCAAAAAAGCCGTGATCTTAGGTGGCGGTTTGATGGGCGGTGGTATTGCTTCGGTCACGACGACTAAGGCTAAAATTCCTGCGCGGGTAAAAGACATTAACGAAAAGGGCTTAAGCAACGCGCTTTCTTACGCCTATAAGTTATTGGATAAAGGTGTTAAACGTCGTCATATGACGCCGGCCGTTCGCGACAATTTAATGGCACTGATGACAACGACGACCGAATATAAAGGCGTTAAGGACGCTGACATTGTTGTTGAAGCCGTATTTGAGGATTTAGCGCTTAAACATCAGATGGTTAAAGATATTGAGCGTGAATGCGGCGAGCACACGATTTTTGCATCTAACACCTCATCTTTACCCATTGGCCAAATTGCACAAGCGGCCAGCCGTCCTGAAAATGTGATTGGCTTACATTATTTCTCACCAGTAGAAAAAATGCCGCTGGTGGAAGTGATTGCCCATGCGAAAACGTCTCCTGAGACGATTGCTACCACAGTGGCCTTTGCTCGCAAACAGGGTAAAACGCCAATCGTGGTACAAGACGGTGCCGGTTTTTATGTTAACCGTATCCTCGCGCTGTATATGAACGAAGCAGCACAATTACTGCTGGAAGGCCAGAGTATTGAGCACTTAGACAAAGCCTTAGTGAAGTTCGGTTTCCCCGTTGGCCCTATCACTTTGCTCGATGAAGTGGGTATCGATGTCGGTGCTAAAATCGCTCCAATCCTTGAAAAAGAACTGGGCGAGCGCTTTAAAGCCCCAGCAGCCTTCGATAAGTTACTGAGCGATGATAGAAAAGGCCGTAAAAATGGCAAAGGTTTCTATCAATATGCTGCTGGCAATAAAGCGTCGAGCAAGAAGAAAGCCGTGGATGAAAGTGTTTACGCAGTACTTGGCATCAAGCCAGGTATGGACAAAGACTTAAGTGCTGTGGCCGAGCGTTGTGTGGTGCAAATGCTCAATGAAGCAGTACGTTGTTTAGATGACGGCATTATTGCTTCCCCGCGTGATGGTGATATTGGCGCCATTTTCGGTATTGGTTTCCCACCATTCTTAGGTGGCCCATTCCACTATATTGATACCCTAGGTGCCGATAACTTGGTCAACATACTGGAACGTTATCAAGCTCAATACGGCGACCGATTTGAGCCATGCCCACGTCTTAAGGCGATGGCGGCAGAAAAGGCTCGTTTCTTCTAAGTGCACAAATAGAGGCTGATTAAAAAAGCGGCAATATGATGCCGCTTTTTTATTGCCTCAAGGCTAATTTTTGCCTAAAAAATGTTCACATTTGTTTGAGTGATCTTGTATTATGGCGTCCCTATTTACGGCAGTTGTGCCGTGACACCGTCTGTGTAGATGTTGCTTAGTGCTGATAAATAGCCTCGCTCAGAGTCTATTTATATTGAGAACGGCTATTTTTTGATTTGCACATAATGGCTTAGCCGATAAAGAGGTTGCTGTGGGATTCATGTTTTATGTGGTTGTCGCCTTATCGGTGAGTTGTTCCTGGTGTTTTGGTGTTGCGGCTTTTAGAGTAGGACTTTCGGTAAGCTATTGGGCTGTAATGGGATTTATACTGGGGCCTTTAGCGTTTCCACTGTTTTCCTCCCATAAACGTATTGCGCTAAGCAGAATGCGCCGGACTTCTGACGCTAGTCTAACCGCTTAATGTTGATATGATTTGTCGTAAATGTGGCTAATAAAAAGGAGCATTTAGCTCCTTTTTTATTGACCTAGGCCACGCGCTAGCAAATGGCTCTAAGCTTTGCGAACGGTATATTTCCGCCTGAAGGTGAAATTAATTCCACCAACCCTTTGCAGGGATCACTTCAAGGTGGTTTAAGCCTTCTGGTAATTTCACTTTTTTACGAACAGGCTTTGCGAAACCAAGTGCTTTTTTGATTGAATTTAACATAGACACTCTCCTTCACCTGATTAATGTTATGCGATTTCTGTGTTAATGAACTTAACGCATGGATGTCCAGCGACTTCAAATGGCTTGAATTTAACTGCAGGATGTCCAGCGACTTCAAATGGCTTGAATTTGACTGCAGGATGTCCCGCAACTTCAACGGATTTAAATTTCACTGCAGGATGTCCAGCGACTTCAAATGGCTTGAATTTAACTGCAGGATGTCCCGCAACTTCAACGGATTTAAATTTCACTGCAGGATGTCCAGCGACTTCAAAGGGCTTGAATTTAACAGCTGGATGTCCTGCAACTTCAACTGATTTAAATTTCACTGCGGGATGTCCAGCGACTTCAAAGGGCTTGAATTTGACAGCAGGATGTCCGGCAACTTCAACAGATTTAAATTTGACAGCAGGATGTCCGGCAACTTCAACAGATTTGAATTTGACAGCAGGATGACCAGCTACTTCTGGATTAACGTCTTTAGTCGCTTCGGATGATACAACAGTTTGAGAAAGGCTTTTCTCTACAGTTGTTTCAATGGCGGCGGCTGTTGTTACAAAGCCGATTGTAGACAGTAATGCTGCTGCAGTTAGAATTCCTTTCATCATTTTATCTCTCAGGGTAGTTGATAATGTTTTATTTTTTGACACTGGACACCTTAATGCAGATGTTGTGCCAATGTATCAAACTACCGATTGAGAGATAATTTTATGATCAAATAATCTTGTGGTGGGGCATGAATTTACTCCGATCCTCTTGGAGCAACTGAGTAAATTCGGTTTCATTTATCGCTTTGCTAAAGATATAACCTTGTATTTCTTCGCAGTTAAGGGCCCGAAGGATATTTAGCTGCGCGGCTTGCTCTACACCTTCACCGACAACCGACAGACCCATATTGTGGGCGATGGTAATGATCGAATCGACCATCTTCAAATCCCGGTCTGATTTATCAATATCATCGACAAAGGCTTTATCGATTTTGAGCGTATGAATTGGGAACCGTTTTAAGTAAGAAAGCGAGGAATAACCCGTACCGAAGTCATCTAACGCTAGGCTCACTCCCATCTTAGCTAATTGCTGCATAACGGTTATAGCCATTTCTGGCTGCTTAATAACCGTCCCTTCAGTGATTTCAAGTTCCAGGTGAGAGGCCGGTAATTGCGTTAAGCGTAAAATAGATTCTATGCGTTGCTGTAGATCGGGTAGGGCAAACTGACGTGACGATAAATTGACGGCGACTCTTCCTTTGAAGAGCCCTTGTTCACGCCATTTCTGCGCCGCAAAACAGGCTTTTCTAAGTACAATTTCACCGATTTCAATAATAAGGCCATTTTCTTCCGCAAGGGGAATAAAATCATTCGGTGGGATCAGTCCACGGGTGGGATGATTTAAACGGACTAAGGCTTCCATCCCCGCGACGTGACCACTTTTAAGATCGACTTTGGGTTGATAATACACCTCAAATAAATCTTCTTTTAATCCTTCACGAATGAGGTTTTCAATTTCTAATTGTTTAATCGCGTGTTGGTTAAGTGATTCTGAGTAAAATTGGTAACAATTTCCGCCGGCAGATTTAGCATGATACATGGCAATATCGGCTTTTCTCAGAAGTGCCTGTTCACTTTGTTCATCCTCAGGGTAGAAAACAATACCAATACTCACGCCCAAAACCAGCTGCTCATTACCGATTTCAAACATGGTTTTAAAGGCTTCAATTACTCGTCCTGCAATAGCGGCACAGGCACTAATGTCAGATGTTTTATCGAGTACAATCGCAAACTCATCGCCACCTAGGCGATATATACTGGTGTTTTTAGGGAGAATAGACTTAATTCTGACGGACACTAGCTTGAGTAACTGATCACCAATTTGATGACCTAATGAGTCATTGATACGCTTAAAATTGTCGAGGTCGAGTACCATTAAGGCATGGGTAATTTCTTTATTAACCAAGTTTCCTAATGTGACTTGCAAGTTTGAGCGATTGGGCAGCCCCGTTAATAGGTCATTGTTGGTGAGTTTACGAAGTTCTTCTTCTTGCTGTTTACGTCTCGATATATCAGAAAATACCCCTACGTAATGCGATAATTCACCTAATTCATCGTAAATGGCGTCAATAGTCAGTTCCATATGGAAATGACTATTGTCACCACGGCTGGCTTCGACTTCGCTGGCCCAGCGACCTTGTTGTTTTAACATGGTACGAATTTGATTAGAAAAGGACTCCGGATACAAATCGAAGGTGAGCAGATTACCTATAAAATCAGTGCGATTACGCTGAGATATTCTACAGCACGCTTCGTTCACCTCAACAAATCGATATTCGCTGTCGAGAATAAACATACCTTCGGAAATATTTTCAATGGCTTTTTCGAACAGTTTTAATTGTTCTTCCTTTTGTTTGAATTGGCTGATGTTTTTAATTGTGCCCGTCATCCGCAGCGCATTGTCTTTATCATCTCTTTCTACAATTTTTGCTCGGTCTAAGATCCAGATCCAGCTATCATCTTTGCCTTTAACTCTGTATGCCGCTTCAAAATGATCGGTTTCACCGTAGAAGTGTTTGTTAAGCGCTTCCCTTACACGTTCTTGATCCATTGGATGAATATTACTCTCCTCATCACTATGACCAGAACGTTGACCATCCTTCGGAAATTCCAATGCTCCCCAAATATTTGAGCGGAAAATGTGACCCGTTTCTATATCCCAGTCCCACATTTCATCGCCGCTTCCCCATAAAGAAAGTTTTAAGCGTTCTTCGCTTAAAGCTATTTGCCGCTGAATTTCTCTTTTTCTTAATATTGCTTTAAATATAAAAACAGCGATGAACATTGATATAACAAAGTAAAATATTTTAGCTTGAGTTGAGGACCACCAAGGAGGTGTGATAATTACTGAAACTTCTTTTATTGCAGATTTTTTACCTGAAAGTGAATTGATAGCATATACTTGAAAATTGTATTTCCCAGGAGATAAATTCGTATATGTTGCTGAGTTGGTTCCATTTGCCGATATCCATGTATCAGAAAGACCATACATTCTATAGTTATAATTAGTGGATGAGTCTTCCGACATAGGGGAGATAAAGTTGAAGGAAAATGGATAATCTGAATACTTTAAGGTTATTTCGTTAATAGCTGAATTTTTGTTATTAAAGAAAGTGCTATCATTTTCTTGTGAAACATTAAACACAAGGAAATCAGATATTTCTGTTTGGCTTATTTCTTTGCTTTTAATATAGTTTATGACATTTTGGGGGTGTAAAATGCTGACACCGTTTATTCCAGCAAGTAAGACATAACCATTCACATCTATTGCACTTGGCGAATTGTATTCATACTGACTTCCGTTAGCAGTCTTTAAAGTATATGTTTTTTTGCTTTCTTTTTCATATATTACGACTTCACCTAATGATGCTGCGGTTATATAGTTTTCATCATTAATGATTGAATAAACTTCTTTTTTATTGGAGAATATCTTAGAAATGTTATTATCGCGCCTATCGAAAAACATTAAAGATGTAGATGTCCCAAAATAAATTCCATTATTTTCCTGCATTATACTGTATGTTATTTCCTCGCCTAAGCTGGATAATCGTCCATTATCATACTTTTTAAAACCACCCTGACCAGCTATATAGATCAAATCTCGTGAGTAAAATTCAATATCAAAAATCGGTTCGCTATTTTTCGTATCGATAACATCAATAATTTCAGTGTTATTGATGATTAACACCTTACCATCAGATGTTCCAGCTGTTATTATGGAGTTGTCACTATTACTAGACAATGAAGATATTGATTTGTCACTAATCATTGTTAAACTTTTCTCAGTCTTTAAAAATAATCCTGAATTAGTTCCAAAATAAAGACCTTCTTCATTTAATATTGCGTATTTGTATCCTTGGGTTTCAGTGTTAAATCTGTTTATTAGATTAAAGTTATTGTCGAAAAGGTCTATATTTTCTGATTCAGATGATACTATAAACCCTTGTGTGTTTTTTGTTAGATGCCATGTGTTGTTTTTCGATAAATCAGTTTGCTGTACTAAATTGTTAAGTTTTTTTACAATAACAAAGCCTTTGTCAATAGTGCCTAATATAAACATATCTTTCGTTACAACAAATGAAGATATTTTATCTACCTGGTCTGGAGGAAGAGTTCCTATTATGATGTTTTTTGAGATGTTAACAATTTTTCCGTTGGTGAATCCATAAATGGTATTATTGTACTTTGCGAGTTGAGAGAATGGTCGAGAGTCCGTTTTTACTATTTCGTTGCCATTATATTGATATAACCCATGGTTGAATGATATTGAAATTTCATTATCATTCGTTTCATCTAAATCTATTGTGCCATGAGCGATTTCTTTTAACTCATTATTTACTAACTTAAATAGTTTTCCTGAGTAATCTCTTATATAATAATTATCACCAACTTTTATAGCTTTTTTTATTTCACTTAATCCTTTACTGGACAGTTCGTATTTTTTTTCTTGGTTGCTTATATCGATAATGGATTTATCAGTACCAACTATGAGGCTGTTATTTTTTGAGTTGATACTCCAGACGGGAGTATTTTTTACTGATAGGCCATAAGGAGAAAATGAGTCTTGAAGTTTATCGTAAACAACTAGACCGCTGTCTGTTCCAACATATAACACTCCTTGATCATCAACGAGTAAACTTCTAATAAAAGAACTAGGAAGCCCTGTTCTGGCATCATTAGCATAAAAGTGCTTGAAGTTTTTTCCATCAAACCGATTGAGCCCATTAAAGGTTCCAATCCATAGATATCCATCGTGATCCTGAACTATCGACGTAACGGTACTTTGGGAAAGTCCTTCTGGCACACCATACGATTGCGACTGGAGAATAATAGGTGATTTATTTGAAAAGGGAGATGCGTTTACGTCTTCTAATGCAAGGATGCCAAAAAAAGCGATTAAGACGATTTTTAAGAGTATTTTCGGCATAGTGTAGTTCTTAGTATTGTCCGAGGATGCCATGAAACAATTGTGTTACATCACTTTTCCAGAAATAGAAGCTTTTGTCAAAAGCCAGAATGTAAAAAATCCTTTTAATAGCATATAGATGGACTAATTTTGTACTTTGTCTTGACGCATTGACATTGATCTACCAACTTTTCCATCAGTTTTTTGCTTACTGACAATAGATACAACTATAGATTTACGTGCATTTAGCGATTTTGTTTGTTGGTTACCCATACGACATGAATACCATTACGTAAGTGCTAACTTGTCAAAAATTGAACTTTTCAGTGTTTTGTTTAAAGAGTTTAAGATCGGTAATCATATTGCCTGATTCAAGCTCTGACTGCGCCGCATGGGCAGAGCCTGTGCTAAAAAGCACTAGTCTATCGCTATGCTTAGTGCGCATTTTTCGCATCATAAACTTAATAAGATCTGGGCGAGTGAGTTTGTTGATTTCCGCGACCACTAATTCACGCTGATTAAACTGGTAATCACGGTTGCCCACGCTCACCCAATAACGCTGGCCTCGGGTTTTGAGGTTAGCATCATGTTCCATCACTTGATTGATGAGTCCCTGTTTAGTGCTTTCCCATTCTTCATTGGTAATTTGCATCACGGCATAATTAAAGTCCGCGATAAACTCATCAATTGCCTCTAATAAATGCAGTGGTCCCGTTGTCGGGGATTGAATATAGAAAATGAGTCCCGGATGGCGATTGAGTGGCAGATAACCTGTGCCGACCATGTAGCCTAATTGTTTTTCGGTCCGTAACTCATGGAAGAAGGTCGAAGACATAGTGTGGTTGAGTAAGCTAAACAGCGCCATTTTTTCTGGTGTGGCAATAGCTGATTGATAATAAACAATAATCGCACTGTCTTGATGGTCGATAGCCAATTCCCGAAGCAGGGTGCCTTGCCCGGTTAAGTTGATTAATTCACGGGTCGACTCCGCGCTTGGGCTAGAGACGAGGGATAATATATGTTCCAGTCGTTTTCCTAAGGCTTGCGCCTCTGATACAAGCCAATCGCCATAAATCAGCCCTTCGAGGTAAATCTTCTCGTAAAAGGCACGTACATGGTTATGCAGATCATTTAAGGTGATATTTTCAAGCATCTGAGCCATACGAGCCGGCTCATAGCTGCGTTTTTGCAGCGTGGCGGTCAGGCTAGTGAATAGCTGCGAAATCGGTTTGGCTTGCGCGAGGTTTTGCCAGCTACGTAGCAGTTGAGATTTTATTAACGCAAACCGTTCTTCGGTGAAATTACGTTCTCTCGCTTTTTGGATCAGCAGGGCTAACAGCGTTTCTTGATTCCCCGTAAAACCAGATAGATGCAGTGTGATCCCACCCTGATGGGGGTAAATGTTATAGCTAAGCCCTGCGACTTCCGCTTGGTAAGTGGGCTCAGTCAAGTAATCGAGCAGCATCTCAACGTATAAGCGGGTGAGGGCAGCATGTTTTGGGGTTTTACTCGCCTGCTCCGAATCGAGGGATAGATACATGTGGCCTTTGGGGACATTAAACTCATCGTCTTTTTTATGCCAAATTCGGTATCCCGTTGATTCCGCGACAATCACGGGTACGGCGACTTCACTTTTATCGGGCCGAGCAATGGAATCGGCCACGATAAAGGGATTGGCAGCAGGCAATTGCAACTCTGGGCGAATGTGTGTCACTTGCCAACGGGCAAGGGATTCGGGTTTTATCGGTAAGACTTTATAGGGCGTATGATACCAATTGGCTTTGCGGTCGGTCTTAACGGACTGTGCTATGAGTTGCAAGCGCATATTTTGCGGCGTCATTAAGCGCAATAGTTCAAGGGTTTCATCAATATCTAAGCCATCCATGCGATAGTCACCAAAGACTAAGTCTTCCACTTCGTAGTGGTGCATATTGATGCTTAAGTGGCTGGCTAAATCGAGGGATTTCACCTGCTCCTGATAGCGAAACGCCATTTTGAGCAGATTCGCTCGTTCTAAATAGCGCCAATCCTCAAGGCCTTGGTTTTTTATCAGCTCAATGTACTCAAAGCAGCTGCATACAATATCGTCAATATTGGCCACGCCTTTGTCGGTCAGTTGTAGACCTATGCTGTAGTCCTTAAAGTTATAGCCATTGACTCCGCCGCCTGCGGAGAGATTATTCACTAAACCTTGTTCTTTAAGATACGACAGCAGGCTGCCTTTACTCTCATTGCCGAGGATATGGCTAATGTAGGTCAGCGGCTTGCGTTTGTAGTAGTGATCGATACCTGGAAAGTTAAAACTAATACTTAAACGCTTTTGTTCCTTTAAGGGGATTATATTGATTTGCTTAAGCAGTTCATTTTCTGAAAACAGTGGCACATCAGGATACTGTTTGACGAGATTTAAGTTGCTGACAGCACTGAAATATTGGGCCGCGAGCGCCTGCAAATCATCTAACGGCATAGGGGCGACTAAACAGAGCGTCATTAAATTGGCACTGTAATGGCTTTGATAAAACGCCAATAGCTCGCTTCTGACCTGCGCCTGTTCTCCGCCTAGCGTGACTAAATTGCCCACGGAAAACTTTGAAAACGGATGCTGTTGATTAACAGTTTCTTTAAGCACTTGATAGGTGCGGCGGATATCGTCCTTCAGCTTTAAACTAAATTCAGATTCAATCGCTTGGCGCTCCCTATCAACTAGATCAAGGTCAAATTTGGGGGCGATAAAGAATTGGCTAAATCTGTCTAGGGAGTCGGCAAATACGTCGGCATTGATGGTAAAAAAGAAATTGGTGTGCTCTGTGCCGGTCCAAGCATTGTTACTGCCGCCGTGCTGATTGATAAAGGCATGATATTCGCCGGAGTCGGGGAATTTTTCCGTGCCTAAAAAGAGCATATGCTCTAAAAAATGTGCCATACCGGGTCTATCAACAGGATCATCAAAATGTCCTACGGCCACCGCCATGGAAGCGGCGGCTTGGCTGGCGTCCAAATCTTCGACCAATAATACCCGCAGGGCATTATCTAACACGAGATAGCGGTACTGACGATGATCGTTTGGACTTTTGTAAATAGACTGAGAGGCTTGCAAAGAGACACTCCGGTAACGATGGCTTGTTATATATTGATAGTCTTAATGGTTTTTGGCAAATATCTCTTGTGTTTATCGACTAAAGATTAACCCTTACAAGGTTTGTTGAAATCCATTTTAGGGCTACAATTGGGATAAAACAAAAACAAGTGTGGGTAGCGAGAGAAGTATGCAGCTATTTTTGATGCGACATGGTGACGCTGGATTTAATGCTCAGTCGGATAGGGACAGAACGCTTACCGATTTAGGAAGACACCATACTGTCTTAATGAGTAACTGGTTAGCCCGAAGTGTCAGCGATTTTGATCTTGTTTTGGTCAGCCCTTATCTACGTGCGCAGCAAACTTGGCAAGAATTGAGTCAGCATTTTCCCGAGCCTCGCAAATGGCTTGTCGTGGATGATTTAGTACCTTCTGGCGATCCCGCCAATGTGGCCGCCTTAATTGTTGCCTATGCCGAATTGTACAAGGCCGATAAAGTGCTGGTGATTTCCCATATGCCGCTCTTAGGCTATTTGGTCAGCGAGCTAGTTGCGGGTGTTGAGCCGCCCCTATTTGCCACCTCAGGAATTACTCTGATAGATAAACATGCCGAGCAGGCCTGCATTGTTTGGCAACATGCGCCCCACAGCATTAGTTAATGTCTTCGATAAAACAAAGGGCTCACATTAGTGGGCCCTTTGTTTTTAGAGGATAAATATGTCCATTAACGTCGATGTGGTTGGTCGCCAATATCGATAAGCACCAGCAGCGCCGCATCGCCACCCCATTCTTTAGGGGCCTGATGAAACGCTTTTACCATCGGATGTTGCACCAACCACATAGGCACCTGCTGTTTTAGTATGCCAGTGCCGTAACCGTGCATCACACAACAACATTGGCTTTGCTGTTTTACGGAGGCTTGAATGAGCGCCGCGAGCTCGAGTTTTGCCTCGGATTGGCGGTAACCATGTAAGTCCAGCAATAAATCCGGTTGGTAATCGCCGCGTCTCAAGCGTTTAAGCTCGAGACTGTCGACACCCTCATCGAGCCAACGCATTGGCCCCTGAACGGGTAGCAGAGGTTGATAAGTATCTGAGAAATAACTGTCAGCATGCAGTTGCTGCTCTTTCAGTTCAATTTCCTGTTTGGTTTTTAGGGGCGTGCGAAAATGCCGCTTATCTTGGGCGATAGGTTTTATCCCCTCGATCAGCGCCGAAAACATCGCCATGCCTTCTTTATCATCGTCTTTATTCATGGCGGGTATTCTATTGAATCCTATGGTTTCTGAATAGAGTTCAGTTACAATGTTTGAGAACAAACAAGCGGGAGAGCGTTTTGGATAAGATCTTTGTAGATGAAGCTGTAACAGAGTTACGCACCATAGGTGACATGTTGCGTTGGGCGGTGAGCCGCTTTAATGATGCCAATGTGTACTATGGCCACGGGACGGATAACGCGTGGGACGAGGCTATCGCCTTAGTATTTCATGCGCTGCATTTGCCCGAAGAAATCGGCCAACAGGTGATTTTAAGTAACTTAACCAGCAGCGAAAAACACAAAATCGTTGAGCTGATCATTCGCCGCGTACGTGAACGTTTACCTGTGCCTTATTTAACCAATAAAGCGCGCTTTGCAGGGCTAGAGTTCTATGTGGATGAGCGCGTATTGGTGCCACGTTCACCTATCGCCGAGATGATTGCCAATCGCTTTGGCCCTTGGTTATACGGCAAACCTGTTAATCGTATTTTAGATTTATGTACCGGCAGTGGTTGTATCGCAATTGCCTGTGCCTACGAATTTGATGAAGCCGAGGTCGATGCGCTGGATATCAGCGAAGATGCTCTCGATGTGGCGCAAATCAACGTTGAAACCTTAGGGGTAATGGACAGAGTGTTCCCGATGCAATCTGATCTGTTTTCAGCCATTCCTGAAGGTCCACAATATGATTTGATTGTCTCTAATCCGCCCTATGTGGATGAAGAAGATATCGGCGATATGCCAGATGAATACCACCATGAGCCAGCTATTGGTTTAGCCTCGGGTCGCGATGGCCTCGATTTAACCAAACGCATTTTAGCGAATGCGGCCCAATACCTGACACCAACGGGGATTTTAGTGGTTGAGGTGGGTAACTCTATGGTGCATCTGATGGAGCAATTCCCTGAAGTGCCTTTTACTTGGGTGAGTTTTGAACACGGCGGAGACGGTGTGTTTGTGTTGACACGCGATCAACTGGTCGAACATCAATCGCTTTTTGCTATTTATCGCGACGCGCAATAATCACAATAAGAATAAATTAGGTTGAGTCTTTTCCCGCTGCCAGTTAGGCTTGCAGCGGGAAAAAGAATTGTCCAGCCATTGCTGGGCGCGGAGCGATAAGCAAATCATTTAAGGTGTAAAAAGCGGATGTCTGGAAACAGTATTGGTCAAAATTTTGTGGTGACTACCTTTGGTGAAAGTCACGGTGTGGCGCTCGGGTGTATTATTGATGGTTGCCCACCAGGGCTCGAACTCACTGAAGCCGATATGCAACATGATTTAGACCGCCGTCGTCCTGGCACATCCCGTTATACCACCGCGCGCCGTGAGCCTGATGAAGTACGGATCTTATCCGGTGTGTTTGAAGGCAAAACCACAGGCACCTCCATTGGGCTTCTGATCGAAAACACCGATCAGCGCAGCCAAGATTACTCCAATATCAAAGATTTATTCCGCCCAGGGCATGCCGATTATACCTATCAGCAAAAGTATGGCCTGCGTGATTACCGTGGCGGTGGCCGCTCATCGGCCCGCGAAACCGCTATGCGGGTTGCGGCGGGCGCTGTGGCGAAAAAGTATTTAAAACAAGTGCATGGCATTAGTATCCAAGGTTATATGTCGCAACTTGGGCCGATTAGTGCCGAGACCCTCGATTTTAGTCAAATCGAGCAGAACGCCTTTTTCTTCCCCGATGCGAGTAAGCTCGAGGCGCTGGATGAGTATATGCGCGAGCTGAAAAAATCCGGTGATTCCATAGGCGCCAAAATCTCTGTAGTGGCGACTGGTGTTCCCGTGGGACTGGGCGAACCCGTATTCGACAGGCTCGATGCCGATATCGCCCATGCCTTAATGGGCATCAACGCGGTAAAAGGCGTTGAAATCGGCGATGGTTTTGGTGTTGTCACGCAAAAGGGCTCGGAAGGGCGCGATTTAATGTCGCCACTGGGTTTTGAATCAAATCATGCCGGTGGCATACTTGGCGGCATTTCATCGGGTCAACCCATTGTTGCCCATATTGCACTAAAACCGACCTCGAGTATCAGTGTGCCGGGCCAAAGCATGACGGCCCAAGGTGAAATGGCGGAAGTGGTGACTAAAGGTCGTCACGACCCCTGTGTCGGGATCCGTGCGGTACCGATCGCCGAAGCTATGCTGGCGATTGTGTTGATGGATCATCTGTTAAGACACAGAGCTCAAAATCAGGATGTTCGCAGTCATACACCGATCCTCGGCATGAGATAGGTGCGATGAATGAGACCGTCTGCATGGAATAAAGATGCATAGCGGCTGTGTAATAAATGGAATGCGTTAATGCCAACAATCTCTAGCACAAGCCAGCAGTTACGCTGGCTATGTGCCTGTTATTTTTTCTTCTTTTCAATTCTCGGCACTATGATCCCTTACCTTGGGGTCTTCTTCGAAAACCGTGGATTTAACCCTCAAGAAATCGGTTTTTTGCTCGCGATTTTAATGGCGACCCGTATCGTGGCACCCAATGTGTGGGCTAAGGTGGCCGATCGCACTGGCATGCGCTCCGAATTGGTGAAGATGGGCGCGGGCGCCGCAATGCTGGCGTATTTGAGTTTCTTCTACCACGGTGGCTTTGTGTATATGGCGCTCAGCCTCGCGCTGTATACCTTCTTCTGGAACGCGATTTTGGCGCAGCTTGAGGTGATCACCCTCGAAACTTTAGGTGAAAATGCCAGCCGCTATGGGCAAATCCGCAGTTTTGGCAGTATTGGCTATATCTGCTTAGTGGTTGGAGCTGGTTTTGCCATCGGCCAATGGGGCACCGAGGTGTTGCCTTATATTGGTTTAGCCTTGTTTACTGGGATGCTGGTCAGCGCCTTGCCGTTGCCAGCTAATCGTGCCGTACGTCCTCAAGGGCTGGAGCGCCAGCCGCTCAAATGGACTAAACCCATTCTGTGGTTCATGGTGTCGGCGATGTTATTACAGATGAGCGCTGGGCCTTTTTACGGTTTTTTTGTGCTTTATCTTAAGCAGGCGGGATACACCGAAGCGGCCGCGGGGATTTTTGTCGCCCTCGGTGCAATGGCCGAAATCGTAATGTTTATGTTTGCGCCTCGCTTACTTGGACGTTATGGCGTCAATACCTTGCTTGTTGTCAGTATCGCCATGACCGCCGTGCGCTGGTTGCTGGTGGCCTTTGGCGTTGAGAGCATGTTATTACTGGGTTTGAGCCAAGTGCTGCATGCGTTCACCTTCGGTTTGACCCATGCGGCCTCGATTCAGTTTGTGCATCGAAATTTTGATGCCAGTCATCGCAGCCAAGGGCAAGCCCTGTATGCCAGCTTAAGCTTTGGGGTTGGCGGCGCGCTCGGGACTTGGATTTGCGGTTATATCTGGGGTGATGGTAGCGGCGCTGTATGGTCTTGGGTATTTGCGGCGGCCTGTGCCTTTGCGGCCATGTTAGCGGTATTTTTGATCCCTAAGGATAGGCCGCAAGCGGTTGCTGCATAAGCTTATATTTTATTTTTAAAAATAACTCATTGTAAAAACTAGAATAATTAACAAGAGAGGTTAAGGTGATCCGGTTTCGTTTAGGCTTAGTCATCAATCCACTGGCGGGTTTAGGTGGTAGTGTGGGTCTTAAAGGCAGCGATGGCGTGGCCGAGCAGGCACTCGCCTTAGGTGCCGAGCCCAAGGCGATAAAGCGTATGATGCAAGCCTTAGAAGTGATTGCCCCTTTTGCCAATGATATCGAAATCATTACCGCCTCAGGTGTGATGGGGGAGGATGCCGCCAACGCTTTAGGTTTTAATACCCGTGTGGTGTATCAAACTCCGGATAAAACTCAAGCCGTTGACACCCAAGCCGTTGTGCGTACCTTGCTTGATGAACCGTTAGATTTATTACTGTTTGCGGGGGGCGATGGCACGGCGCGCGATGTGTATAGCGTGTTTGAACAAGCCGTTATCGACGATAAATTACCCGTGCTTGGTGTTCCGGCTGGGGTAAAAATCCATTCGGGCGTTTACGGTATCACACCCCATGCTGCGGGTATGGTCGTGAAAATGCTGCTCGAAGGTGAGTTAGTCAGCCTGATGAGCGCCGATGTGATGGATATTGATGAAGTGGCCTTTCGCCAAGGCACGGTGCGCGCCAAACGGTTTGGTGAGCTGTTAGTGCCTGCAGAACCCCGTTATGTGCAAGCGGTGAAGATGGGCGGAAAAGAAGTCGATGAGCTTGTGCTCGCCGACATTGCCGCCGATGTTATCCAGCAGATGGAAGACGAGCTGTACATTATGGGCTCGGGCAGTACGGTCGCCTTTGTAATGGAAGAGCTTGGCCTCGATAACACCCTGTTAGGGGTTGATATTATCCAAGATAAAACCTTAGTAGCGAGTGATTTAACCGCCAAGCAGTTGCTCGACCTTACCCAAGATAAGCCGGCAAGACTGGTTATTACCTTGATTGGCGGGCAGGGGCATATTCTTGGTCGTGGCAACCAGCAGTTGTCGCCAGAGCTTATCCGCCGCCTCGGCAAGGACAATATTATTATCCTCGCCACAAAAACTAAGCTAAAAGCACTTGAAGGACGCCCCTTAATTGTGGATAGTGGCGACCCTCAATTAGATCGTGAGCTTTGTGGCTATTACAAAGTGACGACGGGTTACCATGATTATGTGATGTATCAGGTGGCCAACCCCGACTATTCAGATTTATAGCACCGAGGGGCCAGTGGCCATTTGGGCGAAATACGTTATTGGAGAGTTTGACCCGATGTTAGAGCAGTATGAAGAAGCACTAGAACAGTGGATTGAGTCTGTAGTGAGCCATGGTGATGATGACGCCTTATTTGCCTGTGGTTATCTACAAGGCCATGTGGCGGTGGTGTTATCGCAACTCGAAGACGAAGGCGAGAGCACGCTAGCAGCCTTGCTCGAAAAAATGACCGACTGTTTAGCCCTCGCGCGCCAAGAATTAAATGATGCCGATTTTGCATTAGTGGAAGCGGCGTGGACACAATTGCATGGCAAGATTGTTAGTCATTTAGCGGCGTAATTGATGAGTACATCCACGACGACGTCGGTTGATGCCATGGCAAAACCTGAGGCGAAGCAAGCGGTTTATATCGGTCTAGTCAATCCGAAAACCCCGACGAACGTAGGCGGCATTATGCGCGCTTCGGGTTGTTATGGTGTCGATGCCGTGTTCTACACCGGCAAACGCTATGAGTATGCCGCCCGTGGGCCGCAGCAATATAATGCCGATACGCAGAGCGCCGCCGAGCGCATTCCGTTAACTGGGGTGTCCTCCTTACTCGATGCGCTCCCCTCTGACACTAAGCTGGTATGCGTGGATTTAGTCCTAGGGGCAACACCCTTACCTGAGTTTGTGCATCCCGAGAAAGCCTTTTATGTGTTTGGCCCAGAGGATGGCACCATTGGCCAAGATATTATCGATAGAGCCGATGCAGTAGTGTATGTGCCAACTGTGGGATGCATGAATCTGGCGGCCTCGGTGAACGTACTACTTTACGATAGATTGGCGAAAGCCCATCGCGAGCAGGTATCTGCTCAGACCGAGTTTGATGGTGATGCCTTGATCCGCCAAAGTCGCGACAATAATAATCGTACCCGAGTAAAAACCACTAAACAGGGTTCTTCGACCTAGGGTTAACGCTCAACGGTTCATGTTTGATAGTTAATGCAAAAAGGATTAAGCACTGCTTAATCCTTTTTTGTTTTGGGCTGCCAATTATTGGGGCGTTAAGATATAAGCCTGATTAACACTCAACGATAAGCCTTGTTTTTAATTACACAGGTTTTCACTTAAACCGCTCTTTACTAAAGCGCTTTACCCTTTAGTAATTTGCGTAACCACATCCGATTGGGGTTGAGTTTATTTAAGGTAGGCCAATCCAGTGGCAGCGGCTCTCCGGTTAACTGTGCCGCCAAGCATTCGGCCACCAAGGGGCCTGAACTTAATCCCCGCGACCCTAAACCACCCAAAATATAAAGGCCATCGAGGATAGGCGCGGGGGTCGTTTGCCAATAATGCTTGCTTTGTTCGGCCTGCTGTTGATTGAGTTGATGCTGTTCATAGCGCGCCAATATTTCAGCCACATCGGGCGCACAGCCCATCATGGGGAAATGATCCCGCGTTACCATCCGCACGCCGACACGAGCGCTATTGCCGCTGATGTCGATATCGTCAACCCAGGCTTGGTTGGGATAGCTTTCTTGCATTTTCCCTAGATTTTCCCGTTGCTCCTGCGGGCAAAAATCAAAGTGCTCTGCTGCTTTCACATAACTGGCACCGAGGCAATGCAAGCCTTGATGACTCGGCGTGAGGTAACCGTTCGCGCATAACACGGTCGCCAATTGGCTCAGCTGAAATTGGGCGGGGACATGGCTCACTTGGCCGCGAAACGGACTTATCTGTAACCGCTCACTGGCCGAAAATTGAGTGAGCTGTGCGCCATTGGCGAGCACGACTTGGCTGTAGGGCCCAAAACGCTGGCCTTGGTTGTGGAGATACCAAGCCTGCGTATCACATTCAATTTCGGTGATCTCGGTATTGAAATGGCACTGCACATTGGCAAGTTGCGAGGCCTTGTCCACCGCAGCCTTGGCGTATTCAAAAGGGCATACCCAGCCACCAAGGGGATAAAAAAATCCAGCCTTATCAATGCCTATTAGGGCTATCTCGTTGGCTTCATTCGCATCAACGGCGTAGGCGATTTCCGCAGGCCAGTCCTGACTTTGGATGATTTTATCCAACCGTTGTTGGCTGCGCTCATCATGACCCGTTTGCAGTACCCCACAAAAATCATGGGAAATCGCGGTAATATTAGGGGCGGCGTCTGTCTCCATCATCGACGTATGGCTTAGCGCCTCAATACGGCGGCGGCTGAACAAAAATGCCTGTTGGAAAAAACGGCTAAGCTCATCATTTTCAGGCGTGAGTAGGGGGTAAATTGCCCCCTGGCGATTGCCTGATGCGCCTTGACCTAACTCATTATCCTTACAAAACAATATGCTACTCTGGCCTCGTTCGGCGAGGGATAGCATTAGATTTGCCGATGCCAGTCCGCCACCGACGATGGCAACAGGGTGATCTATAGCCGCGAGCGCTGCAGGTTTTGGGGTAAATGCTTGAGCCGTATCGGCTTGCTGGCGCAGCAGTTTGCGCTCATGGAGCAAAATCTCATCGGTGATAATCTGACTTGCGTCGTTTGCATCAGCATTCAAGGCATCTTGGCTGACATTAAGTGTGCTAAAGCCACTGCTGTGGGCAAACTGCTGCACGGTTTCTGCCAAATTTGCCCCAATCAACTGGGCATCATCGGCACTCAAACGCGCCATTTGCCAGACTAGTTTGCCGCTTAACTGCGATGCCAAATGCGGTAAAACCAGCCATTGCTGAATAGGATGAGCAGGGCTGTGGGGCAGTTGACTAAGTGCTGTATGTAGGTCGCCAAAATGCAAATCGACCGTGATGCGGCCGTCATCAAAGATTAATCTCTGGCACCCTATAATGCGTGCAGGTTTTGCCTTAAGTATTGCATCGGCAAGCGGTTGTAAATGAGGCGTGGAAATTAAGCTTTGCGATTGATCCCAAAGTAATTTAAGTTCGTAATCGTTAATGGGATTGGGTTCAAACACTTTGACTAACAGCCGTGTGTTGCTTTGAGTCTGGGTTTGCCAGTGTTGTAGTAGAGAGAGCAGCTCGAGTCCATCGCCCAATCCCCATTGCCCCATGACGCACAGTCCTTGACCGAGTTGGGCTGATGGCGTCGTTAAACGAGAGCGTTGAAGGCGAGTTAAATTGTCCAGAGACTGTGCAGTAGTCAACGCGCATGGGGGATAAAGGTTGATCAATTGCGGGTAATCACGCTTAAATTGGCAAGATTTTTGGGGCTTAGCAGTCAAAGAAATATACTCTCGGTCTCATATTGGGCATTATTTTACCCGCCTTTATGGAAAGCTGACCACTTAATTGAAGCAAAACAGATACTATTGGCTCAGCAAAAAGTAGGTACTGACATGTACACAATGGATAGCAATAAAATGAAAAGAGTCGTGATCACCGGAATGGGTGTTGTTTCAAGTATCGGTAATAACAAGCAAGAAGTGACTGAGTCACTTAAAGCGGGCCGTAGTGGTATTACACATTCCGCTCAGTTTGAAGAAATGCAACTACGCAGTCATGTATGGGGCAATATCAAATTAGATCCTTCTGAGCTGATTGACCGTAAAGCGCTGCGTTTTATGGGCGATGCTGCGGCATATGCTTACATTGCAATGCAAGAAGCCATTAAGGATGCTCAGTTAACTGAAGAGCAGTATTCAAATCCTCGCGTAGGTTTGATTGTAGGCACAGGCGGCGCTTCGTCTTCTAACCAAGTTCAAGCGGCGGATATTCTGCGCGAAAAAGGCGTAAAACGCGTGGGTCCTTATATCGTGCCACGCATTATGTCGAGCACAGCCAGCGCGTGTTTGGCGACCCCCTTCAAAATCAAAGGCATGAACTACTCTATCAGCTCAGCCTGTGCGACCAGTGCTCACTGTATCGGTCACGCCGTTGAACTTATCCAAATGGGTAAGCAAGATATGGTGTTTGCGGGCGGTTCAGAAGAAGTGGATTGGACCCTGACCATGGGCTTCGATGCGATGGGTGCACTGTCGACTAAATACAACGACACTCCAGAAAAAGCCTCTCGTACCTATGATGCGGACCGTGACGGTTTCGTGATCTCCGGTGGCGGCGGTATCTTAATCGTTGAAGAGTTAGAGCACGCTCTGGCTCGTGGCGCGAAGATTTACGCTGAAGTGATTGGTTATGGCGCATCATCAGACGGTTACGACATGGTTGCTCCGTCTGGCGAAGGTGCGGTGCGTTGTATGCAAATGGCTCTGGCCGGTGTGGACACGCCAATTGATTACATCAACACCCACGGTACTTCTACCCCAGTTGGTGACGTGCGTGAGTTAGAAGCTCTTCGTGAAGTCTTTAAAGACAAGTGCCCACCAGTTGCATCGACTAAGTCTATGACTGGCCATGCCTTAGGCGCGGCGGGTGTACACGAAGCCATCTACAGCTTGATCATGATGGAAAACAGCTTTATTGCTCCTAGCATCAACATCGATAACTTAGATGAAGCCGCGAAGGACATGCCAATCGTGCGTGAATACCGCGATGCAGAGCTAAACACTGTGATGAGCAACAGCTTTGGTTTTGGTGGCACTAACGCAACATTAGTGATGCGTAAATATAAGTAAGCCATTATTTTCGTTAAAAAAGGAAGCCTAAGCTTCCTTTTTTATTGGCTGAAATTGAGCAATACCAATCACATTAAATATCTAATCAGTTCAGAGCCTCACTGGCATTTCAATCCAAGGCGCATTGATGCAGATATGCTTATTCCCTTTTAAGTCGATGTAACGCGGGAATGGGATGCCTGTGTGGCTCCCGCTGAATGAACAGATATTTAATACGATTGGCATAATGCGACTTAGAGATTGGGTTTATGATCAGAGTCTTGCTAGAATCCTTGGCTACTCATTCTCTAGCCCATTTTTATCAGAAAGGTCCCCATGAAGATTGTTGTCGATGAAAATATGCCCTATGTCGAACCCTTATTTGGGGCGTTAGGCGAGATAATCCCAGTCAATGGCCGCACGCTGACGCCTGAGCTGGTGCAAGATGCCGATGTGCTGCTGGTGCGCTCGGTCACCCGAGTGAATGCCGCACTGTTAGATGCCAATTCAAAACTTAAGTTTGTCGGCAGTGCCACCATAGGGACGGATCATGTGGATCTGGGCTACCTTGCAGGGCGTGGCATCCCCTTTTCGAATGCGCCCGGCTGTAATGCGACCGCAGTCGGGGAGTTTGCTTTTATTGCGATGTTAGAACTGGCGGCGCGGTTTAATTCGCCGCTCAAGGGCAAAGTCGTGGGGATTGTCGGTGCGGGTAATACTGGTAGCGCAACGGCCAAATGCCTCGAAGCCTACGGCATTAAGGTATTACTCAATGACCCCATCAAAGCGGCCGAAGGCGATCCCCGCCATTTTGTGAGCCTTGAAACTCTATTAAATGAAGCAGATATCGTCAGCCTACATGTGCCCATCACTCGCACTGGCGAGCATAAGACGCTGCATCTTTTCGATGAAGCGCGCCTGATGAGTCTTAAATCCAATACCTGGCTTGTGAACTGTTGCCGCGGTGATGTGATTGATAATCGAGCCTTAATTAAGGTTAAGCAGCAAAGGGATGACCTTAAATTGGTGCTCGATGTATGGGAAGGGGAGCCAAATCCCATGCCGGAGCTGGTGCCTTTTGCTGAGTTTGCGACCCCGCATATCGCCGGTTACAGCTTAGAGGGTAAGGCCCGCGGCACTTTTATGCTGTACCAAAAGTTGTGTGAGTTGTTAGCCATTCCGGCCACTAAACGCTTATCTGAGCTCCTGCCTCCATTTCATTTTAAGGCGGTTGAACTCGAACAAGCCCCCGATGAAAAAGCCTTATTACAGCTGGCGAGATTCGTCTACGACCTGCGTGATGACGATGCCGTATTCCGAAATGGCTTTGTAAAGGAGAATGGCTTCGACACTATGAGAAAAAATCACAAACATAGACGCGAATTTAGTGCATTGGCGCTGGCTTATCACGGCCAATCTGAGGTAGATTGGTTGTCCAATTTAGGTTTTTCAGGAGTCGGTCGGTAATTATGTCGCAGGAATTTAATGTTGTCGTTTTAGGTGCATCGGGTGCAGTGGGTCAAACAATGATTGAGATCCTCGAAGAGCGTAACTTCCCGGTTGCGAACTTATATCCTTTAGCCAGTAGCCGTAGCGCCGGTGAAACGGTCAGCTTCCATGGCAAACAAGTTACCATTTTGGACGTCGAAACCTTCGATTGGAGTCAAGCACAAATCGGTTTCTTCTCTGCCGGTGGCGATGTCTCGGCCAAGTGGGCGCCTATCGCCGCTGAAGCGGGTTGTGTGGTGATCGATAACACCTCTCACTTCCGCTACGACATTGATATTCCACTGGTTGTGCCTGAGGTTAACCCCCATGCGATTGCCGATTTCCGCAACCGTAATATCATTGCAAACCCGAACTGCTCGACCATTCAAATGCTGGTGGCTCTAAAACCGATTTACGACACTTACGGTATCAGCCGTATTAACGTCGCGACCTATCAGTCAGTCTCTGGAACAGGTAAGAAGGCGATTGAAGAACTGGCAAAACAATGTACTAAGCTGCTGCAAGGTCTGCCTGCTGACGCTGAAGTTTATCCAAAGCAAATCGCATTTAACGTATTGCCGCAAATCGATAAATTTATGGATAACGGCTACACCAAAGAAGAAATGAAGATGGTCTGGGAAACCCAGAAGATTTTCGGTGATGACGAAATCCTCGTTAACGCAACGGCCGTGCGTGTACCAGTCTTCTATGGTCACTCTGAAGCCGTACATATTGAGACGCGCCAACCTGCGGATGCAGAAGATATTAAAGCTTTACTGCGCGATGCCGAAGGAGTGGTATTGTTCGAATCCGATGACGAATATCCAACAGCTGTAACCCATGCAGCAGGTACCGATCCTGTTTATGTGGGCCGTGTGCGTAAGGATATTTCCCATTCTCACGGTATTAACCTTTGGGTGGTGTCGGACAATATTCGTAAAGGCGCAGCCTTAAACAGTGTGCAAATTGCCGAGATTTTAGTGAGAGACTATTACTAACTCTTAAGTGGCGATTGATGCCCAGTGAAAAAGCCTGCTGCCAGCAGGCTTTTTTTGTTTTACAATTGTGAACAGTAGCAGGGCTGGGATTTCTAGTTTATAGTAATCTCAATAAATACAATTGCCTAAAGCCTGTTATCAGCGAGATAACTTAAATAGCGCTTCAAAGGGAAGGATTGATGAAATTTCGCACTTCGTATCTTGTGGGCCTGATGGCCACCGTTTTAGCTGTTTCTTCCACGACCTCTTTTATTGATCCTGCGATAGCTGCTGATACTCCCAAAATAAAACCTTTAAAAATCATGGGCCCAGACGGACAGATCCGTCAGGTCAATCATCAATATGGACCAACGACCTCTAAGGACACTTTCTGGAGCATTGCGCAAAAAGTCCGCCCCGATGCTAGTGTCAGCGTTTATCAGGTGATGGCCGCGGTATTTGATGCTAACCCCCATGCGTTTAACTCCGACAGTTATAACAGCCTCGAACGTGGCATGATTTTGCTGATCCCTTCGAAAGAAGTGATGCTCGCCATTCCCAATAGTCTGGCCATTGCCCGCGCCGAGCGCAGCGATAAGCAGGCTCGTTCTGGCGCTAAAGCCACGCCTAGGGTAGAAACCAAACCTGCGACTAAGCCAGCGGCACCGACTCAGACAGTTGCACAGCCTAAACCTAAGGTGGAGACGCCCCCTAAGGCCGAGGTGAAGCCCGAAGCGGCGACAGCGACCAAAGCGGAAGTGGCAGCGACACCAACCGCGCCTAAGATGGTGAGTTCGGATATCAATGCACGCCTCGAAGCAGCGGAGAGCAAGAATTTATCCCTGACTGACGAGTTAGCCAGAGCGCAAGATCAACTCGCGGTGAGAAATACCGATGTTGAGACACTCAAAGCCAAGGTTGAAGAATTAAATCAACAGATTGCGGTATTAGAAGAAACTCTGCAGGCCAGCAAGAAGCAAAACCTTGCCCTTAAAGCCGAGGTCGAGGCCGCACAAACACCAGAAGCGGCTACGACTGATGAGCCTGCCATGCCCGCAGAGCCCGATGATCTGTGGCGTAACCTGATGAGTAATCCGCTACTCCTTGTGGCGGCGGCGGTGATCCCCGCATTATTGCTACTGGTCCTCGTCTTCTGGCTATTACGCCGTAAACGCAATAAAGAGCGCCGCGAGCTAGAAGCGCAGCAGGCGGCTATGATGGCCGCGGGTGCGGCTGGCGTGGCGAGTGCGTCTGTGCTGGCGATGGACGATGACGATCTTAGCGACATCGCGGTGCATTTAGATACTGACCATGCCGATTCTATCGACAGCTTACTCGATGTCGGCAGTGTCGACCTGCAACCCGAGCAGGAAATGACCGATAGCCATGAACAGATGGACATGGCATCAGAAATGTTTATTGACCCAGGTGTTAGCACTGAACCTGAACCTCAGTTTGAAGAGGAAGAAGGCCAGTCTCTAGACGATCTCTGGGCTGAGGCCATGGGTGATCAAGAGGAAGCCGAAGCTTTAGCCGAAGAGAAAGCGGCATCCGGCAATATTCTGGAGGAAGAAGATCTCGATGCACTGCTGGCCGGATTGGGCTCTGAAGAAGAGACTCCTCAGGAGGCTCAAGCCACAGCTGCAGGGCTGGACACACTCGACGAATTAGCCGGTTTCGATTTACCTGCTGAACCAGAGCCCGCCGCTGAGGATGAAGATTTAGCCGCCGCGATTGCCGCCGAACTCGATTCTGAGCTTGAAAACGACGCAGCGCCAGCCGACGATGATATCGATGCGTTACTCGCAGGCTTTAACCAGCCCGAGGTTAACGAGCCTGCCACAGCGGCCGATGAGGATCTTGATGCCTTACTGACCGATGATGCTCAGGCACCAGCAGAAGCAGCTGACGATCTCGGCGATGAAATTGCCGCCGAGTTGGATGATGACTTAGCCGAGTTAGGCGTCGCGCAAACCGATGATATTGATGCTTTGCTGGCAGATTTTGATAAACCCGCCGCGCCCGAACCCGATTTAAGCGATGAAATTGCCGCCGAGCTCGATGATGACTTAACTGATATAGGCGTAAGCGAATCCGATGATATCGATGCGCTTCTTGCCAGCTTTGATGCTCCCGCGCAGCCCGATCCTGAAGTCGCCGCGGCGATTGCTGCCGAGTTGGATGATGAACTCGCTCCCGACTTACCAACGAGCGATGAAGACCTCGACCAGTTATTGGCAGGCTTTAACACGCAAGAAGCGCTCGTCGAAGAGGCTATTGTCGACGATGCAGAGGCCGAGGATATGGCTCAAGCAGAAGCCGCCCTTGAGCGCGATGACATCGCCACCGAACTCGAAGCCGCATTACCTGAAGACCTGTCGACGGCTGATGACGACCTCGATTCACTCTTAGCCGAGTTCGATGTGCCAGAACAAGCCGAGGCTGATGCCGACGACTTTAACTTCGACTTAGAAACCACCCATGTCGAGCCAGAAGAAAAAGACGAGGAAGAAGATTTACTCAAGGGAATTGGTGCCGCCCATGCCATTGATGGCACAGACGATACTTTCGAGCTGAGCGAAGAGATTGCGGATAACCAAGACAGTGCGGATAACGCTGCCGCAGAACCTAAGTTTACAGGCTTTGATGAAGATACTGACGATATCGCGCCGGCACTGGCGGGTGCCGCTGTCGCCGCATCAGTAGCGGCTGCAGCAAGTGCGAAAGAAAAAGAGTCATCTTTCTTCAATGACTTAAAGGCCAATAAGACTAAAGATCCCCATGTGCTCGATTGGGATACCGAACTGAATTTTGCGCCTACGCCTAAGGCGGAAACGCTGGTCAAACCGGAAACCGATTTGCCTTTAGATCCTGTACCAGTGCAGGGCACTAAACGTCAACCGCTGGAGTTTGCGCCAGATGCGAAACCAGAGGTTGATGCCAAAAATACAGCTGCGAGCACTGAGTTTAACCTCGACGATGAGCTGGATTTGGGCCGCGAGTTTGATTTAAAAGACGATACAGATGACGTTGATTTAAGCGATGACAGCGTGCTTGCCGCCTTTAGCACCAATACCGAACCCGAAGAGGAAGAGGTATTAACGCCTGAGGATAGCTTTGCCCTCGATGATGAGCATACGCTCACCGTCGATGAGGCCTTAGCCGCCCTCGATGCGCAGGAATCCCGCAAGTCGAAGAAGTTTGTTCCAGAGCATGATTTAACTAACTTCCAAAACGAGCACGGTTATATCGATATCGAAAAACTGCTTAACGATGCCGAGCAGGACAACACTGAGACAGATCTTTATCCCGAAATGGATGTGGAGATGAGCGATGTCGGCGCCCTGATTGGCGATGCCGCCATGATCGACGTGGACGATGAGGAAAACTCGGTCAATGCCAAGCTCGATTTAGCCCGTGCCTATATCGAAATTGATGACAGCGACAGTGCTAAAGCCTTGCTACGGGAAGTTCAAATCGATGGTAATGAGCGTCAGCAAGAAGAAGCGGCCCGTTTACTTAAAGAGATGGGTTAATCCTTAAAGGGCTTGATTTCACACTAACGGCGCGCAGAGCGCCGTTTTTTTTGTGGGCTGCTGTGATAAAATGCGCCGCTAAATTAACTGTGAGGATGTGTGGATGCGGATTGCATTAGGTATTGAATATGACGGAAGTGGTTATTTCGGTTGGCAGCGTCAGGCCGAAGTCGATTCAGTACAAGGGCAATTAGAACAAGCCTTATCTAAGGTGGCGAACGAACCTATCAGCTTGTTCTGTGCGGGACGAACCGATGCCGGCGTTCATGCAACGGGGCAGGTGGTGCATTTCGAGACTAATGCCATACGTAACGAAGGCGCGTGGACCTTAGGGGTGAATGCCAATTTGCCCGATAATATCGCCGTTCGCTGGGCAAAAGAGGTGGATGACAGTTTCCATGCCCGCTTTTCAGCCACGGCCAGACGTTATCGCTATGTGATTTACAATCATAATTTCCGCCCCGGGATCCTACGTCACGGCGTGAGCCATTACCACGGTGATATCGACGCCGATAAAATGCATGTTGCGGCGCAGGCGCTGCTCGGTGAGCAGGACTTTACCAGTTTTCGCGCCATTCAATGCCAATCGAAAACCCCGTTTCGCAATGTGCACAGCGTTAAAGTGACGCGTCAAGGTATGTATGTGATTGTCGATATTTCTGCTAACGCCTTCTTGCACCATATGGTGCGTAACATTGTGGGCTCCCTGCTGGAAATTGGTCTAGGCAATCAGCCACTGACCTGGATGGCGGATTTGTTGGCTCTTAAAGACCGAAATCAAGCGGCGGCCACCGCCAAACCCAATGGGCTCTATTTAGTCGATGTGATGTATCCCGAGCAGTATCAACTGCCTAAGTTGGCTTTAGGGCCATTGTTTATGCTGGATTAATCGCCGCTTTGCTCGTTAAGTGAAGCGCGTATCGAAGGAAGGAAAGAACAGATGACCACAGCCCCGACAGAGCAGACATCTTTAACTGTGCCGAGTGCCAATGCGCCACTGACACAATGGTTAGATTATTTATTATCGATTCACCCAACCGAAATCGATATGGGATTAACCCGGGTTTCAAAGGTTGCCGCGCGCCTGCAATTATTGGATCTCGGGCCTAGCAAAGTGGTCACTGTAGGGGGCACCAATGGTAAAGGCACCACCTGCGCCATGCTCGAGAATATCCTGCGTTTATCTGGTCTGACGGTGGGCGTCTACAGCTCGCCCCATATGCTCAAGTACAACGAAAGGGTGCGCATTAACGGTCAGGACGCCAGCGATGAAGCCTTTGTAGCGGCCTTTGAACAAATTGAGGCAGCGCGCGGCGAGATTTCGCTGACCTTCTTCGAATATGCCACCTTGGCGGGCTTAATTCTGTTTAAAGCGGCCAAGTTGGATGTGGTGATCTTAGAAGTCGGTCTTGGCGGCCGTTTGGATGCCACCAACATGATTGATGCTGATATCAGCGTGGTGACGTCCGTCGATTTAGATCACGAGGCCTATTTGGGCAATACTCGCGAGCTGGTCGGCCGTGAAAAGGCGGGCATTTTTCGTCAAGGTCGCCCTGCGATTGTCGGCGAGCCAAACTTACCCCATACGGTCAATGATGTCGCCCAAAATGTTGGCGCCAAGCTCTATCGTGTGGGCGAGGAGTTTAGTTATCAGCAAGATGGCCAGACGTGGGATTACCAAGGCCAAGTATTCACCCTAAAGCAGCTCAGTCTGCCGACACTGCCATTGCCGAACGCTGCGACTGTGATTGCGATTGTTGAGCATGGCTGGCCGCATATTACCGCCGATATCATTGCCAAAGGCATCAGCAGCGCGCGCTTAACCGGGCGTTTAGAGCAAGTTAACGAGCAGCCGCTGATTTTACTCGATGTGGCCCACAATCCCCATGCGGCGCGCTTTTTAGTCAAGCAGCTCACGCCTTTGGTGACGGGGAAGCGAGTGTTTGCCCTGTGCGGCATGCTAAAGGATAAGGACATTGCAGGCGTATTACCTGTGGTTTCGCCTTTAATCGATACTTGGTACTTAGTGAGTTTACAGGGTGAGCGCGGCGCCAATGCAAGCCTGCTGCGCCAAACCTTAGCGCAAGACACTAAGGCCCATGAGTTTGACGATATCGCCTCGGCATGGACGGCATTAAAAGCGCAAATTCAGCCCGATGATGTGGTAATTGTGTTTGGCTCCTTTTACACTGTGGCAGGTTTTAAGTCTCTCTTTAAGCAGGATAACCGTTTTGTCTAGCCAGTTTCATAATCGATTAGTCGGCACTGTGGTGCTGGTCGCCCTCGGGGTGATTTTTCTGCCGGATATTTTAGATGGCAAGAAGGATCGTCAAGAGGAACAATTTGCCGAAATTCCCCTGCGTCCTGCCGCGATAGCGCAGCAAAACGCCGATGATATGTTTGAGGTATTGTCTACTCAGGATGTGGATGGCGAAGGTGCCTTACCCGAAGAGTCTTCTCCTAATGATGAGGCGGCGTTAGCGCAGGCGGTCAATACTGACGTCAAAGACACGTCTGCGGCAAAAGTCGAGCCTAAATCGGACGCGGTGAAGGAGCAAGCCAAACCCCAGACGGCAAAAACGGAAACCAAGCCTGAGGTGAAAGCGCCGGTGAAAACCGAGACCGCTAAGGCCGAACCGAAGAAAGAGACGCCAAAGCCGACTCCCGCTAAAACTGAGACGAAAAAGCCAGAAACCAAGCCAACCGTAGTCGCGAAAACGGACAAACCTAAAGCCGAAACCGCGAAAACAGAATCTGCAAAACCTGCCAAAGACGATGGCATAAAAGTGGTCAGCCGCGATTCATTAAAACCTGGACTTACCCTGCAACTAGGCGCATTTAGCAATGCCGCCAACGTCAAAGCGCTGGTGGCGCAGTTACGTAAAAGTGGTTACAAGGCGTACACAATTCCAGACACGCCTAAGGATGGCATATTGACGAAAGTGTTTGTGGGGCCCGATGTTTCCGAATCTAAGCTGAAGAAAATGCAGGAAGAAATTGAAACTCTAACCCGTTTGAAAGGCCGAATTGTGCCTTTTAATCCCTTGGAATCTTAATGCCATTCAGCAGGGACTGAAATAATTTATTTACCTCGCTAGGGGTGAGAATCGTTTCAGTCTCTGGTAGAATCGCGCCGTCTTAAAGCCTATGCTGGAAAGCCATCTCAATGGTTTGGATTGATTACGCTATCATCTTCGTTATCGGGTTATCGACTCTTATCAGTCTGATCCGCGGATTTGCCAAAGAAGCCATGTCGTTAGTGGTATGGTTCGCGGCTTTCTTTGTTGCCAGCCAATTTTACCAAGATCTCGCCGTTCATCTCACGCAAATGAACGATGAGGTGCTACGCAATGGGGTCTCCATTGCTATTCTTTTTATCACCACCTTAATACTCGGCGCCCTCATCAATTACATCATTGGGCAATTAGTGGTTAAAACCGGATTATCTGGCACTGACAGACTCTTAGGTCTGTGTTTCGGTGCCATTAGGGGCGCGCTGATCGTCAGTGCGCTGCTGTTTTTTATGGATGCTTTTACAGGCTCACCCAACACCCAATGGTGGAAGGACTCTGTACTAGTGCCCGAATTTGGCGTTGTGATCCAATGGTTCTTTCACTATTTGGAAAACACCTCCAGCTTTGTACCCAAACTATAAAAAAGACAATAAATTTATCCTAAGTGATGGAGGATAAGTAAGGTTGAGCCCGAAGCCTAAGGCCACGGACTCAACACTGAGATGAAGCGCTTAAGCCGTATGGCTGGGGATTTACTTCGTCTTTTACTTATATTTCAACATGAAAGGGCATAGAACATCTTACAATGAGGAAGCTTACCCATGTGTGGTATCGTCGGAATAGTTGGCCAATCATCGGTTAATCAGACCATTTATGACGCACTGACCGTGCTTCAACACAGAGGTCAGGATGCGGCAGGTATTGTGACCGTTGATCGTGGTGCTTTCAGACTACGTAAAGCCAATGGTCTGGTCAAAGATGTATTTGAAGTCAAACACATGCAACGCCTACAGGGCAATGCAGGTATTGGCCACGTACGTTATCCTACTGCAGGCAGTTCCAGCGCGTCAGAAGCGCAGCCTTTCTATGTTAACTCGCCATTTGGGATTTCATTAGCCCATAACGGTAACTTAACCAACACGGTTGAATTAGCTGAAGGCCTGATCAAAAAACGTCGCCATGTGAACACCACATCCGACTCAGAAGTATTATTAAACCTGCTGGCCGATGAGCTGCAAAAAACCACTAGCTTAATGCTGACGCCTGACGAAGTGTTCGACACTATCGCCAAAGTGCACGAGCAAGCCCGAGGCGCCTATGCGGTTGTGGCCATGATTATCGGCCAAGGTCTGGTGGCATTTCGCGATCCTTTCGGTATTCGTCCACTGGTATTAGGTAAGCACGAAACCCCAACTGGTACTGAGTACATGGTGGCCTCTGAGAGCGTGGCGCTCGATGCCGTGGGTTTTGAAGTGATGCGCGATGTGGCACCAGGCGAAGCGATTTATATCTCTCTCGATGGTCAGCTTTACACTCGCCAATGCGCAAAAGAGCCAAGCTACTCACCTTGTATCTTCGAATTCGTGTATTTTGCGCGTCCTGATTCGACTATCGACAACGTCTCTGTTTACGCTAGCCGCGTAAACATGGGTGCTAAGCTCGGTGAAAAGATCAAAAAAGAATGGTACGACCATGATATCGACGTGGTGATCCCTATTCCTGAAACCTCATGCGATATCGCATTAGAAATCGCCCGTTGCATGGACTTACCTTACCGCCAAGGTTTTGTGAAGAACCGTTATATCGGCCGTACCTTTATTATGCCTGGTCAACAGGAGCGTAAAAAATCGGTACGCCGTAAACTCAATGCCATCAACACTGAGTTTAAAGGTAAGAACGTTTTGTTAGTCGATGACTCTATCGTGCGTGGTACCACGTCGGAGCAAATCATTGAGATGGCGCGTGAAGCGGGTGCTAAGAAAGTGTACTTTGCCTCGGCGGCACCAGAAATCCGTTTCCCGAACGTTTATGGTATCGATATGCCAACCTCGAATGAGCTGATTGCCCACGGTCGTGATGCCGATGAAATTGCTAAGCTGATTGGCGCCGATGGGATTATCTTCCAAAATCTGCCGGATCTGGTTGAAGCGGTGAGAATGGAAAACCCAGAGATCAAACGTTTCGAAACCTCAGTGTTCGACGGTCACTACATCACGAACGATGTTGATCAATCTTACCTCGACCACTTAACTCAGTTACGTAACGACGATGCCAAGGCCGACCGTAATAAAGACATTGGCACTAACTTAGAGTTACACAACGTTTGCCATCCATAAGACGAAATTCTTAAGATGGAAAGTGTGCTCGGCGTTAAGCGTCGGCGCACTTTAAAATGAACAACAAAAAAGCCAGTGATTATTCACTGGCTTTTTGTTAGTAGTTTCAATCCTTAAGAGATTTTGGGAGTCTCGCTGGATTGACTCTGCGCTAGTTCATCCTGCGCATTCTTGCGCTCAACCCAATAATCTGCATGGGGAATACCGAGCTTTTCAGGATCGAATAACGGCTCAACCCCTTGTTTCTGTTGCGACTCATAATCCTTCAGGCAAGTGAAGGCGATGCGTTGTAGCAGAATAATGGAGATAATGTTTAGCCACGCCATCAGTCCCACGCCAATGTCACCCATGCCCCAGGCCAAATCGGCGGTTTTCACCGTGCCATAAACAGTTGATGCCATCAGCACTACTTTCAGTACCACTGTGAGCCAAGGACGATTCGCCTTGCGATTGATATAGGCAATGTTGGTTTCGGCAATATAGTAGTAGGCCACAATGGTGGTGAAGGCGAAGAAGAACAGCGCGACGGCAACGAACATATTACCAAAGCCTGGCATCATGCTTTCCATTGCGGTTTGCACATAACCAGGGCCTGCTGCGACGCCCGCAATCCCAGTATACAGCGCGGCGCCATCTGGGCCTTGCACATTATACAAACCCGTGATCAGCAGCATAAAGCCGGTGGCTGAACAGACGAATAGGGTATCGACATACACTGAGAAGGCTTGCACTAAACCTTGTTTGGCAGGGTGGCTCACGGCGGCGGCAGAAGAAGCGTGTGGCCCAGTACCTTGGCCTGCTTCGTTTGAGTAAATACCGCGTTTTACCCCCCACATAATCGCAAGACCTAGAATCGCACCAAAGCCCGCATCGAGTCCGAAGGCACTTTTTAGGATCAACATAATAATATCGGGCAGCTGACCAATGTTAAGGGCAATAATCACGCAGGCGACAATGATATAACCCAGTGCCATAAAGGGCACTACGGTACTGGCGAAGTGGGCAATACGTTTTACGCCACCAAAGATAATGAAACCTAACAGCATAGCGAGGATGGCAGCGGTGACGTTAGGGTCGATATCGAAGGCGGTTTTTAGGCTCGAACCAATCGAGTTGGCTTGCACGCCAGGCAGTAAAATTCCGCAGGCAAAAATGGTCGCAATGGCAAATGTCCAAGCGTACCACTTCATGCCTAAGCCTTTTTCAATGTAAAAGGCGGGGCCGCCGCGATACTCTCCATTGATTTTTTCTTTGTAGACTTGGCCTAAGGTGGATTCGACGAATGCGGAGCTGGCGCCAAGAAACGCTACCATCCACATCCAAAACAATGCCCCCGGACCGCCGAAGGTAATCGCAGTGGCGACACCGGCAATGTTTCCGGTTCCCACACGACCTGCTAAAGTCATGGCTAAGGCTTGGAAGGAAGACACACCAGCATCAGTGCTCTTACCATCAAACATTAAACGGATCATTTCGGGTAAATGGCGTAACTGTAAGAAACGTGAGCGCAGGGAGAAAAAGAGTCCTACACCGAGGCAAAGATAAACGAGTGCGGGGCTCCAAACGATATTGTTGACCGCATTAACAATCTCATTCATATAATTCAACTCCAATATTCTGTTGTTTTTGCAGAGTTTTTAAGATATTTGCTTGTAAGTTTGGGTACTAAACGGCCAATTTGGCCTAAGGTTAAGACGTGTGCGCACGCCCAAGAGCTTCAACATAACGGCTTTTTGAGCCGCTTCATAGCTAAAGTTGTTAAATAATTGATAGTTTAACGTTCTTTATTTGGTGGCTTTACTGAGCAGGGATTTAGCGGTGCGTTAACTGACTAGATTACTAACTGAGTTTGACAGTCGGGATGTAGGAGAAAGGTGAGGCAAGGGTGTGGGTTGGCACTCTTTATTTTTGCCGAAGCGGATGTTCGTGTAAGTATCCACACAAGGCTTAAAAAACGGGGCTTACATTACCAGCCATAACAGCATCCATAGTCCGAATAGCCATGCCAGACTGCGGCGGCTAACCCTATGTTTTAATAGTAAAGACAGGCTTACTGCCACGGGTAAATACAGGATAAAAGCCCAAGAAAGGAAAGGCGCCTCAAATCCTAGCCTTTTAAGTCCCATTTCACAAAGTAGACTTAACGCCAGCAATAACAGGCTGTAGAAGATCACTAGTTGATTGAATCTTAAGGCAAGCGCTGGCTTAAAGACGGGGGTTATAGGGCTTGGCAAGGTCAGTGTATTCATCTCTTTTTCTCAATTCCTCGTAATGGATGCAAGGGATTTTAGTTTTAGATGAGAATTGTTCTCAACTAAATTTACACAGCTTTAGTGTTCCATCGCCATTCATCAAGTTCAATCGACCCTCGAGGCAAAACGGCGGTTTGCACTCTTGTCCGCTTTGGGCTAAATTACACTGTAATTATATCCAGTGTTTAATGTAGATATGATCCTCTATATTGCTGAAAAACCAAGCCTTGGGCGTGCAATTGCCGATGTGCTGCCTAAACCCCACAAAAAAGGTGACGGGTTTATTGAAGACGCCCAGGGCAACTGCGTGTCTTGGTGTGTGGGACACTTGCTCGAACAGGCCGAGCCCAATGCCTATAATCCCGAGTTTAAATCGTGGAAATTTGAGCATTTACCCATAGTACCCGAGAAATGGCAGCTTAAACCTAAGGCCGCGACCCGCAGCCAACTCACAGTGCTTAAAAAGCTGGTGAAACAGGCCGATACGCTAGTGAACGCTGGCGATCCCGACCGCGAAGGGCAGTTATTGGTTGATGAAGTGATCGCCTATTTGGGTGTGACTGGCGATAAATTACAGCAAACGCAGCGACTCCTTATTAGCGACTTAAACCCACAGGCGGTGAAACGTGCCCTGTCGCAGTTACGCAGTAACCGTGAGTTTATTCCTTTGTCGACCTCGGCGCTTGCCCGAAGCCGCGCCGATTGGCTCTATGGCATGAATATGACGCGGGCCTACACCATCCAAGGGAAAAAGGTCGGCTATCAGGGCGTACTATCAGTCGGTCGAGTACAGACACCACTGCTTGGGCTTATCGTGCGCCGCGATGAAGAAATCGCGAACTTCCAATCTAAGCCTTTTTATGAGGTTCTGGCTCACTTAGTGACGGACAAAGATCAGGCTTTCACGGCGAAGTGGCAACCCAGTGAAGCCTGCTTACCCTATATGGATGAAGAGGGGCGCGTGCTCGCTAAGGGTTTAGCGCAAAATGTGGTGCGCCGGATCACCGATAAACCCGCCAAAGTGACCCAGTTAAGCACTAAGGATAAGCAGCAGAATCCGCCTTTACCCTACAGTTTATCGGCGCTGCAAATCGATGCCGCCAAGCGCTTTGGTATGAGCGCGAAGGACGTGCTCGATACCTGCCAGAGCTTATACGAGCGCCATAAGCTAATCACCTATCCACGCTCAGACAGCCGTTATTTGCCCACGGAGCAGCATGGGCTTGCAAGCGGGGTATTAGCGGCCATCATGGGCGGTGCGCCCGAGTTAGTCGTACACGCTGAGGCGCCGAATCCTCGGCTTAAATCTAAGGCGTGGGATGATAAAAAAGTCGATGCCCATCACGCCATAATTCCAACGGAAAAACAGCCCAATCTAAGCGGTTTAAGCCAGCGGGAAAGACAGCTTTATCTGCATGTTGCTCGCCAGTATTTGGCACAATTTTACCCCGCCTATTGCTACAGTGAAACTGCGGTCGAGGTGACGATCGAAGGTGGCCTTTTTAAAACTAAGGCAAAACAGGATAAGTCCCTCGGTTGGAAACAACTGTTTGCCAGAGAAGAGAACGAACGAAAGGACGCATCATCCGCAGCGAGTTTTGCGCAAGGCGAAAAGGACGCAGAGGAAGGAGAATATGTTGGTCAACTACCGCCGCTTACCTTAGGGCAAGTGCTTCATTGTCACCACGGTGAATTAGTCGAGAAGCAAACTCAACCACCCAAGGCTTTTACCGATGCGACCTTGCTGAGCGCAATGACAGGGATTAACCGTTATGTGACAGATCCCGAGATCCGCAAAATTTTAAAGGAAACCGATGGCCTAGGTACGGAAGCAACTCGCGCAGGCATTATTGAGCTGCTGTTTAAGCGAGGCTTTATTCAGCGTCAGGGCAAGTCGATTGTAGCCACTGAGGTGGGCAAGGGCTTAATCAATAGTTTGCCCCTGAGCGCCACAACGCCCGATATGACGGCGCTGTGGGAGGCAAGCCTGAACGGTATCTGTCATAAAGAAATCTCTTATCAAGGATTTATGCAGCCACTGCTGGGGACGCTAAATAACTTAATCGAAAATGCAGGCGCTCAATTACCCTCAGCCCTCAATGGCTTAAAAGGGCAGGGTTTTAAGCGTGCCGCGACTAAAAAGTCGGGTTATCGAAAAGCCGGAGCCAGAGGCGCTGCTGGCGGGAAAAAAGCCGGAACGGGCGCTAAAAAAGGGAATGCTAGCAATTCAGCCGCAGCATCTTCTACCTCCACGACAGCTAAACCGACAGCCCCTAGACGGCGAGCGAGCAAAGCGGTCGCCCAAGCTTGATGACACATATGTGATCAAACTGTCGCTAAACCACGGGATTTGGTAACGATATTTAATTTATTCCGCGATATTTAATTACCGCCAATCACGATATTTCGTGATTGGCGGATCCACTTCTAAAAAACACCTTCAAATTCAGCTTTTCAGCGCCGTGGCATGCAAACTGCTGTGTGTTGGCTGGAGAATATAATAAGCCAATTAAATCATATGATTATATATGGTTTAGCTGAATTAAAAGGTGTAGATGATATGAAAAAGAAATTGCTAGCAGTGATGATCCCTGCGGTGCTGTTGTCTGGTACAACGCAAGCGGTCGAGCTGTATAACGATCAAACCAATAGCGTCAATATGATGGGCTGGCTAGGCTTTGCGGCGTTAAACGATGGCCACGAAACTTCAGTAATTGATAACTTTTCCCGCGTGGGATTTCGTTTCGACCGCCAAGAGAAAAATGGTTGGCGCTCCTTTGCCCATACCGAATGGGGCATTAACATGGTCACCAGTGACGATGGCCTGATCTATACCCAAGGTCAAGGTGGTGGTCAGTTATCGGCTTCAAAAACCTCAGATTTCCTCTTTAACCGTTTAGGTTATGTCGGCATGTCGCACGACAAATGGGGCTCGCTCACCTTTGGTAAGCAGTGGGGGGCTTATTACGATGTGGCTTACACCACAGACGTGCTCAATGCCTTTACCGGCTGGTCTGTCGGTGCTTATACCTTCGGTGATGGCGGCCTCACTGGTGCGGGTCGTGCCGATGCGGCGCTGCAATACCGCAATACCTTTGGCAATCTGCATATCGCGGTGCAATACGCTTCTAAGCAAAATAGCGATGTGGCGCTCTATGACAATTTAGGCAACACCTTAAAGGATGGTTCGGAGCTGAGTTTCGACCCTAGCTATGGCGCGAGTGCAACTTACTATTTCACCGACAAATTTAAGGTGTTAGCGGGCTTTAACCGTGGTGACTTCACTGGCAATCTTGCGGGTAAAGACGTCGATAATACCAATCAAATCATCGGTATCGGCGCCCAATACGGCAGCTTCTACCAATATGCGCCGGGTCGTGATGCCGACGGTCTGTATGTTGGTTTTAACGCCCATAAGAGTGAGCAAAACGAGTTAGTCGGTGGCGATCTCTACGATTCAACCGGTGCCGAATTTATTGTTGCTTACCACTACGATAACGGATTCGTACCTAGCTTATTGCTGACTTACCAAGATTTGGATACCGATGAAAACACCGTTATCCAAGGTAAATGGACCCGCCAATTTGCTGTGCTAGGCCTGCATTATCGCTATAGCCGCGACACTATTATGTATGCCGAAGCCAAAATTGATTTCAGTGATATGGACGATAAAGCCTACGAAGATCTACAGGATAACAACTATGCCGTTGGTATTCGTTATTTCTTCTAATTGGCCAATTAATTCGGCAAAATAAATCAAAGGCCACATATTGTGTTGTGGCCTTTTTCATAACTATCCACTCCTTATCAATGCATTACACAATCCCTAACTTCTTCATTTTACTGCGCAGGGTATTGGCATTGATATCCAGCAACTCGGCGGCGCCGCCCGGGCCATAGAGTTTACCCCCAGTAATCCTTAAGGCATGGCTGATATATTTTTTGGTCATCACCTCTAGCGGCACCAGCTTATTGCTGGCATGACTAGGGTCGATAATCACGGTTTGAATGGATGGGGTTTTAACGGCTTCGAGGCTCTGTGGCGCCAGAAAACTAAAATCCAGCGGTCCTGTAGGGTGCTGAATGATGGCGCGCTCGAGCACATTAATGAGTTCGCGCACATTCCCAGGCCAACCATATTGGTTGAGAATATTCAGTTGTTCTGGGGCGATTCTTGGCAACTGCGGTAAATTGAACTTGGCACTGAGCTGTTCGACAAAATGTTGCACTAACAGAGGTATATCTGTGCGTCTTTGTCTGAGCGATGGGATCTCGATGGGGAAAATCGCCAGCCGATACCAGAGATCCTCCCTAAACACTTCTCTGTGCACCATGGCCTGAAGGTTTCTGTGGGTTGCGGCCACAATACGAATATCGAGCTGTACCGCATCGTGGCCGCCAACGCGGGTGATACAACTATTTTGCAGTACCCTAAGTAGTCGAACTTGAGCCGAAAGCGGCAATTCCCCTATCTCATCTAAGAAAATGGTGCCGCCGTTGGCCTGCTCGAAGTAGCCAATTTTGCGCGAATCGGCGCCGGTAAATGCACCTTTTTCATAACCAAAGAGCTCGGAGTCAATCAAGGTATCTGGGATGGCGCCGCAGTTTACCTTGATAAAAGGCTTACCCGAGCGCTCCGACAATTCGTGAATGGCGTTGGCGATGACTTCCTTGCCGCAGCCCGTTTCCCCAAGCATTAACACTGTGGTGTTGATTTTGGCGATAGATTGCACCTGTTGCATGACCTGTTTCAGGCCCGAATTGGCGCCAACCACGCCATTTTGAATATCTAAGGTACGACGCAGACTCACGTTTTGCTTCGAGAGCGCTTCGTTCTCTTTGAGTAAGTTGCGATCCCTTAAATTCAGCGCCGTGATCAGTGCTAGGTTTTGCATATGCGGCGCGATTAAGTCGGCATGGCGGGGCCTAAACACTCCAGTGCTTTTGGCATAAAAGCCAACTATCCCAAGGTGGGTATTTTCTATCGACATTCGCAGAATAATCACCGAGCGAATGTCTTTAATCACCTGTGGTGCGACTAAAGAGGTGACAGGATCATGCTCTATGTCGTTAACAATTCTAACCCTTGGTCGCTCGGGATCTTCTAAGTATTGCGCCATCTTCTCAGGAATTTGGATGCGCTTATCTAACGTGCAGCAATGGCTATCATCAACATGGGCGATAAACTGTATATCATTAAATTGTTTGCGAAAAATATTCACAAATAGCCCGTCAATAGGCAGTTCATTCCGAATAAACTCGAAGTAACTGTGCAACGATTTTTCGAGCTGCAGACTGCTACAGAGTCTTAGGGTTGATTCGTAATAGAAGTGTTTTTCCATTGATATTTCAAGTTAATCACTAAGTATCGTGATTGTAGATCTTTATATTTCGTGATTTTGTGCCTGCAATCAAAGTTCACCGCATAAATACCTCTTTTTAGGTGCTTGGCACAGCATCTGCACTTTCACGCTGACAAGTTCCAATGATTATTGAAGGAAATCAGCATGAGTAAAACCCAAGGTATTAATTCGGGGCGTCGACAATTATTAAAGGGCGGTATGGTCATGGCCGCAGGGCTCGGGGCGAGTATCGCGTTGCCTAGCTCTGCCAGCTGTGACTCGGCTCCTGTTAACTTCGATGAAATCGTAGATGTGCTCGTGGTAGGCAGCGGTTTTGCGGGTATGTCTGCGGCGTTGCAGGCCAGAGAAGCCGGCGTGAGCGTGATGGTTATCGATAAGATGCCCGTATTTGGTGGCAACTCGACCATCAACGGCGGCGCCATGGCGGTCGCGGGTTCTGCCCTACAGAAGCAGGCAGGGATTGAAGATTCGGTCGATGCCATGGTGGCGGACATGCTGCGGGCTGGTCGCGGCATGAACGATGTGGAAATGCTCAAACTGGTATGTAACGGCACCGCAGAATCCTGCCAGTGGCTGATCGATTACGGCGTGAACTGGAAACCTTTTGTACAGCACTTTGGCGGCCACTCGGTACAACGAGTGCTACAAACCGTTGAAAGTTCAGGCGCTGGCATTATTCGCCCCCTAATTAAAGCTGCCCGAGACAAGGGCGTCATCATGAAAAATCAGACCAAGCTCGAAGGCTTTGTACAAGATGAGGCCGGACGGGTGATCGGTGTCGAAGTTCGCGAAGGTTTTTATTTTCCCAATGAGCGCACGGGTAAAATACGTCGTATCGGCGCGCGCCGTGGCGTGATTATGGCGACTGGCGGTTTTGGTCGCGATATTGAATACCGTATGATGCAATTACCTGAGTTAAATAGTGATTTAGATTCAACCAACCATGCAGGTGCCACCTCTGAGGCGCTCAAGCAGATGATGCTCATTGGGGCCAATCCCATTCATTTAGACCAAATTCAGCTTGGCCCATGGGCATCCCCCGACGAGAAGGGCTTTGGCACGGCTTCCCAGTTCAACACTATCGCCACCTATCCCCACGGCATTGTGGTGGATGTGCGCACCGGAGGGCGTTTCTTCAATGAATTAGCCGACCGTAAAGCCCGTGCAGACGCCATCATGACCCGACGGGATGAGAAGGGGCAGCCTGTCTATCCCATTGGTTTTACTAATGCTGCCGGAGCCAGTAAGGCACAGACCTTAGATTGGGGTCTGAAATACAAGGTCATAAGCAAGGCCGAGACCTTAGACGAACTGGCCACGATTTACGGCATGCCAGCTAAGGCATTAAAGGCGCAGGTGGCGCGTTGGAATGAAGCGGTAAAAACAGGGGTAGATAAAGAGTTCGACCGCCCTATGCAGGAGGCGATAGTGCTCGATAAAGGGCCTTGGTATGCGGTGCGCATGTGGCCGAAGGTGCATTATTGCATGGGCGGCGTGAAGGTGAATACCCAATCCGAAGTGCTGCATTTGGTCAGCAATAAAGCCATTCCCGGATTATACGCCGCAGGCGAAGCCACGGGCGGTATCCACGGAGCGAGTCGATTAGGCGCCTGTGCCGTGGCTGAAGGGGTCGTCACTGGGCGTAATGCTGGTCGTAACTGCGCCGCGGCAAACGCTGTGACGCTCAAGCAAGCTTAGATTTTATTAAAAATAACAAAATGTTGGAGAATGATAATGAATAAATCCATGTTGATGGCCTCACTCACCTTGAGTCTACTTTCAGGCAGCGCGCTCGCGATGGAGCAAGTAGTACTCGACGGTAAACATTTAACCCAAGACCAAGCCTGGGCAATTGCCGATGGCGCAAAAGTGAAGATTGCACCTCAGGCCAAGACCCAACTCGTGAAAGCCAACGCGCTACTAATGGAAGCGGCCCGTCTGGGCAAACCTGTGTATGGCTTAACCGTGGGCGTTGGGCTAAACAAAGACCACAAGCTGTTCGATGCCAACGGCAAGTTGAGTGATGCGGTGCTCGACGCCTCTCGAAGCTTCAACCTCAGCACCCTGCGTGCCCACAGTGCCGGTGTCGGTGAAGCTGCGCCCATCCGCTTAACACGCTTAGCCTTAGCCGTACGGTTAAATACTATGCTAGCCGGACAAACCGGTGTGCAACCTGTGGTGGCCGAGCTTTATGAAGCCTATCTTAATCAGGGACTGACCCCTGTGATCCCAGCCAAAGGCACTGTAGGTGAGGCGGATATTCTGCTGTCATCCCATGTCGGTTTAGCCATGATTGGTGAATGGGAGGTATTCTACAAAGGTCAGCGTGTGAGCAGTAAAGAGGCGATGGCCGATGCAGGGATCACCCCCTTAGCACCTATGGGCAAAGACGCGCTATCGATTCTGTCTAACAATGCCTTTGCCGTCGCGTATGCCATGCAAGGTTACCGTGAGGCGAAGCAATTGTTGTCCGTATCGCCCACCGTCTTTGGTTTAAGCCTTGAGGGATTAAACGGTAACGTGGCGCCATTCTTGCCGCAAACCAACGACATCCGTCCATTCCCTTACATTAAATCGGCCACCAGTGACATTCTCAAGCAGCTCGATGGCAGTTATTTATGGCAGCTTAACGATGAGCGTCCATTACAGGATCCATTAAGCTTTAGAACCACGGCTTACACTTTTGCAGGCGCCGAGCAGGCTTTAGCCTCACTGGATGAAGTGATCAATATCCAAATCAACCATTCAGACGATAACCCAGCAGTGATTGTGGGCGCGTCGAACCAGTATGCCCAGTTCCCACAAGTGGCTAAATATATGGTTGAAGGACAGGGCGGTGTGTTCCCTACCACTAACTTTGAGCCGCTGCCTGTGGCACTCGCGGTGCAAAACCTGAGTGTCGCCCTGACCCATGTGTCCCACAACAGTGTGATGCGTACGATTCATCTGTCCGATGATCACTTTACTAAGCTGACGCGTTTCCTGAGTGCGCCGGAAAACCAAGGCCATGCCTTCGGTGCGATTCAAAAAGCCTTTGTGGATATGCAAGTGCGTAATAAGCAGTTAGCTACGCCAGTATCCTTCGATGGGATCTCTATCGCAGGAGGGATTGAATATACCTTCACTAACCTTAAGTTGGCCTCGGACAACCTGATCCAAATCGTGGATAACACCCGAGTCATCTACGGTTTAGAACTGCTGCACTCTACTCAAGCGATTGATTTACGTAAGCAAGCTCACCCAGATCTGCAACTGGGCAAGGCCACGCAAGCCATGTACAAGTCCTACCGTGAAAAAGTGCCTTTTGTCGCCAAGGACCGTCCGTTTACCCCCGATATCCAAGCGTCAACTTACTTTATTGCAAACTATTAATCTACGATGCGGGGCGCGATGCCCCGCCTAGGAAGACTCTGATGTTAAAACCCGTATTTATTCTATTACTCGGTGTCATGCTGGCAACGCCTATGGCCGCTAATGCATTGAATATCAAGGATTACCATAAAGAGGTGATGACTGGGGCCGATGGTAAAGTCGATTGCGCGGCATGCCACGGTGATGCAAAACGTAAAACCGTTCCCGATGCAGCGACTTGCAGTAGCTGCCATGGTTCACCTGAGGAGGTGGCTAAGCTGACTGAGCGCCCAGCCGATGCGGGCCATTCGGTTGAGCCGAATCCCCATAACAGTCTGCACTACGGCACTGATCTGCCATGTACTTACTGCCATCAGGAACACAAAGAAAGTAAAGTCTATTGCAATCAATGCCATGAATTTACTTATCCTCAGATGAAACGTTAATTTCATCTCGATTAGAAACTCGCTCCCCTGCTTTTTTTGACTATCTTTGTCATGCACTCAACCCGGTTGAGTGCATTTTTTTAGGCAAAAAAAAGAGTAAGCCAATACGGATTACTCTTACGGAAAATTGGTCGTTGAATGTTGTAGCCAAAATCACTCATATGGATGAGGAGCCAGCACACAATGACAGCTTTTACTTAATTAACCCTTAAAATTAACATTTATCTTAAGCTGTCACCGCGGTTGAGACTGATGAGCTTATCTAAGATCCGCTCGCCATCCATTCGAATGCCATTGTGCTCATATTCCGAGGTTAACCAATATCTTAGATGCGCTACTTGTTTGGCCGTTTCTAGGCTGTAGTCCATCTCGACATACATATCTTCGCTGTAAATCGCGGCCGCAACCGGGACGCGGTTTTGGCTGAGCTGCTCAAGATTGTATAACGTCGGCCAGTCCGTCTTATGGGCAAGGAGATTGGCCGCGGCTTGGAGTGGGGCTAAATGGCTAAATTGCTCAAACATCCAAGGGTAAATCATCTCGCCAGTAAACAGGAAAGGCTTACCGACTTGATAGTTAAAGGCCGGATACTGCTCACGCACCCTATGGGCAGACCACTGTGACGCACTGTGTTGGCAGTAGATGGCCTCGTGTAACAGGGCAAAAATTGGGTTGGTGTTATAGTCGAGCAATTGGCCGAAATGATTTAAAAACAGTGGGTTGACATAATCACCTTGGGGCGAGTGCACCAGTGCTTGTTCAAGCAAATAGTAAACCGACTCTGGGCCTTGCTCCATGCCCAAGTTAATACCGAGCAGTTGCAACATTTCAACCGTGAGGCGCTCACCCGTGGCTAACTGCACTGGGTGCTCGAGTAAATGTTTGGCGAGGCGAGTCACGAGATGCTGCGCATCGTGGAAGCGCTGGAAGAAGTCCTTATTCTTGGCGAGCACGCGCTGATAGGTGGCCTGATAGACTTCATCACTGCTGCGCGTGAGGGAAGGTATGCCGCCGGTGATATAAGCTTCACTCACGCCCTGAGGCGCGGCGCTCAAATAATGTAGCACGCAGAAACCACCAAAGCTTTGACCTAGAATCGCCCACTTATCGGCGGGGCAGAGCTGGGCGCGAATTGATTCGGCATCACGGACGATATTGTCGGTCCTAAAATGGCTTAAATAATCGGCCTGCTGTTCAGGCGTTAAGTGCCCGAGGCTTTGGTAATTAATGGGGCTAGAAAGCCCAGTTCCCCGTTGGTCGAGCAATAATACTCTAAACTCTTTGAGTGCGCGGCGGATCCAACCGCTGTTATTCGCTGGGCGCATGGCAGCAAAGCCGGGGCCACCCTGAAAAAAGACGATATAAGGTAGTTTTTTATCTTTATTTTCAATGGCGCAGAGCTCCCGCGCGAACACACTGATCTGTTCACCAATCGGTTGTTGATAATCAAGTGGCAGGTTGAATGTGTGTTTTTTGGCGAGGACACCGGCGAGCATCATATCGGGTTTCATCAATTAACCTTAAGGGTAGGGTCTGTTGTTTATGGCAGATTGTATACAAAAGCCCTGTTGTCGCAAGTTAGGATTATTTGATTCGCCTTTGGTCAAGATCAATTTTTATTGTAAAAATTTGAGCCATGATAAGCCTCTTAGCGTAATCTATCGGCTATGGATAACACGAGATTGAAGCTATGAAGTACCAAATTATTCCTGTGACACCTTTCCAGCAGAATTGCAGCTTGATCTGGTGTGAAAAAACGAAGCGTGCCGCGGTTGTCGATCCGGGAGGGAATGTCGACCGTATTCTAGGCGAAATGAACAAATTGGGGCTCACGCTCGAAAAAATCTTACTCACTCATGGTCATATTGACCATGTGGGTGGCGCTAAATTATTAGCCCAGCAAACAAATGTGCCCATAGTGGGCCCCCATGTAGCGGATAAGTTTTGGATTGATAATCTGCCCAAACAGAGCCAAAACTTTGGGTTTCCCCATTGTGATGCCTTTGAGCCCGAGCAATATTTGCAGGATGGCGATGTAGTTACCGTGGGTGAGCAAAGCTTAAAAGTGTTGCATTGCCCTGGGCATACTCCGGGTCACGTGGCATTTTATTCTGCGGACGCGCATCTGGCTTGGGTGGGCGATATTCTGTTTAGAAGCTCGATTGGCCGTACGGATTTTCCGCAATCTAATCATCAGGATTTAATCCAATCCATCACCACTAAACTCTGGCCTTTAGGGGCGGATGTGGAATTTATTCCTGGCCATGGTCCTATGTCGACCTTTGGGGAAGAGCGCGAGCACAACCCCTTTGTCGCCGATCAATTATTACTCTAGGTAGACGCTTCTTCATCGCGACGCATGCCCATGCGTCGCGAGCAATCCATTTAGCCCATTAACTTTCGCTGGCCATTGCCGCCTATCTTCGTTTCGCTCGCCGCAATATTTTGTTCACCATTTCCCCTATCAATGCGAGTTCAGCTTTGTTAACTTGTTAAGTCGAATGTCATTTATTGGCTTCACTCATCTCTCTAGTCGCAGGTGCAAGCATGGAGTGTTGTGCATGGTTCAGCAAATTGAAGACTTATTAGAGCATTGGTTGCCCTTAGCCGATGATGCTTGGGTGCTGGCGGTGATCACCCATATTCAAGGCTCGTCCTACCGTAAACCCGGTGCCATGATGCTGTTCCATGAATTTGGCCAAGGCGCCGGAATATTAAGCGGTGGTTGTTTAGAGGCGGATCTGCGTCGCCATGCGCAAAATGCCATGCAGTCGCAACAGATTGCCTGCGTCACCTACGATGCGACGGATGAATCCGATGCCAGCTACCGCCTAGGTTGTGGTGGAAAAGTCGATATCATGTTGATCCCACTACTAAAAGAAAATCACGATCTAGGGCTTGTCGAAGTAGCAAAAGCGCTGCGTAAGAGGCAATCAGGTTTTTATCAATTGCCTCTCGCACCTGCGGGCAGCGATGCTCGCAGTTACTCGGCGCAGTTTTATTCGGTGGATAACGCACCTTTTCCCACTGCAGATTTTGCAAAATCAGGGATATTCAGCGCCCCCGAAGGGGATATGTTAATCATGCCCTTAAGACCGCGATTTCATTTAGGGATTTTTGGCGGCGGAATTGATGCCCAGCCTGTGGCGGCAATTGCCCATAGTTTAGGTTGGCAGGTAAGCGTATTTGATACTCGCACCGCGTATGCGCGAACTGCCGATTTTCCCCACGCCCATATCGTTAAGCAAGGCCTTGATGAGGTCGAAGGGCTTATCGCGCAGTTGGACTGTGCCGTTGTGATGCACCATAACTTGAACTTGGATGCCGCAACGCTTAAAGCCATTCAAGCTTATGATCTTAAATATGTTGCGCTCTTGGGGCCTGCCCATAGGCGGGACAAAGTGTTGGCGATGGCCGACCTCAGTACAGACTCATTTAGCGGTTACTTCTCGGCGCCTGCGGGACTTGCTCTTGGCGGCGAGTTACCCAGCGCTGTGGCATTGAGCATTTTAGCCCAATGCCATGGGGTGCTACACGGCGCGCCATGTTCGACCCTCGATGGGATCATGCCTTAATGCTGAGTCGCCAACGGCTGTTAATTGTCGTGCTGGCCGCGGGTGAGAGCCGGCGATTTCAGGGGATTAAACTGGCGCAGCCATTATCCACGCCCTCGAGTGCAAATAGCGGGCAAAGCATCTTACAAGGCCATATCGACCGTCTGGCTCGTTTTACCTCGGCGCCATTGGTAATGGGTGCATCCAACAATCAAGTCAGCGCTTCGCTGCTGGTGGTGCTTGGTGCCCATGCTAACGAGCTGCTTTCTCAACTTGAGGCTCTTGGGGCGAATCAATTCACGCTACTGCATAATGCCGACTGGCAGACAGGCCTGTCATCGTCGCTGCGAGTCGCGGCGGATTATGCAAAAGCGCAGCAGTTTGATGGCATGTTACTCACCTTAGCGGATCAGGTCGCGCTGACATTTGAAGACTATCGGCAGTTGATTGAGACTTGGCAGATGAGTCAGCAATCTGTGGCCGCGCTTTATCATCACGAAGCAGGGACCTTGAATGGACAAGATAAGTTGGATGAATTAGGCGCCCCTGCTATTTTTAATGCCTCAATACTCGATTTATTAACGGATTTGACCGGCGATCGCGGCGCCAAATCCATCTTAAAACAACTGGCAAATGTGGGTGAGTTAGTGGCTGTTCCCTTACCCCATGCCGCGATTGATATTGATACTAAAGCCGATCTTGCGTCGTGGTTGGCACTTAAGGAGTGAGTTATGGCAATACCATCCTCGGAGGCGGCAAAGGACCAGAGTCTTGTGATGCCATCCCAAAACCTGACCATTAACGGCAGATCTTTTACCTTAAATGCGGATCCGAATATGCCCATCCTCTGGGCGTTACGGGATATTTTAGGCTTAACGGGCACTAAGTATGGCTGTGGGGCCGGGCTCTGCGGCGCGTGTACCGTGCATTTAGATGGTCAGCCTGTGCGCGCCTGTTTAACCAGCGTATCCCAGGCGCAAGGCAAACAACTGACCACGATTGAAGGGCTGGATAATCAAAAGCTTAAAAATGCTTGGGCCGAACACAATGTGCCCCAGTGTGGTTATTGTCAGGCCGGGCAATTAATGTCGGCGGCGGCCTTAGTCACTCAGCATCCCAAACCGTCGGCGGAGCAAATTGATGCTGCCATGTCGGGGAATTTGTGTCGCTGCGGTACCTATCCTCGGATAAAAGCGGCGCTGCAAAGCTATGCCAAAGAGGAGGGCTAAGATGAGTACATTCACCGCAGTTGAAAATATCAGTCGCCGCGATGTGTTAAAACTCTTCGGCGCCGTCGGGGGGGGCCTCGCACTGGGGGCGAGTGGCCTCAGTTGGAGTCCCATGGCATTGGCGCAGGATCAGCAGGCGCGGCTCAATCTATTTATCGCCATCGGTGAGGATGACAAGGTCTATTTGACCTGCCACCGCTCCGAAATGGGTCAGGGGATCCGCACGGGGATTTTACAAATCTTGGCCGAAGAGCTGGAGGCCGATTGGGATAAAATTGTGCCTATTCAAGGGCTCGCCGATAAACGCTACGCCAGCCAAAATACCGATGGTAGCCGCAGTATCCGCGAAAACTATGACCGCATGCGTGAGATGGGCGCGATGGCTCGAACCATGCTTGAGCAAGCCGCCGCCGCCCGCTGGAAAGTCCCCGTGAGTGAGGTGCAGGCCAAAGATCATCAAGTGCTGCATGCCAAATCTGGCCGTGCTGCGCGCTTTGGCGAATTAGCCCTCGATGCGGCGGGATTACCACTGCCCGCGGCCGATTCGCTGCGGTTAAAGGCGGTTAAGGATTTCAAGCAAATTGGGGCTTCGCGTCAGATAGTCGATATGCAGGCCATGCTCACGGGTAAGGCTGTCTATGGCTATGACATCCAAGTGGATAACATGCTTTATGCCTGCATTATGCGCCCACCCGTATTGGGGAGCGATGTGGCAAGTCTTGACGATAGTGCGGCGCGCAAAGTAGCGGGGGTGGTCGATGTATACCGTTTGCCAACGTCCAAGGGCGCTCCGGCTTTTCAAGCCTTAGGCGGCGTAGCTGTGGTGGCGACAAACACTTGGAGCGCGCTGCAGGGACGTAAAGCTTTGCAAGTGAGCTGGACTCAGTCTGCCAACAGCAGCCACGATTCTAAAACTTACCTTAAAGAGCTGGTGGACAAGGTACAAGCCCCTGGTAAGGTGGTGCGTCAAGTTGGGGATGAGGTCAAAGCCTGGCCGAAGGACGATACCCTCAAGGCGATTTATACCGTGCCTTACCTTATCCATTCCTCCATCGAACCGCCCGTAGCCACCGCCAATGTGACCGATAAGGGCTGCGAAATTTGGGCATCGACACAAACACCGCAGAGTACCCAGCAAAATGTGGCTGTGGCCTTAGGTATTGCCGAAGATGCGGTGAAAGTGAATGTGACGCTGCTGGGCGGCGGCTTTGGGCGCAAGTCCAAACCAGATTTTAGTGTGGAGGCGGCGCTACTCTCCAAACAATTTAAACGGCCGGTGAAGGTGAGTTGGAGCCGTGAGGATGAAATCCAAAACGGTTATTATCACGCCATCAGTGCCCAGTGTTATCAGGCCTTGTTCGATGCCAATAACAAACCCACGGCGCTACTGGCGCGTACAGGCTTCCCGTCGATCAGCTCCACCTTTGCCGAGGGCGTTGAGTATCCATCCGGCGGAGAGTTGGACTTAGGTTTTGTCGATGTGCCCTTAGCCCTGGCAAATTTACGCTACGAGGCCGTGAAGGCCAGCGCCCACAGCCGTATCGGTTGGATGCGCTCGGTATGTAACATTCAACATGGGTTTGGCGTGGGCAGTTTTGTCGATGAAATGGCCCATAAAGCCAAGTTATCTTGTCCCGATATGTGGCGTAGCTTACTGGGCCAAGCGAGGCGAGAGACCTTTGAGAACCAAGGCTTTAAATATGGCAACTATGGCGAAGACTTAAACCGTCATCCCGTTGATGTCGGCCGTTACCTCAAGGTGATTGAGGCGGTTGAACAAGCCCAAGCCAAGGCGCCTAAAGCGGGTAAGAATCAAGGTTGGGGCTTTGCCGTGCATCGCAGCTTTGTGAGTGTGGTGGCGGTGGCGATGCGGGTTGAGGTCGGTGAGGATAAACAACTTAAAGTGCTTAATGCCATTGCTGCGATTGATGCCGGCACTGTGGTTAACCCCGACAGGGTGAAAGCGCAGACCGAAGGCGCGATAGTCTTTGGGTTAAGCTTGGCGCTAATGGGGGAGATCAGTTACCAACAGGGTAAGGTGATGCAGTCTAACTTCCATGATTATCCGCTTCTACGTTTACCCCAAGTGCCAGAGATGGAGATCATCATTATCGACTCGGATGCACCGCCTGCGGGTGTGGGTGAGCCCGGCGTGCCGCCGGTGGCACCAAGCCTGACCAACGCGATATTTGCCGCAACAGGCCTTAGGATCCGTGATCTGCCGGTTAATAAACAGTTAAAGGTGTGATGCTGTAAACCACACCTAAGTGAGCAAAAAAGCGCCTAATAAGCGCTTTTTTCGTTTTTTTACCACAAATAAATTGCTTGTTAGCAAATTTACGGGCATTAATGCCGAAAATTAGCAATAGATCAGGTTTTTGTTACCAGAATAGAGGTAATTTAACCAATATGTTTACTCAAGTGACCTAAGGTATGCGGACTCGCGTACACATTCATTTGAATCGGTTCCTAGTCGGCCTGTGAGTCAGTTTTCGATTGCAGATCCTTACTAAAAATTGATCGACACGGAAGTGAAGGGCGCTATAACACCATAATACAGCCGCACCTTAAGCGCATTTGAGTATTAACTTCCGTGAAAACAATACAAAGGGGTCATCATGGAAAATCGTTGGCAAGTCGCTATTTCGGCGGGGCTATTAGCCGCTGTCTGGTGTGGTATCGCAGATGCCTTTCATCTCGTTACTTGGATTGGCTTTTTAGGTTGTAGCACCTTCTTTGCTCAGCCGAAGGCCGGTTTTCAAGGCGTGATGATGGCGTGGTGCACCAATCTCTCCGGTGTGTTTTGGGCTTGGCTCATTATCAGCGGTAGCAGTTTCTTCGTATCGCCTGTGGCAGGTTATCTGTTTACGGGTATCGCGACCTCGGCAATGTGCCTGCAGGCCAGTTATCAAAAATTAAGCTTTATTCCCGGCGCCTTTATTGGCTGTTGTATTACCTTTGCTATGGCAGGGGATGTCGCCAATATTGTGCCATCCTTAGTGTTGGGCGCGCTGTTAGGTTTTTGCATGAGTTTGTTAACGGCGCAGTTAGTTACTCTTCGCCAAAAATGGTCAGCATCAACAGGTTCTGAAATCGCCAGTGCCGATTAAATTCATCATTTTTTAATCTGCAGATGATGCCTATGCGGTAAAAAAGTGATGGAATAGATGAGCTATAATGCTGATTTAGTACCCGATAGCCTTTAGGTCTTAGGAAATATCAAGATGAAACAAATCCAGTTTCGCACCATTGATGCCATATTGATCAAATTCAGTCTCAACGGAAAGTTTTGGGTTGTCTGTTCTATGGTGGCGCTGATCACCGCTGCCGTTGCACTCGTCAATTACCAACATGCTCACCGCAACCTTGAAGCCGCTTCTTTGGCTCGGGTGCAGGCGACCGTCGAAGCCTTTGCCCAAGTCGCGAATGCGCAAAAGTTGCAGGGTGATGCCCTGTCACAGTTTGCCCGTGATAATGGTTTAAGTGTTGTCACTCGCCAAGCAGAGGCGCAGCGCCAAAGGGATAATGTAACCGCCAGTGCCAGCGTGGGAGCAGGCGGCGCACTCGAGCTGTCGCAAAATGTTGCTCAATGGGAAAGCGAGGGCCGCAGCGATGCCAACTTAATGTTTTGGCTCGCGTTAATCGGTTTATTGCCCTTATTCCAACTCAGTTATTGGATTTCAACTTCCCTCGGCGGTGGTTTGTGGGATATGTACATGGCCATCAAACGCTTAGCCGATGGCGACTTAAGTTTCAGATTAAACTTTTTCGGCACCGATGACTTCAGCTTAATCGCCCGCGAAATTGACCGCTGCGCCGATAACATGAGTGAAATGGTGAGCGCTATCCGCAGCAATGCGCAGACGCTCTCCCTCGCCGCCGATGAGTTTAATCAGCAGGCCAAAAGCAGTGGCCAGTTAATTGGTGCCCAGCATCAATTTTTAGACTCAGTTGCCGTGGCCATGGCGCAGATGACTTCGGCGATTGAAGAAGTGTCGGTCAATGCCAGCAACACCTCGCTCCAGACCAAAGATAACGCCAGCCAAATGAGTGCCAGCCAAGGACGTATTAGCCACACGGTGGACAGTATCGGGCAGCTCTCAACCAAGATTGGCGCGGCATTTTCATCGGTAGAACAGTTATCTAAGGATGCGGCGGGTATCGATGCTGTGGTGACAACCATCAACAGTATTTCTGAGCAGACCAATTTGCTGGCGCTGAATGCGGCGATTGAAGCTGCCCGTGCGGGTGAGCAAGGCCGCGGTTTTGCGGTGGTTGCCGATGAAGTCCGTACCTTAGCAGGACGTACTCAACAAGCGACAGTTGAGATCCAAGCGATGATCGAAGGATTGCAATCGGGCACTCGTCAGCTCTCCAATATCACCACTGAGATTGTGGATCGCGCCGATGAAGGCCGTAGCGCCATTATTGCCGTGGGCGACGATGTCGAGGGGATGGCGCAATCGGTTAATGCCGTATTCGATATGAGCAGCCAGATTGCCGCATCGGCGGAAGAGCAGAGCGTCGCCGCCCGAGATATCGCCGGTCAGCTTAATGAGATCCGTCATCAATCCGATACCATTAAACAAACGGCGCAGCGCAGTGTCACCCTAGCGCATGATTTGCAACATGCCTCGGTTGAACTTGAAGGGATCCTTAAGCAGTACCGCACTAGCTAAGCCTCGGCTTTTATGGATTGGTTCTCATTAGTATAAAAGCGAAACGGTGGTTCGCTGGCGAGGCTTAGTCGCCAAATCCAAATATTCAAATTCAAATGGCGGTTGCATCTAATGCAGTCGCCATTTTTTATGCTTATTTACATCCGATATCGTTATTGCCTTTGCTGCGACACGCCAAAGTTAACCAAGGCCTTACAGACTTTCATTTAACCGCTTAGCATTGAAACTACAACTTGGTTTAAATTCAACTCATTGTTACTAAAAGGTAAAAACGTCATCAGTCTAAAGCGTGACTTTGGTTTCATTATCAAAATACCGTTGGAGAGGAGCTGAAACTGGGGTAGGTTATCAGCCCTATATGCCCCTGTGATTAGGGGCGAAGGGATGAGAGTAACATATGCAAAGGGTTGAGAGAGCCGCCTGCGTGGTTAAAGAGGCACTTGATGGCTACCGAGAGGAATTTGATGGCTTGGTGAGAGAATATGCGAATTTCTCCTATACCCAAGGGGAAGCTTACTGCGATTTTTTTGTTGATATAGCATCTATGATGAATGGTTCATGGCTATTAACGGCCGAGCTTGAGTCCGACACGATTGCTAATTTTAAATCCTTCGACTGGTACCGTATCTTGGCCATTGATGAAGCGCATACGCCAGAAGATGAATTGATCACATTATTACAGACGGCCTATAAAATCGGCTATCTCTGGTTAATAAAACGTTTGTCATTACTAAAACAGCAAATAGAGATGATTGAAATCCGGCTGTATCACAATGGCAGTCTTGATTATCAAGCTTTGAATTAGCGGGATGAGGTTGATTTGCCAAGCTCAATATCTGCCTTTTAAAAGTGATTTAGTTATGTCTCCTTTAGCCGACTATTGCCTACTGTCGCAAAAGTCTAATGGCCTTATTTCACTATCTATTCGGTAGCTATGTTTTTGATAAACTAAATAAATCTCTTTGCATATAGTGACTCCGTGTGCATTTCCAACTTAAACAGTAAATGGATAGCTTTAATGTTAGGAATAAAAATTGAAACAGAGCGTTTAGTTCTTAGAGCATTTAATGAAGATGACTCGACAGCATTATTTGACATTTTTTCCGATCCTGAGGTGATGAAATATTGGAATACTCCCCCTTGGAAAACATTCGATGATGCCGCTGCATTTATAAATAATAGTTCCGACTCCATGTGTGATTCCCGCGGAATGACATTAGGGGTTTATAAAAAACATAGTGGCGAACTGCTAGGTAAAGTGATGCTCTTTAATTATGACAAAGAGTCAAAGCGAGCTGAAATTGGATTTGGAATAAGCCCCAAATATTGGGGAAAAGGCATCGTTTCCGAGGCTGGGACAGCATTAATTAAATTTGCATTCAATACATTAGGTTTGCGTCGAATTGAAGCCGAGATTGACCCAGAGAATGTTTCTTCTGCCAAGGTGTTGGAGCGTATGGGGTTTATCAAAGAAGGTCATCTAAGGCAGCGCTGGGAGGTGAGTAGCATTATCTCGGATTCTGCTCTTTATGGGCTACTTGCTGAAGATTTAAGAGCCTAAGGGCAACTGATTTGAACAAGTGGTTAATGTCAGAAATATCCGTGGTTTGACTCTATATTGTCATGGACTCTTTAGTGCCCCTCTAGATGGAATTTTGTTTAAAAATCAGTATATATACAGGAAAAATGATGGAAAAGGATGCATTAGTTAAGCTTGCCATTGAATACTTTAAGAAAGTTGATGCGGGTGATGCGAGTTACTTAGATTTATTTAGCGAAGAGGTCGACTTTTTCTTCCCCAAATTTGGACGCGCTATGGGTAAGGACAGCTTAGTTGAGTTTGGCAATCGCATCGGCAGTTCACTTAGCAGTATTTGGCATGATATCGACGGTTTTAACATCACTGTTTCTGGCAATAAAGTTATCGTTGAAGGGCAAGAAGGTGGGGTCATGAGTGATGGCACCGTTTGGCCAGACAACAAGATTTCAACTGGTCGTTTTTGCAGTGTTTTTGAGTTTACTGACCATCTTATTAGCCGCATGTACGTGTACGTCGACCCTGACTTCCCAAGCCTCGATGTAGCGAGGATCTCTGTATTGTCAGGTCAGCAACAGGCCTAATGAGTAGCATTGTGTAGGTGAGCAGTACGTTAAACCCTCATCGAGAACAAGTCATCGCAATGGAGTATGTAGTGACAACGAGAACGGAATTACTCAATACATTAAACGCGTTATCGGCGGCTGATCCAGATCATTATCCGGCAGTGACATTAGATGGGTACTTTATTGGACTCTATAACAAAAAAACATCGGCCTAGGCCGATGTTTTATATCGATTAAAGAATTCACTCGAGCGAGTTAGGCTTCTTTAAAGGTGCTCCAAATTGGCGCGTGATCTGAGGGTTTATCGATGCCGCGCAGATCGTAATCGACGTCGGATTCGACTAAACGAGCAGCCAGTGACGGCGTGGCTAAGATCACATCGATGCGTAGGCCACGGTTATCATCGAAGCCTTTGCTGCGGTAATCGAACCATGAATAACGCTCGCTGCGGTCGGGGTGCAGTTGACGGAAGGTATCCACCAATCCCCAATCCTGCAGGGTTTTGAGCCATTCACGCTCTTCGGGTTGGAAGCTGCATTTACCGGTTTTTAGCCAACGTTTGCGGTTGACTTCACCGATGCCGATATCCAAATCTATGGGCGAAATATTGATATCCCCAATGATGGCGATATCTTCGTCGTTGCTATGATTTGCGTGCAAATGCGCCATTAAGTCCTGATAAAACTTACGCTTAGCAGGATACTTTGTCGGATGGTCAATGCTTTCGCCCTGAGGGAAATAACCATTCAGTACAGTTAGCGGTCGGCCATTGGCCTGAGCAAAGGTGCCGATAATCATGCGGCGCTGGGCATCTTCTTCATCGGTTGCAAACCCCTTTTGCACCTTAATTGGGGCGGCTTTGGAGAGCATGGCTACGCCATAGTGTGCCTTGCCACCGTGGTAATGCACGTGATAGCCCATGGCTTCGACTTCGGCGAGCGGGAAGGCTTCATCGTGCACTTTGGTTTCTTGCAGGCCGATAATGTCGGGCTGATGGCTGTCGATTAACGCTTGCAATTGATGCAGGCGAGAACGCAATCCATTGATATTGAAAGAAACGATTTTCATTAAGGGAGAACTCGTTTAAAGGGTTTAACCACAACGCTTTGATATACGCCCGCCGCGAAGTAAGGATCGGCATCAGCCCAGGCTTGAGCCGTGGCTAACGAATCGAAATCCGCAACCACTAATGAGCCGCTAAAACCCGCATCGCCTGGGTTTTCGCTATCGATAGCGGGGTGTGGACCCGCAACCAGCAAACGACCTTCATCGGCCAGTTCCTGTAAGCGAGCTAAATGCGCAGGGCGCGCCGCTAAACGTTTTTCTAAGCTGTTCTCAACATCCTGAGCTGAAATCATATACCACATTATTTGAGTTCCTTGCGTTGATCTTCGGGAAGATGTTTATAAAGGTAAAAGACGGTGATAACGGTATTTATCAGGGTTAAGGCGGTGAGGCCAAACACTTTAAAGTTCACCCAAGTTTCTAACGGCAGTCTAAAGGCGACATAGATATTGACTAGGCCACAGATGGCAAAAAAGCTCACCCAGTACCAAGTTACGTGTGCCCAAATCTTATCGGCCACCTTCATCTCTTTACCCAACATGGACTTTAAAATCGACTTGTTGAGTAGCTGGCTCACGCCAAGAGCTAGGGCAAATAAAGCATAAATAATAGTGACTTTCCACTTGATAAAGGCATCGTCATGGAACACTAAGGTGAGTGTGCCAAACACTGTCACCATAGCGAAGGTAATTAGGTGCATCTTCTCCAATTTTTTGTACAGCGCATAGGTCACGACTAATTGCAGTGCGGTGGCTGCGATTAAGGCGCCACTGGCGATATAAATATCGAAAAATTTATAGACGGCAAAAAAGATAATGAGGGGCAGAAAATCAAGCAGTTGTTTCATAAATAATCGTGTTAAGAAGACGTGGGCTTGAGTGTAGCACGGGGGGCTAGAGGGAAAAAGCCGTGAAAGGTGACCGATTGCTAACTGTTGCATTAAAGCGGCGGCAACGGCTGTTGCAATCCACCATGTAGCCCTTATAAGTAAGAGTGCCTGACCGATAAGGCTAAGCTTGCGCGGCACGTTTTGCTTGGGCGCGCGTGGCTAACGGGCAATCACCGCAGCGATGACTGTTGGTGAGTTGATACCTTAAGCAGCATACGCGGCGAATATTGTCAGCGTGAGGTGCTGAGTCGGGCAGCAGATTAATGCTGTTATAGAGTGGATTAGCCTCGCCATCTTCAAAGGATTTTGTGTTAAATAGCAGCGCCTTAAGGCGCTCAAATTCAATTTCTGGCAATGCCATTTCGCCTAAATACCAGTGAATAAGGTAGCCTAAATGGCTCCAATACAGCTTGGTGGGTGTTGGGCTTAAACCGGTTAATCGCTCAACACTAGGGACTAGATGGCTTTGAATCCACTTTATAAGTCGTTCGCGGTGGGGCGTTAAGACCGTGGTTTTAACTCTGGCGGCTTTATCCCGAGGAGTGGGAGTTAATTGAAACTCAAAACCTGCGACTCTGCCCGAATCGTGGGGCCTAAGGTAAAAATGCTCAGGCGCTATCTCAATTTGCTCAATCTGCTCAAGGGTGCTTGCGAGCGAGTGCGGCGCGTTAATAATCCATTCCAGCATAGGCGGCACTAACAGACCGAAATACCACTGCCCCCAGAGCGAGTGCAGGGCTTTGGAATTATGGCTATGGCTGAGCAATATCTGCTCGGGATTATTTTCTAATGGGCTGGAAGATGTGGTTTTTCCCAAAGGAGGGTAGGTCTTGGCAAAATCCAGTAATAGCTGCTGATACACGGCTGACTGACTCCAAGCATCAAAACTGAGTCCTTGGGGCTTAGTGGTAGCCACAAAGTGCTGTGCATAAAAAGGGGCGCGCAGCGCCAGTTGTTGATTAAACTCCTGGGCTACTTGCGTTAAATCTATTTGGCTCTTTGTTAAACCGAGTGCTGTTTGCTTGGCACTCGCAGTGTTTAAACTTTGCGAGCATTTGCTATGGCAGTGCTTGGTAGCACTCGGTTTAGTCTTACTGGAAAGCTTGACTAAGGCAGGGACTGATTCTCCTTGGCGCGCCATAATCACTCCTTAGGCTTGAATTGATTAAACTGCGGTGAGTCTACTCACCGCAGTTTTCATTGATGAACAACTGGTTAACGACAGCCTGTTAGAAGCGATAATCCAAATTCACGCTCATGCTGCGTGGGGCGCCGTATTGGAACTGGCTATATTGACCCACTTGGCTGTAATAGGTTTTATCTAAGGCGTTGTGCAAATTGGCGCTTAGCTTTAGCTGCTCGGTAAAGGCATAACTTGCCATTAAGCTGGCTAACGCGTAGGAGTCTTGCTCAACCTCGACTCTGCCTAAGGGCGAGTTCACGGTTTGATAGACTCGGCTTTGCCAATTGACCCCAGCGCCAAGCTGCAACTTGTTCCAATCGCCGCTAAAGGTATAAGTGGTAAAGAGTTTTAGCTGCTGGCGAGGGGTGGTGGTGTTGAGGCGATTGCCCTTAGGATCGTCGGTGCTGAATTGGGTGTAGCCGAAGTAGATATTCCAGTCATCGGTGATTTTGCCTGTGGATTCAAACTCAAAACCTTGGGTCTTCGTACCGTTAACCTCTCGATACACAGGAATAGTGGTGCCCGGCAACACATCACCAGTGCGTTCGCCAACATTATCTTGGCGAATTTCAAATACCGACAACGACATATCTAAGCTTTCATCCATCAAGCTGGCCTTAATGCCCGCCTCGTAGTTTTTGCCTTTGACGGGGTCGATGTAACTGGCATCGATGCGCTGCAAGGTTTGCGGCGCAAAAATATCCGTATAACTGGCGTAAAGGGAGTATTGCTCTCCGAGTGCGTAGGTCAGGCCAAAATAAGTGGTGAGCTCATTGTCGACCTTAAAATCATACTTGCTGCCAAAGTTATCTTGGTCGGTTTGCCACTGGTTCAGGCGCAGCCCCGCAAGCAATGCCAAGGCATCGGTCAGATTAAGCTGCGTGGCCACATAGGCGGCGCTTTGTTCGGTTTCGCCGAAGGATCCCGTGGTGTGAGTCTCCTTCCACTGAGGTTTTGGATACTGGAAGTTAGGATCGCGAAAATCCCCTAAGGGCGGTACGGCGGCCGTAGGATAATAGTAAGGGTTGGCAAACTCTTGGCGCTGACCCGTCCAACCAAAGGTGAGTTGGTGCTCTTGGCCAAACAGGGCAAACATTCCCTGTGCCCGTAAGTCGAGGTTATGTTGGGTACGGCTACCGTCGACATAGGCGATTGAGCCTGCGGTTGCGCCTATGTTTGTTACCGGATCGGGATAGCCTGTAGCCCAGAGTACATCGTATTTCAGTGCGTTATCGCCGTAACTGTAGGTGCCTTTTAGCTCCCAACCGTTATCAAAACGATGTTCAAGGCTGGCGAAGATATTGAGCCCTTGGGTATGCGCCGAGGCCCAATCGGGGGCGGTGGAGGTAGCGCGATCGTAATTTGTACGGCTGCCATCACTGTGGAACAGCGGCAGACCGCCGGACATTGTGCCTTCGGGGGTGGTGTCTTGATAATCCACTCCTAAAGTCAGCAGTGTGCTGGCGGTAATATCGGCTTCAACAATGCCATAGAGGGTGGTGCGTTGCTGCTCGTATCTGTCTTGGAAGGATTCTTTATCCTGATAGGCGGCGACAACACGGCCACGAATGCTACCACTGTCATTTAAGCCGCTGGATAAATCCACCATACCGCGCAGATTGTTCCATGAGCCGATACTCACTGAGGTGCTGCCCATAAATTCTTGTGTCGGGCGTTTACGAATAAGGTTAATCGCGGCCGAGGGATTACCCGCACCCGTCATTAACCCTGTGGCGCCACGGACAATTTCCACCCGCTCGTAGATGGCGGTATCGATAAGGTTATCGCCGTAGTTAAAACGGGTGTCATAGGTGGTGGGAACGCCATCATAAAGAATGCTAGTGACCGCAATCCCCCGCGAGCTGATGCTGTATCTGTCGTTGTCCATCGGCCGAGCATTGATGCCGGCCACGCTGGTCATGGCGTCGATCACGCTGTTTAGTTGTTGATCGTGCATCATTTGGCTAGTCACTGAGGTGACGGATTGCGGCGTCTCTAAATAGGACAAATCTAAGCCCGTTGCCGTATTCATCGCCTGGGTTTTGTAGCGCTTATCGTGGAGATCCTTAGCGCCAACGACATTAATGATTTCAATGTCTTTGGTGGATTTTTTCTGGGTGCCGCTGGCATCGGCATAAGCATAGGGCATGCTGAGTATGGCAGAGCAGAGGATAAGCTCAGGGCGGGTGATGGCGAGTTGGCAGTGCGCCGCGAGGCGGTTGAGGGGGAAGGTTTTCATAATAATGATCTTAAATTCCATTTAGGCTGTTTGATTGACTAGGTTGTTTTTGGGCACAGACGCGTGCCCAGAGTGGGCGCGGGCCCACTCAAGGTTAAAAGTGATTTAGGGGTTGGGTTTTAGCTTCTGATTTGCTGAGCCAAAGGCATGGCTTTGCCTAAAGGCGGCCAGCGGATTAACAATTTCGCCCGCAAAGCGCAGATTTTTTTCCCTGTCGGCAAGGTCAATCATCTGCTGGTTGTTATTAAGCTGAATGCGATTCAGGCAAGTGCGAACGAAGCTGTCTTTAAAGAGATCGTATTGTGCAAATTTGTCCGCCAACTGCGGATGCTGCGCTTGATAGTCGCGCACATTGTCTGCCACCAACTCCCAAAATTGCGTTTCGCTGACCTCGGTTTGCTTATCCAGAATGGGCGCTAAATAACGGAAAATACAGTCGAAAATATCGAGCAATATATAGTTGAGCTTCATCTCTTCCTCAAGCTCGACCGCAAGGCGCTGCACCTCTTGCGGCAGTGGCTCGCTACCGTTGAGTACTGCGACTTCTTCGCCGATATCCTTCATCAAAATTTTGACAGGGATGCCAGCATCGAGCACTAAAATCAGGTTCTCGCCATGAGGCATAAACACCAGATTGTAGGCAAAGAAGGCGTGCAATAGCGGTGATAAGTAGAGGTTGAGATAGCGCTTGACCCACTCCTTGGCGCTTAAGCCCGAGTGCGCGATTAAGGCGGCAAGCAGGGCTTGCTCCTGATGATCGACGTGTAATAGCGTCGCCATGGTCATCAGGGTTTGCTGCGGCTCAATATGCGGCAACGGACTCTCGCGCCACAGCGCCGACAGCATTTTCTTATAGGCGCTATCTTGGGTGAGTGCTTCTTCGTAATACCTGTGGTGATAACCGATTGCGGCGATTTCTTTTAGGATCACAAAACCTTGCTCGGCAAAATAGCTGTCGCTTTCGATAAGCTTGGCCACCCAAGCGTTGATCTGCGGGGTGCAGCTCATATACAGCGGCGAAAGCCCGCGCATAAAGCCCATGTTTAGGATAGAAAGCGCGGTTTTGACGTAGCATTTTTGCGGCGCAGTTAAGTTAAAGAAGGTGCGGATAGATTGTTGAACTTGGTAGCAATCTTGGCTTTCGCCGAGGTAAATAATGTCGCCACGGGCGATTTCGCCAGCAAAAGTGCGGGCAATTTTTTCGCGCCACTGCCAAGGATGAACGGGCATAAAATAAAAGCTATCGGCCGCTTGTCCCTTTGCGCTTAAGTGTTGTTGAAACTCGGTGAACTGTTCGCCAAGCTCCTGTTTTAACAAGCTATCATGGTCCAATCCTTCGAGGGCGGAGAAGGTGGTTTTGTCCTTACGCACCGCAATCCACACTAGCTTAAGCGCGCTGGCACTCTCGGGAGCAAATTGGTCATAGTCCTGCATATCAAAACCAATGCGGCCATTATTGGCGATAAACACTGGGTGCCCCTCGGTCATGCCCGCCTCAATCGTTTGATAGTCGGCTTTAGCGAGTGTTGCGACGGGGATGGCTTGATGGGCCAACTTGTAAGCCTTGCTGTAGAGGGTACTGGTGATTTCTTCAAGGTAAGTGGGCAGCAGAGTTTCACTCATGCCTAAGGCATCTTTCAGTTTGATAATCAAACTCATGGCATCGAGTGGCTTGTCTTGGCCCGCGCTGCTGACCCGAATCGACCCGGTTTCTATCTCAAGGTGGTCGAGCTGATAATGGCGCGCACTGAAGTAATAGGTGCAGTCCTTGAGCCTCAGTTCATAGTGATTGATACCTGCCGCTTGGCGGTAAATTTGTGGGGTGATGATCTTCTCATGGGTAAATTCGCAGAGAATTTTTTTCACCAAATGGCGATTGGCCGCCAGCCAATATTCCGGTATTAAGTGGGCGGGAACATGCGTGTGGGCAGCGGCCTCCAGAGCGGGGAATTCGGCTTGAGTGAATGGCTTAAGTAATGTGCGGTTAGTGGCTAAGTTCATCGGGTTACCTGCAAAGTGATAGGGTTAACTGCGGTTGCATGGGTTACTTGAGTTGCAGTGCGTTGCATAAAAGGGGCGCTGGTTTTTTGCGCTAATTGGCGACTCTGGGCGCTACAAAAACCGAGGAATGCGGCTTTGCTGCGCAGTTGAATGGCTTTTTGGTAGCGGATCCCAACTTGGCTGTTTAAGCGGTGGATTTTGTGATTTTGCTGATCCGGCTCGACAACCATTCGTTTAAAGGCAAGCTTTTCGAGAATGAGCTCAGCAATAGCCTGCATCACTTGACCGGACAAGCCATGAACAGGCTTACCCTCAAGCGGCGCGAGGATGAGGTGCATACCGCAATCGAGTCGCTCCACGGCATAGTGCTCACCCACTTCATCCTGGGCGGGATCGTACAACTCCACCATAAACAGCGGTTTGGCTTGCCATTCACCTATTAGCGCAACCTTGTGCTCGCTTGGCGCCAACGCCTCAGCAAGTGCATCGAGACTCATGCCCTGCATACCCCAAAAGCGGGCATAGTCTTGGTTAAACCAGCTCTGCAACATAGCGAGGTGTTGCGGGAGATTGAGCGGTTTAAACACAAACTCATCAATCACAATGGGTGTTGAGAGTGAGGCCGCACAGTGGCGACTCCAATGTCTGGCCATTACTGCGCCTCCTTGTGGGGTGCCATCAACACCGACACACTGCCGCCCGAAGGACTTATCCGCAGCGCAGTTTGTGGTTCAAGGCCGCGATGCTGCGCAGGTTGCACCGCCGAAGATATAGTCTTGCTTGGTGTGGCTGTTATGGCTGAATGGGTGCTGCTTGTGGGTTGGTTTTGCTGCGCGCGGATTTTGCTGGGATCGAAGGTTTGGAAGGCGATACTGTCTTCAATCGGATAGGGTGCGTAACCTAAAACCGCTTGCAGAATCGTCGCATTGCGGTAGCAGCCCATGCCCAGATCCGGTGAGCTGATGCCATGGGTATGCAGGCCCGCATTTTGGATAAAAATATCGCCTCTGATATCGATGCCATAATCCCGCTGAATGGCGAGTTGGCCGCGATCATCAAATTCAATTTGTGATTTAATTCCTTGAATAAATTCGGGTAAACGATATTGATAGCCAGTGCCTAACACTACGGCGCCCGTCTGTTGCTCGAGGGCATATTCCTGTTCGAGATGGTTGAATTTGAGGGTTAGCTTGTCGCCCGAGGTCTCTATCTTATCGAGTGCCACATTGGTCAGCAGTTGGCATTGGATATCGCTGACTAAGCGTTTTTGGTAAAGCAGGTCATAAATATCGTTGATTAACTCGGCATTGATCCCCTTGTAGAGAGATTTTTGATTTGCAATCAAGCGGTTGCGTTTCTCTGGCGTCAGTTCGTGGAAGTAATCCACATAATCTGGCGAAGTCATTTCTAGGGTGAGTTTGGTGTATTCCAGCGGATAGAAGCGTGGCGAGCGGGTCATCCAATTTAATTGATAACCATAGGTATCAATATCTTGCAGCAGATCGTAAAAGATTTCCGCCGCGCTTTGACCACTGCCGATCACGGTAATGGCGCTTTGGCTCTGCAGGTAAGTTTTCTGCTGCATATAGCTGGCGCTGTGCATCACGCGGGGATCGTGCATCGGGCAATTGTCTGGCACGTAGGGCGTGGTGCCCGTGCCGAGCACCAGTTTACGGCACAAATAGGTTTGGGGCTGGCCGCTGCGTCTATCAACCCCCGTAACATGGTAGATACCTTCACCGGCGTTGTAATCTAATTGGGTGACCTTAAAACCGAATCTCAGATTGGAGAGTTGCTTGCTAACCCATTGACAATACTGGTTATACTCATTCCGTGGCAGGAAAAAGTTTTCACGGATATAAAAGGGATACAGCCTGCCAGTTTGCTTGGCAAAATTCAGGTAACTATAGCGACTTGTGGGATCGGCCATGGTCACTAAGTCGGACATAAACGGCGTTTGCAGCCGAGAGGCGCTGAGCAGCATGCCGGGGTGCCAGTCAAACTCGGTTTTGGCATCTAAAAACAAACAGCTAAAGCCATCGATGGGTTCACTCAGGGCGGCCAATCCGAGATTGAACGGACCTATGCCGATACCGAGTAGATCGAAAATCCTGCGATCGTTTTCCTTTTTTGGGGTAGTCACTTACGCCTCCTTAAGTTCCAGCTGCCAACCGAAACTGTGGTTGTCATCATCGGCTGATGGGCAAGCCAGGAGTGGTTCTCTCTATCTCAGCCGAGTGAGTCATTCCCTTATCTTGCGGATCAGGATCGGTTCCATGTGTTGCGCATAAGCTGAGGATTACTGCCTCAGCGCAACGGCGAATAAATTAGCATTCTAAAAATTACAAATGCAAATCATTATCATTTGCAGGTTGTCGAAGGAGTCGTACTTTTGACTGGGAAATAAAGGGCTGAAATACGGTTTGTTAGCGAGGGAATTGCCGTAGCAAAAATGGTGTAAAACTTATGCTTAAGGTGATGTTTTAAAAATTATTTAAAATAAAACAGTTAATTATATTTGAGTTGAATAGGGATTTATTTCGGACTGATGGGATTGGAGGACGCAGGCTTAAGCAACGAAAGTGTGAGCCAATCTTGAGTGTAAATCGACTGTAAATCCGAGAGCTTGACTAGGTTATTAGATGATTTAGGGGTAAAGCGAGGAAAAACATAAAAGCCATTTTAGAAAATGGCTTTAGCAGCATTAAACACGGAGGTGAGTTTAAGGTAATTGCACAAAGGCGGCGGTTAACTTTCGCACTAAGGGGAGCACCATCAATAGAGTCGGGAAGGCGACAATCCAAGAGATAAACCATGCGCTAAACCAGAGCTCAACAAATTGCTCCGATGCACCGACACCGTTTAAGGTACTGATCCCTGAAACGATGCAACTCATTAAAATTGATAGAAAAAACGGCATCACAATCGTAACGTATTTAGCGGGTAATTTTGGAGTACCAAAAATCGTACGGTTTTTATTGGGTACAGAATCTAAGCTGGACATGTGGCCTCAATCGGATTTGCTCTGGCGAAAGAATGTATAGATTAGGCTTAATCATTAATACCTTAAGCACAACCTGTTCGCCATTCTAGAGACAAAGTGGCCTAAAAGCCATTGACGCTTAGCCATGATTCACCGTCTCGTTAGGCAAAGTCATGGTTTAGGGAGGGAGTCTAGCTTAGCCTTAATCTTGCCAGTTAGTCACCCATAATTCCCCAGTGACATTGACCCAATGACCGCGGGAGATCGGAGAGGTGCCCAGTTCGTTATCGAAGGGCAGGGGAAGGCTAGATTGCAATAGATACACAGTATCATCGGGCGTTTGGGTGATCTCAACGATTTGTCCGGATGCCTCAAAGTGACAATTATGTTTAGGGAAGTGCAGACTCTGGCGGTGTTCAATGATGTCGGTCTGCAGGTTTGCCTTGGCTAAGCGGCCGAAGAGTTCAACCTTAACCCACTGATTAACGGGAAAACGTTGTTTAGCCTGTTGATCGCTCCCCTGATAATAAAACCACACCGGGGCGCCATTATCCCATTGGGCGGCCACTTCACCTTGAAAACCACAACCCCAAGGGGTGACGTCGAGAATATAGATTTGATACTGCATAAAAAGTCCATTTACCATAACAAAACTGCCGATGTTACCGGCGCTATATTAACATCTCTTTCGCTAAGACATGCGACTCAGCGCTCAATATAAGCCTTGGGTTTGACAGTTTTAAGAAGCTGAGAGTTCTTACTTTGGCATCATTGGTTGTCGCAGTGTGGGAGGCGAGAAAGAAAAGGGCCAAATCCGATGATTTGGCCCTTCAGTGGCGAAACACTCATTGAAGGCGATTACAGCGTTAACGTCACCCCAGCGAACACGGCGCGTCCCGGCAGAATGGTTTCTGTGGTGCCGTCGGAGTCTTCAGCGGGTTGCTCGTTGGTAAAGTTGGTCATACCCGCGCGTAGCTTGATGTTTTCCGTTAACCGATAGCTGGTGCCAAAATCGAAGCGGCTATAGCCACTGCGTTTTATCGCGCTGCTATCTAAGTAGTCACCAAAATAGTTACCGCTGACATAGAGTTGCCAGTCATCAGTCATATGCCAATCGAGCTGAAGATTGGCGGTTTGATCGGGACGTCCATTTAACTCTGAGCCATCGCTTTTTTCTGTATCTAGATAGCTGTAGTTGCCTTTAAGACTGAGATCTTCGGTCAAATCGATTCGGCCCGTCAGTTCTATCCCCTGTAAGGTCACTTCGGACTCATTGTAATAAGTCCGGCTCGGGCTCACTCTATCCCAGGTCGATACTGTGATTAAGTCTTTGACTTTATTGTGGTAGGCCGTTGCCGAAATATCCCAAGTGTTATCGCTCATGAGTACTGAGAACTCATAGTTTACGCTGGTTTCTGGGTCGAGATCGGGATTACCAACCACGGAGCAGGCACCACCGCAACTGACTGATGCAAAAGTGGGCGATGACTCAAATAACGCCGGAGCCCTAAAGGCCGTGCCTACACCGCCTTTAAAGGTCAGTTTATCGGTGGCACGATAGACAATATAGGCGCGCGGGCTGAGGTTATTGCCATACTTTTCATTATCTTCGTAGCGGGCACCTAAGGTCAGCGTCCAGTCATCTAAGAAGTCGATTTCATCTTGAGCGAAGAGTGAGTATTGGTCGACGCTATCACCTTTGGTTGTGGGGTACTGAACTGGATCTTCAACCTCGGTCTTATGGTACTCGCCGCCTAAGGTAAAGTCCTGCTGCCATAGGCTGAAAAAGCTGGTGGCTTTGAAGCTAGTATTCTTTTCATCAATATGGCGTCCTAAAGGCGGCTGCAGGCTGTAACGGCTGTTGTAGTCGTAGAGCTTAGAATCTTCGAGATTGGCCTCTAACTGGGTTTGGCCCCATTGCCAGTCTGCCTTGTGGGTAAGGCCAAAGGTATTGCGCTCGATTTGCTGTTCGCGCTTTGATTTCTCAGCATAGGTCGTGAGAGGGACTTTGTCTTTATCATATTGATAATCAAAGTCTAATGTTTGATTGTCAGTCAACTGCCAAGTGAGTGCGCTGTAGAGTTTCTTGGTTTTACGCTCTTCTATGGTATCGAAGGTCGGTGTGATTTCGGGTAATTGCCAAAGATCCTGCTCTGCGGATTCGGCGGTGAGCATCAGCCCTAAGCTATCGGTCAATTTCCCCGAGGTAAACACGTTGTAGCGTTGTCTATCGCCGCCATCCCCTTCTTGCATTTGACTGTATTCGGCATCGAGGGTGAGCTGCCAATCCTCGGTCGGCGCCTTAGTGATCACGTTAATCACCCCGCCAACGGCGTCTGAGCCGTAGAGTGCCGACATTGGACCACGGACAATTTCGACCCGCGAGATTGCATCAATCGGAATTGCGGTAATGTCGAAGTTACCTCCGCGCCAAAGGCCGTTTGAGGAGGACACGCGTTTGCCGTTAACGAGCATTAGTACATAGGTTTCATCCATACCACGGACATAGAGGCTGTTACGTCCTGCGTTACCACTGACCACGTTGACACCGACACTGCCACGCAGCACGTCGCCGAGATCTTTTACGGGCAGCAACTTAATCTCTTCGGCATCGATGACAGAGATAGAGGCGGGCGCTGAACTTAACTGTTGGTCCTTAGCGCTGGCGGTGACCACTATGTGTTCGAGTTCTGTGTCATCGGCCTGTGCCGACAGGAGTGGTTGCAGTGAACAGGCGAGTGCTAACAGTGCGAAAGGAAAACGATTTAGCGTTTTATGGTTACTCAATTTCAATCCCCCGATATCCATTATCTAATTAATTAACAAAGCAAAAATGGTAAATCTTTGTAAATCGACTATTTCAACTGGTCGCCAAAATAGCACAATCACTCATTTCTTTGAATGATAATAATTGTCATTTACAATGTAATCGAAGATGATGTGATTCACGTCACTTAGCAGGATGGAGGAGGGGAAATATTGTCGCCTTGTCCCTCAATGCAGACTGCGCATTATTAGCGTCTTAAATGCATTTTCATCGAATATTCAATATCTTCCTAATAGGAAACAGTACCCAATGCGATACTTTTTAGTTGTAGTCGGTTTATTGATGGGGAGCGTGATATCACCGCCCACCGCGGCGGTGGAATATCAAAGCCAGCAATTGCAGTCCAAGCTGCTTAAGGAAACACGGCAGTATCTGATTGCACTTCCTGAGGGATATGCACAATCGACTGAGGCGTATCCCGTTGTTTATCTACTTGATGCAGATGAACAATTTGATCATATGGCAAGCTTGCTGCAATTTTTAAGTCAAGGCGCTATGCCGCAAATCCCCAAGATGATTATTGTTGGCATTAATAACACCGAAAGGATGCGGGATTACACTCCGACCCATACGCTGGTGTTGCCTAGTGGGAAAAAAGGCAATCCCAAATACCAGCAAACGGGTGGTGCGGGGCGATTTTTAGATTTTATCGAGCAGGAATTAGCGCCGAGCATACATAGTCAGCTGCGAACCAATGGCATTAATGTGTTGGTGGGCCACTCCTTTGGGGGCTTAGTGGCGATGGAAGCGCTACGTACCGACAGGCAACTTTTTTCGGCCTATATCGCCATTGATACTAGTCTGTGGTTTGACAGCCCACATTACCTCACTCAGCTCGAAAACCGAGTTGAAAAGGGCGATTTCAAGCAGAAACAACTCTTTATGGCGATTGCAAATAATCCCTTGTCACCGGGATTTGGCGTGTCTTCCTATCATAGAGATTTAAATTTGGCCTTTGCGGACAAGCTGACTAAAAGTCCCCCTCAAGGACTGAGTTTTGCGGCCAAATACTATCCCGACGAGACACATCAGAGTGTGAGTCACATAGGTTTATACGATGGTATTCGCCATCTGTTTAAAGACTTTGCCATCGATATCTATGCCGAGACATTTAGCAAGCAGCAAGTGATTGACCAATATCGATTATTATCGGAGCGCTTTGGCTTGAGGGTGACTCCACCTCAGCAATACCTCGAGCAGTTGATCCAATATAGCGAGAGACAACAGCTTAGCGATCGCAAACAAAGCCTTGAGTCATTGAAAGCGTATTTTGCAGGTGTTAAGTCAAATGAGGCACTGAGGTAAACCTGATTGTCGAACTGAGCTGGAGGCATTTTTAGCGCTTAGAAACAACTGAGCACAGGTGCAAACACGTCTGTGCTCAGATGGTCAGTGGTTTAATTAATTAGGTGGCCGCTTTCATGGCGCGGGTAAATTCGCCTAAAGTGGACAGTAACTTAGCTTCATCCTGTTGATGGGCTTCGATAATTTTAACCACGGCCGAGCCAGAAATCGCACCCGCTGCGCCCGCTTTGATGGCGGCGCTCACTTGAGCAGGCTCGGCGATCCCAAAGCCTAATAGCGGTGGCGGCGCATTAAATGCTTGCAGCTTAGCTAAAATATCTTCAACGGGCGTACCCGCCTTAGTGTCTGTGCCTGTCACACCGGCGCGGGACAATAGATAGGTATAGCCTTCGCCACTTTGGCTCACTTTTTCAAGGGTTTCGCTATCGGCATTGGGCGGCGCGATAAAAATTGGCGCGATACCATGGGCCTTAGCGGCTTGAATAAAAGGCGCGGCTTCTTCAACTGGCACATCGGCGATAAGCACTGAGTCCACGCCCGCTTGCTGCGCTTTAGCGTAAAAAGCATCGATGCCATTAGCGAATACGAGGTTCGCGTATAGCAATAATCCAATTGGCAGTTCAGGGTATTTAGCGCGAATTTGCGCTAATAGGTTGAAGCACTGCGTGGGCGTTGTACTCGCGGCGAGGGCTCTGAGGTTCGCGCCTTGGATCACCGGGCCATCGGCCAGCGGATCGGAGAAGGGAAAACCTAATTCCAGAGCATCGGCACCATTTTGCACTAAGGTATCGATAATTTTCAGCGACAACTTAGGGCTTGGATCGCCTAAGGTGACAAAGGGCACAAAGGCGCCGCGGCCTTCGGCTTTTAAACGGCTAAACGCTGCGTGATAACGGCCGCTTTGCTGAGGGATAGTTTGGGTTGCAGTGTTGCTCATCTTAGTTATTCCTCTTTACCGTTTAAAATGTCTGACACAGTGAAAATATCCTTATCACCTCGACCCGAGAGGTTAACGACCAAAATGGTTTCTTTGGTGCACTCTTTCGCTAGGCGCAGGGCATAGGCGAGGGCGTGGGCCGATTCGAGCGCGGGGATAATCCCTTCGCTACGAGCCAATAATTGGAAGGCTTCTAGGGCTTCATCATCGGTGGCCGATTCGTAGCGAGCACGGCCAATCGCGTTCAAATGGGCGTGTTGTGGGCCAACGGAGGGGAAGTCGAGGCCTGCTGAAATCGAATAAGACTCTTCGATTTGACCTTCGCTGTCCTGCATCAGGGGCGCCTTCATACCAAAGAAAATCCCAGTTTTGCCATGTTTGAGCGGCGCACCGTGCATATGGGTATCGATGCCTTTACCTGCGGGTTCTACCCCAATTAGCTCGACACTGGTTTCATCAATAAAGTCGGCAAACATACCGATGGCATTAGAGCCACCGCCGACACAGGCGATCACCGCATCGGGTAGACGACCTTCGCGCTCCAGCATTTGCTTCTTGGTTTCTTCGCCGATCATACGTTGGAACTCACGCACTATGGTCGGGAAAGGGTGCGGCCCTGCGGCTGTGCCTAATAGATAGTGGGCTTTTTCGTAGCTGCCGGACCAGTCGCGCATGGCCTCGTTACAGGCATCTTTTAAGGTGGCAGAACCTGAGGTGACAGGAATGACTTCTGCGCCCATCAAACGCATTCTAAATACGTTAGGTGATTGGCGGGCAACGTCTTTCGCGCCCATATACACTTTGCACTTTAATCCCAGCAGTGCACAGGCAAGGGCGGTGGCAACACCGTGTTGGCCTGCGCCGGTTTCGGCAATAATCTCCTTTTTACCCATGCGTTTAGCCAATAATGCTTGGCCCAATACCTGGTTGGTTTTATGGGCGCCGCCGTGGAGTAAATCTTCCCGCTTGAGGTAGATTTTCACCATAGGGTTAGGGCTTAAATTGCGGGTTAAGGTCAGTGCCGTTGGGCGACCAGCGTAGTTTTTCAGTAGGTCGGTAAACTCGGCTTGAAAGGATTCATCGGCCTGCGCTTCGACAAAGGCGTTTTCGAGTTGCTTGAGGGCGGGGACTAAAATCTGCGGCACATACATACCGCCGTATTCGCCGAAATAAGGGTTAAGCTTTAACTGTGACATACCTTGTTCCTTATCCTATTCATTTGTTTCGATGGCGTTTTAGGTTAACGCCATCGAGTTTCAATTCTTGCTAGCCTGTGCTTTGCACTGGTTTTTATAAAAGCTGGTCTAGAGTCGTAATTGACTAAATGCCGCTTGAATTTTCTCTGCCGACTTAACGCCGGGAGCCGTTTCGAGGCCAGAGTTAAAATCTAAGCCGTAAAATCCTTGGGCGTTGGCTCGGGCGGCATTGTCAGCATTGAGGCCGCCCGCGAGCATGGCCTCGGCTTTATGGGCAATGGGGAGTTGCCAATCAAAGGCTTGCCCCGTGCCACCAAAACCTGCGTCATTCTTGCTATCAAAAAGATAACGCTGCACCCCTCTTGGCATCGCAGCAAGCTCACCACTTTGAGCATCGACACTGACCGCCTTCCAAATTTGAGTGTTCAGTCCGGCCTGTTGCAGCAATTGGCTTAACTCGGCAATTTCCAACTCAGTCTCACTGCCATGCAGTTGCAGCGCGGCTAAGCCACATTCTTGGGCGATATTCGCCATGAATTCAGGCGTGCTGTTTACAAATACGCCGACAAACTCAATGGCGGGCAAGTTAGCGGCGCGGTATTGCTGTACTAACTGTTTGGCGGCATCTTGGGTGAGCGCGCGCGGTGATTTTTCAGCAAAAATAAGTCCTGCATACACGGCGCCGGCAGTGGCCGCCGCTTGAATATCTTCAAGGCGGGTGAGGCCGCAGACTTTATTGTGACCGAAGATCAATTTCCGGCAGGCTAAATCAATGTCTTCTTCGGCCATAATCGAGCTACCGACTAAGAAGCCATCGACTAACGGACTTAAGCGGCGCACTTGTTCGTTAGTGTAAATGCCCGATTCGCTGATCACTACTCGTTCGCTGCCGATATGCGGCGCAAGGGCTTCTGTGGTGGCCAAATCGGTACTTAAATCCCGTAAGTTGCGGTTATTAATGCCAATAATAGGTGCGTTTAAGGCGATGGCGCGTTTCAGTTCTTCCTCATTGCTGACTTCCGTCAGCACATCGAGTTGATACTTGGCCGCCTCGCTGGCAAGTTGCTGATATCGCTCATCATCGAGCACTGAAAGCATCAGCAGAATCGCATCGGCGCCCTGATGTGCCGCCAACTTGATTTGATATTCGTCAACAAAAAAGTCTTTACACAGAATCGGTTGGCTCACTTTTGCCCGTACTTTCGGGATATAGTCCATGTCTCCTTGGAAAAATTGCTCATCGGTTAATACCGAAATCCCAGCGGCATATTGGGTATAAATTGATGCGATGGCTTCGACATCAAAGTCTTTACGGATTAAGCCTTTGGATGGACTGGCTTTTTTACACTCTAAAATATAACCCGCCTTCGGGGCTTTTAAGGCGGCAAATAAACTACGGTCCGAAATCTTGGGGGTTAAGCTGTCTTCAGGAAAACGCAACTTAAGGGCGGCGATATGGGCGACCTTAGTATCGACGATACGGGTTAAAACGTTGGCTTTTGCGGTGCTGGTTTGCATGCTACCCCTTACATCCTGCGATGCTTGATTATCTTCCGAGCGATGCGCCTCGGGTTGTTGAACCTGTGCCATGGTCATTATTCCTGTGCTTCGCTGCTGACTTTAGCGAGTTGATTCAGTAATTCAAAGGCTTTGCCGCTTTTAATGGTATTGAGCGCAAGGGTGGTGCCAGCTTTGACTGAGTCCGATAGGCCACACAGATATAAGGCACAACCGGCATTAATGGCAACCGCATGGGTGTGGGCATCGCTGCCTTGTCCTTGCAAAATAGATTGAGTGATTTGGGCGTTTTGTGCAGGCTCTCCGCCTTCAAGCTCGCTAATTTGGGCTTGAGGCACGCCAAAATCCGCAGGCGTTAGTTGATACTCAATAATCTCACCGTCTTTGAGTTCGGCGACCTGCGTGCTGCCATGGAGCGCCACTTCATCTAAACCACTGCCGTGTACCACCATGGCTCTTTGCGTGCCGAGGGCTTGCAGTACGCGGGCGATGGGCGTCACCAGTTCAGGACTATAGACCCCAAGCAACATAAATTCTGGGCGCGCTGGGTTAATTAATGGCCCTAACACATTGAATAAGGTGCGAGTTTTCAGCGCTTGGCGCACGGGCACCGCATGTTTGACACCGCCATGGTAGTGGGGCGCAAACAGGAAACACAGGTTGAGTGATTCTAAGCAACGGCTCGCCAGCTCGGGTGACATGGTTAAATCGATGCCAAATTGGGCGAGTAAATCCGAAGAGCCCGATTTGCTCGAGACCGAGCGATTACCGTGTTTTGCAACCTTGGCGCCAGCAGCGGCGGCGACAAAGGCTGCTGTGGTGGAAATATTGATGGTATTAAAACCATCGCCACCGGTGCCAACGATATCGATAATCCCTTGGCTACGGCTTGAGGCTGGATAGGGGAATGGCTTGGCGGCGGCGCGCATCGCATCGGCGGCGCCACTTATTTCGGCAATGGTTTCACCGCGAATTTTAAGGGCCATTAACATTGCCGCCATCACTGCCTCATTCATTTCACCTTGGATAAGGGTGCTAAAGAGGCTGGCGGTTTGCTCGCGGGTCAATGCCTTACCCTGAAACAAAATATCGAGCAGGGGCTGAATCGATGTTGCGCTCATTATTGGGCTCCTGCGGTATTGTGGGCGATGTCTTGAGTCAAAAAGCGTAGGGTTTGGGTTAACAATGTGCTGCCCAAGGTGGTTAAGATGGATTCTGGATGAAACTGAAAACCGACCGCTCTGTGCTCGGAGTGCAAAATCGCCATTGGCATCTCTTCTGTGGTGGCAATCACTTCAAGACAATCGGGTACTTTTGTGGCGACTAAGCTGTGATAACGGGCGACAGGTAGCGGCGAAGGCAAGTTAGCAAACACGCCCGTACCATCATGGAAGGTGGGGCTGGCTTTACCATGAACCACGAAAGGCGCGCGCTCCACTTTACCACCGTAATATTCCACCATGGCTTGATGACCTAGACAGATCCCAAGCATAGGCACTTTGCCCGCGACTTTGTCGATCAACGCCATCATGGAACCCGCTTCATGGGGCGCACCTGGGCCTGGCGATAGGACTAAGGCGCTAGGCTCGGTTTCCGCTAACAGCTTGTCGGCGATATAGTCGGCGGCAACATCGTTACGGTAGATCACCACTTCACAGCCAAGGCTTCTAAATTGGTCGACTAAGTTGTAGGTAAAGGAGTCGAAGTTATCGAGTAAATAGAGTTTCATCTTGGGCTCCTTATCTTTATTGTTCAGTCGTAGTGGTCGCAGTTGCTTGCTGGCTTTCATCCAAGCCAGCGCCCATCTTGATGGCCGAAATCACTGCCTGCGCCTTTTGGCGGGTTTCATCGGCTTCACTCTGGGGATCGGAATCAAACACCACGCCAGCACCCGCTTGGATATGGGCCACGCCGTTTTTCACAAAGGCGGAGCGGATCACGATACAGGTGTCCATATCCCCAAGGGCGTTGAGGTAACCCACAGCGCCGCCGTAGCTGCCGCGGCGGGTCTTTTCTGCCTGACGCACCAATTGCGAGGCGCGCACTTTTGGGGCGCCAACTAGCGTGCCCATATTCATACAGGCCTGATAGGCGTGGAGTGCATCTAAGTCTTGGCGTAGTTGACCTGTAACGCGGCTGACTAAGTGCATCACGTGGGAATAACGGTCGACTTTAAGTAACTCGGCCACTTTGCGGCTACCACTTTGGCTGATACGGGCGATATCGTTACGGGCTAAATCGACCAACATTAAATGTTCGGAGAGCTCTTTTTTATCCAAACGCAATTCGAGTTCGATACGGCTATCGAGGTCGAAATCAATCTCGCCGCTGGCGGTTTTGCCGCGTTTACGGGTGCCTGCAATCGGGTACACTTCGACCTGATTATTGCTGGCTTCATATTTCAGCGCGCTCTCGGGCGAGGCGCCAAACAGGGTGAAGTCATGGCCCCTGAAATAAAACATATAGGGGCTGGGATTGGTTAATCGCAGTGCGCGGTAAGCTCCCAAGGTATTGGGGCAGGGCAGGCTAAAGTTACGTGAAGGCACGACTTGGAAGATGTCGCCAGCAATAATGTGTTCTTTTAAATCGATAACGGTTTGTTTGAAGTCCTCATCACTGACATTCACTTGCTCTTTGGCCGTTATGCCAATGAGGGCGGGCGCAGGCATTGCACTCTTAACTAAGGCTTCACATTGGGCGCGGATATTCTCTGCTCGCTCGGCTAAGGCTTGGGTCACCTCAATCTGTTTTGCAGAACCTTCACTAAAGTTGTGGGTGATGATCTCGGCGTGCTTTTGCTTGTGATCGATAAGAATTAAGGTTTCGGCGAGATAAAATAAATAATCAGGACAATCATTTGCCCCATTTGGCGCTTCTGGTAAAGGCTCGACGGTATCAATCAGATCGTAGGAGAGCACGCCTCCCAAAAATAAGTCTTCGAATGCCGGCGTCTGGCCACAATCGATATGCTTTACAAACAAGCGCAAACCATCGAGGGGTGAGGTGGATTTTAAGCGGGCATCTTCATCCTTAAGCTCAGTGTCCTTTTGCAGCGTGACCACTAAGTTGTGGCCATCGTGTTGGCATTGAGTTTGGCTTGAACGAGCACTAAAAAATTGCTCAATGGGGGCGAGTAAACTGATGCCATTGTCACTCAGTGCGCTAAAGCGTAAACGATAGCCGTCGCAGCGGATCATCAGCGCCGCATGGGTCATCACCATGCTCTTAAGATTTTCCTTGCTGTCGATTTCTGCCGATTCTAACAACATGGTATGGGGTACATCTTGGGTGATGTGCTGGTACAGGCGCAGTGGGTCGCTATGATATGCCAGCGTCGCCTTGAGCGTATGCGAACGTGCGAATGTCTGTTGAGACGGGGCAAAATGCGCGCCATCAACTTGGGTAACCTGATTAAATGTCTTTAGGGTCATGCTTATCTCGCTTTTTATCCGTTTACCGCGTTGCAGACATTTTTCGCACCAACAAAAAAGCCCGCATTTCTGCGGGCTTTTTTGTTGATTCTGTTACTTTCAAATGAGCACAGAGCTTCACACCACCCGCTAAGTTGGGAAGTGCCACCACCAAATGATGTTGAAAGAAGCGTTAATCTGAGTCATTCAAAAGGGCCTCAATAATTCGTTAGTTGAGCTATAGAAAACATGAGCCTGAGCCGAAAGTCAATTGAATATTTTTCAAAATGATGGATTCACGCCGCTAAATCACTGTACCGAATGCCATTCCTACTCGATAAAGTGTGAGATAAATGCACATTTCATCTTAAATTCACGTACAATAACGGCATGAATACTCAAAGCATATTGGCTGACTTGCACAGCCACACGACCGCATCCGACGGTCATCTCACGCCGTCCGAGCTGGTCGCCAGAGCCCTTGAAAAGGGCGTGCAGTTATTTGCGATTACGGATCACGATACGGTTGCAGGCTTAAGTGAAGCCCGTGCCTTCAATCAAGCGCAGGCCGAACCGTTAAAACTGATTTCTGGGGTTGAGATTTCAACCCGTTGGAATAGTTACGATATTCACATTGTGGCACTCAACTTTGATGAGACCCATGCCGAGTTATTAGGCTTTTTGGCACATCAGCGTGAGTTGCGTGAGCAGCGCGCCGAAGAAATCGGTCATCGCTTGGCTAAAGCCGGGATTGAAGGCGCCTATGAGGGCGCTAAAAAACTCGCCGCTGGCGCTGCCTTAAGCCGTGGTCACTATGCACGCTGGCTTGCCGATAATGGCCATGCGGTGGATATGCCAAGTGTGTTCAAACGTTATTTAGCTCGCGGTAAAACCGGTTATGTGCCCAACAATTGGGGCGATATGGCCAGTGCGATTGAGGTGATCCACAATGCGGGCGGCCTCGCCGTATTGGCCCATCCGAGCGGTTATAAGTTGTCGGCCAAGTGGTTAAAGCGGTTAGTACGAGAATTTAAAGAAGCAGGCGGGGATGCCATGGAAGTGGTACTCGGCCAACAAACGGTGGATGACAGGGCAAATTTAGTGGCGCTGAGTGTCCAAAATCAGTTGCTTGCATCGATAGGGAGTGATTTTCACTTTCCAAGCAATTGGATTGAACTAGGTAAAAACCTCTACCAGCCTCAAGGTATTGATTGGGTCTGGCAGTCGGGATCTTGGGTGGAACGACCATGAGTCAGTTTTTTTATGTACACGAAGTAAATCCACAGGTACGCCTGATCAGTCAAGCCGTGGCTGTGCTTAAGTCCGGCGGTGTGATTGTATATCCAACCGATTCGGGCTATGCCCTCGGTTGTATGATTGGCGAGAAAGATGCGATGACGCGCATTACCCGCATTCGTCAAATCGAGCATGACCATAATTTCTCGTTAATGTGCCGCGACTTATCCGAGTTAGCGACCTATGCCAAGGTGGATAATCAGGCCTACCGCATCTTAAAAAGCTGCACGCCTGGACCTTACACTTTCATCTTTAAGGCGAGCAAGGAAGTGCCCCGTCGTCTGCAAAATGACAAGAAGAAAACCATCGGTATCCGCGTGCCAGACAATGTGATTGCCTTAGCGCTGCTCGAAGCGTTAGATGCGCCGCTGATGTCGACCAGTTTGGTGATGCCTAATAGTGATTTTGCTGAATCGGATCCTGAGCACATTCGCGATCTGTTAGAACATCAAGTGGATGTGATCCTGCACGGTGGCTACTTAGGTGAAAAACCGACCACAGTCATCGATATGTCGGAAGATGGTTTCGAAGTGCTGCGTGAAGGCGCGGGTGATGTGACTCCCTTTCTCTAACCGCGATTTATCCTAAGAGATTAAGGCGATAAAACCATCATTTGACAGTATTATCGCCGCTCAATTGCGGGTATAATCGCGCGTTTGGCGTGGGGGCGCTTGCATAGCGAGCTTATGCCGCGCTCAGTACGGGTTCGAGTCAGTCATCTACAACCGTTTAAAAACGATTGTTTTACATGGGGATAGCGGATGCAGGGCACGCAACAAAGTTTACCCTTAGCCGTTGTTCGCGGTCAGGCGATGACCGAAATGCCGCAGGATTTGTTTATTCCACCTGAGGCGTTAGAAGTGTTCTTGGAGTCCTTCGAAGGGCCGCTCGACTTACTTTTGTATTTGATCCGTAAACAAAAATTAGATGTTGTCGATTTACCCATTTCGCAGATCACCGCGCAATATCTAGAATATATCGCGATGCTCACTCAGGCGCGTATCGAACTGGCCTCGGATTATTTGGTCATGGCGGCAACACTGGCTGAGATTAAATCCCGTCTGCTGCTGCCGCGTATGGTGGCGGAAGATGAAGTGGAGGAAGATCCGCGGGCCCAGTTGATCCGTCAATTGAAGGCCTATGAGGTTATCAAAGAAGCCTCGCAAAAAATTGATGATTTACCTCGGCTTGAACGCGATGTGTTTCAAGCAACCGCGGCACCTTCACCGAATATCAAACCTTTGGTGATCCCGCCTGATGTATCGTTATTTGAAATCGCCCGCGCCTTTGGCGAAGTGCTTAAACGTATCGATGCCAACGAAGATCATCATGTTAAGCGTGAACAGTTATCGACCCGCGAGCGCATGAGCCAAATTTTAGCCATGCTTAATAGCGAGACGTTTACGCCCTTTGAGCGTTTATTTAGCGTCGAAGAAGGCCGTGCCGGAGTGGTGGTGACCTTTTTAGCGCTAATGGAATTGGTCAAAGAATTATTAGTGGAATTGTACCAAACAGAGCCGTTTTCAACTATTTACGTAAAGGCCTATTAATTGATGCAGATAAATCCAATTCAATTAAAACAGCTTATAGAAGCGAGTCTGTTTGTATTGGGGAAACCCTTGTCGGTGAAAATGTTGAAAGAAACCGTGTTGGCGGATTTCAGTGTTTCCAGAGACAAAATCAAAGCCGCATTGGAAGAGTTGCAGCAGGATTATCAGGAACGGGGTGTTCAACTTGTGAAAGTGGCTGGAGGTTATCGCTTCCAGACCTTGGAAGTCCTGAGTCCTTTTTTGCAGCCCCTGTGGCAGGAAAAAGCACCTAAGTATTCGCGGGCAACATTAGAGACCTTGGCGGTGATCGCCTATCGTCAACCCGTGACCCGTGGCGATATTGAGCAGGTGCGTGGTGTGGCCATTAGCAGCCATATCATTAAAAGTTTGTCAGATAGACATTGGATTAAAGTCGTTGGTCATAAAGAAGTCCCGGGGCGACCCGCACTCTACGCCACGACCTTAGAATTTTTAGCCTATTTTGGCTTAGATACCCTAGCGGATTTACCTGCGCTTACGGATACTGAGTCATTGCAGGCGGTATTTTCAGGTTTGAAAGTAACGCCTGAACAGTCAGAAGAGCAAGATACTAATGAGTGAAAAATTGCAGAAAGTCTTGGCCCGTGCAGGCCATGGCTCCCGTCGTGAGATGGAGGCATGGATTGCTGCAGGCCGAGTTAGTATTGATGGCGTGATTGCCAATCTTGGCGACCGTATCGAAGCCGATGCGAAGGTTCGTATTGATGGTAGAGCCGTATCGCTTAAGTCCGCCGACGATGTGATTTGCCGCGTACTCGCCTATCACAAACCCGAAGGTGAGATTTGTAGCCGTAAAGACCCTGAAGGTCGTCCAACCGTGTTTGACCGTTTGCCGAAAGTGCGTGACTCCCGTTGGGTTGCGGTCGGCCGTCTGGATATCAACACTTCAGGCTTATTGCTGTTTACCTCCGACGGTGAATTAGCAAACCGTTTAATGCACCCGTCTAACGAAGTCGAACGCGAATACGCGGTACGTACCTTTGGTGAAGTGCCTGAGGCTGCGGTACAACGTCTGCGTACCGGCGTAATGTTGGAAGACGGTATGGCGCAGTTCGATGCCATTAAAGCCGCGGGCGGTGAGGGCATGAACCAATGGTGGCACGTATGTTTACGTGAAGGCCGCAACCGCGAAGTGCGTCGTTTATGGGAATCCCAAGAGGTGCAAGTCAGCCGTCTTATCCGTGTGCGTTACGGTATGGTGGAATTGCCTAAATCTCTGCCACGTGGTGGCTGGGTTGAATTGCCAATTGAGCAAGTTAACTACCTGCGCCAATTAGCGGGTCTTGAACCTGAAACTCGCACTATGCTGGCTGCCGATAAACACAGTGTGGCCCGTGCTCAGGTGAAGAGCGCTAAAATTCGCCGCGCTGTACGCAAGCATAAAGTGACAGCAACGCCTAAGGCTAAGCCAACACGTCAGCGCAGTTAATATCATTCGAGTGATGTTAAGTCTCTCTGTAAAAAGGCCGCATGCGGCCTTTTTTGCTTTCTGCGGCCGATAAAATAAAGGGAGCGTAGGGCTCCCTTTATTTTCTAGGTATCAATGCGTTAGAGCAGCACGGCCTATTGAGCGTTAAATTGCTGACCGTTAATGTCGCTAGAGTCCTGTCCCATTAAATAGAGATACGTTGGCATGATTTCTTCGGCCGTTTTTAAATCTAATGGATTTTCGGCAGGGTATGCTTTTGCACGCATTTCGGTGCGAGTCGCACCTGGATTAATGCTGTTAACGCGTACAGAAGTGCCATCACATTCGTGGGCGAGCACTTGCATCATGCCTTCGGTAGCAAATTTAGAGAAGGCATAGGGGCCCCAGTAGGCGCGGCCCTGACGGCCAACACTGCTTGAGGTAAAGATAATCGAGGCACTGGGTGCTTGGCGCATAATAGGCAACAGGGCCTTGGTCAGCATGACCTGTGAGGTGACGTTGACTTTCAGTACATCTTCGAGTGATGGAATATCGATGTGTTCAAATGGGCCTAAGGCGCCGAGTAAACTGGCGTTGTGCAACAGACCATCTAAGTGACCAAACTGCTCGCCAATGGTTTCGGCCATGTCGCGGTAGTTTTGTTCGGTGGCGCCTTTTAAATCCAACGGCACAATGGCTGGCGTTGGGTAACCCGCCTGTTCGATTACATCGTATACGGCTTCGAGTTTTTTGACGGTTTTACCGAGTAAAATCACGGTAGCACCGTGTTTGGCAAATTCAATGGCCGCCGCGCGACCGATACCTGCGCCAGCGCCTGTCACCAGGATGGTTTTACCTTGGAGTAAATCTTTTGCTGCTTGATATTCCAACATGAGCCTTTTATTCCTCTTGGCGAAAATGCCCGCCACTTCTAGAGTCGCCGAATTGCTAAACGCATGTTTCAAACAAATGAATGAAACTTTGTTATAAATAGCTAAAATGTTTGTGACAAACTTGTGGCTAACTCAATACTTTTACGTTAACTTGAAACGAGTTAGGGGCTAACATAAGCCCTATTAGTCATAGCTTTTGCGCTATTGTGACTAATTTCTTGGGGAAAACAAAACTATTACAACAAGATTTGGGGAAAAAAAATGAAAAGACTCATTTTGTGTGTTGCGATTGCATCAGCACTGGGCCTCACAGGATGTGGCGAGGACAGTTATAACGAACTCAAGGATAAGACAGAGCCGCTCATCCCTGAATCCCATATGGTGTTTGACCCCGCGAATGCTAAAGTGCCTTTGCCTAATGATTTGCTGTTCAGTGGCACCACGGATGGCACCTTATCAATCCCGGGTGAAAGTTCGGGGAACTATGTCGATCCACAAATTGCCCTTGGTGCCTTAGATGGATGGTCAACCACATCACCCATTTCAATCGATATCGATTTAGCAAAAGACCATGATGGTACCCAACTGACCCTGATGGCGGCATCGGTTGCTCAACCGGGCGCAGTGAGAATGTTTGAGGCCACTGTGGGTGGTCCGTTGTCATCGGATACTGAATGTACAACTAAACCGTCAGTCTCTGCCTGTAAAGTCGGTGCGGAATTACAATTTGGGGTGGATTTCGTCTCAACGGCATCGGGTAACAAAGTCGTTATTGTGCCACTCAAACCGCTTAAAGCTGGCCAGTCTTATATTTATGCAACAACCAAGTTAATCCAGGATTCAGAGGGACGTGGCATTGCCCCTTCAACGACCTATGGTACGTTGAAGATGGATATCAACACCTTACCCTTAGAAACGCCTGACCAATTGATGCTACAAACCTTAGTCAACAGCTATGAGAAAGGGATTGCAGCGGCACACAATGTCGATACTTCAACCATTACCTATTCAGGCTTGTTTACCACTCAATCGGTTGCAAACGTCTATGAAACCACAAAACTCTTGATGGCACAGGGCGCACCTTATGCCCCAAGTTTTGCGCAAATGCCAACGCCTGCGGGTTACACTGTGGCGCAGGCTGCAGGCTTAACGCCAGCAGATGGCGCGGCGTATGTAGTATCGAACCTAGCCGACGTTTATACCGCTAAGATTAAATTGCCAATTTACGGTGACTGCTCCTCAGTCAGCTGCCTGTCATCGGCAGGTCAGCCGCTGATCAATGGCCGCTGGAAAGCCCAAGGTGATAGCCCTGTTTCGGTATTATTAGCGCTGCAAGCGGGTACCTTAAGTCAAACCAACTTTGGTATGCAGGCGGTGGCCAATGGGATTGCGAACCCTGCCGATGCGTTAGCGAATCCTTCTTTGATGGCGGGTAAAACCTGGCTGCTCGATGATGGAACGGCTGCGGATAAAACCAAGCATTTAACCAAATTTAACCCCATCCCTGCGATTAAAGGTTATGAAACGGTACCTGTACTGATTTCTATGCCGAATGCGACCAAACTCGCGGCCTTCTATCAGCAACAAGGTTTAACCTTTACCCCACCGACTTCTGGTTGGCCAACGACGATTGCGCTGCATGGTTTAGGCGGTGGTAAGGAAATGTCATTAGCCTATGCGGGTAGCTATGCCGCTATGGGCGTGGCAACGGTGGCCATCGATATGCCTTTGCATGGTGCCCGCTCGTTTGATGCCAATGGGGATGGGATTTACGAAGTATCGGCAACCGACCCTTCCTTCGGTAACGTGATTGGTACACCTGATGCCTTTAAGAATGGTAATCCACTCGTCTTCGTGAATATCTCAAGCACGCTGTCGGTGCGGGATAACTTCCGTCAGGCCACCATGGATCACCTTGTCGTGCGTTTAGCCTTAACGGGTTTAGCGCAGGGGCTTGCACAGGCTGGTCAACCACAAGTATTCGATATTTCCAAGATTAGCGCGCAGGGCTTAAGTTTAGGTGCGATTGTCGGCACCGACTTTGCGACTTATGCCAGCACGGGCATGAAAAATCCAAGCACGGGCGAAGCGCTACCTAACCCTTATGCCATCAATGCGGTCTCTCTGGCAGCACCAGCGGGTGGTTTAGCGGGCGCGTTTGCCGGTTCTGCGACCTTTGGCCCAGTGCTGTTTAGCAATGTGACTGCCTCATCGACGTTCCAAGCATTAGTGGATAAAGCCAATACTGCGGGATACGAGCCAGGCAGCCCAGAATATGCGGCCTTAGTACAAGGGGTTTATGCGCAGTTTATTCCAACCTTTGCCTTTGCGGTGCAAACGGCGGTGGATTCGGCGGATCCGGTTAACCATGCAGGTATGTTGAAAGCAACGGGATTACCCGTGCACTTAATCGAAATCGCGGGTGATGGTAACGGTAACTTACCTGACCAAGTGTTACCTAATCGCGTCGATAACTTCCCGCTCTCAGGCACTGAGCCGTTGATCTCGGCAATCGGTCTGCCTTGTGTGGATGCAACCACCAAAGGTTCTGGTGCGGTGCGTTTTGCTAAGGGGCACCATAGCTCAATTGTTGACCCAAGTGAGAAGAGTTCAACGGATGGTATGGCTGCCGCGGCAACCGTTGAGATGCAGACGCAAGTGGCGACCTATGCTTCTACCGCAGGTAAAGGTGAAGCGACGATTTTCGTCACCGATCCAAGCGTGATTGCGACCTGTTCTAACTAGTCGCGTGTAAAATCCTAAAAACCCAGCCTTTGCTGGGTTTTTTTATGGCGCTTTAGACTGTTAGAATAGCGCGCACTAAACCGGATCACCTTAGGCCCCAACGGAGAGTACTTTGGAATTTCTATACGAATATGGCATGTTTTTAGCGAAAGCCGTGACAATAGTGGTTGCGCTTGTTGCTGTGATTATTGTGGTGCTCGCGTCCACGGTGAAGCACAAATCGGATAAAGGTGAACTGAGGATCACCAATCTTTCAGAAGAACTGGAAGAGCTTAAACACAGCTTGAAGGAAGAACTGCTGTCGAAGAAGCAGTTTAAAGCCTACGAAAAACAGCTGAAAGCGGACGAAAAGGCGAAGGAAAAAGCGGCCGAAGAAGACAGCAAAGGCAAAGTTTTTGTTATTGATTTTAAAGGCAGTATTGATGCCGCCGAAGTAGCTTCACTGCGGGAAGAAATCAGCGCGATTTTAACCATTGCCGAAAAGGGCGACGAAGTGGTGGTGAATGTCGAAAGTGGCGGTGGCATGGTGCATGGCTACGGTCTGGCCTCTAGCCAGCTTGACCGTCTGCGTCAGGCCGAAATCCCATTAACGATTTGCGTGGATAAGGTCGCTGCCAGCGGTGGTTATATGATGGCCTGTGTGGCAAACAAAGTGTATGCCGCGCCATTCGCCATCGTAGGTTCAATCGGTGTCGTTGCCCAGTTGCCTAACTTCAACCGTTTATTGAAGAAACATGAAATCGACTACGAGCAACACACGGCCGGTGATTTTAAGCGCACCTTAACCGTGTTTGGCGAAAATACTGACGAAGGCAGACAGAAGTTCCAACAGGAGCTGGAAGAAACCCATGTGTTGTTTAAAGCTTTCGTGAGCAAGTATCGTCCTCAGCTCGATTTGGCTAAGGTGGCCACGGGCGAACATTGGTACGGTCAACAGGCGGTTGAATTAGGTCTTATCGATGCGATTTCAACCAGTGATGATGTGTTAATGCAGTTAGCTGGCGAACGTACTGTGTACAAGTTGCGCTACCAAGTCCGTAAGAAGTTGGCAGATAAAATCGCCCATGGTGCGTCTTTATCGGTAAATGCGATTTTTAATCGATTAGTTGAGAAAAATCGTCCCATGTAAGCCGACGAGTTAACTCAATCCTGATGAAAACGCCTGCGAATATGCAGGCGTTTTTGTTTTGTCCGAGCGCGAAATAAAATAATACATTTTTTTAACATTAAGTTTGGTTTAAGACTATTCAAAATAAGCGAGATCTTATACAACTAATCACCTAGGGAATTAAAAGCTGAACAAATCAAATTAAGGATTTTCCATGTTACAGCGCGTCGACTACAAGACGAACCTGATGGTAGGTGATCAAACCTATCCCGCATTTGAGCTACGTAATATTCTCGATTTTATTGCCTCGCAGTTAGGCGAAAACGCCTTACAGCAAGTCTGTGAACATATCGGCGTTGGCCTAGCAGAGCTCAATCATTGCCAGTTTGTGTTTGTGTGGCAGGTAGAATATGCGATGGAGTTTTTACGTTTGCAGGGCGGCGACCCCGATATTGGCACTAAATTAGGCCTAAGCTATCGGGTGAGTAGTTTAGATGTGCTCTTGCCCCATCTGGCGCAGTTGACTTCTCTACAGGCCTGCCTGCAGTTTGTGGTCAATCATCCCCAACTGGTTGGCAGTTTTACCGACACCTTAGTGCGCCTAGAAGAAGACTGTGTTTGCATTCGTTGGCTAAATACTGGCCGTATCGACAAAGCACAATATGGATTTCAATTTCTGCACAGCATTGGTTCGCTGTTAGGGCTTGCCAGAGAGCTCACGGGGGAGGCGATAACGCTTAGGCAAATCCATTTGGCGGAACCTGTCCGCGATGAGCGTTTTTTAACTCAGGCAACGGGGGCTAGGGTGCAGTTTAATTGCGAATATTACGAATGGAGCATTTCCCTCAACCATCTCGCGCTTGCCATCCAGTATCCTTTCCCTGCCTACGCCGAAAAGACCGCGTCGGTATCAACCACATCCTTTATCGAAACCGTGCTGGGGGCAATCAACGAACATTTTCCCCAAGTGCTCCATTTAGATGACATGGCGACGCAACTGCATATGAGCGATCGCAGCTTTCGGCGTAAGCTGGCACAGCTTGGCTCGAGTTACCAACGTTTAGTCGATCAGGTGCGTTGCCAAAGGGCGGTCGAGTTGATTTTAGCTAACGAGTTGGATATTGAGGCGATTGCCGAGACCTTAGGTTACAGCGATGTTAGCCATTTCCGTCAATCCTTTAAGCATTGGATTGGCCATCCGCCTGGGTATTTTAGCCGGCTAAATGGTGGTTAACGGGCTGACTAAACAAGGCGATTGAGTGAACCTTGCCGTTAAAGCCGCTATTTTGCCGTTAAAACCATAGTTAAATCATTTGGTGGTTGTGTAGAGACACAGCCATTGCCTGTATCTCTTTCCTAAGCGTTGATAAGTGCTAGTCATCCATCTAAGTACAATTCCCTAAACTCGGTGCCAGTGAATCTATCCATTGACGAATTAATTCCACGCCTTCTTGGTGCTCAAGGTTGCGACCAATGGGCGGCATGCGATCTTTAGGTTCTGACAGCGTTTGGCGATAGAGCAGAATCGAGTGGTCGGCATTGCCGGGAACGATATCGTAATCGAGTCCTTTAGGGCCACCATCCCACCCCGGTGGTTGTTTGCAGATCCCATATTGATAGCTGGTATGGTCGATATAAAACCCAAGGCGTAAGCCGGAGATGCTGGCATAGCCTTTGGCGCTGTGGCAATGGGCGCAGTTAACATCTAAATAGCCCTTAGCACGGCTGGTTAAATCGGCTTGGAGGTTGTCTATGGCATAGGTTTTAGCGACTTGGCTTAACTCGGGTAACTGCTCAAGCTTGCCTTGCTTAGCCCACAGGCTGAGTTGATTGACGCTTTGCCCTTGGTCGATGATATCGCGATTCAAAAGATGGGCTTTAAGGCCTATCGGGATGATTTGACTGCTGTTATCTTGATTGATCTGGTGGCAAATTTTGCACTCGGCGCGGCTCGGTATGTTGTAATCAAAGCTTTGACTTTGGCCTTGATTAATCAGGGTATGATGCACGCTTGCGCTCGCGGTAAGCAGCTTTGCTTCACCTTGTTGCCATTGATAAACCAAACTCGTCCAGCCTTGGGAGCGTTTTATCAATAGCCGCGTTTCGATAAGGGTTTCGTTGGCTATGCCTGTTATAGCTGTATCCTGTGGCAGAGCAAAGGTTTTGACCAGCACGGCGCCAGTTGGAAACTCGAATGCCTCCTGCGCTTGGTATTGCATGCTGCTGCCTGCGGGTAAATAGATAAAGCGGTATTTACTGGCGTAATTAGAAAACAGCTGCGTAGCGAGCTGATAACCAAATCCCGGTGCTTGCGGCTGCGCGGTAGGGTTTTCGGGGTCGATAAAGAGCCCGTATTGACTTAATTCCGGGCAATCCTCTGCCATTAAGGCGGGCCAGTTAACTTGCCCAGTGGTATTCACGCACAGACTGGTGGGCGTTGTCGGTACAGTTGGTGTCGTCGGCGGAGTCGGCGTTTGGCCATTATCGCTGCTTTGGCTGTCACCGCCGCCACAGGCTGTTACTAACATCGTTAGGCTGAATATTGCGATGAGTGTTAGGCGGTTTTTCATTGGATTATCCGCTCTTTAAGCTGTTGCTTGAAATAAGAAGGCCTAAGTCGGCCTTCTCTGTCTGGATGTCGCTCAGTCTTGGAGTGGTAAGCAAGTGGGTGATTGCAAGCCTGCTTTCACCCATTGTTACCGTTAACGCTAGTGCGAGCAGCTTGCTGCAGGCAGGCGTTTAATCCATTCGCTGATCAGCGCCACGCCTTCATCATGGGATAGGCTGCGACCGATTTCAGGCATACGATCGCCCGGGGTCGTACTTTGCATTCTAAAGTGCATGATGGACTCAGCGGCATTGCCAGGCACTACGTCGAAACCTAAGTTTCCACCGCCATAGGCGACCGGCGATTTACAGGTACCGTGGGAGAAACCGGCATCATCACTGTAGCCACGCCAGTATTCGAGTTTAAGGCCGGTGTTAGAGGCGTTGCCCTCGGGTCTATGGCAATGGGCGCAGTTGATGTCGAGATAACCTTTTGCCGTTTGCATTAATGCGGTATCGCTTAAGCTTGCGACAGTGGCTTCATCACCATCGTGGTAGGCGGGCACTTGTGGTACTTGGCTCAGGTTTGGTAATCCCTGCAAAATACCTAGGCTTTCCCATTTCAGCAGTTGGTTCATGGTGCCATCTTGATAGCTGTAATTGCGGTTTAAATGGCGCGCCTTAGGACCAATAGGCACAAACACGGCGTTGCTGTTGTCATCGGCCTTAAACTGGTGGCACTGCTTACATTGGTTCATGCTCGGGACCATGTAATTAAAGGTGAGGCTTTCTCCTTTATGGCTTAAGGTTTGGCTGCTAATTGCACCGGCTTTCGCCAGCGTCGCATCTGTCTTGTCGGCATTCCACACATAGGGCAGGGCGCTCCAACCTGTTGGACGATGGATCAGCAAACGGGTTTCAATCAAACTCTCGTTACTGATCCCACGCTTACTGGTATCGCTTGGCAAGGCAAAGGTTTTGACGATAACGCTACCCACTGGGAAATCAAACGCTTCGTTTTCGGAGTAACTGGCTTTTTGTCCCGAAGGCAAATACACAAAGCGGTATTTACTGGCGTAGTCGGTAAAGAGCTGAGTGTTAAGATCGTAAGGGACACCGCCCGAATTAGGCCCTGTCGTGGGGTTTTTGGCATCGCTGAACAGATTGTAATCCGACAGTTTAGGGCAGTTTGCTTTTAGCAGCGCATCCCAACTGACGTTTGAACCCGTCGCCTGACAAAGACTTTGGTCACCATCACCCACTAAACCGCCTTCGCCTTCACCGATAGTACCACCGCCGCCAACTAGCACGCCGCCATCACAGCCCGCGGTATTATCGTCAACCCCGCAGCCAAACACTTGGCCCGCGAAGGTGACTGTGTGCACGGGTAGGCTCACCTGGGTACATTTCAGCAGGTTGTTCTGGGTCTTCTCGTATTGCACGTCGGCGATACTGATGTCGGTGTTGCTGTTGGCATAGAGTCTGCCGTAGGACACATCACCGTTATCACTGGCGCAGACGTTATCGCTGCCATCTGTGGCAAAGGGTGCCTCTTTCAAACCTAGGTAAGCGGCGGTGCCGTTATTGGCAAGCATTTCCCCTAAGCCATCGTAGAGCACGCCGGGCAAGGTGCCGTGACTGATGACATACGCGCGGATAATATCTTGAATTAAATAGCCTTTAGGCTTGCTGCCATAGTCAGTGATCACGTTATCGTGCAAGTAGATATTGCGCGGCACTGGGCGCCAGCCATCTTCAATGGCTTGACCTGGTTGACCATAGTTGCCGACAAAGGAGGTCATATCGGGTTCTGCAATAAAGAAGCTGCTGACAGTCACCCCTAAGGTGTCGTGATGGGTAATTTCGTTATTGAAGATTTCCACATCGGCGGTCGACAGCACAATCACCCCAGTGCCTGGCGGCACTATATGCACACCAGCTGGGTTGGCCGAGGCGTTGGCGAAGTTAGGCGTGTTGTTGTCATACACTTTGTTGTTGAAAATCCGCACACTAGAGCCGTATCTGTGGTTGTTGATCGGCAAGTCGAACACTAAAATCCCGCCAGTGTTGCCCATGGCTTCGTTGTCATACACATCGGCATACTTAGAGTTTTCGACTTCGATCCCGGCAACGTTTTCTTTGGCGATATTGCGGCGTACCACAATATATTGGGATTGGCCCACATAAATCCCCGCATCGGCACTGCCGCGGACATAGCTGTCTTCAATCAAAATGTTTTCACACTCAACGGGATACAGACCATAGGCGCCGTTATCTTTGTCGAGCTCACCTTCCCACACCGCCCCCACGCGGCGCAGTATGATGCCATTGGTATTTTTAAGCTTGATACCGTTGTTTTTGGCTTCATTGACTGACAGATCTTGAATGGTAATGTTCAGCGCATTTTGCACGAAAATCCCATCCCCCGAGTTGGCTTGGGCGAAATTGAGGATAGTGTCCTTCATCCCGTAGCCCATGATAGTGACGTTTTTGGCATAACTGCCATCCCCATCCACGTCGCCATCGAACAGTAATGTTGAATCGATATTAAAGGTGCCCTTTGGTAGCACAATCACAGCGCCACTTTGCGCGTTGATTAAGGCTTCTTGAATACGGGTGGTGAGATTATCCCCCGGTAGGATTTTGATGGCGCCTTCGGGGAAGGTGGGGCCCGTTTCAGGGGGCTGAACCACGGGTGGCGTGACGACCTCTGGTGCTGGATCATCGTCAGAAAAACAACCCGTGAGATTAAAAGCCATCAGTAGGGCGACCCCAGTTGGCATTAGCCAATTCGCCTTAGCTTGAGTTTTATTCCTGTGGGAGTTACTCGGCCAAAGGTGGCGCGGTGTCGCCTTAACGCCCTTCTTTGCCAGTGGGTGTGTCGTCTTGTTGAACATAGGTGCTCCTGCTTTTTGTTATTATTTCGTTAACAGAATGCGCTAGGGGCAGCAAAAGGCAATGTGAAATATGGCCAAAATGGTGCAAGTCATCGCTGCGTTAAGGGGAGATGGTGTTACGCGACTCGATTTAAGCTCAACATACTTATCCCAAAATATGGGTGAGTGGTTGGGGGGACTGAATACCCTTACTGGTGTTTTTATGTTCAGATAAGGCGGTTGGATATTATTAATGCAAATTAAAACATACTTGTTACAAGATGAATAAAACATCATCTAGTTAACACTTAATTTGATTGCCACTCAAAAATCACTATGTTAAAAATCTTTCGCTAAAACAGTGCTTAATAATAAATTAAAGTTAATTCAGATTTAATGCTTTATCAATAATAGCCATTAACCTTGATTTGCCCCTTAAACAATATGTGGAGATGAAAATGGGGAGACGCATTCGGGTGATTATTAGCTTACTAATATTCACAGTCTCGTTATTGCTTTTGTATAACCTTGAACAGGATTATCAATTAAATGATATTTTGGCTGAGGTTAAATTATTTTCATTTTCACAGCTTGCGCTTGCCGTTGCATTGACTGTGACAAGCTACTTAATCTTGACCTTGTATGATTATCTTGCGATTAAACAACTTGGCTCATCATTAAGCTATCAAAAGGTCGCTCCCGTTTCATTTTTAGCCTTTACCTTTTCCAATACCATAGGATTTTCATTACTCACAGGCACTTCGATACGCTATAAGTTTTATTCAGAGTTAGGGTTAAGCGGAAATCAAATAACTCAAATAGTGCTCGCCTGCTCGGTGACTTTTTTCCTCGGGTTATTCTTCATTTGTGGTATCGCGCTGATTAACTTCCCGGTGCAGCAACTGGCTGATTTGCCATTGCCGACTTGGCTGTTTTCCTTGAGCCGTGTGTTTGGCGTTCTGATGTTGCTCGGTGTTGTAGGCTATTTTCTGTTCAGCCTGTGGCGTAAAAAAACGATATATTTTCGTGGGTTTGAGTTCGCGCCTCCCGTATTGTCTCAGTCGTTAAAGCAGTTTGTGGTTTCGACACTCGATTGGTTAGTGGTGGGAGCATTATTTTATTGCCTGCTGCCTGCGGTGGATGGGTTAAGTTACCTTCAAGTGCTCAGTATTTTCTTTGTGGCGAATGCGATCGGGGTCCTTGCCCATGTGCCTGGAGGGATTGGTGTTTTTGAATCTGTAGTAACAGTGACCTTATCCCAGTATTTACCCGTTGAGCAAATACTGGGCTCGGTGATTGTGTATCGGGTCATTTATTATATTGTGCCTTTTATGCTGGCCCTGATTTATTTTGTGGCAGGCTTGGTATTAAATAATAAGGATAAATTATCTAAGATAAATATTGATTTACATATTGTCAGGCAATTATTACCACCACTATTAAGCATCAGTGTGTTTTCTGTCGGTTTAGTTTTATTGCTGTCAGTGGTTAACCCTTCCATTGTGCACAAATATCATTGGCTAGGGGAGATAGTGCCACTGCCGATAGTCGAATTGTCGAGCTTAATATTGAGTGCCAGTGGTATTTCGCTACTGTTATTATCCCATGGCTTGTTTAAGCGTTATCAAAAAGCCTTTGTACTCACCCAAAAGCTATTATTAGTAGCCATTGTCTTTATTGTGCTTAAGGGCGCTGAATGGCAGATTTCTCTGGCACTCGGTCTTATCTATTTATTAATGCTGCCCTGTGAACAGGTGTTTTATCGCCAAGGTTCGATTGTGGGCGTTAAATATTCCTTCGGCTGGTTATTATCTCTCGCCGCAGCATTGTTTTTAATGGTGTGGGTGTTGTTTTTTGCCTACCAAGATGTGGATTATGACCATTCGCTCTGGTTAACCTTCTCGCAGGATAGCCATGTGTCCCGTGCGTTACGGGGCGGTGCGATAGCTCTCGCGATTCTACTCGGCTTTGCCATTCGCTATGTGCTTGCGGTGCGAAAACCCCATACCAGTCGCCTAGATAGCTCGGCCTTGTACTGCGCCATGGAGATTGTTGCCAATGCGCCGAGTAGCCACGGTTATCTTGCCTTAGTTCAAGATAAATCGCTGTTATTTAATGAAGAAAAAGATGCCTTCTTAATGTATGCCCGCGCCGGACATTGCTGGGTGGTGATGGGCGATCCTATCGGTAATCCAGATAAATTTGATGATCTCCTGTGGCAGTTTCGCGAGCTGTGTGACGCCTACGATGGCTGGCCAGTGTTTTATCAAGTGACGCAAAAGTATTTACCCCACTTTTTAGAGCAAGGGTTGAGCCTGTATAAACTCGGCGAAGAGGCCATAGTGTCCTTAGCGGAATTTGAGTTGCAGTCGAGTAAGTATCGCAGTTTGCGGCAGAGCCATGCCAAGGCATTAAGGGAAGGCTTGAGCTTTAAAGTTGTCGATGCCAGTGAAGTGCAGAGTCTATTGCCAACATTAGAGGCAATTTCAACCAGTTGGCTTAAGGCCAAACAGGGGCGAGAGAAGGGATTTTCGGTTGGTTATTTCTCCGCCGCTTACCTGTGCGCTACGCCAATGGCCTTAGTGTATTTGAATGGCGAGCTGGTGGCCTTTTCCAATGTGTGGGCCAGTGGCGCCAAAATAGAGTTCTCCGTTGATTTGATGCGTTATCTGCCGAATTTATCGGGCAGCAACATAATGGACTTTTTGTTTACTGAGCTATTGCTTTGGGGCAAACAACTAGGATATCAGCAGTTTAATCTTGGCATGGCGCCCATGTCAGGATTAACCGATAGAGCCTTGGTGCCGTTTTGGACCAAGCTTGCCAAAACGGTTTATAAGAAGGGGAATAAATTTTACAACTTTCAGGGGCTTAGAAGGTATAAGGATAAGTTTAATCCAAGATGGGAAGCTAAGTATTTGATTTGTTATGGCGGACTCTCTTTACCCGTAGTGGTGGGTAGTTTGGTGACCTTAACGAGTCGTGGTGCAACTGGCGTATTTAAAAAGTAGGTGCGAGATGACGAAATCCTTAATCAAGATACTGAGCGTTTTACTTTTATGTTCAACTGCTAACGCCTTTGCCGATGAGTTTACCGATAATCTGGGGCTGACCCTGTTGCCTGTCGAACCATCAACTCAGGTAAACGCTGCATCATCACATACCAAACCACCGCTGGTGATTTTTTTGAGTGGCGATGGCGGTTGGGCGACCCTTGATAAAGCCGTTGGGGGCATTTTACAGCAGCAGGGCTGGCCTGTGGTCGGCTGGAGCTCGCTGAAATACTATTGGAAACAAAAAGATCCTAAAGATGTCACCCAAGATACCTTAGCCATAATCGACAAGTACCAGGCGGAATTTGGCACGCAAAAAGTGATTTTGATTGGTTATTCCTTTGGGGCCGAAGTTATCCCCTTTGTGCTAAATGAGATGCCCGCCCGGTATCGGAAGAATGTCTTGGGGGCTGTGCTGCTCTCTCCTTCACAATCTTCGGATTTTGAAATCCACGTGAGCGAGATTGTCACCTCGGATAATCAATCGGCTCGTTACTTAACCTTGCCCGAAGTGAACAAACAAACCACTGTGCCTATGCTTTGCCTCTATGGTAAAGAGGACGATGCGCCGCTGCATTTATGCCCTGAGGTCAAGCAGCCCAATGTCACTGTGATGGAGTTAAGCGGTGGCCACAGTTTTGATGATGACTACGATAAAGTAGTCAAGCTGATAAAAGGTTGGCTAAAGCCAAGTTAGCGCTCTTTAGTGCAGAGCATCGTATGAGCCTAATGCTTTGGAATAAAAGATAGAAAGGGCGCAGATGCGCCCTTTGTTTTAGGTTGTGCTATAGCGAATGATTAGAGCTGGTAGCTAATGTGCTGGTGGAAGCGCACCACGAGATCTTCACGCTCTGGATCTAGCCCAATCTCGGCGGCAAAGGTTTTCAGCGCGGCTTCGACGTTATTCATAAAACGGCCATAGCCGGAGTCATCACAGTCCTTGGCGCCCGCGACGATAGTAAAATGCGCGGCTTCGACTAAGTTGTCGGCATCCCAGCGGCGGATCACTTGTTGCTCGGTTGCGTTCGGGTCAAAACCGATCATTTGCACTTCGGCCTTGCTGTCGAGTTTCTCAAACTTACTGTTCCGCACTAAGGGGGTTAAGCCGTTGGCGATCATAGCTAAACGCGTTAATTGCTTATTAGCTGCGGCCTTGAGGAAGTTATCTTCAAGATGTTGATATAACGGGCTAAAGTCCGTTGCGGAGTCGGGTAGTAAACCTTGTTTGAGTTTGCGACTCAGCGGCAGGCTGACGGTGACATAGGTGAGTGAGCTAACATTTTCCGGCAGGTCACATTTTCTGGCCTTGTATCTTGGTGCAATGGCTCTGAGTTTATAGCCGTAGGTTTCTTTATTACCTTTTGATTTAGCAAATAAATCATAGGATAAATGCTGGTGGTCGCGGATCTTCACTTTGAGATCTTTAATCGGCAGCTTAGGCATTAATTCGTTTAGGAGTTCTCGTACTCGGGTATGGAAATTGGCTGAGTTGCTGCGGATCTCATCGCCTGTCGCTAAAAACACAATACGCAGTTTGCGGGCGCGGTAGTTGTCTTCGGTAAACAGGTTTTGTGCCTCGTGATAGGCGGGATTGTAAAAAAACAGAATTTGTTCAGCGGTTTGGAAACAATAGGCTTCGGTGTGGTAACGCACGACTGGCAGTTTATCGTTAGTGATCACATGAACGTTACGGAGATCGTGTTGTTCTGCCAAGTTAAAAATAATGCGGCTTAAGGTTTGATAACAGCTATGGTAATCGGGGTATTGCGCCAGTAATTCATCCGTGACTTTAATTTCGGCGGTGATGTACTGGTTGGTACGAGCTTCCTTGGGTATGTACACTTTTTGCTGATGGCTAAGGGACATATTGACTCCTTGTTGGGTTAACCATTTGCTAACACGAATTTTACTGTTTATCTCAGGCGTTAATGTTGCGTTGGAGCATGTTTTTATCGCTTAAATGCAACTTTACATCAGCAAGCTGTTTATTAGCTTAAAATTGCAGCGATTTTATTGAGTTAATGCTTTTTCAATCCAAGGTTGCATCCAAGTGGCGATCTTCTCTTGGGCCTTTTCATTGGGATGAATTCCGTCCCTTTGCATCAACTCAGGGTGGGGAGCAATGTCCTGCATAAAGAAGGGAATTAATGCAATCTCCTCGTCTTTAGCAATCTCTTGATACACTTGGGTGAACTTTTGGGTATAGCGAGGGCCATAGTTAGGCGGTACCATGATTTCGGTCAGTAGCACTTTAGCACCGCTATTTTTCGCTAGGGTAATGATTTGGATTAGGTTATTTTTGAGTTGCGTCGGGGGGAATCCACGTAAACCATCGTTACCACCGAGTTCGACCACCACCAAATCGGGGGCCACGGAATCGAGCAGCGCAGGCAAACGACGCAAACCGCCCGCTGTGGTTTCACCGCTCACCGAACCATTGGTAAATTCATGCTCGGGTAAATTTTTTTGCAGCAGCGCCACCCAGCCTACTTGTTCCGACATGCCATAGCTGGCACCTAAGCTATCGCCGAGGATCAACACTTTCGCCGCCTGAACTGGCGTGGTTATAAACAGACTTAACAGGATGCAGGCGCTCACGGCCTTTGCCATCTGCTTGCATCTAAGCGATTGACGCAAGAACGATTTGTATAAGAAGGATCCTATGTCTAACGTCGTTTCAAAAAACAGTGCCATCAATGTTGTTAACCTCGAAAAATCGGTGACTACTCAGGAAGGTTCGCTCACTATCCTCAAGGGCATTAACTTAGATGTCAAGCAGGGGGAAAGTGTGGCGATATTAGGCCCCTCAGGTTCGGGCAAATCGACACTGCTTGGCTTACTCGCCGCGCTCGATACCCCCACGTCGGGGGAGATTTGGCTCGATGGCCAAGCCCTATCACCGCTCAATGAGGAACAGAAAGCCGCACTGCGTAAGCAGAAAGTGAGTTTTATTTTTCAATCTTTTATGTTAGTTGATACCTTAACTGCCCTCGAAAATGTGATGCTACCTGCCGAGCTTGCTGGGGTTAAAAATGCTAAGGAGAAGGCTGAGGCTATGCTGGGGCGTGTGGGGTTATCCCACCGTTTGACCCATTTACCTAAACAGCTATCCGGCGGCGAGCAGCAAAGGGTAGCCATTGCTCGCGCCTTTATTTGTGAACCTAAGGTGCTATTTGCCGACGAGCCAACCGGCAATTTGGACAGTGTTAACGGCCATAAAATTGCCGATATGTTGTTTGAGCTGAACCAAGAGAGCCACACCACGCTCATCTTGGTCACCCACGACTTGCAATTGGCGAAACGCTGCCAAAGGCAACTGGTTATGGACAACGGTCACTTACAGGAAGAGTTAGATTCGGCCCAATCGCACAGCGAGAATAACAACCTTGAATTAAGTGCCAAGGAGGCCTAACCCATGGAGCTTAATTTGGCATGGCGCCTGTTTAAGCGAGAGCTGCAACAGGGGCAGTTGTTATTGATTATCCTCGCGATTACCTTGGCGGTGCTGTCGGTTAGCGGTCTTGCGCGAGTCAGCGAGCGCTTGCAGGTCGCGATAAACGGGCAAGCGACTCAGTTTATCGCCGCCGATCGCATTATCGACTCTCCCGTTCCAATTGATGCCAGCATTCTGGCTAAGGCCGACGAGCTTGGTCTTAAGCATGTGACCAATATGCAATTTAACTCCATGGTGTATGCGGGGGATAAGTTTCAGTTAGTCACAGTGCGTGCGGTTGAGTCTGGTTATCCACTTAAGGGCGACATAGAACTTAAAGCGGCCAATGGCCAAGATGAAAAAGCCCAAGGCTTGCCCTACGCCGATGAGGTGTGGTTCGAGAGTCGCTTAGGGGGACTCTTGGGATACCCGAAAACACTGGAGTTAGGCAACAGTGAGTTTCGTTTAAGTCAAGAAATCAGCCGCTTACCCGATGCGGGTTTTAACCCATTCGCTTCTTCCCCCGTGGTGTTAATGCGGATTGAAGATGTTGCCAAGACAGGGGTTATCCAACCCGGCAGCCGAGTGACTTATCTGTATCAATTTGTGGGTGAAGAAAGCGCCTTAAGCGCCTTTGAAAATAGCGTTAAACCGCTGCTGAATAATTCCCAGCGCTGGGTCGATGTGCAGTCTGGTGACTCTCCGATAGCGGGCGCGGTGAAGCGGGCGGAGCGTTTTTTATTGCTGGCAAGCTTGCTCGGTATTGCGCTGGCCTGCGCCGCGATTGGGATTGCTGCCCAGCGTTACTGCCAACGTCATTATGATGTGGTGGCTATGCTTAAAACCTTTGGCGCCTCATCAACACAAATCCGTCGGCTATTCGGCATCCATTTACTGCTGGTGACACTGTTTGGCATTGTGCTGGGGTTAATCGGCGGGGCACTGCTGGATTTAGGCATTAATCAACTGTTGCCCCCTGAAATCGCTGCCTATTCGCCGCCGTTGACGCGACCGCTACTGCTTGGGATCAGCACCGGGCTTATCAGCGCCTTTATGTTTTCAGCCTATCCTTTAATGCGTCTGCTGGCGATTCCGCCACTGCGGGTCTTACAAAGACAGCTCGAAGGTTTGCAGCTCGGCATGTGGCTGCATTTACTCCTCAGTTTAGGGGCGATGGCACTATTGGGATATTTGTATTCCCAAAGCTGGGCGCTGACACTGACGGTGGTCGCGGCTGTGCTGCTACTGGGCGTATTGCTCAGTATTTTGGGCTTTGTGATGATCCGCCTTGGTCACAGTGTCGGCATGAAAACCACCAATCCCTTGCAACTGGCACTCGCGGGTTTACGCCGCCGCGCGCGGCAAAATGCGGTGCAATTGGTGGGCTTTAGTGCGGCCTTGGTATTACTACTGACCATTTTGGCCCTGAGGCAGGATTTACTGAACGAGTGGCAAAAACAGCTGCCCGAGAATGCGCCCAACTATTTCTTGGTCAATATCGCCCCCGATGATGCTAAGCCATTAAATGACTTTATGGCGCAAAAAGGCATAGCTGCAACGGATATCTATCCCGTGATTCGCGGCCGCTTGACTCAAATCAATGGTGAAACCTTGATTTCCGACGAGCAGGCCGAGGCGGGGGAGAAGGGGCGAGTAGGGATCTCCCGCGAGCTTAATCTCACCTGGCGCAATACCTTGCCCGCCAACAACGAGTTGGTCGAAGGGCATTTTAATCAGGCGGCGGATGAGGTTTCTGTCGAGTCAGGTGTTGCCGAGCGTTTAGGGCTAAAGCTGGGCGATACACTGACTTACATGATTGATAACCAAGAGCTTAAGGTCAAGGTCGCCAGTATCCGTGCCGTGCACTGGGAAACCATGCAGCCAAACTTCTTTATGATCTTCACTCAAGAAGCGCTGGCGCCCTTTGCCTATACCTCGATGGCAAGCTTCTACCTCGACGACAAAAAAATGGATGTACAAGGGAGTGATGCTCCGAAGAACACAGTGATCCTCGAACTTATCCAGCAGTTCCCAACGGTGTCGATTATCGATGTCGGCGCTATGGTGGGGCAATTGCGGCAGATTATTGAGCAGGTGTCACTGTCGCTGACGTTGGTTTTGGTTCTCGTCTTACTGGCTAGTTCTTTAGTGCTTATCGCGCAAACCGAGGCGGGAATGGCGACACGCCAGCGTGAACTCGCGGTACTGCGCACCTTTGGCGCCTCTGGCTGGTTACTGCGTAGCGCCACTGGGCTTGAATTTGCGTTACTGGGGGGCATAGCTGGGGTGCTTGCAGTAATTGTGGCGGAATTTGCGCTGTATCTGTTAAAGACCCAAGTGTTTGAACTTAATGTGTATATGCACTGGCCCTGGTGGGGGATTGCCCCTGTCTGCGGAGCCTTGCTAGTCGCGCTGCTGGGTGTTTGGCGCTGCCGCCAATTGCTCAATCAATCCTGCGCCGAATTATTAAAAGCGGGCGCTTAAGTTAAGGCGAGTTAGCGGTTAAGGCAAATGCCGTAATGCCATAATTTGTAAATATTTTTTGTAAAATAAAAAGCACTGGCCTAAACCAGTGCTTTTTTATTGGCGATTATTCGAGTGTTTTAGGTTGAGGCTAAGTTTGTGGTTAAGTTTGTGGCTAAGTTTGAGCGTTTGTCACATTGGCTTACAAATGAGAAAAGCCAAGATGTTATCCGCGAAGAACTTAGCCGATATTTATGAGTCTATTTAACTTGCAAGCGTTGCTTACGTCAGGCAATTGATAGCTTAGCACTGTCATCAAACGAGAAGATTGCTGGATTTTGGCCTTAGGGAGATAAACAGAATGTTTAAAAGAATAAGAACATTACTTAGGGATAATCGCTCCATTTTATTGTTTATCAGCCTAATGCTGGTGTTCAGGAGCGCGGTGGCCGATTGGAATACTGTGCCGACAGGTTCTATGTTGCCGACGATTGTTGAGGGCGACCGAATTCTGGTGAATAAGATGGCTTACGATATCAGAGTGCCATTTACCCATATCCCACTCGTTAAACTTTCAGACCCTACACGTGGGGATATTATCGTGTTCGACTCTCAAAAAGCCGATAAAAAGCTGATTAAGCGGGTGATTGCCGTACCCGGTGATACTGTGATGATGCGGGATAATCGCTTGTATTTAAATGGCAAACCACTCGCATATACACAGCAAACATTAAGTGCCTATGCGCCGGAGAATGTCACCGAATGGCAGGAGGATCTACTCGGCATAGCCCACAGTATTCGACTTAATCCGCAGCCCTCGCAGCTGGCTAATTTTGGCCCAGTTACGGTTCCTGATAACCAGTATTTGGCGCTAGGGGACAATCGAGATAACAGTGCCGATTCAAGAGTCATAGGTTTTGTGCCCAGAGAGGAGATTGTTGGCCGCTCAAGCTCAGTGGTCTTCTCATTGGATTACAACGATTATTACTTGCCGCGGCCAGAGCGCATGATGCGCGCGTTCTAACTTGTCCTTAGATTTCACTCTCCATGAGATATAAAAAATGGCGCCCTTATCGGCGCCATTTTAGTTTGATGTCTAAGCTTTCTCACAAAACCTTGTGCGATTACATCAAAAAGCTGAGGTAGCCCTGCAATACAATTAAATTGACTATATCGATAAAGAAGGCGCCGACAATCGGTACCACCATAAAGGCCTGCGGAGAAGGGCCTGTGCGTGATACTAGTGCGCCCATATTCATCACCGCCGTAGGAGTGGCGCCCATACCAAAGCCACAGTGACCGCCAGTGATCACCGCAGCGTCATAGTTGCTGCCCATGATTTTAAAGGTCACAAAATAGGCGAATACCGCCAGCACTGCGGTTTGCACCAGCAGGATAATCAGTAGTGGGATAGCCAGATCCAAAATTTCCCACAACTTGAGGTTCATCAAGGCCATAGACAGGAATAACGACAGCGCCACAGTACCTATCACATCGATACTCTCAGTATGGGGTTTATAACCTCGGGTCATTTCGGTGATGTTGGCGATGATCACCCCAAGAAACAGGGCATAGACAAAGTCCGGCATCTTGAGCCAATTCAGCTGATATTCGCTAACAAAAACAGTAAACCATTTGGCCCCAGCAACGCAGATCAGCAGTACAAACAGGGTTTCGATGATTGTCTTAGCGGTGACTTGGTCTTCTTCGAGCTGATCGTAGGTTACCAGTTGTGGATGCGTGGCGTGGTGTTTACGGCCCATGCCGTAGCTGGATACTAAATTGTGTTTGCCAATTAATCGCTGCGCGACGGGGCCGCCGATAATGCCGCCCATGACTAAGCCAAAGGTGGCCGCCGCCATGGCCAGCTCTAAGGTGTTGATGCCGTAGTTCTCGGCAAAGGTTTGTGACCAAGCAACGCCAGTCCCATGGCCGCCTGACAGCGTAATCGAGCCTGCGATAAGGCCTAAGATGGGATCTAAGCCTAGGAGGCTTGCAAGGCTCACGCCGACAGCATTTTGAATGACGATATAGACCGAAGCGACGCCGAGGAAGATAAACACTTTTTTGCCGCCACTGAGCAGTAGCTTATAGTTTGCCGATAAACCTATCGTACTGAAAAACATCAGCATTAAGGTGTTTTGCATGGGTAAACTAAAGGCGAGAGTGATGTCTTGGAAATGTAAAAAGGCCACGACGGCGGCGACGACTAGCCCGCCAACGATAGGTTCGGGAATATTGTATTGTCTAAAAACACGCACATGGCGATTGATGGAATGGCCAATAAACAGCACGAAGATAGCAATTAAGAACGACTCGAGTTCGCCAATTGTATAAGTGGTGTGCATGATAGTTCCTTACAAATGGTTTGTGTGGGAATACCGCTGTACTCAAGCAGGCTGTATTCAAGCTGAGTGAGGGCGACCCATCTAGTTATTTAGCATTATCTAATGCTAAGTGTTAAACGCGCGATCTAAGGACAGATTCTTATCAATCCCCAAGACTGGAGAAGGAGTATTTAGCGCGAATATGAACCGTATTGGTGTAGTTGATCAGCATCGCGGCAGAGGGTGCGGATACTGAAGATAATGAACTTGCTCGGAGTGTTAACTGTGCTTCAGTGCGGGCGCTAACACGTCAATAGCGATAAGCAAGAGGTGGGGAGTGTAACAGGAAAATGCGCCAATGTCGTTAAATTGTCTTTAAAATCATTGTGTTGCATTTATGTTTTTCGGCTGTTGCCAGATGCGAGCGCTGCATTGCAAAAAATCACGTCGATAAATAAATCGCCACAGGGGATTTTTATCTCTGATTTTCAAGCCATTATTCAGCACGGCGTTAACCCTCGACTCTGCGCTTGGTAACATTTTATTCTCAAGCCAGTTACCGGTAATGGCGGAGTCGAAAAAGCTGTTAACTCGCGAGTACGTCCCTTAGCGCAGGTTCGAGTCGCTCAAAACGGAAGCTAAACCCTGCATCTAGCGCATGTTTGGGGAGCACAAATTGCCCTTCGATGAGCAACTCCGCCATTTCGCCCATGGCGAGTCGCAGCATAGCGACTGGGGTTGTGATAAAGGTCGGGCGATTTAACACTCGACCTAAGGTGGTGGCAAACTCAGCGTTACTGACAGGATTGGGCGCGGTGGCATTAAAAATGCCTTCGCATTCGTCATGGTTGAGCAAGAAGTCTATCAGCGCCACTATATCCTGAATGTGTATCCAACTCATGCCCTGGCAGCCGTGGCCTATCGGTCCACCGAGTCCTAACTTAAACGGCGGTAACATCTTCGCAAGCGCGCCACCATGGCCAAGCACTATACCCGTGCGTAGAATGCAGACGCGGGTTTTGCTGGCGGCTTGTAGCGCGAGTCGCTCCCATTCCTGACAAATATCATGGCTAAATTCGGGGTGTGGGGCTGCGGTTTCATCGATGGGGATGGCGCCTTGGCGGCCATAAAAACCGATGGCAGAGCCACTTATCATCACTTTGGGCGGGGTGCAGCTGTGTAAAATCAGTTGGCTCAGTCGCGCTGTGGTATTCCAGCGACTATCGCAGATGCGCTGCTTTTGCTGCGCGCTCCAACGTTTAGCAACAATGGGCTCGCCGGCGAGATTTATCACTGCATCAATATGATTTAAATCATCAATTTCGTCTAAGTTGCTGAGATATTGGTGCTGCGGGCCTAATAATTGCCGACTGCTGCCGGGGTGGCGGGTGAGCAAGACCAATTCATGCTGATTGGCTAAATGGGCGACTAATTGCTGACCAATAAACCCACTTGCACCCGTTATCAATATCTTCATCGTCGAGTCCTTGGTTGATGGTTTTCTTTGATTATAAGCAATATACGATAACGGGCGTGCGGGGATCACTTTATTGCTGTTTTTGGTAACACAACTCCATCGACACCGAATCGGCAAAGCGCAGGGCGTGGGGTTTATCGATTTCGACACTGGCAAATTCGACCCAAGGATGCTCGCTGGCGATGGCTAATGTTTGGCTGGTGAGGTTTTCGAGCAGTGAGAAGCGATTGTTTTCAATCAACTCAATGATTTTTTTTGTGATAGTACGATAATTCAGCGCATCGTCGACATTATCACTGTTGCGCGCCTTGTCGGCACAGTAGTGGATGACGACATTGACGATCACATCCTGCCGATTTTGGATTTCATCTTCTTTTATACCGATAAAAGTGCGCAGTCTTAAGTTTTTAATGCGTATAATCGCGGTTTCTGGTTTCATAATGACAATCTAGTTTTATGGCTTAGATGATTGAGTTTGAGACTTTTCTTGGGCTAGCCTAACAACTTTATCTAAGATCAAGAAGGATTTTTACGCCATGACACGTTCCAATACGCCGTCTGCCGCTTACAAAGGTTTTGCCGTCATGGCCTTTGTGGTGATTATTTTGGCAGGGATCAAGGCCGCCAGCCCGATTGTTGTTCCCTTTGTGCTATCCAGTTTTATTGCGGTGATCTGTAATCCGGCGATTGGCTTGATGACCAAATACCGCGTACCTAAATGGCTCGCCGTGATCCTGCTGATGGGGTTTATCGTGTTGATGGGCTTATGGCTCGCCTCTTTGGTAGGTAGCTCCATTAATGAGTTTTCTAAGCAGTTGCCGCAGTATCGCGATCAGCTGGTGGAGCAGTTTTCTTGGGTGCTGCATAAGTTGCAGGCGTTGAATATCCAAATCTCCAAGGAGCAAGTGCTGGCCTATTTCGACCCCGGCATGGCGTTATCTATGACCACCAATATGCTCTCGGGTGTCGGCAATGTGATGGCGAATTTGTTCCTGATCATTCTGACCATCGTCTTCATGTTGTTTGAGGCTCAATCTTTGCCGAAAAAACTGCACTTGGCACTGGACGATCCCGACATGCGTTTGCAGCAGATTGACCGTTTTCTGCAATCGGTGAATCAATATATGGTGATCAAGACCTTAGTCAGTTTAGCGACGGGCTTGATTGTCGGTGTTGGGCTCGCGATTATCGGCGTGGATTACGCTCTGCTTTGGGCGGTTATCGCCTTTTTATTCAACTATATCCCTAATATCGGCTCGATTATCGCGGCCATTCCCGCCGTGTTGTTGGCCTTTATCCAATTAGGTCCCGCAGCGGCGGGCGGAACTGCGCTGCTGTACGTTGGGGCCAACATGGTAATGGGAAACGTGGTTGAGCCTAAATTTATGGGCCGCGGTCTTGGGCTCTCTACCTTAGTGGTTTTTTTATCGTTAATTTTTTGGGGGTGGTTGCTGGGCTCGGTCGGCATGTTGCTGTCGGTTCCCTTAACCATGGTGGTGAAAATCGCCCTCGAATCCAGCAAGAGTGGTAGCTGGTTAGCCATTTTATTATCCGACGATGTGGATGATAAACTGGTAGGCCAATCGACAAGCACCGCTCCGATTTCTGAACCTGTCGATACCCATTCAACAGATAATAAGTAGTAGATAATGCAACGTTTTATAGAAGCACTGGCGACGATAGAGGTCGGGGAAGATGCCACGCGATTATTCCATGGCCGCGGCGGTTATTACCCTGGTTGCGAACATCTTTGTTTAGATTGGTTCGCGCCCGTGTTGTTATTGACTAGTTTTACTCCCCTCGATGCGGCCGAGTTGGCTGAGTGCCAACAGGCGATTACGGCGCGTTGGCAAGTGATACAGCCTAATCGGCCGTTAAACTTGGTGTATCAATACCGCAGCGGTGGCGAAACCTTTAGCCAAGTATTGGCGGGTGAGGTGCCCGATCCCCATGTTGTCACCGAAAACGGCGCCCAGTTTCAGGTGCATTTATTGCGGGGACAAAACCACGGTTTGTTCCTCGATATGGCTAATGGCCGTGAATGGGTCAGAGCCCATGCTCGCCATAAGAAAGTGCTGAATTTGTTTGCTTATACCTGTGGTTTCTCGGTGGCAGCGCTACAGGGCGGCGCCGATGAAGTAGTGAATATGGACATGAGTAAAGGGGCGTTAGCCATAGGTAAGCAGAACCATCTGCTGAATGGCTTTAGTGCGGGGGCACGCTTCTTAGGGCACGATATTTTTAAGTCATGGGGTAAGTTACGCAAGTTAGGACCCTATGACATAGTGGTTGCCGATCCGCCGAGTAATCAAAAGGGCAGTTTTGTGGCGACTAAAGATTACGTGCGTTTGATCAGGCATTTACCCGAGTTGTTAGCCGAGAATGCTGAAGTGCTACTCTGTTTAAATGCGCCTGAACTCGATACTCAGTTTTTACGCCAGCAGGTTGAAGACGCCGCGCCTGCGCTCGAATACCTTGAGCGCTTAGCCAATCCCGCCACCTTTGTTGATGTCTCTGAGGAGAAATCATTAAAGGTGCTGCGTTACCGCTTAAAGGCGTAAGCACTTTTGTCATAAAATGCGGTCATAAAAGCCATCATAAAACGCCATCATAAGACCGAAAGAGGCTTTATGATGGCGCTTCATGATGTAGCTTCGCGCCTTATCCCATCTTCACTCATACGAGCCTGTTAATAGCTTAACCGCTCTGAGAGTTGTGATTGTCCATGATGTTCAATGGCGAGACTGACATTGTGTGGATCTAAGTGCTTAAGCGCAGAAATTTCAGCATAGAGCTTATCCTGCACATCGAGCGGGATATTCATTTGCTCCATAAACATATGGATCCCCAAGATATCGCCGTGGCTGAATAAGGTGGTGAGTTTTGCGGCTTCAAACTCAATGATGGCATTCATATCGACCTCCTACTCGCATCATTACTTAATTGATAGCAGTTTGTGCCCGTCTTCCTAGATTCTTTGTTTGTAAGCCCGCGCCCTTTAGTGCATTAGGCTATATCAACTGAAAGTCTTTCATTTTTAGATACGGTTTGGCGGCTTTTTTAGCGTTAAAAACCGTTTTTACCTTTTGCATCGAAACAAAACTGAAAGTTTTCTGTAATTATTGATCTGGCTTTGGTATACTCTGCACCACGGAAATTCCCTTTCCTCATGGGCAAAATGTCAGCATAGAACGGCATGCCTTTGCGACCTTACAAAATCGAGCAGGAGTTGTTATGGAAGTTCATGAATACGAAAACGCTTACTACCAAGTTAAAGACGACGTAATGACGTCTTTACCTGCACAGAGCGAAGAAGAAGCGGTCTAAGTCCTGTAAGCCTAAGGTTTACAGTGCGAATTCTGAGTCTGAAGTAACAAATACAAGCACAAAAAAATCGCAACCCTAGGGTTGCGATTTTTTTTATCTGATTTTGGATATCAAACGGAAAGGGAGTAATAAACCGATTAACCATTCACCTTACGTTTTTCAGGCATGATCTCAACGATAATCCACTTGCCGTTAATCTTATGCAGCCGCAGCGTTCTGTCATCAATCCAAGGCTGTCCACCCTTTAAGCCCTTCATCTTAACGACCACCATGACGTCTTTGGTGAACTTGCGGAAAAAGTCGATATCAATATCATCAATTTCCATTTCGACATTGGTCATCGACAGGCCGAGCATATTGCGCTGCACCGCGGCGGCAATGTAATAGTGGGTTAGGACTTCTTTGAGTGGAGCATCGACATATAACTTGGCCTTCTCCACATCGCGGTCAACATAAATGGCGCTAAAAAAGCCGAGACTCACCTCTTCGGGAGTGAGCACGTGCTGCTCTTTGTCTCCAGCATCACCACAACCAAACAAAAACAGGAATGAAAGAAAAAATAAGGTTCTCATGGCTTTTCGTTATAGGAATTTGTCATGAGTATCGCGATTTTAGCGGCTATGTTCAAGTTTTGTAATAATGGCGGTCACTGCCGAAAATGACTTGACTCGGATCGGCCGCCTGTGGCATATCTGAAAGGATGACTTCATTAGGTTATCCACAGAATCTGTGGAAAACCATGTTGAAGACTAGAGGGATAATTTTTAAGTAGCTGATTATATATGCTTTTAATTGCTGGTTAAAAAGTGACGCTTTTCAATGATGCCGTTCTCCAGCCATTTCCTTGTGGATATTTTCTTAGATTTTCCCAGTCTATTCACAGCGTGTGAATTCCCCCAAACAGCATTTTTATGGCCTTTTGAGGATATTTTAAGCGTTTAATGCTGTCCGCTTTTTGTGAGCCTTTCTATTCGGAAATAAAAAAGCACTGAACAGGTCAGTGCTTTTTTGATGATGCTTTTTGTGTAGCTTTAGCAGCCTACATTAGGCTTTGCTAGCATCGTTTTGTGACGCTTGGATAGCCGTCAGTGCGATAGTGTAGACAATATCGTCCACTAAGGCGCCGCGGGATAAGTCGTTCACAGGCTTACGCATGCCTTGCAGCATGGGGCCAATACTGATGAGGTCAGCACTACGCTGTACTGCTTTGTAGGTGGTGTTACCCGTGTTGAGATCTGGGAACACAAATACAGTCGCTTGGCCCGCAACAGGGCTGTTAGGCGCCTTAGAGCGAGCCACGTTTGGCATCACGGCCGCGTCGTATTGCAGTGGACCGTCGATTACTAGATCAGGACGTTTTTCTTTCGCGATACGGGTCGCTTCACGTACTTTATCCACATCCGAACCAGTACCTGAGTTACCTGTTGAGTAGCTGATCATCGCCACTCTTGGTTCGATACCGAAGGCCTTGGCAGATTCTGCCGATTGAATGGCGATATCGGCCAGTTGTTCGGCGTTTGGATCGGGGTTAATCGCGCAGTCACCGTAAACCAGCACTTGGTCTGGCATCAACATAAAGAAGATGGAAGAAACAAGGCTAGAACCCGGTGCAGTTTTGATCAACTGCAGCGGCGGACGAATCGTATTGGCCGTGGTGTTTACCGCGCCAGAGACGATACCATCGACTTCGTTTTGCGCCAGCATCATAGTGCCGAGCACCATGTTGTCTTCTAACTGCTCTTTGGCAACGACTTCAGTCAAGCCTTTGCTGCGACGCAGATCGAGCATCGGCTCAACATAGCGGTCGCGTACTTCATCGGGGTCGACAATCACAACGCCTTCACCCAGAACAACGTCTTGCTGTGCTGCAATACGTTGAATTTCATCTTTTTTACCTAACAGTACGCAACGCGCTATACCCCGTTCGGCACAAATCGCGGCGGCCTTGATGGTACGAGGCTCATCACCCTCTGGCAGCACCACGGTTTTGTGGGCGGCGCGCGCAAGTTCGGTGAGCTTATAACGGAACGCGGGAGGTGATAAGCGATGTTCCCTTGGAGAGTTTTTGGTCACGCTTTCAATCCAGCTCTGATCGATATGGCTGGCGACGTATTCTTGGACTAAATCGATACGTACCGCATCATCCACTGGCACTTCGTGGTCGAAGCGTTGGATATTTAATGAAGTCTGCCAAGTGTTGGTATCGATGAGGAATACCGGTAAACCTGTCTCGAAGGCCTGTTCACACAGTTTCAGAATTTCAGGCTCTGGCTCGTAGCTACCCGTCAGTAGCAGGGCACCAATCTTCACGCCATTCATGGCGGCAAGGCACGCTGACACTATCACATCGGAGCGATCGCCTGAAGTCACTAGCAGTGAATCTGTCTTAATGTGGTTGACCATATTGGGCAAGCTGCGGGCGCAGAAGGTGACTTTACGTAGGCGGCGGGTGTTCATCTCGCCGGCATTGAGAATGCGGGCACGTAGATGTTTCGCGAGATCCGATGCGCGAGGTGCAACCAAATCGAGGTTGTAAGGCACGCTACCTAAGATGCGCAGTGGGCTCTTACCTGGCATTTGGAACATGATGGACGCATCAGAGCGTTGTACGCCTTGATGATCGAACACTTCCGATAAGTCTGGGCGCGCGCGACCTTCATCGTCCACTGGCGCGCCAATCTTGTTGATCACGGCACCAATAAGACGTTTGTTGTTTTTGCCGCCCCAGGAGTTGTAGGCAATTTCGAGGCGGTTCATCAGGCCGGTTGGCGTGTCGCTGCCGGGAGTGGCAATGAAAATCACGTCCGCGTCCATTGCCTTGGCGATAGCGTAGTTAACGTCATCGGCAAAGGGATGGTTGCGGGTAGGTACCAGACCTTCAACAATCAGGGTTTCGGTGTTGCTGGCGCATTCCGCGGCGCGGGCAATGATTTGCTCCATCAGCACATCAGTTTGGTCAGCGCGGATCAGTGCTTCGGCATGGGCCATATCGAAGGGCTCTAATGGATTGACCGTGGGCGATTTGCTTAAAATCGTGGTAGAGCGCTCTGGGCCATTATCATTAGGACGTAGCTGGGAAATGGGTTTAAAGAATTGGACTTTTACCCCGTGGCGCTCTAATGCACGCACCATACCTAGGCTTAAGGAGGTCAGGCCAACTCCTGTGCCTATGGGGATTAACATAATATTTCGAGACATAAAAACCTCTAAGTTCGATGGTTTTTGGCAGAGTGAGTCGTCTCTGCAGCTTTGCTTGTGTTTATTTAGCTGTAGGTCGCTAATAACAAAGCCGTTTGGCAGAGCAAACGGCTTGGATCATCTTATTATTTAGTAATGAGTTTAATCGAATCTTCGGCGATAACCCACTCTTCGTTGGTCGGGATGACCATGGCAACAGTACTGTTGTCTGTGGTGATGATGCCTTTCTTGCCGAAGCGGGCCGCTTTGTTACGCTCGCTATCCACATGGAAATTGAAGATTTGCAGCATGTTGAGCACTTTCTCACGGATGATGTCAGAGTTTTCGCCGATACCACCGGTAAAGACCACTGCATCTAAACGACCGAGCGGCACAGTGTAAGACGCGATATATTTCGCCAGACGGTAGCAGAAGATTTCCAGTGCTAAGGTCGCGCCTTTGTGACCATCTGCATAACCTTCTTCGATGCCACGGCAATCGTTGGTCAGCTCAGAAATCCCGAGCAAACCACTTTGCTTGTTCATCAGGTTGTTGACTTCTTCCAGTGTGTAACCCAGTTGGTGCACTAAGTGGTAGATAATTGATGGGTCGAGATCGCCACAGCGAGTGCCCATGACTAAGCCTTCAAGCGGCGTCAGTCCCATTGAGGTATCAACACTCTTACCGCCTTTAACCGCCGTCACAGAGGCACCGTTACCTAAGTGCGCGCAGATCACATTGGTTTCTTCTAAAGGTTTGTTCAACACTTTAGCGGCTTCACGGCTGACAAACAGGTGGCTAGTGCCGTGCATACCATAGCGGCGGATACCGTGCTCACGGTACAGCTTGTATGGTAGAGCGTAGATGTACGCGCGCTCAGGCATGCTTTGATGGAATGCAGTATCGAATACCGCCACTTGTGGCAGTTTAGGGAAAGAGGCAATGGCCGCGCGAATACCGATAAGGTGGGCTGGGTTATGCAGTGGCGCCAGTGAAGAACATTCTTCAATACCTTTGATCACATGCTCATCAATAATTACAGAGCGGGTGAACTTCTCACCGCCGTGTACGATTCGGTGACCCACGGCTTGAATCTGCGCGGCTAATTCAGGTTGACCAGCAAGGATTTTATTGACGATAAATTCAACGGCTTCGCGGTGAGCGGTAAATGCACCTAAAGAGGACTCATGCTTTTCACCGTTGATTTTCCATTTAATGCGTGAGTCTTCTAAGCCAAAACACTCGGCTAGGCCAGAGATCTGATCGTCACCTGTTTGCGCGTCAATGACGGCAAATTTGAGTGAAGAGCTACCGCAATTGAGTACTAAAACCAGTTTATTAGACATGTGTAAACCTTTTGCCATTGTGTTTAAGTTAACGATTCAAAATCTTGGGAACGCTTGCGTAATTTGCCATCACAGTCTTGGGGCGCAGTGCCAGATTGTGCTATGGTAAAAGCAGTGTTCCTCTGTTGTAGGTGTCTAGAATTGAGTATCAATATTCTCAAAACCTTAGGTGACGGTCGTCGTTATATGAAGACGTGGCCTATGGTTAGACAACTGGGTTTGTATTTTCCTGAGTATCGGGTGGTACGCGCCACTCAGCTTGCCATTCTGGTGATGCCAGTGCTGGCGATTTTGGCGAGTGTGAGTCAGATTTATACCTATGGTTGGGCGTTTTTACCCCAAGCCCTCACTATCGCGTTGTTCTTTATTAGCCTGCCGTTGCAGGGCTTATTGTGGTTAGGCTGGCGTGCGCGCCATCCTTTACCTTTATCGCTGTTCGACTGGAGTAATCAGTTGAGTGCGAAATTATCTGCCATGGGCATTCATTGCCAATCCTTGGGCGCTAAGGCGTGTTACCTCGATATGGCGCTCATTTTAAAAATAGCCTTTGAGCGCTTAGATGCCAGTTATTGGGAGGAGCTTTAAGCCTCCCTTGGCGTCTTAATACACCGCATTAATCCCCTGTGAGCTAAACACAGCTTTAATTTTTTCCATGGTGTCGCGACTCGGTGGTGCGACGCCATCGAGTTGATAACTTTCTCCCATCGCTTCCCACTTGTGTTTACCCAGCTCGTGGTAGGGCAGGAGTTCAACTTTTTCAATATTCTTCATGGGCTTGATAAATTCGGCCAGCTGTAATGCCGAAGCTTCATCGTCGGTAAATCCACCCACGACCACATAACGTATCCAGGTAGGCTGATTGCGTTTGGCGAGATACTCGGCAAATTGCAACGTTCTGTGGTTACTGACCTTAGTCAGTTCAATGTGTTTATCGTCATTCATTTGTTTGATATCGAGCAACACCAGATCGGTATTATCGAGTAGCTCATCAATCACTGGCGTGTACTTACGCACAAAGCCGTTGGTATCTAAACAGGTATGAATGCCTTCTTTCTTACAGGCTTTAAAGAGTTCGGCGACAAACTCCGCCTGTAATATGGCTTCGCCACCGCTGGCAGTCACACCGCCGTTGCTGGCATCGAGGAAGGGGCGGTAGCTAACGATTTGGCTCATTAACTCGTCGACCTGTACTTCTTTGCCACCATCAAGATCCCAAGTATCACGGTTATGACAATACTGACAGCGCATTAAACAGCCCTGCATAAAGGTGATAAACCGTATGCCTGGACCATCCACTGTGCCAAAGGATTCCACTGAGTGGATCCGACCGGTAACTGCCATTGTGACTCCTGTTGAAATAAGTGAGGCTGTAGCACATTGTACTACAGCCTTACCTAATTTAGCTTACAGACCTTTTGTGAAAGTACGTGTGATCACGTCTTGCTGCTGCTCTGGGGTCAAAGAGTTAAAGCGCACTGCGTAACCCGATACCCGGATGGTCAGTTGCGGATACTTGTCAGGGTTAACGACCGCATCCTCAAGCATTTCACGGTTCATCACGTTAACGTTCAAGTGTTGACCGCCTTCGTGTCCTTCGTTGTGGGCGAAATATCCGTCCATCAACGCCGCGAGGTTAGTACGTCGACCGTCTTCATCTTTACCTAAGGCATTAGGCACGATGGAGAAGGTGTAAGAGATACCGTCCTGTGCGTGGGCAAAAGGCAGTTTTGCCACTGAGGTTAACGAGGCAATCGCGCCTTTCTCATCACGGCCGTGCATTGGGTTTGCACCCGGTGCAAATGGCGCACCTGAACGGCGACCGTCTGGCGTGTTACCGGTTTTCTTACCATAAACCACGTTAGAGGTAATGGTCAGAATTGACTGAGTTGGGATAGCGTTGCGGTACATTTTACGGTCGCGGATCTTCGACATAAAACGTTCCACTAAGTCACAGGCGATATCGTCGACGCGTGGGTCATTGTTACCAAATTTTGGATAATCACCGCTGATCTCAAAGTCGACGGCAATGCCTTTTTCATCACGCACAGGTTTAACTTGAGCGTACTTGATGGCAGACAGTGAGTCGGCTGCGATAGAAAGCCCTGCGATACCACAAGCCATAGTACGACGTACGTCTCTGTCGTGCAGCGCCATTAGCGCAGCTTCGTAGGAGTACTTGTCGTGCATGTAGTGAATAGAGTTCAGCGCAGTGACATATTGCGTCGCTAACCAATCCATCAGGCCGTCTAAACGATTCATCACGTCATCGAAGTTCAACACTTCGTCGGTGATGGGGTCGGCTTTTGGGGCGATTTGGATTTTCAGTTTTTCGTCAACACCGCCGTTAATCGCATACAACATGGTTTTTGCCAAGTTTGCACGGGCGCCGAAAAACTGCATGTGTTTACCCACAACCATTGGGCTCACGCAGCAAGCGATAGCGTAATCGTCAGATTGGAAATCTGGGCGCATTAAGTCATCGTTTTCGTACTGGATAGAGCTGGTGTCGATAGACACTTTCGCGCAGTACTTTTTAAAGCCTACAGGTAGTTTGTCAGACCAGAGCACAGTGATGTTTGGCTCTGGGCTTGGGCCCATAGTGTATAAGGTGTTTAAGAAACGGAAGCTGGATTTGGTTACCAGTGTACGGCCATCTAAGCCCATACCGCCGATTGATTCAGTTGCCCAAATTGGATCGCCTGAGAATAACTCATCGTATTCTGGGGTACGTAGGAAGCGCACCATACGCAGTTTCATCACGAAATGGTCAATCATTTCTTGAGCTTGTTGCTCAGTGATGATGCCGTTTTTCAGATCGCGCTCGATGTAGATGTCGAGGAAAGATGAGGTACGGCCTAAAGACATTGCCGCGCCGTTTTGGCTCTTCACAGCGGCTAAGTAGCCAAAATATGTCCATTGAATCGCTTCTTTGGCGTTAGCGGCTGGGCGAGAAATATCGAAACCGTATTTAGCCGCCATGGTCTTCATTTGACCTAGAGCGCGGTGCTGCTCGGCAATTTCTTCACGCAGTTGGATAACGTTAGATAAATCTTCGCCGGCTTCGAACTGCGCTTGCAGTGAGCTGAACTGGGCAAATTTATCTTTCATTAAGAAGTCGATACCGTAGAGCGCTACGCGGCGATAGTCACCGATAATACGGCCACGACCATAGGCATCGGGTAAACCGGTTAATACGCCGGATTTACGGCACGCCATGATTTCTGGGGTGTAGACGTCGAATACGCCTTGGTTGTGGGTTTTACGCAGTTCTGAGTAGATGTATTTTACATCGGCGTCGAGTTCGCGGTTGTAAGCGGCACATGAGCCTTCAACCATGCGAATACCACCGTTAGGTAACATAGCGCGCTTGAGCGGCGCATCAGTTTGTAAACCAACGATAGTTTCTAAATCTTTATTGATATAACCCGCGTCATGGGAAGTGATGGTAGAGACCATCTTAGTATCGAAATCAACTGGCGCGTGGGTGCGGTTTTCTTGCTTGATGCCTTCCATCACTTTGTCCCACAACTGGGTTGTGGCTTCGGTGGCACCGGCTAGGAATGACTCGTCACCTTCATAGGGAGCATAGTTTTGTTGAATAAAGTCACGTACATTGACTTCAGATTTCCAATCGCCAGGGGTAAAACCTTCCCATGCGTTGGCAAACAGTTCAGTTTTGTCGGTCATCGTACTAATACCTTTTGGTTGAGATAAAGGTCATTGGCGCTCATGGGGCAAACCATGTTGAGTATAGGCCAATCGCTATTTCCTGATTAAAGCTCCCTTCAAGATGACGCCCTATGATGGGAACTGGAACTTGGGGATATTTATCGCGCCAAGTGTCTGTCTATTGATACCCGATAAGATGACAAATATTCGTTTAACTTGGATTATCGGTTATCGATAACTCTTTTATAAATTGGTAAGACCAATTATCCATGAGCATATTAGCATAGCTCTTATACTCGCGCATCTTAAACGGGCGAGTTTGTGCCCGGTTAATCGCAAATTTGCTAGCAAGGTAGCATTTTTTTAGCACAATAAGGTTTAAAGCACGCTTTTGCTGGCCCATTAGCAGCCAATGTCATCGCTTATTTGATTGACTGTCGCGCTTTTAACCGACGAAAGCTATCACCGTATCGATTGATTTTAATTGTTTACGATTTAGGCGGTCTTTGGCCTGATAATACAGTCGTCGCAAAAGGCTTGTTTATACGGGATGCTAGGCGGTGGTAGGGTATTTGACGGAAAATAAGTCAGTATGAAATCGTTTGGTTTGAGGGGATAGGAAACATGATTGTTTCTCCTCAAATTAATGCAGGGCGAACAGTGGCGTCGTCAACAAGCCGTCATCTTGATTATAGAAACTCACCTTTTGTAAGGTTAAATCTGCTTCATCTTGCCTAAAAATGATCTTGAAAAGCAGCATGGCAAATTGGCTAAAGGTGATTTAAATTGGTATGACCAATTAACCTTTTGTGTTTATGGCTTCAAAATTTTTACATTTTACCTGTGAATAACATCACGCTTTGGCAAACTCTGCTTCACGGCTAATGCGAATTGTATGTTACAAAGCGTGACTTTAGTGAGTCATCATTTAAGCAAGTCTTAATGTAAATGTTGATTGGTTTGATCTGCGCTTGGGCGCTGTAGGAGAGACCTATGTTGCAAGTTCGCGTTTGTTTATCGGCTTTGGGAGTACAGTTATGAAAGACTCACACGCTAACGCTCCACAAACATCCTCGACTGGCCATGAGCCAATACAGGTTTCTTCGCATTTTAGCTGTTATCACCAAGCCGAAATTTACGGCAAAAGCAAAGTGGTTAAGGCGCCTTGGCAATCCTTTGGTTTAGCGGTATTTGCTGGCGCTTTTATTGCCTTAGCCTTTGTGTTTTATCTGACTGTCACCACGGGTGCGGGTGATAGCGCTTGGGGCTTAGTGCGCCTCGTGGGCGGGATTGCCTTCAGCTTAGGCTTAATTTTGGTGGTAATTTGTGGTGGCGAGCTCTTTACGAGCTCGGTGCTGAGCAGCGTTGCATGGGCGCAAAAGCAGGTGACCACCAGTGAATTGCTCAAATGCTGGAGCCGCGTGTATATCGGCAACTTTGTCGGCGCCATGTTAATGGTTGGCTTGATCATGGCGGCGGGTTTATATGAACTCGATGGCGGCAACTGGGGCTTAAATGCGTTAAAAGTGTCGCAACATAAGCTACACCATACTTGGGTACAGGCATTTAGCTTAGGTATTTTATGTAACATGTTGGTGTGTCTGGGTATTTGGATGACCTTCGCCAGCCGCGAATCCCTAACTAAAGCGATTTTACTGATCCTCCCGGTAGCCATGTTTGTCAGCAGTGGCTTTGAACACAGTATCGCAAACCTGTTTATGGTGCCGCTTGGGATCACTATTCAGTCGGTCGCTAGCCCTGAGTTTTTTGCATCCCTAGGCGTGACCCAAGAACAATTTGCCGATTTAACCGTGGCAAACTTCGTATTCAATAACTTAATTCCCGTGACCTTAGGAAACATTGTCGGCGGCGGTGTGATCGTTGGCCTCGGTTATTGGTGGATTGAGCAGGGCCAAATTGCCTTACCCGATCCGCAAAAATCCCATCAACCGCACTTTTTTGCATCGCCCTTACATACCGAAAAGGCGAAAAATAGCCAAGAAAGTAAGTAAGAGAGTTAGTCACTAAGCGAGTCAGTCGCTTAGATTTGGGATAACAGCTCCTTGAGTGATTGTTTGCCTTAGGCTTATAAAAAATGCCCAGTGTTACTGGGCATTTTTGTGCTGCATTCGCAGTAACACGCTTTTTATGCAGATTAGCTGTTTGTGATAGATGTAAGCATTTTGCGTATTCATGTAAGCGAATGAAGATTTTATGTACTGATTTACAGCGCTTTAGTTTATAGTGCGGCCTTTTCCGTTTGACATAAAATGGCGCATCTATGACGACTCCACCCTCGACGACTCAGCCAACAGAAGCAGCTCAGACTGCTATGGCCCCATCCGTTTCACATACTCCCTCAGCCTTTCAAATGCCCGATACCTTAGTGATCATCTTTTTTGTGGCATTACTTGCGGGATTAATGACTTACTTTATCCCCATTGGCTCGTTTCAAACCCAAGAGGTGCATTATCTGGCCGATGGCGTCGATAAAGCGCGGACTGTCGTCGACCCTAATTCTTTTGCCTATCAATTGGATGATGCGGGCGAGCCTAAGTTACAACCCGTGGCACTGTTTAAAGGCGAGGGCGGCGTTGGCTTTTTTAACTTCGCTTTTGAGGGCCTGACATCGGGGTCTAAATGGGGCAGCGCGATTGGCGTTATCATGTTTATGCTAGTGATTGGCGGCTCTTTTGGGGTCGTAATGGCCACAGGCACCATAGATAACGGCATCTTAAAGTTAATCGATAAAACCCGTGGCAATGAAAAGCTATTCATTCCGGTGATATTTACGCTGTTTTCCTTAGGCGGCGCCGTGTTTGGCATGGGAGAAGAGGCCATTGCCTTTGCCATTATCATCTGCCCACTCATGATCCGTTTAGGGTATGACGGTATCACTACTGTGATGGTGACCTATGTGGCGACCCAAATTGGTTTTGCCAGTTCTTGGATGAATCCCTTCAGTGTGGCTATTGCGCAGGGCATTGCAGGGATCCCGGTTCTTTCAGGCAGCGAGTTTCGTTTCCCCATGTGGCTTGGATTCACATTGCTTGGCATCGTTTTTACCATGCGTTACGCCCATCGTATTCAGCAGCAACCCAGTCTCTCCCATAGTTATCAGTCCGATGCTTATTTCCGTGAGCACCATGCCAATACTCAGCTCGAGAGCCGCTTTAATCTTGGGGATGTGTTGGTGCTGTTGTTGTTAGTGTTAACTATGGTGTGGGTGATTTGGGGCGTTGTGGCAAAGGCGTGGTTTATCCCTGAGATCGCTAGTCAGTTTTTTACCATGGGCATAGTTGCCGGCGTCATTGGCTGCGTTTTTAAGCTCAATGGCTTAACGCTTAACAAGGTGGCGCAGAGTTTTAAAGATGGCGCTAAAACCATGCTAGAGCCAGCACTTTTAGTGGGATGCGCCTCGGGGATTTTACTACTCCTTGGCGGTGGAACACCGACTGAACCGAGTGTGCTTAATTCGATTCTTAATAGCGCAGGCGGGGTGATAGGCCATCTGCCGGATGCGCTCTCGGCGTGGTTTATGTTGTTATTTCAATCCGTATTCAACTTTTTTGTGACCTCAGGATCAGGGCAGGCCGCACTGACTATGCCACTGATGGCACCTCTCTCTGATATCGTCGGTGTGACGCGCCAAGTGGCGGTATTGGCCTTTCAGCTTGGCGACGGGCTCACCAATATCATAGTGCCCACCTCAGCGTCTTTAATGGCGACCCTTGGTGTATGCCGCGTCGATTGGGGCAACTGGTTGAAATTTGTCTGGCGTTTTATGTTGCTGCTGATGTTGGTCTCAAGTGTGCTGGTGATTGGCGCGCACTATCTTGGCTTTAACTAGCTGCGAGGATTTAGCTAGGCGCTAGGGGCCACCTAAAGCAGCGGGTAAATAGGCGCTCAGGGTTAACTCAGTTAATTGGTTAAACAGGAGATAAAAAACGGCATCCGAGGATGCCGTTTTTGTTGTGGTTTTCTATCTTCCTATAGGGAGATTAGAATTTCACTTTGTATCCTGCAAACACGACACGACCTAAGATATTATGAGTATCAGTATCGTATCCAGGGTAACCTAAGCTGTAGTTAACCGTTGGCATTGCATCAAACAAGTTGCGAGCACCTACAGTGACTTTACCATAGCTGTCGAAGTCATAGTTCAGGGTGAGGTCCCATGTAGTGAACGATGAGAAGTCTTGCTTGTTTGTGCCAACTTCTTGTTGCTGTGGAGTTTCACCATCATAAGAGTCAATGTACTTAGCAATCAAAGATGCAGAGAAGTCATCGATGGCGTAGCTAAATGTTGTGTTGAAACGTAATGCTGGATAACCCTTAGTACCTAACACATCATAACGTTTAGCAATCGGGCTTGCTTGTTCTGTGTATTCAAGCGCATAAGTTCCTTCAACGGCAAACTTAAATGCACCAAATTCAGCAAAATCGAAGTTTGATGTGAATGACACGTCAAGACCTGAGGTTTGTACGCCATCCATGTTGATGTTACCAGCGCCAATTTCATCGATGGTGCCGTCAGCTTTACGTTTAACGTAGATGTAGTTAGGGTCATAAGCACCTAAACCACCAATTGCTTCTAAATCAACGATAGTTTGTGCATCGATATAGCTTACTTGGTCAGTGATTTCGATGTTGTAGTAGTCAACAACTAAGTCAATGTTTTCAGTAATATTCCATACGGCACCGAAAGAGTATTGAGCAGATTTCTCTGGGTCTAGGTCTTTATTACCTGAACTCTTACGTAGGTACTGGTTATCTTCACAAGCTGGATTGTCTTTTTGATCTGCAGGCAGACTTTGGCACAGAGTGGTGTCTGTGATTCTGTCGTAACTAGTCGCAGGTTTGCCTAACAGGTCATCCAGTGATGGAGCTCTAAAACCTTGACCGTAAGATGCTCGTAACACTAAGTTATCTAAGGCTTCGTAACGGACGTTAACTGAGCTAGAAAGCTGGCCAACATCAGGCAAGCTATATTGGTCGTAACGGCTAGCGAGTTTCACATTTAGGTGATCTAAAACTGGTAGTTCTAATTCAACGAATGCTGCTTTGTAGCTTCTATCACCAGCAGAATCACCACCGTAAGTTCCTAATACATTACCAGCTGCTTGTTGAGCATCACGGGTATCTTTGTATTCGATTTTTTGGTATTCCATACCCACAGCGTAACCTAAGTCACCACCTGGTAAGGAGATAGGAGCCAGTGCGGCCCATGATAATCCTGTACCAGTAGTGTTAGATGTTGCTTTACGAGTCGCTGTATGCAAGAAAGTATCTAAAGTTTCTTGGGTCGCATTACCACCCTCAACAAATGGGTTGTATAGACCTTTATCAACCGCTTCTTGTAACTTATCTTCGAATACGTAAGAGTCAGTTTCAATGTTTACGATTTGATCTGAGTATTGTACGTACCAGCTCAGAGAGCCTGCATCTAACTCAAGGTTTAGACCTGTGACAATGTCTACAACGTTTGAGTCGAATTCAGTCTTACGATCAGCTACGCCCTTCAAGCGATGATAAGCTTGAACTTCTGAAGCATTCGCTGTGCCGAATGTTGGGTTTAATGGATTATCTGCCGCCATGTATAGGTTAGGAGTCCACAGCGCGGTAGAAGACGTGATGGATTTATCACGCATTACGATAGCTTGACCAAACCACTCTAATTCATCAGTAATACGATAAGTCATATTAGAGAATACAGAGTCTTTTGTTTGATCTGGCAAATAGTCTGTACCATCAAACTGGTTAAAACCACAAGCTGAACCGTCTTTGGTGGTTACAATGCGATCGGCTGGACAATCTTTACCTGGAACCTGTAAGCCAGTGTAGACTGGGGTGCCGAAGGTACCATCTGCGTCTTTCACTGGGCGAGATTCAACTGGACGATATGTGCCTTCTGGTGCATATAAGCCACTACGGCCGTATTTCTTGTCCCAGTTCGCGGTTAAATGAGGACGTTGACCGCCTTGCAGTGGATCAAATTGCTTATGCTCGATGATCACTAAGCTGCTGCTTTTATCACTGGTATTACCGAAAGTGACAGAAGCTGACTTTTCGTCTCTTCCACCTTGAGTAGGGCTACCAAATTTGGCATCGAATGCTAAACCGTCAAAAGTCTTCTTAAGGATGATGTTGATTACACCACCGATAGCATCTGAACCATAAATTGCTGATGCACCGTCACGTAAAATTTCAATACGCTCGATTGCATCCATTGGAATTAAATTGAGGTTAGTAGCATCACCACCAAAGGTTGCAGATGGCGCAATACGGCGACCGTTGATTAAGGTTAACGTACGGTTCGAACCTAAACCACGCATACCTGAACTGGCATGGTTACTGGCAGAGCTACCTGCATCACTAATAAAACTACCAGCAGTGTTAAATGGCATTTGTGCTAAAACAGCAGAAACATCACTTAAACCTGTTTTGGCAATATCTTCGGCCGATAAAACAGTAACAGGTAACGCTGATTCCATATCAGTTCTTTGAATACGGGAACCTGTTACTTCAATACGTTCTACCTTAGCGTTATCCTCTGCAGCATAAACAACAGTACTAGATAAAGCTGCTGTTGTGGCACCACCAATTAACGCAAAGCGAACCGCTTTGGCTAATGTCGAATTAGCGCGCATATCATTCTCCCTTAACACTTGTTATTTGTTTAATTGTTATTTTAATTAAATACGGAACGTTTTAAGAAATAGAGCCCTATTTAATTAGGCTCAAGATATAACCACAAGAAAATAACAAGTGCAACAGTGTAAATTTGCGTAAGTTGCAATGCCTAGCTATTAATTGTTAATTAAATGTTTTTTGTTGGTTTTATTTGTGAGTGTGTTAGCGGTTTTTAGAAGTTTAAAACCAATTTTGGCAATAAAATCAGCATTAAATTTGAATATATATTAATAAATTGTTCTTATTTTGTAAAAATTGAAAGTTTTTGTAAGAATAAAATAATCATACTTTTTTTGTATATTTAGATTTTTATTTAACCTCGGTGTTTATACGGTTTTGAATACTGTATTTTTATTGGTGCCGTATTAAAAATAGCTTAAATCAGTAGATGCTGTACGGTTATTGACTAGTTGTTGAATATCTTTTATTCAGTGGATTTTAAGTATTCTGTGTTTTTAATTTAAGCTAACTATTTTATGGGGATTTTTTAGCAAAATGCACTTAACTAGACAAAAGAAGTGAATTTAAATTCACTTCTTTTGTCATGCAAATATTTTATGACATGAGATTTGAATGTGTTATAGACACCCGATGCTAAGCGTTTTTAATACTTATGAGTAGGTTAAGCTGTAGTGGTGTTATCTATTATGTGAGCAGGATTAGGTAGATAATGAGTTAAATACCTGAGTGCGACATAACAAACGACTATGGTTGCAACACCGAGTTCGAAGTCCGCAAGTAACCTTACCCAGTGGGTGAGGTCGCTCATTTGACGATATTGCGCGAGCCAGTGGGCGGTTTTAAACAGTGCCGTCGCGCCGATCACCATGGGAAAGGTGAAAGCGGCATAGCCTGGGCTAAAGGGCAATTTGAGCAGATGGAAAAAAGCGAGATAAATCACTGCTGTCATCAATACTGCAATACTGGCCAATACGGCGACCAAGGCAATCGAAGGCTGCTCGCACACAGTTAAGTAGCCTGCTAAGGATAGACTGGCTGGCGCGGCGAGGATGGCAATGGTGGGTTTAGCCGCATCGGGCACTGCCTGACAGAAGATTAATCGGTAGAGCATCAATGGCAGCATGACTAAATATGCGAGCATGCCGAAGGCTAGGATCAAGTTCACTAACCATGGCGCGCCATTACTGGGGAAGGATACTGCCGCCACTATGATGCCAATGGGTGGCACAAACCAGCTAGGCACCATATGTTCGAGCTTGAAGTCGATAGCGCGGTAATAGATAAAGGCACCTAAAAAGATGACATGGATAACAATGGCCCCTAGCCACAGAGTTAAGCCAGCATGGGGAAAATAATGGCCGAGTAGGTTCGAGACCACCATTACCGCCATGGCGAATGTTGGGATCACGCTACCAACAACCGGATGGCTGAGTTCGTTCTTCAGCACTGAGGGATGCAGAACAAATTTCGCAGCAAGCAGCATGAGTAAGACTGAGGCTATGACAGCCCCTGTCAGTTGGCCCCACCCATTGAGTGAGGGCATCACACTCTCCCAGGTCCAACCTAAGCTTGCAATCGCGAGGGCGAGTCCGCCCATGGGGCTGGGTAATTTTGCTGCCCGTGCTGTCCAGCGTTTACGTTTTGAAGTCATGTTTGTTACCTCTCAACACTGACATTAATTCGACGTGTTTGTCTGTTAATGTCAGTGTATGGCTGAGAGCGTGATAAATAAAATTGATTAATTTTATTCAGAGATTCAAATATTATTAATTTCAAGGTTTGCGTTTGCAGCGCAGTAAAGTATGCCCAAGGCCAAGGTTGTCAGTGTCTTCATCGACGTATAAGCCCGCTTGATGTAGTAACTTTATCAAGTCCTTAGAGTGGTACATACGGCTATTACCGTTGGCCATCGCAGTAAAGTACAAGCTTGTCGCATTGACGCAATAGGCTGAGGCGGCAGAGGGTTGTCTGTCCCAGAAGGTTTCGACAATGAACAACTGACTGTCTGGCGTCATCGCCTGAGCGGTGCGTTGCAAGATGCTAAGGATTTGCTCTTGAGAGAAGCAGTCGAGGAACTGGCTCATCCAATAGGTATCGGCGCCTTCGACAAAGGGGCGTGATTCATCGAGCAAATCGGTGGCAAAGGTGTGGATCCGCTCGGCAAAGCCATGCTTGGCGGCATTGTCTTTGGCTACGGCTAATTGGCCAGGGAAGTCCATCAGGGTGACTTCAACCTCAGGATTAAACTCGCAGCAGCTTAGCGCCCATTTACCCGTATTTCCGCCAATATCGACTAAGTGCTTGGGAGAATGGGCAAACACTAAGGGTAAAATCTGTGGAAAAGCATGATCAGAATAATAGTGATCGAAGGCAAACCAGCTGGCCTTAGCCTCAGCAGGTAAATCCTTAAGGGCGGGGTAAATCGTTTGCCAATCGCCAAATACCGCTAAGCCAGAGGGTTTACCCGCGACTAGCGCCTTATCGAGTTGAAACAGTCCCTGATAACACACGTCCTGCACAAAATTGAGGTTAATGGCCGCCATATCATCGTGCAGTAAAAAATAGCCAGTTTTATCGAGCACATAGGCGTCACCATTGAGCCATACCAGCCCCATGCTCAATCCCATATCGAGTAACACGCCAAGGGCATACTCGTTTAACACACTGGTTTGCGCAAGTTGGGCGATACTCAGCCCTTGTTCGCCAGCTTGGTCAATGGTGGCTAATACTTCAAATTTCAGCAGGCAATGGGCAACCTGAAAACTAATGGGGCCAAAGGCGATTTTTTGCGCTTCAAATTTGGCATCGAAAGCGCTTAAGGTTTTCGGGGTGTGGTAGAAGGACATAAATTGGTTGAGTTTACAAAGGAGTACAATCTTTATAGCGAAGTTAACGGCAAAAGTCAGAGCTGCGGTGGAAAACTATGAACTAGCTCCAACTTAGTGAATAAATACAGAACTGGAGGAGAGGGAAGCGGTGTTAATGGTGATTGCCCATCAATTTCGGCCATAAAAATACCCAGACAATGCTGGGTATTTTTAGCCGGACGAATCGACTTATTACTGAATGTTCTCTTCGTCGCCAAACTGACCTTGGAACAGTACAGAAGATAAGTAACGCTCGGCAGCCGAAGGCAGGATAACCACAATGTTTTTATCCGCAAACTCTGGCAGAGCCGCGATGCGGTTCGCCGCAACCACAGCAGCACCAGAAGAAATACCGACTAAAATGCCTTCTTCTTGCATCAAGCGGCGCGCCATGTCGATGGCTTCATCGTTGGTGACGGTTTCAACGCGATCGATTAACTCAAGATCTAAGTTGCCAGGGATAAAACCTGCGCCAATACCTTGAATCTTGTGCGGGCCTGGTTGCACAGGTAATCCCGCTAAGGTTTGGGTAATAACCGGTGAATCAGCGGGTTCTACCGCAACAGAAGTAATGGCTTTGCCAGCGACTTTTTTCAGGTAACGGCTTACACCTGTGATGGTACCGCCTGTACCTACACCCGCAACAAACACATCCACAGCACCATCGGTATCGTTCCAAATCTCTGGACCAGTGGTTTTTTCGTGGATTTCAGGGTTTGCAGGGTTATTAAACTGTTGCAGCATAATGTATTTTTCAGGCGCCGATTGACGGATTTCTTCCGCTTTATCGATAGCACCTTTCATGCCTTTTGCGCCTTCGGTCAGCACTAAGTTCGCACCTAAGGCTTTCAGCAGTTTACGCCGCTCTAAGCTCATAGTATTTGGCATAGTTAACGTCAGCTTGTAACCACGGGCAGCCGCCACATAGGCTAAGGCAATCCCGGTATTACCTGAGGTAGGCTCAATCAGTTCGTGATCTTTGGTGAGCAGGCCTTTTTTCTCGGCATCCCAAATCATATTGGCACCGATACGGCATTTGACACTGAAACTTGGATTACGTGCTTCGACCTTTGCCAGCACTTTACCTTGGCTTACGCGGTTTAAACGCACTAACGGGGTATTGCCAATAGTATATGAATTGTCTTCGAAAATTTTGCTCATGGATTGCTTGCTCCTATGTTTGCACTATTGAATCATAATCGCCTGTGGCGCATTTAGAAGTGATTGTTTGTTCTTCTTTATTCGATTTGGTTATTAAAGATAATCCTGTTATTCGCAAAGCCCAATTGGCAGTGGGTTTAACTGTGTTAACCTCTTGCTAACATCAATAAAAAATAACCTGTAAATAAGAATAACCACTTGATGTTTCACTTATAAAACTTCTATCGGAATCGGATTGCCACACTATGAAGCAACAACAAACGGACTTGGGCAAAGATCCAAGAACTATGGTCACCCCTAAGGCATTCACTATCGCCGAATCGGTACTTTATACCCCGTTAGCGACGCCATTTAAGCGGGCATTGGCGATGTTAATCGACGGTTTATTTATCACTATTTTAGCCGAACAAATGGATTGGCTGTTTGTTCTGCTGGTGGTGGGGATTATTTATATCGAGAAACGCAGTCGACAGTTTGGCCGTTTACTCAAATGGGGCCTGTATGCGGCCATGCTGGGGTTGATGCTCTTTAGCTCGGCGGGGAATTTGTGGAACTTCCATCAATCGGGTAAAACTTCGCGCGAAAAGGTCTCCGCGCCCCAGGATATCAATGCTGTTGTTAAGGCGATTCCGGGCCTTGTGTCCCTCGGACTCTGTGAAAATACCGATTGTGCCCGTGAACAGATCCGTGCTTTGCAACAGACGCTCGAGACTCAGACGCTTGAGAATGTGTCCATTGAGGGAATGTCGGCAGCTGAGCGCCGCGATATGGTACTAGATACTTTAGCGAGCTCGGAGTTATCCGAGGCAGATAAAGCACTGTTACGCGATGAAATTATGGTGGGCAGCCTCTGGCCAGAGGTGAAGGTGTTTGAAGTCACTCTGGATTCAACCAAGGGATTAGCTAAGAATTCAGCCAAGGATTCAAGCACATTATCACCGTCGTCAAAGCCAAATCAGTCGTCTGATGGCAAGCTTGACGCAGTTCCCGTATCTGAACCGCAAACTGATGGATTAGCCAACGCTCAAATCGATAATCGAGCTGCCATGGATAACGTTCCCTTAGTTTCTAACACCGACCTCAATCCTGCAGATCAAACCGAAGGCCGCAACAGTGAAACCGCCGATGAAGAAGAGAGTGACACCCGCAGTGTGCTGGCGTGGATCAAAGGCTTTATGAGCGATATGGGCTTAGGTTTTGGCTGGGCTGCATTTTACTTCACCGTGTTTACCGCCAAATTTGATGGTCAGACCTTAGGTAAGAAACTCTTAGGCATCCGCGTTATCCAACTCGATGGCGCTAAAATCAGTCTTTGGGGGGCATTTGGCCGTTATGGTGGTTATGCGGCGGGCTTCACGACGGGCTTACTGGGCTTTATGCAGATATTTTGGGATGCCAATCGGCAGGGGATCCAAGATAAAATATCTTCCACAGTCGTGATAGACTTAGCGCAAATGCATAAAAAGCAACAATTAGAGCAGCAACAGGCGCAGGCTGAACACGCATTGGCCGCCGTGCCAACACAGAATAATGCGACGTCTGCTCACCTTACAACAAGCACCCGTTCGGAGCACCTATGAAACAGGTCGTTATTTCTGGCAGCGGTTTATTTACGCCGCCACACAGTATTTCAAATGAAGCTTTGGTGGAGAGCTTCAACGCCTATGTCGATATGTTTAACCTTGAAAATGCAGGATTAATTGAGCAGGGCCATGTTGAGCCGCTGTCTTATTCCTCCAGTGAGTTTATCGAGAAGGCCTCGGGCATCAAACACAGATATGTGATGGTTAAAGACGGTATTCTCGATCCTGAAATCATGATGCCGCTTATTCCTGAGCGCGGCAGTGACGAGTTATCTATGCAGGCTGAAATTGGGGTTGAGGCGGCAGTGATGGCACTTAAGCAAGCGGATGTGAAGGCCGAGCAAATCGATTTAGTGATCGTTGCCTGTGCTTATACGCAGCGCGCTTATCCTGCGATGGCGATTGAAATCCAGCGGGCACTCGGTACCCGTGGCTATGGCTACGATATGCAGGTTGCCTGTTCTTCGGCCACCTTTGCCATTGTGGCCGCCGCCAATGCGATTGCGACGGGCTCGGCGTCGCGCGTGTTAGTGATTAACCCCGAAATTTGTTCGGCGCAGGTGAACTACCGTGACCGTGACAGTCACTTTATCTTCGGCGATGTAGCGACCGCTATGGTGCTCGAAGAGCAAAGCCTAGTGGCCGCCAATAAGGGCTTTAATATTGTTTCAAGTCGTTGTTTTACTGACTACTCAAACAATATTCGCAGTAATTTCGGTTTTTTAAATCGCTGCGATCCAAGCTCGGCGCATCAGGCGGATAAGTTATTCCATCAGCAGGGCCGCAAAGTCTTTAAAGAACTGTTGCCGATGATTTATCAGCATTTAGACGAGCATCTGGCCGAGCAATCCCTCACGCCACAGTCCTTTAAACGTTTGTGGTTGCACCAAGCCAACATCAACATGAACCAATTTGTGGTGAAAAAGCTGCTAGGGGATGAGGTAACGCCTGAGCAAGCGCCCGTAGTACTCGACGAGTATGCCAATACCGCCTCCGCAGGCTCAGTGATTGCCTTCCATAAATATTCCGCTGACTTTAACGCGGGCGATTTAGGGCTATTAAGCTCCTTTGGTGCGGGGTACTCCATCGGTAGCGTGATTTTGCAAAAACGCTAAATCGACTAAAGCCCCATTGCCAGCAATGGGGCTTTAGCTTTTATATCTGCACATTGATTAAACGGTTTGATGCGGTACCTTAACCGAAAATGCCTTTACTCAGACAAGGCAGTGAGCTGCCTAAAAAACACTTTTTTAAAGCCTCAGTTGCAATGCGAGAACATGCCATCATGACGCTTCTTCACCCTGATTTGGATATTCCGTTTCAGCCCAATCCTGGCTGGTTTCTTGGCGCTTTTAATTGTTATGACCGTGAGGAAACGCTCGGGGAAACTCTCAATCGCTACGATCCTTTAGATCCCGCGCAGCTGCAAGCGCTGTACGATGCTTATGTGTTTGATGAGTTTAGTGAACAGTCGGGATTTACTTCTGCCCACAGGGTCGCGATGGCGAAAAATCTAACCGCTGCGCTGATTGAGACAAACCATGATTTCGCCGCCTATTTAGCGATTGATGAGAGCGAGGAGGAATGGTGTTTTCCCTCTGAGTGGGCATTCCCTAAGCCACGCTATCCCTTTGAGCAGGCGTATCTTGCGCTGCTGCGGCATTGGGGAATGGAGCTCACCGCAATGGGGATTGCGCTTCCCAGCCCAAGCTTATTGGGTATCCATGAGTCTTAGCTAGTATTCCGATTTAAGCCCACAAGCCTTGTTGTGGGCTTTATGCAAAATCTTTCAGCCTAGAGCAACCAGGCGTAGCTTAACTTCATAAAATAGGTCTTCTCATCCCGAGTGAGCCGCGTGAGTTCATCATCCGAGGTTAAACTGTCGGAATAGCCCAAATAGAACACGCTCTGGGGATTGAGTTTGTAGCCGTAGAGGATTTCATTCCCTAAGTGTGCCGCTTCGCTATCGGGCGCCGAATACAAATACTGCGCAAGATTACGCTCGATTTGGGTGTAAATGCTCGATAGGCGAATAAAGCTGTGCAGACTCAATTGCCAGTGCAGGCGCACATCCGAGAGATTTGCGGTAAAGAGTTTATCCTGCTCGATTTCCATATGTTGATATTGATGGGAAACATCCACCGACAGGCCGTTGGCAATTTTCCATTTGAACATCGGATTGATTAAGATTTTTGTGCCTAAGCGATCGTTAAGGAAGTCAATCTCATCGCCGTAATGGATCTCCAGCTCAAGGCTGAGGGCTGAGGTGGGCGTAATCGCGCCGTAAAGCCAGCCTTGGGTTTCTTGGTATTGATTGCTGTTACCTAACACCGCCAGTTGCGCGCTGTCATGGCGTGGGCCGACGCGTTCACGAGTTTCTATCCCAAAAGATAACTCACTCTGCAGCGCGCCATACATTTCCCAAAAGATTTCAAACTCTTGCTCGAGCTGCTCTCCGGCTTGATTGTGGGTGATATCCCAGTCGCCACCGAATTTAATCTTGTTAAATACGGTTTCGGGATACCAAATTAAGCCACCACCGGCCATAAAAGTGCGGTAATCAATTTTTTCCACAAAGCCTAAATCGGCGCGAAAATCGGGGGACACGTCGTGGTACTCGCCGTAGGCAAACCAATCGCGGGCGTTGTGTTCGTAGGTCAGTTGATACAGGGCGCCACTGAAATCCCGATCCGATTGGCTACGTAACACTTGTTCATTCACTTGGCATTGGCCAAGCTCACAGCTTAACGGCGTTTGGCCGCAGAGTAGTCCTTCGGTCAGTTCTCCCCCCACATTGCCACAAAATTGTTGGTACAGGGCTGTGGGGTAACGTGTCTGCGAATGGGCGATTTGAGCGGTAAAGATATCCTGGGCTGTCGGTTGGTATTTCGCATCTAAGCTCATGACATAATTGTGGTAATCATTTTGATCGGCAAATGCTGTCAGTTGATTGTCGGCACTGCTCTTTGCCGTGATAAGCCCCCCAAAGGAGAAGGTTTTATCCATGTCGAAGCGGTAACGTGCTGCCAGATTAAGGCTTTCCTCCGCTAAGGAGGTGATCTCAGAACTTAAATTACCCGGCATCAAAAAGGTCGTTTGGCTGTCATTGGCGGCCAGCAATGCCCAAGTGTGTTGCTCGGTTTGGCTGGTGAGTTTTAGCCCATAGTCCGGCGATACAATATTGCGGGTATGAAGCAGATTCACTTGGGTATCGAAGTAGTCTTTATTGTCGAGGAAGAAGGGGCGTTTCTCATCAAAAAACAGCGCAAAAGTGCTGTTGATATCGAGCTGTCCAGCATCGGACTCCACCTGGGAGAAATCGGGATTTATGGTGGCATTTAGCAAGGTGCGCGAGTTAATGCCCCAGCGCAAATCGAGCCCTGGCTCATAGTTACTCTCTGCTTGCCAGCCATTTGCGCTTTTTTGCTCATTGCGATTGGCGACAAAGGACGGGGTTATTTGCAGATCTTGTCCTTGCTTGGCGGAGGCTAAGCCCGTGGCGACGCCGAGCTGGCATAGCTGGCAACTGATGTTACGATCGATTTTATGGGTGGAGATGCGATGATTTTCATTGCGAGGATAGTAGCGAATAAGCTCAAATCCCCATTCTTGAACAGGTTTTTTATCGTCAAAGTTAAATAGTCGTAATGGCAGCTCGACTTCCACCTGATAACCCTCGGCGGTGATTTTTCCGGCGGTTTTCCAAATGCCATCCCAAGCTTCGCTCTCTTCGCCCGTGAGCTCATTCTCTATCGAGTCTAGTTGCACGCCCAGTGGATTGATAAAAAACTGATAGGCCAAACGCGCGTTGTTAAAGGTATCGAGTTTGATCCCCACCAGATCGTCGCCCCAGAGATTATCCCTGTCCTTGAGTGTGGCGCGAATATGTTGTGGTTGACTGTCTTTGGCGGTAAAGGCCACAAATAGGCTGGTTTGGGTCGCGTAGATTCTGGCCTCGGTGTAAACCGGCGCCGCCGTGTTTTCACTGGGCTGAGTTTCATAGCGTAGCTCGACCTGCGCCGCGTGCTGCCACACCGCCTCATCAAATTCGCCATCAATATTGGCGGCATCTTCTAAGGTCGGGATCGTTAATTGAAATTGGCTGGCAGAGCCCGCCAAGCTTGGCGAACTGAGAAATACCGCAGTCGATAACACTAAGGGGAGAAACGTCTTCAACAACAAGGCCCAAATCATTCTGAAATGGCGCGCAGTGTGCCAGAAATTGCGCGTTAACAAGAGTGGGTAATTGTTACAAGAATTGTATTAGAAACAGCTGAAACCAAGGCGGCACTGGATGGCGGTCATCCAGTGCGTTGGGGGGGATTATTCGGGAGAAACCACAGGATTACGGTAAGCTTCGCGGTACTTATCGACCCACATGGCGGTGGCACCACAAATCGCCACTGGCATCACGATAAAATTCACCACAGGGATCATCGAAAACAGGGTAACAGTCGCGCCAAAGGTAAAGCTGGTGCCGCGGGTTTGATTAAGGGCAAAGCGCATATCCTTGAAGCTTACCTTATGGTTATCAAAGGGATAGTCGCAGTATTGAATTGCCATCATCCAAGCGCTGAATAAAAACCACAAAATTGGCGCTAAGGTTTGCCCCACCATGGGCACTAAAAACAGCAACAAAAATACCAGCGCACGGGGCAAATAGTATTTGAGTTTGATCCATTCACGGCCAAGAATGCGTGGTAAGTCTTTGACTATGTCCATGCCCGAGCCGGTATTCATCGGTTTGCCGGTCAATAACTGCTCGACTTTTTCGGCCAGCAAACCATTAAAGGGCGCGGCCAGCCAGTTCATTACCGAACTAAAAACAAACGCCAGCATCACCAACATAGTGGTTACCGCTAACGGCCAGAGCAAAAAGTTAAGCCAACTTAAGTATTCGGGGAGCTGGGCATTCATCCAAGTGAAGAGCACATCGAGCTGCCCAATCGCCACATAGATAACAGCCGCAAACAGCACTAAGTTGATCATTAAGGGAATAAATACAAAGGTGCGCAGGCCTTTACGTTTGATTAAACCAAAGCCATCGAGAAAATAATTCACACCACTTTTACCCTGTGAAGGGGAGGAGGTTTTCTGTGTCATATCGTCATTCCAAAAAAGTTGAGATACAGCGTGAGATACAGATAAGTGCGATTGTGATCAACTCGTCGCGAGATGACAAGCTAAAAGCCATATGAATTCAATAAAAAGCGTTACAAAATACTGCCTGCTTTGCTAAAGTTGGCCTCAGAATTCTATGACACGACTCGGGCTAATATTGGCCTGCATCCCTATTGGCCATCGCCCTGATGGCTTTTTATACTGAGACGCGCTAACTGGCACCATGAGATTAAAACAAATAAAACTTGCCGGCTTTAAGTCGTTTGTCGATCCCACCAAAATTCCGTTTTTACAGGCATTAAGCGCCATTATTGGCCCAAATGGTTGCGGTAAGTCCAACGTGATTGACGCCGTGCGTTGGGTGCTGGGCGAAAGCTCGGCAAAGCATTTGCGCGGCGACTCCATGAGTGACGTGATTTTTAACGGCTCCAGCGCCCGTAAACCTGTGTCTGTGGCGGGCGTTGAACTGGTGTTTGAAAATAAAGAGGGCCGCCTTGCGGGCCAATACGCCAGTTATGAAGAAATTTCGGTAAAACGTCAGGTGAGCCGTGACGGCGAGTCTTGGTATTTTCTCAACGGCCAAAAATGTCGCCGTAAAGACATCACCGATCTGTTTATGGGCACCGGGCTTGGGCCGCGCAGTTACGCCATTATCGAACAGGGCACGATTTCACGTTTAATCGAATCTAAACCTCAAGATTTACGGACTTTTATTGAAGAAGCGGCGGGGATTTCCCGCTATAAAGAACGGCGGCGTGAAACGGAAAACCGTATCCGTCATACCCGCGAAAACTTGGAGCGTTTAGGGGATATTCGCAGCGAGTTAGCCAAACAGCTGGAAAAACTCAGTCAGCAGGCCAAGGCGGCGAAGCAATATCGTGAGCTGAAGCAAGCTGAGCGTAAAACCCATGCCGAGCTGCTGGTGATGCGCTATCAAGAGCTGCAGAGCCAAATGGCGAGTTTATCGGAGCAGATTAGCTCGCTCGAGCTGCAACAAGCTGCGGCCCAGTCCTTAGCGCAAACCGGCGAGTTAGAAAGCACCGAGCAGCAACTCACACTTTCGCAGTTAGTCGAGCAGGAGCAGCAGGCGGTCGAAGCCTATTATCTAACGGGTACCGAAATCGCAAAGCTTGAGCAACAGTTACAGAGCCAAAAGCAGCGCGACGCCCAGTTGCATAATCAGCTTGCGCAGTTGAGCGAGCAGATCATTCAAAACCAAGCGAAATTAGCCGCTTACCAAGCCAGTTTTCAAGCGCTTGAGGCGGAGCTTAGCCAACTTGCGCCGCAACAAGAATTGCAGCAAGAAATGATGGATGAGCTGCAAGCCCAGTGGGAGATGAGTGTTTCGCGCAGTGAGGCGCAAAGTGAAAACGCCAGAGTGCTGGCGGCGGCCGTCGCTCAGCATAAACTGCAATTAGAATTACACCGCAGCAAACTGGCTCATCAGCAGCAATTAAATGCCCATAAAACCCAGTTACACCAAGAGCAACAACAAGAGTTGGCCTCGCTCAATGCGCATGCCCTCGAAGATAACAGCGCATCACTTAATGACGAGATTGCCCAGTTAGAGCAAGCATTAGCTGAACAAGTTGAAATTAATCAAGAGTTTGAATCCACTCTAGCTGCCGATACTCACGCGTTAGATTTAGCTCGCGGTGAGTTTGAGCAATTATCGCAGCGTTTAACTTCGATGCGGGCACGCTTCGAACTGGTTGAACAATGGCTTGCGAAACAAGAAGAGTTAAGTGATAAGCCGCAGTTGTGGCAAAGCATTCAAGTCGAAAACGGCTGGGAAGCCGCGGCAGAGCTTGCACTGCAGGGATTGATGACGCTGCCCGTGGGCGTTAACGCCAACGAGATAGGGTTTTCTGCCGATGCGGCCTTGGCGGCGGATGCGCATCTCGATGGCTCTCCCATTTTAGGCGCTAAATTGAACCTCGCTCCTTGGCTTAAGGGACTCAAATGGGCCGATAATCTGGCCAGCGCGCAAGCACAAGTGGCGAGTTTGGCGGCCGATGAGCGAATCGTGACCGCTGACGGTTACCTGCTTGGCAAAGGTTTTTTGATTGCCAAACAAGACAATAGCCAATCGTTAGTGCAACTGAGTAAAGAGCAAACCCAGCTGAGCGAGGCTATCGCTGATTGCGAGCAGGCAAAAGCCATACAGCAGGCAAAGCTTGATGAATTAGCGCAGCAATTAACCCAAGTGCGTGACAGCTTAAGTCAAGGCACTAAACGCTTACACCAGTTACAGCTCGATAAAGCCACCAAATCTACCCAGCTTAATAATGCACAGGCGCAGGCCAAACAGCGTGAAGCTAAACGGGAGCAACTCGCAGAAACCGTTGCCCGAACCCAAGCCGAGTTAGCCGAGCTTGCCGAGCAGTTAATGCTGCTTGCGGAGCAAGAGGATGAACTGGCAGAGGCGCTGGAGTTAAGCCTTGAGCAGCAGCAGCAACAAAGCCAAGATGCCCAAGGGGATATGGCACGTCATCAAGCCTTGAAGGCGCAGATTGGTGATGCCGAGCGCCGCTTAGCGAGCCTCAATGCCAGTCTGCAATCGGTCACCACTCGGATGGCGGTGAGCACTGAACAAATTGAATTACAGCGTGTACGTGTCAGTGAATTAGTCCACTCAAAGGAAACACTGTCAGCCCAACTTGCCAACGTAGCGGCACAAGAGGGCGATCAGCAAACCGCACAGCTCAGCGAACAACTGGCGCAGTTACTCAATCAACAGCAGAGTCAGCAACAAGCACTTAAAAGCCTCAGGTCACAACAAAGTTCGCTCACTGAAACGCTAAACAGTATAGGATTAAAGCAAAAACAAGAGCTTGGTAAGCTTGAGGGCTTGACTCAAAGCCTCAGCACGTTAAAGTTACGTCGTGAGGGATTAAAAGGGCAGGCCGATAGCCAATTGGCTGCGCTGTCAGAGCAACAAATTGTGCTTGCTCAGATTGTCGATTCCCTGCCTGCTGATGGGCATCCCGACAAGTGGCAGCGTGATTTGGATCAGATCCGCCAAAAAATTATTCGCTTAGGGGCGATAAACCTCGCTGCGATCGAAGAATTCGAGCAACAAAGTGAGCGAAAATCCTATTTGGATCATCAAGATGAAGATCTAAATAACGGTCTGGCCACCCTAGAGGAAGCCATTCGGAAAATCGATAAGGAGACCCGCACTCGCTTTAAGACCACATTTGATGCGGTAAACGAAGACCTAGGGCGTTTATTCCCTAAGGTATTCGGTGGCGGACGCGCGTATTTAGCGCTGACGGAAGACGATTTATTAGAAACGGGCGTGACCATCATGGCCCAGCCGCCAGGTAAGAAGAACAGTACCATCCATCTTCTTTCCGGTGGTGAAAAAGCCCTAACGGCTTTATCATTGGTATTCGCGATTTTCAGGTTGAATCCAGCTCCCTTCTGTATGTTAGACGAAGTGGATGCGCCCTTAGACGATGCCAACGTAGAACGATTCTGTCGATTATTGAAGGAAATGTCGCAGAGCGTACAGTTTATCTATATCAGCCATAACAAAATTACGATGGAGATGGCTGATCAACTTATCGGTGTGACTATGCATGAGCCGGGTGTATCCCGTATAGTCGCAGTAGATTTAGAGCAAGCGGTGGCAATGGCCGACGCTTGATAACTAGAAGAAAGACAGGGTAACCAATGGAAGATTTGCAACTAGTATTGTTCGTTTTAGGCGCCATAGCCATAGTTGCTGTGCTGGTGCATGGATTTTGGTCTATCAGAAGACAACAACCTAAGTCATTGAAAGATAGTCCGATGGGCAATTTCTATAAAAAGCAGGCCGAACGCGGCGAGGGTGCGCCTAAGCGTGTAGATGCCGATGGTTTCGACGCCGATGGTATTGGTGCCGTCAGAGTCCGTAAAGCGAATGAAGCCCATACCCCAGAGGCACCTGCGTTTAACCCTTATTTAAAGCAAGAAGCCAAAGCACAACCGCAACCCGTGGAACCCGTGCAAGTTGAACCTAAGCCACTGTTTAAGCAAGAGCCAAGCATGGCGCAGCCGGATTTTAGTCTGCAATCGCCAACGGCCAAAGAGCAACACCGTGGTCCTAAAGCATCACGCCAAGAGCCCGTATTACCAGGACATTCTGCCAATCTAGCCCAAGCCCATGTAGGGCAATCCCATGCGGCCATGGTGGCGCAAAAAGCCGCCGAAGAGCAACGTGCGCAGGTGCAAATGCCTACACAAACCGCTCTGTTCGATGAGGAAGAGGCGTATGAAGAAGAGCAACCTCAAGCCGTTGAACAGCCAGATGATGATTTAGGCGAGCCACGTGATGTATTAGTGCTGCACGTAGTGGCAAAAGAAGGTCAGCAGCTTAATGGCGCCGAATTGCTACCTTGCTTTTTAACCCTTAATTTTAAATATGGCGATATGAATATTTTCCACCGCCATGTGGATAATGCGGGTAATGGTAAGGTGTTGTTCTCCATTGCGAATATGGTTAAACCTGGGATTTTTGACCCAGACAATATGGAACAATTCAGCACCCAAGGCGTGGTATTCTTTATGACCTTACCTTGCTACGGCGATGCGCTAATGAACTTCTCCATCATGCTTAACTCAGCGCGCCAATTGGCGGATGATATCGATGCTGTGGTGCTCGATGGTCAGCGTCAACCTTGGGGCGAGTTTACTAAGCAAGATTATTTACACCGCATTCGCGCAAACGCTTAATGCAACGCCGCGAGACCGCGGTGATAGACAGATGGGGCCGCTAAATGCGGCCTCATTTTTTGCAACTTTTTGATGCTTAAGAATTCTGGATAATGAATATGCAAGACATTCAACTCGATAAACGCCTATCTGAACTGCTTTCTCAAGCTGTCACGCCACAAAATGCGCAGCCATTGATGCAGGCGCTCTGCCAATCTCTGAATGAACACAATATTCGTTACTATGTCGATGATGCGCCAAGCATTACCGACTCCGAATACGACAGATTAATGCAGCAGCTAAAACAACTAGAGGCCGAGTATCCTCAGTTTGTTGCTGCCGACTCGCCCACCCAAAGAGTCGGCGGCATGGCGCTGGCCAAGTTTGAACAAATTACTCACCTTAAACCCATGTTAAGTCTCGATAATGCCTTCGATGAGGCAGACTTTAGCGCGTTTCATAAACGTGTCAGCGACAGAGTTGGCCAAGTGAGTTTTTGCTGTGAGCCTAAGCTCGATGGTTTAGCGGTGAGTATTTTGTATCGCAATGGTGTGCTTGAGCGCGCCGCGACTCGGGGTGATGGTTCCGTGGGCGAAGATATTACCGAAAACGTTAAAACCATTAAGTCGATTCCGCTCAAACTGCGTGGTGACAACTATCCCGAATTGGTCGAAGTGCGCGGTGAAGCCTTTATGCCCAAGGCGGCATTTGAGGCGCTAAATGAGCGTGCGCGCTTAAAGGATGAAAAACTGTTCGTCAATCCGCGTAATGCGGCTGCGGGCAGCTTACGTCAGCTCGATAGTAAAATTACCGCGTCACGGGCGCTGTCGTTTTATGCCTATGCCTTAGGTGTGGTGGAGCCGACTTCTCACGAATTAGCTAAGACGCATTATGAGCAATTGCAACAACTAAAATCTTGGGGGCTGCCAGTCAGCAGCGAGATTAAAGTCTGCGACGAACTCAGCCAAGTCTTTGCCTACTATCAAGATATATTGACTCGCCGCGCCGACTTACCCTTTGAGATCGATGGTGTGGTGATGAAGGTGAACGATATCGCCCAGCAGCAAACCTTAGGGTTTGTGGCTAAATCTCCCCGTTGGGCGATTGCCTATAAATTTCCCGCGCAGGAAGAAATGACGCTGCTCGAAGGCGTAGATTTTCAGGTCGGCCGTACTGGCGCGGTGACTCCGGTTGCGCGCCTAAAACCTGTGTTTGTCGGTGGCGTGACTGTATCGAACGCGACTTTGCACAATGCCGATGAAATCGCCCGTTTAGGTGTGATGGTGGGTGATACTGTGATTATCCGCCGCGCCGGCGATGTGATCCCGCAAATTGTGGCCATAGTGCCCGAGCGTCGCCCAGAAGATGCTAAGGCGATTGCCTTCCCGCAACATTGCCCCGTTTGCGGCAGTTTGGTTGAGCGATTAGAAGGTGAAGCCGTGGCGCGTTGCAGTGGCGGCTTATTCTGTGAGGCGCAGCGTAAAGAGGCGATCAAACATTTTGCCTCCCGTAAGGCATTAGATATCGACGGCATGGGCGATAAAATTGTCGAGCAGTTGATTGATAAGGAGCTGGTTCAAAGCCCTGCTGACTTATTTAAACTCACCGCCTCTATGATGACCATGCTCGACCGTATGGGAATGAAGTCCGCCACCAATCTCGCGCAGGCGATTGAAGCGGCTAAAACCACGACTTTGCCACGTTTCCTTTATGCCTTAGGCATTCGTGAGGTGGGGGAGGCCACGGCGGCTAACCTGGCTACTCACTTTGGTAGCCTAGAGGCGCTGCGCGTGGCCACCATAGAGCAGCTTATTCAAGTTGAAGATATTGGTGAAGTGGTTGCCCAGCATGTGGCGCATTTCTTTGCCCAGCCCCATAACCTAAAAGTGATCGATGCTTTGATTGCGGCTGGCGTCAACTGGCCTGCAATTGCAGCGCCAAGCACCGATGAGCAGCCATTGAAGGGGCAGACTTGGGTGCTAACAGGCACCTTAAATCAACTCAACCGTAACGATGCTAAGGCGCAATTACAGGCCTTAGGCGCCAAAGTCGCGGGCAGTGTCTCGAAAAATACCGATTGCTTAGTTGCGGGTGAAGCGGCGGGGTCTAAGCTTGCCAAAGCGCAGGAGCTTGGCGTCAAAGTGATTGGTGAAGATGAATTATTGGCTCTTCTTGCAGCAAATAGCTAACACGCTGCCGCTTCATTGATAAAGCCCTGCCTTGCGGGGCTTTTTTATGGCTAAGATATGGGGGCCGTGGTTTGTGTGGTGAACTTGGCATAACACAACTTGAGTCTAGCAAACTTGAGCGTGACACTTAAACGTAACAAGCTTGCACGAATTATTCACACCAGCCATTGAATTTAGCCGTTACGCCACCATTTTGTTTATATTGCTTTAGTTTTTACTAAATGGATTGCGATTGAACTTTAGTCACATCACTTGGCTCGATGATAAAGGCCATATCAAACCACCGATATTTTTATATGCTATCCTGGCTTTCCTCGCCCGCGGCTGGTGTATTTTTATTGCCTCGCTTACTCAAGCCAGTGATAGATCAGAATTAGTCAGGCTCTTCTATCCCGAAAAGTCTGACTTTTTACTCGCACTCGCCGCGGGGCTGGGCGCCGTGGTGCTCTATGTTGTGGTGCTGGCGGAGCGGCGCCGTTCACCCTCATGGCTGCGCCCGGTGTTTGTCCACCTTAAATGGGGATTGTGGATTTTATTATTACTCGATGCGACCTTACTCGCGCAGCGATTAATCCATGGGCAATTTTTATTCCATTGGAGTTTAGCCCTCGACGCCTTAGTGTTGTTCTGGTCAGGTTTGTATGTCTACAAGTCAAAACGTCTCAGCTATTACCTCGCCGATTGGCCGAAAGAGACTGTGACGTCGGTAAAAGAAAACTAGGTTCATCTCGTTGTAATTTCAGCTTTTTATCTAATATCTAATCCCTGAGGGATAATTTGTGTGTACTATCCCTCAGTTTGATAAGCATTTTTTCACTTATAGCTTACTGATTTTGTTGAATCATCTATAGTTATATGTACTTAGCTTAAATGTGCGACCAAAGAAGCAAATATTTGATGCGTCTTGCGTACATGAAAGGAGTCATATTGCGTGGCAAAAGCAGCTCAACGAAAATTATTACTTTCCGAACTTCAACTTGGCATGAGGGTCAAGTTGCCTTTGTCATGGACGAATCACCCTTTTTTATTTAACCGTGTGGATATCAGTAGCCCGGCTCACATTGAGATGATCCGCGGACTCGGTGTGCCCTATGTGTATCTGATCTCAGGTAGTAGTGATGAACTCGAATCGACCGATGAAGAGGAAAATGTCGAGGAGGTTGAAGAAGCGCCACCGGAGCGTGACTTAAAGGCCGATACCCGTAAGGCGATGCGTTTAAGCCAGAAGCGTTTTTTAGAGAGCGTTAACCAGTGCCGCAATGTGTATGGCAAAGTGGTGAGCGACCCAGAAGGCGCTTATCGCTTGTCGGCCGCCTTAGTGGAGGATTTACTCAGCCATCTGCAAGAGGTCGAGAAACCTTTCCTCACTTTGGTCGGAATGGATGAAAAAGATGTCAGCGTGACTCAACACGGCATCTCGGTAGCAGTATTAGCCATGATGATAGGTCAGGCACTCGACTTACCAGCGCGGGATCTGCGCGATATTGCCTTGGGGAGCCTGTTCCATGATATAGGCAAACTCAAAGTCCCGGATGTGATCCGCCGTAAACGGGGCGCGCTCACTGCCCATGAGGCCAATTACCTGCAAATGCACCCGAACTTTGGCTATGACATGCTGAATCGTTCGGGACTCTTCCCAAAGGAAGTGCTGAATATTGTATTGCACCACCATGAGTTTATTGATGGTTCAGGTTTTCCCGATGGATTAACAGGTGCCAAAATCCCCATTACCACTCAAATAGTGAGTTTAGCGAACGATTACGATCAGCAGCTTAGTGGCGAGCAGGCATCTTCACCGCAGGTGGCATTAGGCTATTTATTTAAAAATCGTGCGAGTAAACATGCTGAATCCTTAATTTCGGTGTTGGTTAAGATTTTAGGTATCTACCCGCCGGGTACTATCGTCAAGTTATCCGACGACACTGTTGCTAAGGTGATCATGACCACCAAAGAGGTGAGTCAGCCGCAGGTGTGGGCCTGTAAGGAAGATGGCAGTGAGGCTTCGTTACGCTTTTTAAGTGATGAAGGGGTGACAGTACAAAAAACCATTCGCGCGGAAGAGTTAACCGAGGGCGCGATCCGCACCTTGCAAATGGATAAAGGCATTAGTTTTTATTTTAGCTTGTTCCAAGCTTGAATCCCGCCACCTGAGTTCCGTATGCTATTGGCCGAAATACCTTGTGGTGTCGGTCAATGGAAATGGAGCTGAGTGTGGCAGATCAAAAAAGTGTAGCGGTTGTTGGTTGTGGTTGGTTTGGTTTTGCCCTCGCTAAGCAGTTAGTGCAAGCGGGTTACCGAGTCACTGGCGCTAAACGCCACGCAGAGGAGTTAGCACCTCTCACTGAGGCGGGGATCCATGGATTCCAACTGCAACTCGGGGGTGAGGCTGATGTTGTCCCCGATGCGCAGGCTTTAAAAGCCTTGTTTCAGACAGACTTTCTTGTCGTCAATATTCCTCCGCGCCTAAAACATGGCAATAGTGCCTATCTTCAAGAATTACAGCAGTTAATTGCGCTAACCCAAGGCTGGCACTATCAAGGCATAGTGTTTATCAGCACTACGGGCGTTTATCCCTCCCTCGACAAGTCGATGACCGAAGCGGACGCACAGGCTGAATCGGCTTCATCACAGGTGTTATTGGATGCCGAAGCCTTATTTGCTCGCCAAGCGAATAGCTGCATCGTTCGTTTTGCTGGCTTGGTTGGACCTAAACGTCATCCGGGTCGCTTCTTTGCCGGTAAAACCGATGTGGCGGGTGGTAATGTTGCGGTTAATCTGGTGCATTTACAGGACTGTGTCGCGGCGGTGAGCTTGATTATTGCTGCAAAGGCGAAGGGAGAGAAGGTCGCTGCTATCTATAATCTTTGCGCGCCAGAGCATCCTTCCAGAAGTGAATTTTATGTGGCTGCCGCCGAATCCTTGGGATTAGCGGCGCCGCAATTTAATGAGCAGCTACAAGCCAGCAAAGTCATTCTAGGTGATGCGATAGTCCGCGAGCTTGGGTTTGAGTATCAGTATGCTTCACCCCTTGCAATGCTGGCTGCCAGTTAGTGGGTGATTTAGCGCCTATTGTTAACAAATGTTTAAGAACCTTGGCCATATTTTGAGGTATCTTAATGGCCTGTGCGTGTCGCAAACGACTTACGATTCAATGATGCAGTTACTAATAAGAAGAGAAAATATGAAAAGCCTAACTAATTTTGTTCGACCTTTGGCGGCGTTGGCCTGTGGATTGGTGTTAAGTGTGAGCTTTGCACTGCAGGCGGCGAGTTTTGAAGAAGGGAAGGATTATGTCACTGTCGCTGGCATCAACGAAGCACAAAAGCCTGTGCTGCGAGAGTTCTTCTCCTATAACTGCCCGCATTGCTACAAGCAGGAACCCTTTGTCGCTTCCACGGTAAAACTCTTAGGCAAAGATGTTGCCTTCGAGCGCACGCCAGTGGGCGCGGGGCGTCCTGCGTGGGAGTTGAGTCAATTAGCCTATTTTGTTGCACAAAAGCTGAAAATGACCAAGCAAGTGCACGAAGCGATTTTTAAACAGATCCATGAAAAGGGTGAACAATTTACTCGACCTGAACAGGTAAAAGCTTTTTTTGTGGCTCAAGGCGCGAAGGCCGATGATGTCGATGCGGCGATGAACTCTGTCGATGCGAAATTTACTTTGATGAATTACGACTCGCAGGCGGAATTATCGGGTATTAAGGGTGTGCCATCGTTATTAGTTAATGGTCGCTATTTAGTGACGTCTAAGGTGCATACACCTGAAGAATTGGCCGAGCTAGTCAAGTTCTTAGCCGCCAAGTAAAAGGCTGATAGCTGTGTTTATGGCAGCGTAAACTTACCCGCCGATCTGTTTTCAAATAACCCAGCGATGCTGGGTTATTTTTTGCCATTTTGTTGAGACATCTGAGCTGTAGCAATTGGGTTTATGACCGCCTATTAACCCCAATGCAGTACGATATTTTGTTTATATCACAGCCAGTTAGTGTTACCTATCGTCGTATTTTACTGTCATCTAGCACGTCATTTTGTCGGTTTCTAGCCTTAGGATCTTCGACATTGGTCTAAGCCGCTTAAAAAATAACTTTTGCATCAAAATGTAAATTCATTGTTAACTTTATGATTTTAAATACTATTCGATTTTTTCTGATGTGAGGTGCTTCGCAAATTAGACTAAGGTCTTGATTGTGGTCACTCCAGCTGTTGCTAGATTTAACAAGACTTAAAAATAAAACAGCACAGGGGAGTCGCTATGGCATTTGAAAACAACGATAAAGCAAAAGGTTACTGGAATGAGAATTTACGTCTCGTTTTAGGCCTATTGGCTATTTGGGCCGCAGTCTCATTCGGATGTGGCATTCTATTGGTTGATGTACTCAATGAAATCCATTTCATGGGCTTCAAGTTAGGTTTCTGGTTTGCCCAACAGGGATCTATGTATGTCTTTGTTGCGCTTATTTTTGTCTACGCGGCAAAAGCCAATGCCTTAGATAAAAAATATAACGTACAAGAAGACTAAGGAGAACGGAAATGGGTGTACAAGGATTAACTTATCTGATTGTGGGGCTGTCTTTCGCGCTCTACATTGGGATCGCGATTTGGTCCCGCGCGGGTTCGACTAAAGAGTTCTATGTTGCGGGTGGCGGTGTTCACCCTGTCGTGAACGGTATGGCGACTGCAGCCGACTGGATGTCAGCGGCATCTTTTATTTCGTTAGCGGGTATTGTCTCTTTCGTCGGTTACGACGGCAGTGTGTACCTAATGGGCTGGACGGGCGGTTACGTATTATTAGCCCTGTGTATGGCGCCTTACTTACGTAAATTTGGTAAGTTCACTGTGCCTGATTTCGTGGGTGAGCGTTACTACTCACAAGCGGCACGTACGGTCGCGGTTATTTGCGCTATCTTCATCTGCTTTACTTACATCGCGGGCCAAATGCGCGGTGTGGGCGTGGTATTCTCGCGCTTCCTCGAAGTGGATGTGGACACTGGCGTGTATATCGGTATGGCTGTGGTGTTCTTCTACGCTGTACTCGGAGGTATGAAAGGGATTACCTATACTCAGGTTGCCCAATACTGCGTACTGATCTTTGCCTTTATGGTGCCAGCAATCTTCTTATCTGTGATGATGACGGGTCATATCATTCCTCAAATCGGTTTCGGTGCTCAGTTACTTGATGCTGCGGGGAATAACTCTGGCGTCTATCTGTTAGAGAAACTGAACAATCTGTCTGCGGATCTAGGCTTTGCACCTTACACCGATGGCTCTAAGAGCATGATCGACGTGTTCTGTATTACTGGCGCTTTGATGGTGGGTACTGCGGGCTTACCCCACGTTATCGTGCGTTTCTTTACTGTTCCTAAAGTGAAAGATGCGCGTGTATCAGCCGGTTGGGCGCTGGTGTTTATCGCCATAATGTACACCACAGTTCCTGCATTGGCGGCATTCTCTCGCGTCAATATGATCGAAACCATTAACGGTCCAGATCAAAAGGGTGTTGCCTATGAAACTGCGCCAGATTGGATCAAAAACTGGGAAAAAACCGGTCTGATCAAATGGGATGACAAAAACGGCGACGGCAAAATCTACTATGCCAAAGGCAAAATGGAAGATGCTGCTAGCCCTAACGAAATGAAGATCGACAACGATATCATCGTATTAGCAACGCCAGAAATCGCGAATCTGCCAGCTTGGGTTATCGCACTGGTAGCTGCGGGTGGTTTAGCGGCGGCGTTATCTACCTCTGCGGGTCTGTTATTGGTTATCTCCACTTCAGTATCACACGACTTACTGAAGAAAAACCTTATGCCCAATATCTCTGACAAGAAAGAGCTGATGTACGCTCGACTGGCTGCTGGTATCGGCATCGTGATTGCGGGTTACTTCGGGGTTAACCCACCAGGATTCGTGGCAGCGGTAGTGGCGTTCGCCTTCGGTCTGGCGGCATCCTCTCTGTTCCCAGCCATCATCATGGGTATCTTCTCTAAGACGATGAACAAAGAAGGTGCAATCGCAGGTATGGTTATCGGTCTACTGTTCACTGCGGGTTACATCATTTACTTCAAGTTTGTAGACCCAACGGCTAACGTAGCGGCTAACTGGTTCCTCGGTATTTCGCCAGAAGGTATCGGTATGGTCGGTATGGTGGTGAACTTTGCGGTGGCGGCTATTGTCTGTAAAGTGACCGCAGCGGCACCTGCCCATGTACAAGATATGGTTGAGTCTATCCGTTTCCCTAAAGGGGCGGGAGAAGCGAGCAGCCATTAATCACTGCTGAGTTTAGCCTAACTTAGCTAAATTAAGATAAAAGGACGCTAATGCGTCCTTTTGTTTTTATGGAGTCAGCGCAAGCTTAAGGCTGACTTTAGTCGTATATGGCCCAACAATTGGGCGCGCTATAGTGGGATAAAATTCACCTAAAATAAGGTGTTGCTATGAACGCCAGCGAATTACAACCCGTTGTGCAGTTTTTAACATCCACAGCCCCCTTCGATACTTTGCCCAACGAGATCATCTTACGTTGCGCTAAGTCGGTGACCGTTGGTTACTACAGTAAAGCCTCGGGGTTTGTGAAATTTGATGCCGATGCGCCGAAATTGTACTTGGTGCGTAGCGGCGCCTTTGAGGTGCGGGATCCCGAAGGAGTGCTAGTCGACAGGGTCGCCGAAGGGGAGTTTTTTGGCTTTTCGACGTTGTTGTCTGGGGAGAAAGTGGTTAACCGGGTCGCTATTCTTGAAGACAGTCTAGTGTATCACCTACCGCAGGCATTGTTTGACCAACTGCGAAGCGAGAGCCGACACTTCGATAAATTTTTTACCCGTGCCTTTGCCAAGCGTTTACGTCACGAGGCACGGTTTAAGGCGAAAGATTTAACGACTACTAGTCGAATCAGTACCTTAATGTCATCTTCGCCTATTATGATCGACGCCCATGCCAGCGTCACGCAAGCCGCGCTCTTGATGCGCAATTCGCGGGTTTCGTCCTTATTGGTTACGGACAATCATAAGCTAGTGGGGATTTTAACCGATAAGGATCTACGTAATCGGGTGCTCGCCGCAGGGCTCGATGGCCGAATCGCCGTGCATCAAGCCATGACCACATCGCCGATTTCGATTTCATCCAATGCGTTGATTTTCGAGGCTATGCTATTGATGAGTGAGCATAACATTCATCACTTGCCGATCATTGATGAGCAAAATACCGAGGAAGTAAAAGCCATTGGCATGGTGACCAGTACCGACATTTTGCGCGGTCAAGGTTCGCAGCCCTTGCTGCTGATTGGTGAAATCGAGCGGCAGCATGACCTCGCCAGTCTCATTAGCGTCAGTAAACAAATCCCCTTGTTATTACAAAATTTAATCAGTGCCGATGCCAGGGCAGAGGAGATTGGTCGGGTATTGACCTCGGTCACTGATGCGCTGACACGGCGCTTGATTGTGCTCAATCAGCAAATTCTCGGTGAGGCGCCGATGGCGTTTTGCTGGTTAGCCTTTGGCTCGCAAGGGCGACAAGACCAAGCCGCTTGTTCGGATCAAGATAACGGCCTGCTGGTGGCCGAAGAAATGGACGACTACGCCAAAGGCTATTTCGATGCCTTGACCCATGCGATTTGTGCTGGACTTGATCAATGTGGTTATGCTTTTTGTCCCGGTAATATCATGGCGCAAAATCCACAGTGGCGGATGTCACTCAACGAATGGCAGCAGGTCTTTGAAAAGTGGGTGGTCACGCCAGAACCTAAGGCATTGATGCATGCGAGTATTTTCTTCGATATGCGTTCAGTCTTTGGCCCGCAATCCCTGTTTGATGCCCTACAGGACAAAGTGCTGGCACAAACCAAAGACAATGATATTTTCCTTGCTGGGATGACGGGCAATTCCCTCGTCGAGTCGCCGCCCTTAGGCTTCTTTCGAAAATTTGTGTTAGAGCGCGATGGCAGTGAGGTAAAAGGCATTGATTTAAAACATAAAGGAAATGCGTTAATCAACGATATCGCCCGCGTGTATGCGCTGTCCGCGGGGATTAAGGAAGTGAATACCGCCAAACGAATTCGGGCGCTGATGGACGCCAATATTCTCAATCGTAAGGATGCGCTTAACTTGGCCGATGCCCATGAATTTATTGCCCATATGCGTTTATCGAATCAAGGCTACCAACATACGCAGGGGCTTAAGATCAGTAATTATTTGTTACCCGGCCATTTATCTTCTTTGGTGAGGCATCAACTGCGGGATGCGTTTAAGGTGGTCCATGATGCCCAGTCGGGGATGAAGATGAAATTTATGCGGAGCTTTTAATGGGGCCTTGGTGGGAGAACGCTAAGCTGCGCTGGCGTGCGTTACGCTGTCAGCATCGGCTATTTAAGGATTATTACCAATCCTTAGTGCCGCTGTTGGAATTACCCATTAGTCGGGCGCCCTTGATGGCGATGGATTTGGAGATGACAGGCCTCAACCCCTTACAGGACCAAATCTTAAGTATTGGGCTAGTGCCGATTGAAAATGGAACGATTCCCCTGATGGGCGCGCAGCAAAAACTGGTGCAAATTCAAGGTAGTGTGGGGCAGAGTGCGACAATTCATGGGATCCTCGATAATCATTTAACCGAGGCGGTGACGATTGAAGAGGCGATGGCATGGTTTGTGGCTCAAACCCGTGGTCATGTATTGGTCGCGCACCATTCCCCCCTAGATTGCCGTTTCTTACAGCAAGATATCTTGTCGATTTATCATCAAACGATTGTACTGCCTGCGATTGATACCCTACTGCTGGAAAAACACCGTTTGTTACGCGAACACTCAGTGCTTAAAGAAGGCAGCTTAAGGCTTGGGGCATGCCGAGAGCGATATGTATTGCCGATATATGGCGCTCACAGCGCGCTTACTGACGCACTGGCCTGCGGCGAACTGTTATTGGCGCAGGTGGCAAGCATGGGCGGCGCTGATGAGTTAAAGGTGGGTGAATTGTTGGCTTACTCACGCTAAGCGGTGTGTTAGCGCCCTAAAGGTTAGCGTTCGATTGTCTTTGCCCCAAAATCTCTTCAGCTTGTTTTCTTAGATTGAATCTCTAAGTTTAACGCCGTGTAGTTAGAATTGAGTGCTCACAAAAAGCGGCTTTAAAAGCGTACTAATTCGACTCGCTAGTCTTTCGATAAATCCGCTTCTAATTCAAGACATAAGCGACGTAACTCCTCAATACGCTCAGCATTCATGTTGGAGCGTGCCACCAATTTCTCGGTAAGTTGAGTCGCTTCTTCCTGTAACTGCCGGCCCTTATCGGTGAGGGAAATGACCTTTTTACGTTCATCCAACTCGGATAAGTTACGGGTGAGTAATCCTTTTGACTCCAAGCGTTTAACGATTGGCGTTAAGGTACTGGGATCTAAACGTGTGTCGTTAGACAACTCTTTGAGGCTGACGTCGTTCACGTACCAAAGTGAGTGCATCACTATGTACTGGGGGTAGGTGAGATCATACTCGTCAAGGATGGGACGAAAGGCTCGCACTAATGAGTTGGTCGCCGAATACAGTGCAAAGCATACGTTGTCTGATAATTTTTGAGCCATAAAGCGTACCCAGAATAAACAATGAAGGCTGATGTTAACAAATTCCACCCTGTAAAAATAGTTTGCGTGCAAAATATTTTTAGGAGTAATGGTTGATTTGTGCGTCACTTGTGGGTAGTTTATTGGCAAACAGTTTGTGCGCAAACTATTTGTAAGCTAATAAATTGGTTCATTGTCGACAACATATCACTCGACAGCCTGTTTGCTGTGTGTTAGACGTAATAGAGGTTAACCCCATGATAAGCAGTCAAATTCATTTAGCATCACGCCCTGTTGGTATGCCGACGCTGGCAAACTTTAAACAGGTCGAGGTGACGTTGCCCGCATTAAAAGCCGGCGAAGTGCTGGTTAAAAACACCTGGATGTCAGTCGATCCCTATATGCGTGGTCGTATGATGGATAGGGATTCCTACATTCCACCCTTCCAGATTGATGCGGTTATGGACGGCGGGGCCATAGGCGAAGTGATTGAGTCACTCAATCCACAATTCCCAGTAGGTTCAAAAGTGAGCCATATCAGCGGTTGGCGCAGCGCCTTTATCAGTGATGGGCAGGATCTCACCTTATTACCTGCGGTGAATATTCCTGAGCAATACTTTTTAGGTGTTATCGGCATGCCCGGATTAACCGCTTGGGTGGGGCTGATGCAAATCGCTAAGTTAAAACCAACGGATACTGTGTTTGTTTCAGCCGCATCGGGCGCTGTCGGTATGGTTGTCTGTCAAATCGCTAAGCTTAATGGCTGCAAAGTGATTGCTTCGGTTGGCTCGGATGAGAAGGCCGAATTGGTTCAAAGTTTGGGCGTGGATGCAGTGATTAACTATAAAAAAGTCACTGATTTAACTCAGGCTTTGCGCGACGCGGCGCCTAATGGCATTGATGTGTATTTTGAGAATGTCGGCGGCGCTCATCTTGAAGCCGCGTTGAATGTGCTAAACGAATATAGTCGCATTCCTGTATGTGGGATGATTGCCGATTACAATGCGCAGGCACCAGTCCCAGGGCCAAGTAATCTGTTAGCCATCAACACTAAAAAGTTAACCATGCAGGGCTTTATTGTGATGGACTACTTCGATCAGTTTGAAGAATTCATCGCTCAAATGGCGCAGTGGCTGCAAGCGGGTAAAGTAAAATCGGAAGAAACCGTTTATCAAGGTCTAGAGCAAGCTGCTGAGGCGTTTATCGGCCTGTTTGAAGGTAAAAACAAAGGCAAAATGCTGGTTAAGCTCTAATCTTGCAGTACTCTTACGGCTTAGTATCAAGGTGCAAAGGTGAAATCCGATGCACCTTGATGCCGTGGAGCATGTCAAGCGTGATTCATGTCCTTTGATGCTGCTCATGCCAACTGCTGCCACGAATAAAGTTACCGTTTGAGCTGAAGCCTGTGTTACTAAGGCTTCAGTTTTGGCTATTCACAATCAAGTCGGCTGAGTTTGTGCTCCGGCTAGCGATTTCATCTTTAATTCACGTTTATCCCATTACACTGCAAAAAGTCGCACTCCTTTTAACGGCCAATAACCCGATAAAAGGTAAGTTATCCGTATCTCGCTTGGTGATCCTTACGGAAAACTTGGCAATTAAGTGAAACTGAACTTCACTCTTATTATTGAGAATTCAAAGGCTAAGACATACTGACCGAACGATAGTTCTCTAGAACTATCGGTTTAAAGAAAGGTGAGTTTAAAGTACTGTGGGTTTAAAGAACTTTAGGTTTAAAAATGAGGCCTTAAACAAAGGTGAGCGTATGAAGAGGGCGCAAACTCCATTCGACTTTCTTAATGATGCCTTTTACAGATAACTGATGTCATAAGGGGATGATGATGCCATTACCGTTACTTTGGCTAGGCAGCGCTGCGATGGGCGCGTTATTGCTCGCCGATGAGCGTGAAAAGCGCCAGCAGCTTGAGCGTGACCGCTTATTAGGCAAGGCTCCACGGCAAACGACGGGTAGCCAAGCCATGGTCGCAGCGCCAAGTCAGTGGCAAAAGGGCTTTAAACAAGTCTCGCCGCAGCCAGGCAGTATTGTCTGCTGCTATGTGTTTGGGGTCATTGAACATACGGGTATTTGGTTGGCGGATGATTGCCTCGTCGAGCTACATGGCTCAGGGCTGATAAGGGCGGTATCGGTAAAGCGCTTTTTAGCGGGGCGCACTGGTAGCCAAATCTATATTGCCTGTAATCATCAACATCAACCACTGATTGCCAGTGATATGGTGAGCCGCGCCGAGCGGGCCATTTATCAGTACCGCGAATACGATTTGTTCGACAACAACTGCCATCGATTTGTCTGGTCATGCTTGTGTGGTGAAGAGCTGGCTATAAAAAGTTTTAACGAATTAAATCAAAAACTCGCAGGCTATTTTAAGCAGGGGATTTACTGGGATGAAATGCGTCGAGTACCTGAAGAGATAAAAATGTAAAAGGCCATCCGAAGATGGCCTTTTATCTGTGTTCGGGATTTATTACTTACAGAAATAATCCACTGCACGTTTAACCAGCTCAATGCCACTCAACTCGCAAGGTGGCAGCTGAGCATCACTCACCTGAACCGGCGTTACGCGCTCGCCCCATTGCAATAGCAGCGCTGCAGAAGTTAACCCCGCACCGAAGGCACATGACAGAATGGTTTGATTTGGCTTAATTAAGCCTTTCTCCAATGCATCACAGATGGCGATAGGGATAGTGGCCGCAGAGGTATTACCATAGTTAGCAATGTTCACGAAGGCTTTTTCTTTAGGGATCTTCATGCGGCTAACGAGGGTATCGATAATGCGCTCGTTCGCTTGGTGTGGAATCACTAAGTCGACTTCATCTTTATCGACGCCACATTTTTCCAGCACTTGAGTGCTTAACTTATTCATACCGTTAATGGCACGTTTAAAGATTTCTTGGCCATCGAATTGAATATAAAAGTCCAAGGATTCTGCAGAGAATCTATCCATCGCAGTACCAAAACCGGCTTTTAGGATATCGCGACCTTCAGGGTCGTTATTCAGCTCATAGCCTAACACACCGCCTGGCACATCCGTCGCTTCCACGACAACCGCGCCAGCGCCATCACCAAACAACACGGCGGTTTCACGGCGTGACCAATCGAGGTAGAAAGATAAACGCTCTGCACCGACTACTAGTACTTTTTTGCATTGGCCACTCTTGATCTGTGAGCTGGCTAAGCCTAAGCCATACAAAAAGCCACTGCAGGCCGCGTTGATATCGAAGGCTGCGCAACTTGCACCAATATTGGCCTGGACTGTGGAGGCAATATTCGGGATCAAGGTATCTGGGCTGGCGCTGGCTAAAATGATCATATCAATTTCGCTGCCGTCAATGCCCGCCGCAGCAAGGGCGCGTTTAGCGGCAACCGATGCTAACTCAGAGGTATTCACATGGCTGATATGACGCTGGCTGATCCCGGTACGGCTTTTAATCCATTCATCGGAAGTTTCGATAAAAGTAGCAAGATCATCGTTAGTCAAAGTGGCGGGAGGAACACATTTTCCCCAGCCAGTGATAGTGGCGTACTGCATGGTGTTTTCTCTCAAATAAAAAAGGCAGAACCTGAAGTGCTGCCTCAAATCGACAACAAAGCTTATCGGTATAACGAATGACAGTCCGTGATCTAGACCACCTGTTTGGCGACGAGATCCCGAATTGTCATTGCGGCATGCAAAATATGATGTCGCAGCAACGCCGTGGCTTTCTCTGTTTCTCTTTGTTTGCAATAGTTGAGCAGTTCGCGGTGCTCGTGCTCTGCTGCGGGAATACCTCCTGCGAGCAGCAATTGCAAACGGATATATCTATCGCAGTTAGTATTGAGGCCGTGGACAACCTCTAGCGTATGTGGACGATTGGCGGCTTGATATAAACAGGTATGAAACTGTGTATTTAGCTCGCTCCAACTGGCGACGGCATCTTCATGTTTAAAGGCCGATTCCAATTGCTCCAATACGCGTTCTGCTTTGATTAAATCGTCTTCTTGAAGTCGTGGTATGGCTTTGGCGAGCAGATCGGTCTCGATCATGGCGCGTAATTCAAAAAGCTCAGTCACTTGTTCAACGGATAATTCGGTCGCGGTCGCCCCTTTATGGGGTTCGAACTTCACCAGCCCCTCCGCCTCAAGTTGTAGTAAGGCTTCTCTTACGGGAATGCGGCTTACATGTAAGGCTTCGGCTAAGGCGCTTTGTCTGAGTGGTTCCCCTGCGGCTATATCACCCGAAAGAATTTTCTCTCTGAGCACTTCTACAACTAATTGGGTGCGGGTTTTATGGACTATAGGCGTAGTTCGACTCATTATGACCGTCTATTTTTAGGTGTTTTATTGTTATCCGTGCAAGATTACCGTTAAAAACAGCACAAATAAAGGGAAAAGCTCGATTGAATACCGCATCCCTTAAGCCTAAAAAAGCATTATCGGCCGATTTTATCGGCGAAATGCATCGGGATAAGTACGATTTAATACCGTTTTACGGCCGCTTGGGGCGAGATAAGCCGGAACTTGTTCAAACTCCGTCATGTCGCTGACAACTTCGCGGTGCAATTTCTTGCAATGGATGGAATAATAGGGAAATTACGCATTAAGCGCCGTTTTTAGTGAGTGGAGTAGTACTGTGGGTACAGTCAATCGAGCCGTATTTTTAGACCGTGATGGTGTGATCAACAAAGATCATGGTTATGTGCATCAGGTGGATGACTTTGAATATATAGAAGGTGTGTTTGAAGCCTGCCTCGCCTTAAAACAAATGGGATACAAATTGGTGGTGGTCACCAATCAGTCGGGAATTGCCCGTGGCATGTATAGCGAAGACCAATTCCACAGTCTCACCGAATGGATGGATTGGAACTTTGCCGATAAAGGTGTCGACCTCGATGGCATTTATTATTGCCCGCATCATAATGAAAAAGGTCTCGGTGAATATAAAGTCGATTGCGATTGCCGCAAGCCAAAACCTGGCATGCTACTCGATGCGGCAAAATTCCTGAAAATCGATTTGTCGCAGTCGGTGATGGTGGGCGATAAAGCCGATGATATGCTTGCGGCTAAAGCGGCAGGGGTGCCGACACGTATCCTCGTCCGTACTGGCAAAGAAATCGCCGATGACAGCGAGGCGTCTGTGGTGCTCGATAGCATTGCCGATGTGCCGAGGTTTTTAAAGAAGTAGCCTATTTGCTACTTAAAGTGCGCATCAATCTATTCGAATCGTAATATTGAACTTGAGGCGCGAGCTTAACTGCAAAAAGTGCGGTATTGGCTTTATCGTTTTGCTTTGTGACCGATGCTAACGGCGTTAGCTAGGTGATTGATATAGCCAAAGTGATGGAAATTACAGCGAATTAGGCGCTAAAATCGACGTTTGGTTTAAAAAATGCGCACTCACTTTGGTTTTTCTAATTATTTTGCCTAAAGGGGTTGCGGTAAAATCTGACATCCCTATAATGCGCATCCACTGGTCCAGCGGGGTCAGACGGTGAAAGCCAAAAGCGTTAACTGCTCAAGGCAAATAACCATGCTCTTTAACAATTTATCAAGCAAATCTGTGTGGACACTCACAGATGTTGAGTTAATCGAAATTACTCTGCCGTTTGGCGAGTAATCAAAATTTAAATCAATGAATGAGTGTTCATAGCAATATGTACAGTTTGTTTTGACTTTTGAGTCGAAACGACAAATCAGAATTCATTGAGTCGTTTAACGCGAGTTAAACAAAAAACTTTTAATTGAAGAGTTTGATCATGGCTCAGATTGAACGCTGGCGGCAGGCCTAACACATGCAAGTCGAGCGGCAGCACAAGGGAGTTTACTCCTGGGGTGGCGAGCGGCGGACGGGTGAGTAATGCCTAGGGATCTGCCCAGTCGAGGGGGATAACAGTTGGAAACGACTGCTAATACCGCATACGCCCTACGGGGGAAAGGAGGGGACCTTCGGGCCTTTCGCGATTGGATGAACCTAGGTGGGATTAGCTAGTTGGTGAGGTAATGGCTCACCAAGGCGACGATCCCTAGCTGTTCTGAGAGGATGATCAGCCACACTGGGACTGAGACACGGCCCAGACTCCTAC
>NZ_NAJR01000007.1:0-218378 GCF_002196695.1 Shewanella sp. Shew256 | reverse complement strand
ATGCGTGTTGCCGAGCAAACGATCAATGCGCTTGATGTTGTGCTTGGTTCGGGCCGTGGTTGGTAAATTTCGACCTAACTCAGTCAAGGTCAGTGTCTTACATTCAATCAGTGCCTTAGAGGCCAGCATCAAGCTGTTTAATCGTTTTAGGTGAAGTTCTGGGCAGTATTGGTGTAAAGAATGTTGTAGGATATTGGCTTCGCGCATCTTGTTGTCCAAGTGTAGTTTTTGGCGAAACCATTTGATCATGCAACAAGATGCGCTTCCACCCTAATTTGATGATTTATTTGTAAATCATCAGGGGATTCTTCAGGGTTAAGCGCTCAGTCTCCTTAGCGCAGGATGCCAGTGTTGCCTTTGGCGAGCTATTATCCTCTATTGCTAGGATCAATTCCTTAAGCGATGACAATGCGGCGGCAATGACGCAACAGACGTCGGTGGCGGCGGAAATTAGCCGTGCTATCCATGTGATCAGCGATTTGGCCCAGCAGAGCTTACAACAGACGCAGGATGCGGCGGCGAGGGGCGATCAGGTATCGCGCTTATCGACTAAAACCCACCACCTGTCGCAACAATTTTGGCAGCAGAGCGTACAGCGTAAGTATTAAATCTAGTCACGTTGCTGGTTGGTTTATATTTATAGTCGATTATAAATCAACCAGTTACTCATTTTTAAAATTCCCTTCAATTGCTATTTCTTTGATTGGTCTCACATTTAGCGACGGCTAATACCCGTTTCAGTCGAAATATTTGTCTAGGGGGCTTGTGTTTTATTTGCCATGCCCCAAGCTCTAATAGTGAAGCGAAAAAAAGTAAAGACACTAAAAGGGACAACCTATGAAAATTAATCTTTCTGGTCACCATGTCGATGTTACTGATTCTGTAAAAGAACACGTTAACGAAAAGTTTTCTAAAATCGCCACTCATTTCCCCACATTGATCGGCCTCGATATCATTATTGCTAAGGAGCATGGCGAGTTTCAGGTTGAAATTAGAACGAATTATGAAGGCAGTCGCATCTCAGCCTCGGGTACGGATGAAATCATGTATCCCGCGATTGCCGCCGCAGCGAAAAAACTCGATGCTGCACTCAAACACCGTAAAGGCCAGTTAAAGGCGGACTTACATGAAAAGCCAACCTGCACTACGCCACCTATCGCCCATGAAATTATCCAAGAGATGGATTTGCGTTAGGGATTAACCTTTACGATGCAATAAAAAAGGGCCTGTTGGCCCTTTTTTATTGGCTGCGATTTGGCTTAAACCAATTAGTTCAAGTCAAAAAATGTAGAACCAAGGCATTTAAGCCAAGGTATTTAAAACCCGTTGCCTTAAACTTGCTGTAATTTCTTAAATCAAAGAAAGCTGCAATCCCTTTAGCACGGCTTGGGTGCGGTCACGGCAATCGAGTTTAGCCAGTATGGTGGAGACGTGGTTTTTGACCGTGCCTTCGGCCAGAAATACCGCATTGGCGATTTCTTTATTGGAAAATCCCCCCGCCATAAAGCCTAAGATCTCCCGCTCGCGGTCGGATAATAAGCCGTGAGTCGGCCCGCTTTGCGCCGTTGGCGAGGATTGCTGTATCTGTTCAAGTACTGAAGGCTCTATCAAGTGTCCGCCCTGAGCGACGGTTTCAATGGCATGCAGTAACTTATCCAGTGACACATCCTTCAATAAGAAACCATTTGCGCCTGCTTGAAGGCTATTTAAAAACAATTCGCTGTCATCAAAGGTGGTTAACATAATCACAGGTAGGGGATTTTGTGCGGCGCGAAGCTGTTTTAATAGACTGATACCATCGAGCACTGGCATGCGTATATCGCTTAGCAACACATCTACGGCATCTGTTTGCAGCAGTTTCAGCGCCTCTTGACCATTCTCAGCCTGCCAAATCACTTTGATATGTTGTGAGATGGCTATTAGGCTGGCGATGCCCTGACGCACCAATTGCTGATCTTCCACTAATCCCACTCTAATCGGGCGAGGCGCTGGCGGATTATCTTCGGTCATTATTTGATGACTTTCCATGAATGTGACTTATTCCTTGGTTAACTGTTCGTTATGAATGCCATTTTACGCTGCGTTGCTGCGCGGCAGACGAATCATTAGTGAGCAGCCTTGGGCGTGCGAACCATCTTCGCTTATGTCATTGGGTTGCAAACGCGCGCTGCCGTGAAAGGGTGACAATCTTTCTTGCATACTGTTTAGGCCAACGCCCTGAGAGGCGCTTTGGCTTATCCCTTGGCCATTATCTTTAAGGCGAATGATAAGCTCTGCTTGCTCCTCTTGCATCGACAGCGTGAGCTGATTGGCCTTGCCATGGCGCACGGCATTACTGATCCCTTCCTGCAACACCAGCAATAAGGCTTGGGCCAGTTCAGTCGATTGGAGCGGCATTAATGATTCATACCGCAGGCTAACATTGGGCAAACGGCTTGCAATGGCATCGAGCGGCGGCGTTAAATCGAGACCAATATTCACCCGCTGCGCGCGAACCACGGCGCGGATACTCTCTAATAATTCCTTGGCAAGCGATTTACTCTGATTGACTGTGGTTTTGAGCTCCGCAGGCGCCTGATGACTTAAGAGCTCAAGTTGCAGTGATAATGCCGTGAGCTGGTGGCCGAGAATATCGTGCAAATCCCGTGAGATCCTTAATCTTTCTTGCTGCTCGCTGGTTTGGCTCAGCAAGGCTCTCGTGGCGATAAGTTGTTGATTAAGCTGTTCCTGTATTCGGCGAGACTCGCGCTCTGACAATCTCGCTTGGCTACTGCTGTAGGCAAACAGCTGGAACCCCATATAAATAAGCACATTAATCATCACACTGTTTGAGGTTTGGGTGTGCAGGATCAGGTAATAACCAATATTAGCTAACAGGATCTGTGCTACTGCGGCGCGGCGATTAAAAAATTCTGGCAAGAGCGAGGCCCAAATCACCAGCAGAATGGGGAGCAATGGATGTTGACTCAACAGCATCAATCCGAAGGCGCTGCCGACGAGTGCGGTGCTTAACAGCCTGCTCAGATTAAGGTTTTTTCGGGGAAACTCCAGTGTCGTTAATAACAAGAAGAGCAAAATAAATAAGGTATACAGGGCGATATGGCTAAAGGTCGCGAGTATGGGGAGCTTTGCTTGCATATCCTGATTGAGCCCTAGCCAAGCGATAAGCGCCCAGGTGAGGCTGCCTGCACCAATCAGCATAGTTTCTGCTCTGATGAATCGATTTCCCTGCACTGATTGGTTTCCTGTTATTCATGCTGCCATCCATTCTAAGGCAAGAATGCAATAAGTCACTAAATCACTAAGCCAATAAGCCACTAAGTCACTATGGCAAATGTGACAGAGTTTCAGCGTCTGTCGGCTCATCAGTAATTTGATTTATTTCATTAAAATGTCATCAATCTTGGCTTGATCTTCTTAAGCGGCTGACATAGTTTGGCCTTATGCACAAATTTATCGTTTACTTCACCCACACTACGACCACAACTGCTTCGGCGGTGCGTGCGTAGCGATTTGTGCCTAAAAAATCGATTACTCAACCCCGCCCAAAGTGGCGGGGTTGTTTTTTCCGTCTTTTGGGCAATAACGCTGGAGAATGTGATGGATAACATGAGCTTGCCTAAAACTGCGCTGTTAATTATTGATATGCAGCAGGGACTGTTTTACGCCGATGCGCCGCCCTTTAATCGGGAACCGGTGCTAAATAATATCAATCTCTTAATTGCCAACGCCCGTGAGGTCGGGGCCCCCATTTGGGCGGTTCGCCATACGGGGCCTGAAGGTTCCCCGATAGCTGCAGGAACGGCAAATTGGCAATTGATTGAATCCTTAGCGATTAATCCGCAGCTGGATAATATCTTTGATAAAACCAAGCCAAGTTGTTTTTATCAAACTGGATTGGCAGAGGCATTAACCCATGAGGGGATCGGTGAGCTGGTGATAGTGGGGATGAAAACCCAGTATTGTATCGATACCACTTGTCGGATTGCGGCAGAGCTTGGCTGGCAGGTGGTGTTAGCCGCCGATGCGCACACTTGTATGGATACGGCGCAGCTCTCGGCTGAGGCAATTATTGCCCACCACAATGCCACGCTCCAGGGCGCTTTTGTGCGTTTAGCCAAGAGCGCGGATATTGAATTTCATTAATGCTTGCAAACAAAAACGCAGCCCTTAGGCTGCGTTTTTTGATATCGGAATCAACTTATTCTTGAATATCTGCGTTGTGATACACGTTTTGCACGTCGTCACAATCTTCTAATGCAGCAATAAACTTATCGAATGTGGCCACATCTTCACCAGAAACTGGCGTCATGTTCTGTGGTACGAAGGTGATGTTTTCCACTTCGAAGTTGATGTCTGGCATCGCATCTGTCAGTGCGGTTTTGACTTTGAAGAATTCAGTGTGCGGCGCGATAACACTGATCATGCCGTCTTCGACTTCCACTTCATTTACATCGACATCGGCCATCATCAGGATTTCGAGGATGGCGTCTTCGTCTTCACCTGGGAATACGAATACCGCAGATTGATCAAACATATGGCCAACAGTGCCTGGCGTACCGAGTTTTGCATCGTTCTTCACGAAGGCTTGACGCACTTCGGTGAAGGTACGTTTTACGTTGTCGGTTAAGCAGTCCACGATAACCATACAGTTGCCTGGGCCGAAACCTTCGTAACGCGCAGTATCATAATCTTCACCGCCGCCACCTTTGGCTTTATCGATTGCACGTTCGATAACGTGTGCCGGCACTTGGTCTTTCTTAGCGCGTTCGATTAAACGGCGAAGTGATAAGTTGCCGTCTGGCTCAACGCCACCTTGTTTTGCGACTACGTAAATTTCTTTACCGTAGCGCGAGTAAAGGCGGGTTTTCTGGCCAGCTGTTTTCGCCATGGATTCTTTACGGTTTTGATATGCTCTGCCCATCTTGATCTCGTTAGCTCAAAAAAATTGCGCCGATATTAGCAGTTTTCAGTCCTGTTGTGCAGTCACTCGAACTGGAATTATTGCGGATAAAGCGATGGATACCACATTTTATGGTGGCATTAATTGTTGGCAGTTTTGACTTGAGGGATTGGGCAATTCTGCAATATCTATACTAAGGTCTAATGCCATAAGCACGATAGAGTGCTGATGATAGCGATATAGCTTATATTTCCTAAGGGTGAATAGTTCAATTTAGTCAGAGGGATAGACTCACTATACCGATCTTAATCTTGCCTATTTAACTTGGCTGCGGCGAAGCGAATAGCAAAGGATAGCATGTGAATGTCCGCTTCTCTCACTCCCCTGGTGCGTGTATTCAGTGAGAAACATTATGGAATTACAACATAAAGTCGCCATTGCGCTCAGCTTTGTTTTGGTCGTACTCAGTAGCCTTCTTCTTAACGCGATAGCATTGTCCGGTTTCATGCAGGCGCTGATCTTAGGGGCAATTGTCTGTGCTTGGGTGCTGTGGATAGTGCAGCGCTTGGTGAGCCATTACACGCCAAAGCCTGAGCAAGTAACGAAGGCATTCAACTCTGTTAACACGCCGGAGCATGAGATAAGCGTGCAAACCAGTAAGATTGCGATTGGCTCGGCTGAGGTATCGCATTTTATTGATCTATTGAATAAATCCATCGAGTCCAATGGTGAACATGCCAGCGTTATTGCGGTAGCGGCGTCACAATTAAGCCATACCACGGCGCTGTTAGGCGACAATGCCACGCATATCTTAGGGCAAACCCAAGAGGCGGAGCGTTTAAGTGTGCAGGGGCGAGACCAAGCGCAAAAGGGCGTATCGGCAATTGAATCATTAAGTGGTGACATCAATACCGCCGCACAGCAAGTGCAAGCGCTAAAATCTAAAGCCGAACAAATTCAAAAGATTACCGAAGTGATTAACTCGGTTGCCGAGCAAACAAACTTACTGGCTCTCAATGCCGCGATTGAAGCTGCGCGGGCGGGCGAGCAGGGCCGAGGTTTTGCCGTGGTCGCCGATGAGGTCCGCAGCCTTGCGGGTAAAACGGCGGGCGCAACTAAAGATATTGGCAATATGCTGCTCGAGATCCGCGCCGAAACCGATAAAACCTCGGGGCTGATGGAGCGGGTCGTCTCGCAAACCGCCGATGTGGTGATGGCGATGGGAACGCTCGATGGCCATTTTACCGACATTTCGACATCCGTTACTCATTCGGCGCAGGCTCTGGGTGATATGGAAGATTCACTCAAACAATATAACCGCACCACCAATGAGATCAGCAGCTCAGTGAGCCAAATTCGCGACTCCCTTACCGTCACAGGCAAACAAAGCCACAGCGTGTCGGAGCAAGCGTTTACCCTGTCTTTAACTACCGAAGGAATCTTTAAAGCGCTGGCGAATTGGGATACTCATACCTTTGACCAACAAGTGTTATTACTCGCCAATGAAGCGGCTAAAGCCTGTGGCGAAAAACTCTCACAGGGATTAGCTAATCGTAGTTTTACCGAGACTGAATTGTTTAACCCACAATATCAGCCCATTGCTAATACTCAGCCGCAAAAGTACAGCACGGCGTTTGACCGCTATACCGATCAACATTTTCCTGCCATTCAAGAGCCTATTCTCGCCAAGCACGCTGAGATTATTTATGCCGGCGCCGTGGATAGAAAAGGCTACTTCCCAACCCACAATAAACGCTTTAGCCAAGCCTTAACTGGTAAGGTGGACATCGATATGGTGCATAATCGCACTAAGCGTTTGTTTAACGACCCTACCGGGATACGCTGCGGCGCCCATACTGAGCCAGTTTTACTGCAAACCTATAAGCGAGATACCGGGGAGGTGATGCACGATTTATCCGTCCCTATTTATGTTAATGGTAAACACTGGGGCGGCTTTAGGGTTGGCTTTAAAGCGAAGTCCTAACTAGTGTATTTATTCTAAATTTATTGCATAACGACCCAGTACAAAATGTTGGGTAGATGTGATCTTTCACGCGTATTTGATTAACAAACTAGAAATAGATTGGCATCCATTTGCTGAAGTGTTTAAATAACTGGATATTCATGGCGCTAAGATGTTCCTATCTGTTGTAATTAGGCTTGTCGCTTGGTATTTTTTAGTTTGTTGATTTTTAAAGGTAAAAAGCATCTTGGAGTTTTGTTGTTATAAGAGATGAAGGGAGACTCTTGCCACTTTGATCGATAGCAGTAGATTCTGCTTAATGTGAGTTAAAAGTTATGCAAGCAACACAAGCGACTGTTACCGTTTTATATTATGACGCCCCTGTCGGGTTAATTATGCATAATGCGGTGTTAGAAGGTTTACCTGTTAGCGACTCTGGTCGTGTGATGATCCCTGCGAGTTTTCGCAAAGGAAAATCGATTATCGCCGTGCTAGAAGGTGAGTGTAAGATATTGAACTCACTCGGTGAGCGGGTGTTTGCACAGGCTAATATAGGTTAACAAAAACGAAAAATAGCACTGGCAAAACATAAAACGAAAAGGACGATAAAGTTGATTTATCGTCCTTTTGCTTTTGGGGCTAAAGCGGCATAAGCCGTGGTCACGCTCGGCTGTTATCTGCAAACATTATCTGCAAACATCGGCAAACAATTTATCGGCCAATTGTTGCAGGATTTCCGCCTGGGGATGGGTATGGGCAAAGGTTCTTAAGCCATAAATGCCCATCATCAAGTATTGTGCCCGCTGCTCACTATTGAGCTCGCCTTGCAATAATCCTTGGGAGGTCGCTAATTCAAATTGTGCCGTCAGCGCATTCTGCCAAAGTTTTAGATTCTGGCTGATAATATCTTGAATTTCATCATCTTGCTCTGCAATCTCGTTTAATGCCTTAGTGAGCAAACAGGCTTGCTGGCTATCACAACTTAAACATTCGACCACGATATTATTTAAGTAGGTCTTCAGATTACCCAGCACCGGGCGGCTATCTGAGAAGATAAGCTTGAACTGCTCGTTTCTATCCTGTTGATATTGCTCGATGGCGGCGATAAGCAATCCACGTTTATTGCTGAAGGCGCAATAAATGGAGCCGGGATGTAACCCCGTTGCTTGGGTCAGATCCTGCATGCTGGTTTTGGTGTATCCCTTGTGCATAAAGGCGGCCATTGCCCCCCTGAGCACCTGCGCCCTATCAAACTCTGCGTTTCGCATTGCAATCTCACCTCTCACCGATACTTGCGGCAGATTCTACCTAATTTTGAACAAACATTCAAAAATGTTCTTGAATGATCGTTCAAATAAGAATATCTTGAATGCACATTCAAGAATGGGGCGACACCAATGACGATTGAACATGCAGTGAATTCCGTGGGTAATTTATTCGACACCTACAAACTTAATGACACTATTACTTTAAAAAACCGTATTTTAATGGCGCCATTAACGCGCTGTATGGCCGATGCGGATTTAGTGCCGACCGATGATATGGTGGCTTACTATGCTCGCCGCGCCGAAGCGGGATTGATTATTTCCGAAGCGACGATCATCCGCCCAGATGGTCAAGGTTATCCAAATACCCCTGGCATTTTTAATCAAGCGCAGATCGCCGGCTGGCGTAAAGTGACGGATGCAGTGCATGCTAATGGCGGTAAAATTTTTGTACAGCTATGGCATACCGGCCGTGTCGCGCACCCACATTTCTTCGGTGGCGGTGATGTACTGGCGCCTTCGGCGGAAAAAGTAGAGGGCAGTGTGCCTAGAATGCGTGAGCTGACCTACGTCACTCCGAAAGCGGCAACGCTTGAAGATATTCAGGGCCTAGTCCGCGATTATGCGAAAGCAGCTGAAAACGCGATTGAAGCTGGATTCGACGGGGTTGAGATCCACGGTGCAAATGGCTATTTAATCGATGCCTTCTTACACCATGACAGCAACCGTCGTACCGATGAATACGGCGGCACGCCTGCCAATATGTCACGCTTTGCCTTAGAAGTAGTGGATGCGATTGCGGCACGTATTGGTAAAGACAGAACCGGTCTGCGTATTTCTCCCGGCGCTTATTTCAATATGGCCGTCGATAACCGTGACCGCGCCGTGTTTGACTATCTGTTACCCGAGCTCGAAAAACGTGAACTGGCCTTTGTGCATATCGGTATCTTCGACGACAGCATGGAGTTCGATTACTTAGATGGCCGTGTTTCAAGCTATGTTCGTGCTAACTATGGCAAAACCTTAGTAGGTGTCGGTGGCTACAGCGCGCAATCAGCCAGTGAAGCGATTGCTGCCGATAAGTTTGATTTAATCGCGATTGGTCGCCCCTTTATTGCCAACCCAGATTACGTGGCAAGAGTGCGCCAAGGTCATGAATTGGTGACCTATAGTGATGAGATGCTTGCCAGCCTAGTGTAACTAAGCGCAATCATTACTGATAAAAAAGGGTTAGCTTAGCTAACCCTTTTTGCTTTTGGTCCTACTATCAATTGGCTTTAGGGAGCGTCCTCAGAGCATTGAGTTTTTGCTGGGCAATCCCGAATACGCACTCTGGGGCATAATGATCTGGGTGTTTCGCATCATCGGCTTTTAAGGTCGCCGCCGTTTTACCCAAGAGTAGGGCCATCGCTTGAGTGACATGACTAATCGCCCAAATATGGAACTCTCCGCGCTCAACGGCTTCAACAATGTCTTGGCGTAACATGAGGTTCGCGATATTCGATTCGGGGATAATTACCCCTTGGCTCGATGAGCGGCCCTTAATCTTACATACATCGAAAAAGCCTTCGATTTTTTCATTTACGCCGCCGATGGGCTGCGCCTCGCCAAACTGATTCATTGAGCCGGTAATGGCAATATCCTGCCTTAAGGGCAACTCACTGATAGCGGAGATAATGGCGCAGCATTCGGCCATTGAGGCGCTATCACCATCGACACCGCTGTAGGATTGCTCGAAGGTAAGATAAGTGGTGAGGGGGATTTGCGCGGTTTTGCCTAATATCGAAGCTAAATAAGCCGTCAGGATTAACACCCCTTTGGAGTGAATGCGGCCACCGAGTTTGACCCTATGCTCAATATCCAGCACTTCACCCTTACCAAAGGCGGTGGTGGCGGTAATGCGATTCGGGAGACCAAATTGATGGTCTGAGGTGGATATAACTGATAACGCATTGATTTGGCCAACAACTTTATCGTGGGTATTGATTAATGTGGTGCCGTTGATAAAGCTCTCCATAATATTATCGTGCAGGCGTGAGACCCGTTGCTCTTGGTTTTTCAGCGCCTGCTCAACATGTTGCTTTTCAATAGATTGACTTGCGGCGGCCTTGGCGCAGAAGTTGGACTCCCGCAGCAGATTGGCGATGTTTGCCGAATGAAGTGAGAGCTTTTGTTGGTCCTGCGCCTCACGGGAACTGTATTCGATGATCCGTGCGATGGCGCTACGATCACAGTGCAACATATTGTTATCGTGGACTATGCTGGAAATAAATCGTGCATACTGCGCCTCCGATACATCGGTTCTGTCCATCACATCTTCAAAGTCGGCGGTGACCCTAAATAACTCACTAAAATCAGGATCATAATGCTGTAAAAGTTGATAGGTTTCGTGATCCCCAAACAGAATGATCTTCACATCTAAGGGAATGGGTTCCGGTGCCAAAGAGATAGTGCCAGAGAGTGAAACCTCCCGCTCTAAGGAGCTTAAATCTAATTTGCGCGAACGCAGCGCGCGTTTCAAACCGTCCCAAACATAGGGGCGCTCCAGTACTTTGATGGCATCCATCAACAACACGCCACCGTTTGCCTTGTGTAAGCTGCCTGCACGGATCAGTGAGAAGTCGGTAAACACTGTGCCCCTAAAGGTGGCATTTTCGACATAGCCAAACAGGCTGTGATAACTTGGGCTTTCTTCCACCACTATGGGGAATGTTTGCTCCCCTTGGCATACGATGACGTTGACTTGATAGCGGCGTGGCATCTTCTTCTCAAGTGAGGCGTAGGCGAGGGCGAGTTGCTCCTCACTCTCCTCAAGGAAAATATCTAAATTACTTAAAATATCCGCCTGCATGCCCGTCAAAAAGGCTCTGACCTCGGGCTGATGTTTGTACTTGTCCTTCAAGGGCTTAAAAAAGTGTATCAGCACATCTTTAGCGACTTGTTCGTCGTGTTCCTGCTGGGTATCGCTAAATTCTTCTTCCCATTCGGTATTTTGGCGAATGATGCCGCGAAGTTTGACTTCGAGCCCATTAATATTGCTTTCAAACTGAGTACGCTCAGCTTCGGTCAAGGCGCCAAAGGAGACTTCGTCATGGGGCTCTTCGCCATTGAGGGCAACCATTTGATAGTCGCCCTGTAGGGTTAAACTGAGACTAATGTTTTTCTGTTTGGCTTCTTCACTCAGCTCAGTCAGTGCGGCTTCTTGTTTTTGTGCCAGCTGGCTTTTGAGCTTTTCGGCACGGGCATAATACATTTCATTATCAAAGGCTAAGGGCAGCGCTTTGACGAGTTTAAGCATGAGTTTTTCGATGGACTTTTTAAACTCTTGCCCCGTTCCAGCGGTGAGTTTGAGCACTTTGGGACTGCGGGTATCGTCAAAGTTGACCACATAGCACCAGTCAAACAGTGATGGCTCGATAGGCTCATGGCGATTCAGGTAACGCAGCATCATAGTGCGTTTGCCTAAGCCGTTTTGGCCAATGGCATAAATGTTATAGCCCTTTTCCTTAATCCCCATGGCGAATTCCACCGCCTGTTGGGCACGTTCTTGACCGACAATATCATCGAGTGGGGTGAGCTGAGCGGTAGACTGGCACTCAGGGTTAAGCTGTTTAAGGTCGGATTTCCGATAAAGCTGTTGACTCGTTAACGGGATGGCGGGTGTGGCTGTGGGCACGGTAGGCATAGAGATCCTTGTTTTTCATCCTGATTATTTCCATTGTAGACAATAAGATAAGGTTTTTGTCAATCACAAGGCGGTAATTTACGGTTAAATCAGTGTTGTTGATGACGAGTCGATTTTTGACGGAAGCTAAACTTAAAAACAGTCTATTATCATTAGGATAGATATTGTCATTTGCCCATGCTGGCTCTCGAAACAAAGTAATCGCTGAATGAGTCAAATATTTATGTATTAGTGAATGACGATGCTTGATTGTCTGCGGTAATATGGCCTACAGAATGCGACTATCGCGTTATCCATCTATTGATACTCTGTGTTGGTTATGGCTGTGTTTTATGGTGAGGGAGTGTAAATGCCCTCAGTCACAATGGAATTGTAGAGGCTAGAGTTAGCAAGCTTATGAATGATGTTGCAATTTCACCAAAGCAGTTAGCGAACTGGGCAAGCGACTTACAATTAATTGCCGATATCACTCAGTCACATGCAGCGATTTTTAGGGTTACCCCCGCAGGAGAGCGCAGTCTATTATTGCAGTCGGTGGATTGTGAGCCACGCCATTTAGAGGCGCTCCTTTTACAGGCCAATTTGAAAGCGCATTTTAGCCTGTATCAAAATGCTTCCCCTAAAGCTCAGGTCTTTTCCCAACACTGTGCATCCTATAATCCCTTTAATGAGTCGAGTGCCTTTAGCCACTATCAGGTGAATCTGCCCGAAGATCTCAGTGCTGGTGCTCATCAGCCGTCTGCATTATTGATCCGCGATGTTAACGCCGATCCCCAATGGCGTGCGACTGGGATTGGAAGCTTGATTTACCTGCCGATACTTTGGCCATCTGGCGCTCATTTCGGGGCTTTATGTCTTTATCACAGTGCGGCTTTGCACTTAGACGATAAGGCGTTGCAACTGGCATCCCTTACCGTCAATAGCCTGCAACTAAACTTGGCTGAATTACTCAGGTTGCAACAACAAGATGTGACGGCAACGCGTACAGAGAGCAAAGCCGTCGACGTGATTGGCCTGCAAACCTTTATCGACAGCTTTGAAGAACATATCTGGGTGAAAAATACCGCAGGTGTTTATACCATTTGCAATCAAAGTGTTGAAAAGGCATGGGAATTACCTCGTAGTGAAATCGTCGGCAAGACAGATGAGGAACTCTTTGGTAAAGATATCGCCGAGATTTTTCTTAATGGTGACAGGCTTGCGATTGAAACCGGTGCGCCGATTATTGTCGCCGAGTGTTTGGATGGCGAAAAGCAAAACAAGCACTTATGGCTAGAAACCCTGAAAATTCCCGCCTTAACGCCAGAGGGCACGTTGGCGGGAGTCATCGGCATGACCCGCAATATCTCCAAGCATAAAGAAGTGGAAGAGCAGCTCACGCTGGCGACTAACGTGTTTAAACATTCCCTCGAAGGCGTTGTGGTGACGGATAGACACGGCAATATTACCGATGTGAATGGCGCCTTCTATGAGATCACTGGCTACTCGCGGGAAGAGTTGCTCGGTCAAAACCCACGGTTATTTAACTCGGGTCGTCATGAGAAAGCCTTTTTCGATACCATGTGGACTCACTTACTCGAGACGGGTAAGTGGAATGGCGAAATTTGGAATCGCCGCAAGGATGGCACTATCTTCCCGCAAAATATCACCATCAGCACCATTTATGATGACAGTGGTGATGTGCGCTATTTTGTTGCCGTCTTTGCCGATATTTCCGCTCAAAAACAGAATGAAGCTCAGCTTGCCCATCTGGCCTATTTTGACCCGCTAACCCATTTGCCAAACCGCATGAAGCTGATGATGCAGCTTAAACAGGAAGTGAAGCATGCAAAACGGCTCAATGCCCAGTTAGCGACAGTCTTTATTGATGTGGATTTGTTTAAACATATCAACGACAGTTTTGGCCACAGCATAGGTGATGAGATGCTGGTGGAGCTGGCAAAACGTTTGCGCTGCCAACTGCGGGAGCAAGATGTGCTGTCGCGTATTGGTGGTGATGAGTTTGTGGCACTGATCTCGGGGATCCAAGATCACGAGGATGCCGCCGCGGCCATCAATCAATTACGCCAAGTATTTGAACAACCTTTTGTGGTAAGTACGGGCGATCATCTACGTCTTACCGCCAGTATGGGGGTTTCAATTTACCCTAGCGATGGCAATAAGGCCGATACTCTGTTGCGTAACGCCGATGCTGCCATGTATCGCGCTAAGAGTGAGGGCCGCAATAACTTTGCCTTTTACACTGAGTCACTTACCAAACAATCCTTTGAGCATTTAAAGCTGCAGAGTGCACTCTATGGCGCGCTTGAAGAGAATGCTTTGTATCTGATGTATCAGCCTAAATTGGATTTAGTGACCCGTAAAACCCTTGGCGTGGAGGCGCTACTGCGCTGGAATGACCCCATATTGGGGCAAATATCCCCCGGGGTGTTTATTCCCGTCGCCGAGAAAATTGGACTGATTTACGATATAGGTTTGTGGGTGCTTGAAACCGCTTGTCTACAAGGTATGCGTTGGCTCGCCGAGGGCAAACCCTTTGGCCGAATTGCGGTGAACGTTGCCGGACAACAGCTACAACGTAGCTCCTTTGTTGAAGATGTTAAGCGTATCTTGGCTCAAACGGGCTTACCTGCCACTTGCCTTGAGCTTGAGGTGACAGAGAGCGTGATGATGCATAATCCCGATGTGGCGATTCGTGACTTAAAGCTGCTAGGGGATCTTGGCATCGAACTCTCGGTCGATGATTTTGGAACCGGATATTCCTCCCTTAACTATCTGAAAAAACTGCCTATCCATAAGCTTAAAATTGACCAATCCTTTGTGCGGGATATTCCCTTCGACACCAACAATACCGCTATCGCCAAAGCTGTCATTGCCTTGGGGCATGCGCTGAAGTTAGAGATAGTGGCAGAAGGGGTTGAGACCCAAGCACAGGCCGAGTTTTTAACCCAAAACCTGTGCGATCAGGCGCAGGGCTATCTCTTTAGCCGCCCGCTATTACCCGCGGATGTCGAGGCGTTTTTAGCAAAAGCCTAAGCGCGTCTAGCGAAAATCTAAGTGCAATTGGGCACCATTAAAGCCGTAGCAACTGACAGATGTAATGCAACTGGTCGCTCTAGCGGCGGTCTGTTAACATGGCGCCATTATTGTTTTTGGTGATCTTCCATGTCTTTTAGCGCGCTTTCCTTACATTCTCAGTTAGTGAATACCTTAGCCGAACTAGGCTATCAGCAGCCCACGCCCATCCAGATTGAAGCCATTCCCGCTATTTTGGCAAAACAGGATGTGATGGCGGGCGCACAAACGGGAACGGGGAAAACCGCAGCCTTTGCTCTCCCCATTTTGCAGCTATTACTCCTAGATAACGAAAGCTCCGATGCACCCAAAGAGATTCGAGCCTTAGTGCTAGTGCCCACTCGTGAGTTAGCGGTGCAAGTGCAGCAGAGTTTTGTTAAATATGCCAAAGGCACGGATATTCGTGTCGGGATTGCTTACGGCGGCGTGAGTATCGAGGCCCAGCAAGCCGAATTTAAGGCTGGCATCGATGTGCTTATCGCAACGCCTGGCCGCCTGCTCGATCATCTGCGTCAAGGTGCGCTTAATCTTAAACGCTTGAGCGTGCTGGTATTTGATGAAGCCGACCGTATGCTCGATATGGGATTTATGGATGAAATCAAAGCCGTGCTCAAGCAAGTGCCCGCGCAGCGACAGACACTGCTGTTCTCGGCCACCTTAGACGATTCGATTTTCGGTTTCAGTAAAAACCTTTTGCGGGATCCCAAGCTTATCGAAGTGACGAAACGCAATACCACGGCCGCACAGGTGGAGCAGCGGGTTTATGCCATCGACAGTGACCGTAAAACCGAGTTTGTCAGCCATTTAGTGCGCAGTAAAAATTGGCAACAAGTGCTGATCTTTAGCCGCACTAAGCAGGGCGTCGATAAACTCACCACTCAGCTCAATCAGCTTGGAGTGGCAACGCAGGCATTTCACGGTGACTTATCCCAAGGCGCAAGGGAGAAGGTTTTAAAGGATTTTAAACAAGGACTGGTGCAGGTACTGGTGGCGACCGATGTCGCCGCTCGAGGCCTCGATATTGCCGACTTACAGTATGTGATTAACTTCGAACTGCCCTTTATTGCCGAAGATTATATCCACCGTATCGGTCGCACTGGGCGTGCGGGCAGCGCAGGTTTGGCGATTACGCTCTTTAGCCCAGAGGATGCACTGCTGCTCGAAGAGGTCGAAGCATTACTCGATAAACGCCTGCCGCAGCAATGGTATCCCGGTTTTGAGCCTGATTTTAATAAAATGGAACCCGAGCCAAGACGCAATAGTAAAGCAGCGCAAAAACAGCGAGCTAAGAAGCGCGCCTTAGGCGGTAAGAAGCGGTAACGATAGCCTGCTTATCGGCATAGCTTACAGGTTTAAAGCGTGATAAAAAGTCCTGTCTTGGATACTTGTCCGCCCCAGAAATGGGGCGGCTTTCGTTTATAAACAGTTCACGATTCTTCTGTTATCTTTCGCGGCAGTTTACTTATTTTTCACGATTCTCACGCTGCCGATGGCATTTGGGATCGCATCTTACTCATTGTGTGTCTAGTGACTTGCTTATCAAGGTCTTATTTTTCAGGTTTTTAGCACAAAATATTAAGCATTAACTAAAATAGACTTCAGCTTGGTTATTGCGTTGTCGCTCTTCATTTTTTTCAGTCGCTTCTTTAATTAACTCGGTTTTTTGGGCTTCGAGTAGCGCTATCTGCTTGGCCTTTTCTTCCTCGGATAAGCTGTCATTGGCGGCAATTTTCGCCATTTCCTCTTCTAGCTGCTTCAGTTTTTCCCTGTCTACTCCGGTGCGTTTGTCGAGGATAGCCTGCATGGCTTCCGCTAATCTGTCTTCGGGTTTTGCGCTCTCTTCGGTACCGGCAATATTTTGCACATTACTGGTGTAATTTTGCTTGGCATTGGGCGCGAGCTGGCTATAGGTATCGCTGGTTTCAGCGCTTCGAGTCATGCCGTCCGATAGGGTAACTGTATCTTGCGGGACTGTCATTTGAGGGCTCGGACTTGCCGCAGCGCTTGGTACGCCTTGCGTTTGTTGAGTCTGAGCCGATTTTAACTGGCTTAATGCGATGGCCGCATAGCTATTGGGATTGATAACCGTCATTTCCTTATTCTCCCTCGTCGATGTTCACTTTCAGATGTCGCGCCAATCGGGCGAATAAACTAAGCAATATCAAGGCCAAGCCCTAGCGACTTTCGTTGGATTTTTAGCGTCAGGAAATTTTTATAAAAATTTGTACAAGAACTTGATCCTTGTACAAGAATGGGCCGTAATACTATTTAAAGTGATACAAGGAATAGCATTATGTACAAGTTTAATCCGCAGCGAATTCAAATCGGGATCAGTGCCTGCTTATTAGGGGAGAAGGTGCGCTTTGACGGTGGGCATAAAAATTCTTCCTATTGTAATCAAGAGATTGCCCCATTTTTTGATTATGTTCCCTTGTGTCCAGAAATGGCGATTGGCCTAGGTGCACCGCGAAAAAGCATTCGATTAGTGCGCGATGGTGAGCTGATCCGCGTGCAGAGTGGTGATGGCAGCTTAGATGTCACCGACAAACTCAATAGTTTTAGCGAGCAAAAGGTTGAGGAATTAGGCTTTTTAGGCGGTTACTTACTCTGCGCTAAATCGCCGACCTGCGGTATGGAGCGGGTGACCGAGTACAAAATGGGCACCAATAATGGCACTAAATCAGGCATTGGAGTGTTTGCCCGTAAGTTGATGGAGCGTTACCCCTATCTACCGGTTGAAGAAGAAGGTCGTCTGCACGATATGGTGCTGCGGGAGAACTTTTTTACCCGAGTCTATGCCTATCATGACTGGCACAGAATGTGTCATGAAGGCTTAACTAAGCACAAGCTAGTCAAGTTTCACTCCCGCTATAAGTATCTGTTGATGGCCCATAGCCCCAAATGGTACCGCGAGCTTGGGCCGATAGTGGCCAATATTGAAGACTTAGCACAAACCGCGGAGCACTATTTTGCGGGCTTTATGACCGCCTTAAAAATCAATGCGACCCGTCGAAATCATACCAGCACCTTACAGCATATTCAGGGCTATTTTAAAAAGCATTTGAATAAGGAACAGAAGTTAGAAATGTCTGAAATGATAATGAAATATCGTCAAGGACTTCTCCCTTTGCTGGTGCCAATCACCTTGATTAACCACTATTTACGCCAATTTCCTACCCCCTATATTGAGGATCAAGTGTACTTAAATCCTCACCCAGAGGAATTAAAGCTGCGCTATGCCTATTAATCACTGGCACTAGCCGATATATGTGCTTGAACGATTCGATAATACATTAAAAATTAAAGATTTAAGTGATAGATATGAAACGAGATGATTCAAAGGTTGAGGCCGAAAACCTCGAGAGTCGCGAGCTACTCCCGATAGGCGAAGTGTCGCAACTGACCGGGGTTAACGCGGTCACGCTAAGAGCATGGCAGCGCCGCTTTGGGCTGGTCATTCCTGCGCGCACGCCTAAGGGCCATAGGTTATACACACCTGAAAATATTCAACAAATCCATGAGATCAATGCCTGGTTAGCCAAGGGGGTCGCCATCAGTAAGGTCAAACCCTTATTGATGAGTTCGGCGCTTGCGACCAATGCCGACAGCACTGCATTGCAAGAAGGGGATTTGTGGCAGGAGCAGATCATTGGGTTAAATGGCGCACTATTTGAGCTAGACCAACAAAAGCTGCACCAAATCCTTGATGAAGCCCTAGGTTTATATCCCTTTCAATTGGTTAAGCAAAAATTGCTGCTGGCTTGGATGGCGCAGTTACCTACGTTGCTTGAGTCTCGTTTAGATGCCGAGCTGTTGCTTGCATGGTTAGAAAGCGAATTAACCAGTCGCATTGGAGGGCGCACCAGTTTTGCCGGGCAGGGGAGTTTGGCGCAAATCGCTGTAGTGTGTTTGCCATCTGTTCAAGGGCAAAAAACGGCCGAGCAGCTTAGCGGTCATTCGAACATGACTCATTCGAGCATAAGCAATTCGAGTATGACTAATCGCTTGTATAGCCTGGTTTTACGCTTGGAGCTTGCCGAGTTAAGAGTGTCAGTCATTAACCTTGGCGTGCTCGACACCACAAGCCTTGGACTTATCAACAATCGGCTCAAGGTAGATGCACTCTTGCTACTGCCTGAGGCGAATCATCCGCCATCGAAAATCTTCGAGCTGCAAAGCGTGCTCGAGCAAATGCCACTTTCCTGTTATCTCATCGGCCCCTTTGCACCGACTCTCACGACCTTATCGGCGTTTATGGCGCCAGACTTGGCTGAATGGGTTAGCCAAGTTTCGGCGGCAAAAGAGCAACATAAGAAACAGCTGCGCAAGCAGAAAAACGCGGCCGAAGCGCAGCAAGGAGAGCAAGCCGATGAGCGATAATCAACCCCCAGCGGCAAAGCACGCCTTAATGTGGTTTCGTCAAGACCTGCGCCTAACGGATAACCAAGCGCTGACGGCTGCCTGTGATTGGGTGCGGCAAGCGCCTGGCGCAAAACTCAGGGCGATTTATATTGCGACTCCGAGCCAGTGGCTTAGCCACGATATGGCGCCGATCCAGATTGATTTTATCCAGCGGCATGTGAATTTACTTGCCCAAGGACTCGCAAGCCTAGGGATTGAATTTGAGCTTATTCAGCTCGATAGCTTTAAAGAGGTGCCCACCTTTTTAGCGAGTTACTGCGAAAAGCTAGGGGTTGAGCGGGTGTTTGCTGGGCGAGAACCCGAAATCAACGAGCAAAAACGTGACCAAGCCTGTCTCGATACGGGTATCCCCTTGGTGCTCAGCGACGAACACTGCCTATTGCCGCCAGGCACTGTGCTTAACTTAAGCGGTGAAATGTATAAGGTGTTTACGCCCTTTAGTCGTAAGTGGCGAGAAATTGCCGCCAAACGCGCCATTTTGCCGCTTGCTGTCCCCGCGCCGCTTGGCCCTATGTTACCTGAACCAAAGCCAATCAGTTTTAAAGAACGTTTTACATCCACTAGCAAGCTAACCTCAAGCGAGCAATGGGCGGGGGGAGAGGGGCAGGCAAAGCGTATTCTTACCGCATTTATTCAGCAAAAAGCCCAAGACTATAAACAGGATAGGGACTTTCCCGCTCTCGAGGGTACCAGCGTCATCTCCCCTTATTTGGCGCTGGGCGTGCTCAGCCCAAGGCAATGTATCGCGGCGCTGCTTGGGCGTTTTCCCGAGGTGATTGTCGATGATACTAGCCCTGGGCGAACCTGGTTGAATGAGCTTATCTGGCGGGAGTTTTATCGCCATTTGCTGGTGGCTTTTCCAGATTTATCCAAGGGGCACAACTTTAATCGTCAGGCCGACCATGTGCAGTGGCGCAACAATCAAGCTGAGTTTGTAGCATGGTGCGAGGGCAAAACGGGTTATCCGATTGTGGATGCGGCGATGCGCCAGCTCAACCAAACTGGCTGGATGCACAATCGGCTACGCATGGTGGTGGCGAGCTTTTTAACCAAACACTTGCTTATCGATTGGCGCTGGGGCGAACGTTATTTCCGGCAGCATCTTATCGACGGCGATCTGGCGGCTAATAACGGTGGCTGGCAATGGTCGGCGGGCTGTGGCTGCGATGCCCAGCCTTATTTCCGCATTTTTAATCCCATCAGCCAGAGCGAAAAGTTTGATCCAGATGGCAGCTTTATCCGTAAGTACTTACCAGAGCTGGCATCTTGGGGAATCAAGCGTTTGCATCAACCCAATATGCAAAAAATGCTTTCGTTGTTTGAGGCGCCAATGCTGGAGTCTGACTCGGCTTATCCCTATGCGATTGTGGAGCACAATGCGGCAAGGGCGAGGGCGCTGGCGGTACTTGGGGTGCTGAAAAAGGCCTAGGCCATAGGCTCAACCTTACAACTTATCCCTTAGGGAGTTATCTGGATGATAAACCAAGCGAAGATTGAACAGAGCGGTGTGGTTGATGAGTTTATCGCGCTCTATCAAGCATTAAACAAAGACAATCTGCATCTGTTGGCTCAGGTCTACGATGACAATATTTGTTTTATCGATCCTATGCATCAAGTGAATGGTTTAACTGCCTTGACTGAGTATTTTGCCAAACTCTACAAAAACGTTGGCTACATTCACTTTGAAATCAAAGAAGTATTGCAAGATGACTCCCAAGCTTCGCTATTTTGGCAGATGCAATATCGCCATCCCAAGTTAAACAAGGGCGAACTCATCCGAGTCGATGGCATGAGCCAGCTTAAGTTTCATCAGCGGATTTACTTTCACCGGGATTATTTCGACTTAGGGCAAATGCTGTATGAGCATTTGCCCTGCATGGGCGGTCTCATTCGCTTGCTTAAAGACAGGGCGGCAAAGTGATGACTTCGGTGCAGATCCACAAAATCAACACTGTGCTGATCACAGGGGCAAGCTCGGGTATTGGGCTGCAATTAGCCAAGGATTATCTCGCCGCTGGCTGGCATGTGATTGCCTGCGGGAGAGATAAAGCCAAGCTCGATGCCCTTGCCGAAACCGTGCTGATAGGGGCGACTTGCATCAGCTTTGATATTAGCGAGCGCAGCCAAGTCCAAGAGAATGCTCGCCACATCAACGAGTTACTGACTCAGTGTGCCTGTCAGCTGGATCTGGTGATCCTCAATGCAGGTGGCTGCGAGTATATCGATGACGCTAAACACTTCGACGACAGATTGTTTGAGCGTGTCGTGCACACCAATCTGATTGCCATGGGCTACTGCCTTGGCGTGTTTTTACCCTTAATGCCAAGAGGCGCGCGCTTGGCACTGATGAGTTCGAGCGCAACTTATTTAGCCTTTCCCCGTGCTGAGGCCTATGGCGCTTCTAAGGCCGGCGTGCAGTACCTAGCCGCCAGTCTGAGGCTCGACCTTGCTCAACATGGGATATCTGTGAGTGTGATTTGCCCTGGATTTGTGGCGACGCCTCTAACGGCCAAGAATGATTTTGCCATGCCGATGCAAGTCGATGTAAAGGCGGCGTCAATGGCAATTCGCCGCGGGCTTTCGCGCGGCAGATCCGAGATCCATTTTCCCAAACGATTTACTTATTTATTGAAATTGATGTCATTTCTACCAGTCTTGGTTTGGCAAAAAATAATCCAACGGGATAACCAGCCAAGGGCGCTTAAGGATGCAGGACGATGAAAAATATTGCCATTGTAGGGACGGGAATTTCAGGGCTGACCTGTGGTTATCTACTCAGCCAATCCCACAAGGTTACTGTATTTGAGGCCAATGACTATATAGGTGGCCATACCGCGACCGTGGATGTGGAGCATTTTGGTAAACACTATGCGATAGACACAGGGTTTATCGTGTTTAACGACCGAACCTATCCTCGTTTTGAGCGGCTGTTAGCCCGTTTAAATGTCAGTATTTTGCCGACCGAAATGAGTTTTAGTGTACATAACGCCCTGACGGGGCTTGAGTATAATGGCCATAATTTTGCCAGTTTGTTTGCCCAAAAGCGTAACCTCCTGAATCCGCGGTTTTGGGCCTTTTTAAATGAAATTGTGCGCTTCAATAAAAGCTGTAAGGCGATTTACCAGCAGGATAATTATCCCGCTGGCAACTTAGGGGATTTTCTCGACCGCGAGCAGTTTTCCGACTTTTTTGCCGAGCATTATATTTTGCCCATGGGGGCGGCAATTTGGTCATCGAGCATTGAAGATATGCGCGCCTTTTCGCTGCGCTTCTTTATCCGTTTCTTTGAGCACCATGGCTTACTAAACGTCAGTAACAGGCCGCAATGGTATGTGCTTAAGGGCGGCTCACGCAGTTATATCCCTGATTTAATTGCCCCCTTTAAAGACAATCTGCATTTAAACAGCCCAGTAAGTGCCATCGAACGCCATGCTGATGGAGTCAAACTGTATGTGAATGGCGAGTGGCAGGTATTCGATGAGGTGATCCTTGCGTGTCATAGTGACCAAGCGCTTAAGATGCTAACCGATGCCACCTCGGCTGAAAAAGCGATTCTGGGTGACTTGCAGTATCAAAATAATGAGGTGGTTTTACATACAGATACCAGCCTTTTACCTAAGCGCAAGGCGGCATGGGCCAGCTGGAATTATCGTTTGGATGGCAATCAAAAACGCCCCGCCTCAGTGACTTACAATATGAATATTCTGCAGCGCTTACCTAGCGACGCGCCAACCTTTTGCGTGACGCTTAACCAGACTGAGCTGATTGACGAAGCCAAAATTCTACGCCGTTTTAACTATGCGCACCCTGTTTTTAATGAGCAGAGTTTGCAGGCGCAGGCGCGCCGAGAAGAAATCTCTGGGCAAAACCATACCCATTTTGCGGGCGCCTATTGGCACAATGGTTTCCATGAGGACGGTGTCCGTAGCGCCTTAGATGTGTGCGCTCACTTTGGGGTGACGCTATGAGTGAGCTCAATAGCGGTATTTACTACGGCAGCGTGACCCATAGTCGCTATACGCCTGTAAAACATCACTTTAGCTATCAAATGGCGTTGCTTGCGATTGATTTAGACGAAGTCGATAGCATCTGTGCCATGGGGCGCAGTTTCGCCAGTCAGCAGCGCGCGCTGCTCAGATTTAATCCCAAGGATTACCTTCGCAGTTTTACGACAAGGGATAACCAGAGCCGACAACTTGAGATAAATGAGCCAAGCAGCTTTGCCCTTAAGCAACGGGTGCTTGAGCAAGTTGCTGAGTTAGGCGGTCACCAACCTTGCGACAGAGTGCTATTTGTTGGGCAGATCCGTCACTTTGGCGTGTACTTCAGCCCTGTGAATTTTTACTTTTGTTATCAAGCACAACAGCCTCTATATATGCTTGCCGAAGTGAGCAATACCCCGTGGGACCAACGCCACTGTTATTTAGTGGATTTATCCGCCCCTAAAACCACGGATAAAGTGTTTCACGTTTCGCCTTTTATGAACCTCGATATGCGCTATCAATGGCATGTTGAACCGCCTACTGAACGCTTAAACATTGGCATCGAGAATCTACCGAATCAGACGGGTAAGCGTTTGTTCAATGCCAGCCTGTCGATGACTCGCCAAGCTATCAATGCGCAATCCCTTCGCGCCTTGTTGTTTCGCTTTCCATTTATGACGCTGAAAATTGTCGGCGGGATTTATTGGCAGGCGTTAAAGCTGTTCTTTAAGCGCGTACCTTTTGTGCCGCATCCTGCCCAAGTGGAGAAATAAGATGGAAAATACTGCATCGCAATCTTCTGTTATTACGGCAAAATTGCCTGACAGTCTGGCCCGTAAGCTATTGCTTAAAGCATTAGAAAATCTCCCCCATGGCTGCTTAACCTTAGTGGAGGGCGACAAGAGCTATCGTTTTGGTGAGCATCACAGTGATTTACATGCCACCTTGGTGGTGAAGCATCCGAGCTTCTATCGCCAAGCGATGTTTTCGGGCTCCATTGGCGCCGGTGAAAGCTATATTCAAGGCCATTGGACTAGCCCAGATCTCACTAAGGTGGTGCAACTGTTTGCCCGCAATCTTCCCTTGCTCGATAAGATTGAAGCGAAATTCGGTTGGCTGACTTGGTCGGTTAACCGTATGAAACATTTGCTGAATCGCAACTCTCAGCAGGGATCGAAACGTAATATCTTGGCTCATTACGACTTAGGTAATGCCTTGTATGAGCAGTTTTTAGACCGCGAAATGTTGTACTCCAGCGCCCTCTATCCCGATAGCGCCGCGAGTCTGGAGCAGGCGCAGCTGCATAAACTGAAAACCATTTGTGAGCGGCTCGACCTACAACCTGGGCAGACCTTACTCGAAATCGGTACGGGTTGGGGCGCCTTAGCCATTTACGCCGCTAAGCATTATGGCGTGCATGTGACGACCACAACGATTTCGGATGCGCAATATGTCTACGCGAAAACGCGAGTCGAACGGGAAGGCTTAAGCGATAGCATCACCCTATTGACTGAGGATTACCGTAATCTCGGCGGCACCTACGACAGACTAGTGTCTATTGAGATGATTGAAGCAGTTGGCCATGAGTACCTGCCGGGGTTCTTTAAAAAGCTCGAATCCTTACTCAAACCCCATGGCCGTATGTTATTGCAGGCTATTACCATCGCCGACCAACGTTACGACAGTTATCGCAAGGGTGTTGATTTTATTCAGCGATATATTTTCCCTGGCGGTTGCTTGCCTTCTGTGCACCAAATGGTTGGACACTTGGCCAAGCGCACCGATATGCAGGTGTGGTCGATTGATGATATGGGCCTCGATTATGCCAAGACGCTGAGGGACTGGCATAACAACTTCGACCGTGCCATCGAGCAAGTGCAAGCCCTTGGCTATGGCGACGACTTTATCCGCATGTGGAAGTTTTACTTAAGTTATTGCGAAGGAGGCTTTTTAGAGCGCACCACGAGCACAGTGCATTTAGTGGCAGTGCGCCCTGACTATCGTTTACCAAATGTGGTGAGCGGTAACTAAGGTGGTGATGAGATGTCCTCTATGGCGGGAACCATACTCAATATCACAAAATATCAGGGCTTTATATTCTACAACGCCTTGAGTTTTCAGAGTGTTTGGTGGACTGGCGTGTTGTTTGGCAATAGCGCGCTGTTACTGAGTATCCCGCTGTTAGTGCTGCATTTTATGTTACTGCCGCGAGTGGAAACCGCCGCTGCTATCCCTCGGGACTTAAGCACAATGCTTAAGATTGGGTTACTCGGTATGGCGGTTGATAGCTTGCTAACGTTGGCGGGGGTATTTGAATTTTCGACTTTTCCCGCTTGGCTGGCGTGTCTCTGGTTGCATTTTGCGGTGAGTTTGCACCATAGCCTTAAGCTTATTCGCGCCTTTGCGATGGTATTGCAAGCCATTTTAGGGGCAATCTTCGGCAGCCTGAGTTACTTGGCTGGGGCTGCATTTGATGCCGTGAGCCTTCCCTATGGTGAGGGCGTTTCTGCGGTGTTTCTCGCGGTTATTTGGGCGCTGTTATTGCCTCTTTTCATCACACTCTCGCGCAGCCATAGGTCTATGGGGTGAACTTTCAGGCGTATTTATATGCTCGTTAATCCTTGTCTTGCTGGAGAAATCTGATGTCTCATCCTTCATCCATATTGTCAGTGATGTTGTTAAAAAAGCGATATCTCGGCGCCCTGTTTGGATTAATGCTGCCAGTCGCAGGATATAGCGCCACGCCAGTGGCCATCGAAAATACTATGACCTCAGGGCTGGTTGAGGTTGGCCGAGGTGAGATGGATTGGCTCTGGTTTAATGTCTATAAAGCCAAACTGATGACTACTACGGGTAAATACCAGAGTGGGATTTATCCGCAGTTATTAGACATTGAATATTATCGTGATATTGAGGCGAATGATCTGCTAGAGGCGACGGCAGATCAGTGGCGACACTTAGGCTACACCAAAGATGAGATTGCCAATTGGCTGCAATTACTCAAGGGAATTTGGCCTAATGTTGTGCCCGGCGATCATTTAAGTTTCAAACTCATCGATGCGCAGCGCGGTCAGTTCTTTTTCAATGGTCAGCCGCTTGGCGTTATCGAAGAGCCCAAATTAGCCGAAGCATTTCTGGCGATTTGGTTATCGACCAATACCAGCCGGCCAACCTTAAGGGCGCAATTATTAGGAGAAAAATCATGCGATTGCTAAAGCTTAACTGGGGTAAACCTGTTGTCTTAGGGTTGTTGATGGCCAGTCTTTTGACGAGCTGCTCCAGCGTCGATGTGAGTGACTATCGAAATACTAATCCCCCCTTAGTGTTAGAAAGCTTCTTTAATGGCCCGCTTAAGGCATCGGGCATTGTTGAGAACTTCAGTGGCAAAGTGATACGTCGGTTTAATGTCACCATGGAGGCAAGTTGGCAGGGGACGGAAGGCACCATCAAAGAATGGTTTGTCTATGATGATGGTGAAACCCAAACTCGCATCTGGCGCATTCAATCCCAAGGGGAAGGGCAATACACTGGCAGGGCTGACGATATTATCGGTACTGCGGAAGGGAAGGCGAGCGGCAGTGCGCTGCGGTGGCGCTACGATATGCTACTGCCCGTAGATGGTGATGAATACCAAGTACACTTTGATGATTGGATGTACTTAGTGAACGACAATACCATTATTAACCAAAGCGATATTATTAAATGGGGCGTCACTGTCGCCAAAGTGACCTTAGTGATCCAAAAGCGCTAGTATTTTGTTGTCGAGTTAACGGTATAGCTTGGCTAATAATCCAGCGTTTAATGCTTTAGACTGAGTGAAATAAATCAATCTTATATGAGTTTTACGATGAAAAAGCATTGGATCTTATTGGTGGTAGTCGCAAACCTTTCTTTGACCGCTTGCTCAAATATTGATTTTCGCTTTGAAGATACTTCAGAAAAGCAAGCTGAACCCAATCAACCCATTAGCGATCCTATGGTGCAGGATAATGAGCGCCGTGTTCGTGATGCGCGCGAAGATGGAAAGCTAGAGCCAAAGGATCCGATTAAATTCTAAGATTGGTAAATCTGAATAGAGTTTGAATGACTCACTAGAGTTTGGATGAATTGTGCAGCCCTTACTTTGACATAAGGGCTGATGATTCTGAAAATTAACCCGCTTGATGGCTATTGTCGACCGCCTTTTTATCGTAATACTCAAAGGGAAATTGGTTACGGATCCGCTGCTGTAGGTTGTCATTCACATTGGCAGAAATATGCAGGCGCACGCCGGAGTTTTTTTCTGCTCTGATAGTGCAAGTCAACTTTTCCGCTTTGGCCAGTTGGCGGCATTCGCGCTCGAAGCGTTCTGGGATTTTGCCTTTATGCTGAGTCATGCGACCATCTTTAAAATGCATTTCAAAAATTGTCAGTCCTTTCTTACCTGCAAAAATCAGCTTATAAACCAGAAACAAACCAATAGCGATAAAAATGAGCTTTAAAATCGTGGCTGTCATAATGCCTCCTCTCTTATGTTTATAGGACAAAGATACTCTGGAGTTATGGCTTTTAACAGTGCGCTAACACGCAATTTTTATTTGGCAATGGAATGAATTTGGCCTAGTCTTAAACTGCTCAGGAAACGTACTCCCTCAGTTAAGGAAAACGCCATGTACCTATCGAATGCAGACCGTTGGTCGTTATTGTGCAAAAAACAAATTGATATTATTGATAAATTATCTGCACAGTTTCCAGAACGAAAAGAACCGCTTAATGAGTTGACCCATGGTTGGCGGCATTTGCAACATCAAGTGCAGGCGGGGGATAGGCCGATAGTGCATGAGCTGACTAAGTAAGTCATTTAAAGTTCTGATACAAAATACAGATACAAAAAAGCCACTCACTGAGTGGCTTCATTGTTTTTTATGGTGCCGGCACCAAGAGTCGAACTCGGGACCTACTGATTACAAGTCAGTTGCTCTACCAACTGAGCTATGCCGGCGAATGGTGGTGCCCGAACCCGGAATCGAACCAGGGACACGAGGATTTTCAATCCTCTGCTCTACCGACTGAGCTATTCGGGCAACTAAACTAAGCGTTAGTTAACTACTTCAAACCGAGTGCTTAACACCCCATTCGTCCGAAGTGCGCGTATCATATAGTGCTCGCTTTCGCTGTGCAAGCCCTTTTAATTCGACTGACCAAGTATTAAACAAAAAGCGCCTTATTTAAGGCTTTATAGAGATACGAATGGTTCACTTGGCCGAACTATCAATGGGTTAATAGGATTTAGTTGTGGGATATATGAATAAAACGGCAGTGGATTACTGGCAATTTTAAAAATTTGCATCGCTAAGTATTAAGTTGCTAGTCAGTATTTTGCTTATTACTTGTTTATATGGCGATATGACCATGAAGGGGGCTTGGTAACAACCGGAACTGTCGTGAGTCGGCTAGCAGCAACTTGCATTAAACATTGAGTGGGCTCTAGCTAACTCAAATCCCAGATACAAAAAAGCCACTCACTGAGTGGCTTTTTTGTTTTTTATGGTGCCGGCACCAAGAGTCGAACTCGGGACCTACTGATTACAAGTCAGTTGCTCTACCAACTGAGCTATGCCGGCGAATGGTGGTGCCCGAACCCGGAATCGAACCAGGGACACGAGGATTTTCAATCCTCTGCTCTACCGACTGAGCTATTCGGGCAACTAAACTAAGCGTTAGTTGACTACTTTAAACTGACAACTTAATGCTGCCTCGTTCTAAGTGCGGCTATATTAGCGAGGGTGTTTATCCTCTGCAAGCGCTTTTTCCTGATAAATGATGTGTTCGACTGTTTAATGTGCACTTTGGCTGTTTTTTATCTATAAACCCGTTGGAATAGGGCTTATTTGATGCCGTAAAGTTGTTTTCCCTGTCGCGTGAGTGACCCGTTTAAGCCCCAGAATCAGCGTTAACACCATAATAGCGTTAATCTTTCTGAATTTTAGAAAGATATGAGCGATTTTTACTGATTTTAGTTTTTAATTTTCGTTTTATGATAATGACTATTATTTGATTGTGCGACTTAAGTGCATAGGTGTGGAGTAGCTATATGCTTAGAAATACTAAGTTGAATTATGGACTTATTGCTATTGCCAGCCATTGGTTGAGTGCGGTTGTGGTGATTGGACTCTTTGCTGTCGGTGTGTGGATGGTGGAATTGACCTACTACAGTGCATGGTACAAAACGGCGCCACATTGGCATAAAAGCGTTGGGATTTTGCTGCTGGTGGTAACGCTGTTTCGTTTAGTTTGGCGTTTGGTTAATCCAAAGCCTGCTCCTGAGCAAAATCACCAGACATGGGAAAAGATTAGCGCCCACATTGCCCATGGCGCGATTTACCTCTTATTACTGGTGATTATGGCCGCTGGTATTTTGATTTCGACGGCAGAGGGTCGTGGAATTATGGTGTTTGACTGGTTTGAGTTACCCGGCCTAACGCCGCTGATTGAAAATCAGGCTGATATCGCGGGGGATATTCACCAATACGCCGCCTACAGCTTGATTGCTCTGGTTTTACTGCATGCGTTAGGGGCGTTAAAGCACCATTTTATCGATAAAGATTCAACACTACTCAAGATGATTAAATTTAACCGAGGATAATATAATGAAAAAACAACTATTAGCTGCTTTGATTGGTGGGTCTTTACTGGCTCCTATGGCTGCATCAGCTGCCGATTATGTGATTGACCGCGAAGGCGCTCATGCCTCTATTACCTTTAAAGTAAGCCACTTAGGTTATAGCTATGTCGTAGGTCGTTTTAATGATTTCAGCGGTGATTTCAGCTACGACGCTAAAAATCCAACGGCAGCTAAAGTGAATGTTAAAGTGAACACCTTAAGCGTGGACTCTAACCATGCTGAGCGTGATAAACACATCCGTAGTGCTGACTTTTTAAATACGGCTAAATTTGCTGAAGCGACTTTCGTTTCTACCTCGGTTGAAGATAAAGGCAATGGTGATATGGTTATCACAGGTAACTTCACGCTAAACGGTGTGACTAAACCGTTGGCAATCCAAGCGCATGCTGTGGGTGAAGGTCAAGATCCTTGGGGCGGATACCGTGCAGGCTTTACCGGTACGACCACGTTTGCGATGAAAGATTACGGTATCAAGATGGACTTAGGCCCAGCGTCTGCCAATGTTGAGTTAGATTTAGTGGTAGAAGGTGTGCGCAAGTAACCTTAAGGTTACTGAGCTGCATTTATCAGCGAATAAAAAAGCGCCCATGGGCGCTTTTTTGCTTTCTATAGATAGGCGCTTAGGCTTATTCCTGACCCTTTTCAGGCACAAAGCCTTCAATTTCAACGTCTTTTCCTTCAAAGAGGAAAGAGGTCATTTGTTCTTCTAAAAACTTACGATCATCAACATTCATCATGTTGAGTTTCTTTTCGTTAATCAGCATGGTCTGCTTTTTCTGCCATAGGCCCCAAGCTTCTTTACTGATGTTATCAAAAATGCGTTTACCTAAATCACCTGGATACAGTTGAAAGTCTAGGCCGTCGGCTTCTTTGTTTAAATATACGCAATTGACTGTACGCGCCATGATTATTCCTTACTGACTGTCGAGGTTGCTAGCATTAGCTACGAGTGATCCCAAATTGGCTAACACGCGCTCGGTTGCGGCGGCGAGTCCCACTTTGGAAGGTTGATTGATGTTATACCAGAGAGACTGGTTTTGTTCCATGACTGCGCCCACGCTCTGCATACCCGAGATTTGCTTGTTGTAGCCATTCGCCTGGCTATCTAAATTCAGTAGCATGGGCTGAATATCTAAATGGAAATGGCTAAAGGTATGTCTAAAACCGATTAATGGTTCGAGTTGCGCGGCGTGATAACCTTGGGCTTCAAGCTCTGCATTGAGTGCGGCTTGAGTACTAAACTCGGGGAAGCACCATAGTCCACCCCAAATGCCAGCAGGCGGGCGCTTAGCCAAGAAGACTTGGTTATCTTTAAGTAAAACCAACATCCAAGCGGCTTTCTCTGGGATAGTTTTCTTCGGTTTTTTACCCGGAAAATCGGTCTGCCTGCCCATAAGTTGGGCCTTGCAATCGACAGCTACAGGGCAAGCGGCACAATTGGGTTTGCTGCGAGTACAAATACTGGCACCAATATCCATCATGGCTTGGTTATATTTTTGAATATCCTGCTCAGGCGTTAACTGCTCGGTTAATTGCCAGAGTTGTTCTTCCACAGGTTTTTGACCGGGCCAGCCCGCAATCGCGCCATGTCTTGCTAATACGCGCTTAACATTACCATCGAGGATCGGATGATGTTGCCCAAGTGATAGGGATAACACAGCACCTGCTGTCGAGCGACCAATACCTGGCAGCGCTAACACTTGTTCAAAGTCTGTTGGAAATTGCCCCTGATACAAATCGCGAACCATCTTAGCGGCTTTATGCAGATTGCGAGCTCTGGCGTAATAACCAAGGCCAGTCCAATGATGCAGTACTTCATCATCCGGCGCGTTAGCGAGGGCTAACACATCGGGGAAACGTGCCATAAAACGCTGGTAATAGGGGATAACAGTCGCCACTTGAGTTTGTTGCAGCATAATCTCTGAAACCCATACGCGATATGGGGTTTTATCTTGCTGCCAAGGGAGGGTTTTACGACCGTGGTTGTCGTACCAATTAACGATACGTGTAGCAAAGGAGGCTGTAGATTTCATCGGCGCAGTGTAGCGGGAGATTGGTTGGCAAACAAGTAACACTCCATCGAAAAATCGGCCTAGATTCGCTCTCTAGGATAATCTTGTTATACTTCGCCTCCATTAGTGCTTGCACTGTAAGTTGAACTTTGGATAATGCCCTTCTTTTTAGATGGTGTTGTCCACGAGACGAGGCAAAAATGAGCGAAGTCACTACCGCTGAATTTAATGAAGAAGGCAAGTATCTGCGTAAGATCAGAAGCTTTGTCCTAAGAGAAGGTCGTTTGACTAAAGGTCAAGCGCAAGCCATTGAGACTCAGTGGCCAACAATGGGCTTAGATTACACCCCTACACCATTAAACCTGACCGAAGTCTTTGGTCGCGAAGCCGATACCGTACTGGAAATTGGTTTCGGTATGGGCGCTTCTTTAGTACAAATGGCACAAGAAGCTCCTGAGCAGAACTTTATCGGTATTGAAGTCCATAAGCCTGGCGTTGGTTCATGCTTAAGTGACGCAGCCGCCGCTGGCGTGACTAACCTTCGCGTGTATCACCATGATGCAATGGAAGTATTAGAACATGCAATCGCCGATGGCAGCCTTGCGCGGGTGCAATTGTTCTTCCCCGATCCTTGGCATAAAAAGCGCCACCACAAGCGTCGCATCGTGCAGGCGGAGTTTGCTGAGCTTATCCGTCGTAAACTGAAAATTGGCGGCGTGTTCCATATGGCAACCGACTGGGAAAACTACAGCGAGCATATGCTGGAAGTCATGAATGCGGCCAATGGTTACAAAAACCAATCCGCCGATGGTACCGTGGTGCCGCGCCCAGATCATCGTCCACTGACTAAATTTGAAGCTCGCGGTCATCGCCTCGGCCATGGCGTGTGGGATCTGATGTTTGAGCGTATCGCTTAACATCTTTTATTGATTTTATTTTTTAACACAACGGGGAAAATCACTATGGCAAAGAATCGTAGCCGTCGTTTACGTAAGAAAATGCGCGTTGATGAATTCCAAGAGTTAGGTTTTGACATTACTTGGACCTTCGATGCATCTGTCTCTGAAGCCGATATTGATGCAACAGTCGATAAGTTTATCGATGAAGTCATTGAAGCCCGTAAGTTAGGTTTCCACGGCGGTGGTCATATCGAGTGGGAAGGTATTATTGCTACCCAAACTATCGGTAAGTGCACCGAGGAAGATGTTGCTGCAGTGAAGGCATTCTGGGCGGGTCAAAAAGTGACTCAACTCGAAGTTAGCGATCTGTACGATATCTGGTGGAGTTAATGCCAGAACAGGCGTTATTAGAGGAAGTGGTCGACAAAGTTCGACCCTTGCTCGGCCAAGGAAAGGTTGCTAATTATATCCCTGCGCTCGCCAATGTTGATGCTGGTAAATTGGGCATCGCCGTGACCACAATCGACGGTGAAACCATAGGCGCGGGCGATTACCTTGAGCCATTTTCAATTCAAAGTATTTCTAAAGTTTTCAGCTTAACCTTAGCGCTAACTTTATATGAAGAAACCGAAATTTGGAGCCGCGTCGGCAAAGAACCCTCGGGACACTCCTTCAATTCATTAGTCCAAGTTGAACTCGAGCGGGGAAAACCTCGCAATCCCTTTATTAATGCTGGCGCGTTAGTCATCGCCGACTTATTACAGAGCCGTTTAGGGGCACCTAAGCATCGGATGTTGGAATTGGTCAGGGCGCTGAGCCAAAACGATAAAGTCTGTTTCGATAAGCAAGTCGCGGATTCTGAATATCAGCACAGTGCACGTAATGCGGCCATCGCTTATCTAATGAAATCCTTCGGCAATTTTCAAGGCGATGTCGATACAGTGCTGCGCACTTATTTTCATTATTGCGCCTTAAAAATGAATTGCGCCGACCTCTCACGGGCGATGTTGTATTTAGCCAACCGCGGTAAAACCTTAGACGGCACTGAGCTTATTTCGCAGGTACAGACGCGGCAGTTAAATGCCCTGTTAGCAACCTCTGGCTTGTACGACGGTGCCGGTGAGTTTGCCTATCGTGTTGGTATGCCGGGTAAAAGCGGTGTCGGTGGCGGCATTATTGCGGTGATCCCTGGAGAACTCTCGGTCTGCGTTTGGTCTCCCGAATTAGACAATCAAGGTAACTCCCTCGCGGGGACGGCTATGCTTGAGCATCTTAGCCAGCGTCTCGGACGTTCAATCTTCTGATTTAACTCTTTTATTAGCACTGTTAGGCTAACTATTAGTGAAATTCACTAATCTGCTATCGGTGCTAATTTTTATAACTCCTTACTAATCATGTTGTTATAAAGTTGGCATGTCTTCTGCTATTCGTCTTTTAGCATGTTAGCTTAGTCGAATCCCTCAGATTAAAGGATGAACAACAATGAAGATAAATACGCTATTAACTGGAGTGGCATTATCGGGCGTTATTTTAGGCGCTTCTGGCTTGCAATCAGCACAAGCGAAAACTGAGCCACAAATTGATGAGCGCTGTGAGGTTTCCCTTAATTATGATGTGAGAGTCGAGCCTAAAAAATTAGTGATGAGCGAGAAGGGCGCCGAGAAGTATCGCATCGAGGTCGACAAGTTATACGTTGAAGGCAAGCAGGTAACCTTAACCGACAAACAGAAGAAACTGGTGAGCCAATATGCCGATGAGGTGTCGACTCAGGTTCCTGAAGTCATTGAATTAGTGAATGAAGCGGTTGCACTGGCCTCTCAAGCTGTGAGTATGGCATTAACGCCACTGATGGGTGATGCCGCAGGCGCAAAGTTTGATGAGATGATGGCGGGCGTGCAGAAGCGTGTCGATACCGTAGCCTACAAACAGGGCGATAGTTTTTACCTTGGCGCGACCGAAGAGTCGATGCAAAACACCTTTAACGATGAATTTGAACGGGAAATGGAGCAAATCGTACAAAACTCCATTGGCACTCTGATGATGAATATCGGCGGTCAAATTCTTGCGGGCGACGGTGAATCCTTCGAAGCCAAGATGGACGCATTCTCACAAAAAATGGACAGATTAGGCGATGATATTGAGCAGCAAATTGAGTCCCAGTCTAAGGGGATTGAAGCGAAAGCCGACCGTTTATGTGACCGTTTTGAAAATCTGCTCGTGCTTGAAAATCAACTGCGTAAAGAAGTGCCAGAGTTAGCACCCTATGTGTTGACGCAAAACACGCACCGTGAATTACGTGAATAGTGCTTGCAAGGGTAGTTAAGGTCTAAATGGGTTTGAACCAGGTAAAGCCGACCTAACTGACACTATCAATGCCGTGATATAAATGATAAAGCCCCAGTACGTTAAGTATCTGGGGCTTTTTCTTGATTCATTTTAGCCAAGCCGATTGATATTAATCTGATTGCTTGCAGCTATTTACTATGGAATATTACATTCTAAAGACTAATGTTTGGTATACTCTTAAAATATAATGAAAAGCTGGCAATTCAGTCAGATAGAACACTCTACTTTAGCGGACTTTTTCGGGCTAAATCTCTACAACTAACCCAATTGCTGTGAGATATTAAGGCATTGAGGGATGCTTTGAGGCATTTGTGCTGCATTCCTATGCTATTCCGAAAGTTAATATCACTGTCGAAACTGCTTAAGGCGACTTTCCATGTTAGAACTGTTAGAACCTATTGCGATTTTTACTCATGTGGCCAGAGCTGGTAGTTTTAGTGCCGCCGCAAGAAGGCTTGGGATCTCTAAATCTAAGGTCAGTACGCAGGTCGCCGATCTCGAGCATAGACTCGGTGTTCAACTGATCCAGCGTACCACTCGAAGCTTAAGTCTGACTGAAGCTGGACATTTGTTATATCTGCAAGGTGAAGAGTTGCTCCGCGATGCCGAACAGGCCATTGCTAGCGTGCATAACTTAAACGATGCCACCCGCGGCGTATTAAAGGTGGGGATTTCCCAGTCCTTTGGCGCTATGCATATCATTCCCGCACTGCCATCATTTATGGCCAAACACCCTGAGCTCGAGCTGCAAGTCAGCTTATTAGATCATAAGGTCGATGTGGTCAGCGAAGGTTTAGACCTATTGTTGACTATGTCTGAGCAGCTTCCTCTCGGTATGGTGGCGCGTCCTTTGATGAAGTGTCAGTTCCTCCTCGTTGCCTCCCCTGATTACATTGCGAAACATGGTGAACCGTCGCGCCCTGAACAATTGGTCGACCATAACTGCTTGGTCTATCAAGGTGAGTGGCATGAGCACAGCATGTGGCAGTTTAAAAAGGGCGATGATTACTGTGAGATAGGTGTCTCTGGTAACTTTAGAGTGGATAACGCTCCAGCATTAAAATCAGCTGCGATCAGTGGCTTAGGGGTTGTATATCTGGCCAGTTACTTGATGGAAGATGAAATCGCTAAGGGCACCTTAGTGCCGCTGCTGAGGGATTGGCAACTGACTCATCATTTACCGCTACAGGCCGTTTACCCACGCCGTAAACACTTAGCGCCTAAGGTGAGTGCTTTCATTGAGTTTATTAAAGATCACATTGGTAACCCGCCTTATTGGGACATTCCCTATGCAGAACTCTTCAGTGAACGTCAGTAATTTTGGAAACATTGTTCTTAAAATGCGTTTAATGCATTTTTAGGGAGTTTGATGGTTTTAAAATTCATTTAAAATCAATCAGCTGAGTCGTGACTGGCTTGTATTTTAGTTTGGTTTTTTAGGGTTATCTAAAACAGCTTTTTAGTAGGTGTATTGAAGTCTGTTCTTAAATGAATACAATGGTTGCCAGATGATTCGGAATGACCTGAGTCCTACACTTATACTGGAAATGACCCCTTTTGGTATTAGCGTACAGGTTGGCAGCAATGCAGTTTCGGATCACAGCCAGCAGAAGTTTGCGAACTAAAACAATGTTGGCTTTTAAACCATCATCCTAGTTTTTGGTTTACCTCAGCTCATTAGGCTGAGGTAATTTTTTTCTGATGGTTGAGTGCGGGAACGAGTTTTGTCTCTCTGTACCCTAAAGTCACACCGAGTGTTAAGTGCATGCTTAATACATCAAATATAGTGACCCACAGTGAGATAGGGTTTTATGACCTAGCCGGTAATAAATCCAATAAAAAAGCCACTTAATAGTGGCTTTTTTATTGGCTGCGATTTAACTATTTTATTGGCAAGGCGTTCAAGGGAGGCTAGCGTTAGCCTCCCACGGTTTCAAGCTTAGGCTTTGTTAACACTAGCAATCCATTGATCGACTTGCTCTTCCAGTACATCTAAAGGCAGCGCGCCATTTGCCAAGACTAAAGTATGGAAATCCCGGATATCAAACTTATCACCCAGTTGTTTTTCCGCCTTGTGTCTCAGTTCGAGTAACTTAATCATCCCAACTTTATAGGCAGTAGCTTGCGATGGCATAACGATATGACGTTCGACCATTTTCTTCGCATCGGATTTTGCGTTAGGGGTATTATCGACGTAATAAGCTATCCCTTGTTCGCGGGTCCATTTTTTGGCGTGGATCCCGGTATCGACCACTAAACGACAAGCTCGCCATAACTCCATCGCCAGTCGACCAAAATCGGAGTAAGGGTCAGCATATAAGCCCATCTCCTTCGGGAAAGACTCACTGTAGAGCCCCCAACCTTCGATATAAGCGGTATAGCCACCAAACTTACGGAACTTAGGAATATCCTTTAGCTCCTGTGAGATAGCGATTTGCATATGGTGGCCAGGGATCCCTTCATGGTAAGCCAGTGCTTCCATCTGGTATTTGGGCATGGCTTTCATATCGTAGAGGTTGGCATAGTAGCTGCCAGGGCGAGAGCCATCGGGCGCCGGTTGTTCATAAAAGGCTTTACCCGCAGATTTCTCCCTAAAGGCTTCAACCTGTTTGACTATCATGGCCGCCTTAGGCTTGACCTTAAAGACTTCATCCAAGCGTGAGCGCATATTATCGATAAGCTTGGTTGCATCGGCTAAATATGCCGCTTTGCCTTCGGCGGTATTTGGATAATAGAACTGCGGATCATCGCGCATAAAGGCAAAGAACTCTTGCAAGGTGCCGTTAAAATTCACCTTTTTCATAATGGCGCGCATTTCATTATGGATGCGCTCCACTTCGGCAAGACCAAGTTGATGGATTTCATCCGCCGTCATGTGGGTAGTCGTGGTGCGCGCAAGGGCATTGTTATAAAACGCCTCGCCGTCGGGGAGTTTCCAAACCCCATCGCGGGTATCGGCCTTGGCTTCTAAGGTTTTGATATAGGCGATAAGCGTCTTGTATGCGGGCTCAACTTGGGACACTAGCGCTTTTTCTGCATCGGCAATAAGCTGGGCTTTTTCTGCTTCAGTGATGCTGAGTGCGCTCACTTTTTTGCGAAAATCCGCCAACAAGGCACTGTCTTCGCCTTTATCGAAGGGGGCGCCTTTAATGATGTTTTGGCTGTCAGAAATCACGTAACCAAACACAAATTTAGGGGTAATAATGCCTTTATCAGCGCGCACTTCTAGCGCCTGTTGCAGTTGGCTTAGGCGTTTGGGCACGCCATTTAAGCGGCTGATATAGGCCTTAGCATCGCTGACATCGGTGATCTGGTGTTGATTAATCAGGAAGGAGGCGATTATCGAGTGGCCACCATGCATCTGATTCACTGGGTAGTTATGGTAGCGCCACTGGTAGTCTTTGATATCGTTATTCAGGTTTTGGGTGAGTAACGTCAGGCTTAGGCGAGTTTGTGGGTCAAGCTTACTCGCATCCAGTTGATTCACTTCGGCTAGCTGTTTCTTGGTTCGCGCCAACTCACGGGCATCCGCTTCATCGCCAATGTCATCCCACTTATCATAGTCCTGCTTTATACCCATATAGGTTTGCGCAATGGGGCTTGCCATGATGTTTTCCATGAAGATGGCTTCAAACAAGGCGTTGGCTTTTTCTGACTCGCTTTGGGCAGCAACACTTGCACTGGTCACATTATGTGAGTCACTTAAGGTGGGCACCGCATAGGAAGGCAGTGCTAGCAGGGAGGAGAGGGTAAATGCGACTAAGCTGATGTTCGTTTTTATTGGCATGATCAGGCTTCCTTAACAATGTTCAGGCAATTCTAAAGAAGCAGGGGAAAAATGTATGAATATAAATGTTAGAAAATGTGTTAGCCATAAAAGATATCTCATTGAGAAACCTAGGCTAACACATTATTTATATAGGAAATTTAATCAGCGAATTAACAAAATTGCGTCAGTAAATCGTTCACAAACATGTGACCTTTACTGGTTAATTGCCAATGTTCAGCCGATTCGGTCAGTAAACCCCGTTGTTTGGCCTTTTCCATTCCCTCTTTCAAAGTATCACGGTGTAAACCGGTTCTGTCTTCAAACTCTTGCTTTGGGATAGGCGTCATTAAGCGCAGACGATTCATCAAGTATTCGAGGGCACGATCTTCTTCGGCGACCTCAGTTTGCTCGAAGTGATAGCTGTCGGCGGCTAAATAACCCTTAGGGTGTTTGATTTTGACCGTGCGAATAATGCGGTTCTCTTCGGGCAAGGTCACTTTGCCATGAGCGCCACAGCCAATACCTAAATAATCGCCAAACTGCCAATAGTTAAGGTTATGCCTGCATTGATAACCGGGTTTGGCATAGGCCGAGATTTCATACTGCTCATAACCGAGTGCCGCTAACTTTTGTTGCCCTTGTTCGTAGATCTGCCAGAGATCTTCATCGTCGGGCAGCTGCGGCGGTTTTGAGTGGAACAGGGTATTGGGCTCAATCGTCAGTTGATACCAAGACAAATGCGGCGGATTGAGCGCAGCAGCGGTATCGATATCTGCCATGGCCTCAGCAAAACTTTGATTCGGAAGTCCGTGCATCAAATCCAAGTTAAAACTTAAATAACCCGCTTGGCTGGCTTTTTGGGCGGCGGTTTGAGCTTCGTTTTGATCGTGGATCCGTCCCAGCAGATTGAGCTTATCCTTAGAGAAACTCTGTACCCCAATGGATAACCGGGTGACCCCTGCGGCGCGGTAGGCACTAAAGTCATCGTGCTCTAGGGTGCCAGGGTTGGCCTCCATGGTGATTTCAATATCGTCACTGAAGGGGATCAGCGCATTGGCGCCATCCAATATCCGTTTGATTTGATTGGCATCAAACAGAGACGGCGTTCCACCACCAATAAAAATGGTGTGCAGCTTACGGCCCTGTACTAAGTGCAAGTCTTGGCGTAAGTCCGCTAGCAGCGCATCCACATAGGCCTTTTGGGGTAATTCGCCATTTTGCCCATGGGAGTTAAAGTCGCAGTAAGGGCATTTTTGTACACACCAAGGGATATGGATGTACAGGCTCAACGGCGGCAGGGTTAACTGAGGTGACACATTCACTGACATTATTGGGCGTTCCCGTCGGTAAATACGCCTTTTTCCTGCATGGCAGCAATCAGTTGCACTAAAGCTTTACCTCGGTGACTCAAGGCATTTTTCTCGTCACTGCTCATTTGCGCAGCGCTGCAATCGTGGTGCTCTGGAATAAAAATCGGGTCATAACCATGGCCGTTGTCACCACGCTGGACGAAATCTATTTGGCCTTCCCACGAGGCTTGGCAAATGATGGGCGTTGGGTCCTTCGCATGGCGCATATAGACTAAAACGCATTGGAATCTGGCCGTACGCGGGGCAGGATTATCCTTTAATGTGTCTAAGAGTTTTAACACATTGTCTTGATCCTTAGCGTTTTCCCCCGCATAGCGCGCTGAGTAGATGCCCGGCGCACCTTGGAGTAAATCGACTTCTAATCCCGAGTCATCGGCAATGGCGGCAAGTCCGGTAATTTGCGCCGCATGTCTGGCTTTGATAATGGCGTTTTCGACAAAGGTGGTGCCCGTTTCGGCCACTTCGCTAACGTTAAATTGGCTTTGTGGCAGCACTTTTACGCCATAGGCGGCGAGCATTTGATCGAATTCGGCAAGTTTACCTTTATTGCCACTGGCGAGGACGATTTGTTGCATGGAATACCTATTGGATTGGGCGCTCTTGGCTGTGTGTCACTGAGTGTGAACATTGAGCGATGTCATTGGACTGTATGCGGCAATGATACCCAAGCTTGGCGGTAAAGGACAGAAAAAGGCAGGACGATACTTGGTATCGTCTTGCCCTGTGAGGTTGGAATTATTCGACGTAGAACTTTTGCTTAAACTGCAGATTGGTGTTGAGTTGATTACCGTGTTTGATGGCGATGTTGAAATTGATTTCTTGATCGTCGCGGTAAGGTACTTCGGCGATGTAGTAAATCGCCTTACCCTCACGGATCTCTCTAAATTTCAAATCGATACGGGCATCGAGTAGGTTATTGGCCACGCCAGTGATTTCAACGGGCACTGCGGGTGAGCCTTCTTCACTCATATCTAATACCGCAATGTTAATGATGCCTCTGTAGCTACTGCGTTCGATGCCATAGGATTTCGCAATACTAGGCGTTAAAAAGGTGCTGCCCAGTGCCATGTAATGAATATCGAAGTTACCGACGGTTTCTTTTTGCTCGGCATTAGCGACACCGCACAGGCTTGCGGTTAAGGCGAGCATAATAAGGAGATTACGTAACATGATGTTGTACCTTCATATGAGGGATTACTTGAGTATAGGTCGCAGGAAGGAGACTTCCAACGCTGTGTTTATTCGAGCAGTGTCGCGATTTCTGCGGGGACGTTTTTAGGGGCGCTAATGCGTACCTGCTTATGACGTCCTAATTCGCCCTTAAGGATGTGAACATCGCTTTTAGGGACTTTAAAGGCCTTGGCTAAATACTTGCTTAAATGGGCATTGGCCTTGCCATCGATAGGCGGTGCTGTGATGGCGACTTTTAACTCATCACCGTGTAGCCCGACTATCTGATCGCGACTCGCTTTAGGTTGAATATACAAATTAAGCAGCAAGTCGCCTTGCTGCATAATGACTGCGCTCATTAAATCACGGCCCAAAATGGTACGTATTGCGCCAACAGCATGTTGATAAAGTTCATGCCGATAATCACCAACATCACCGACAGATCTAAGCCACCAATGGGCGGAATAATGCGGCGCACTGGTGCTAAAATGGGCTCTGTTAGTTGTCCCATGATCATCACAATGGGGTTATAGCCTTGATTGAACCAGCTTAAAATTGCACGAATGATCAGCATCCAGAAGAGCAAAATGCCCGCCTGCTTGATGACAGTAACAAGCGCAAACACAAAGAACAGCACTATATCAATACCGCCGCCGGCAATAAGACTTATCAGCAGCACTTTGACCATCACCACTAATAGGGCGAGCACAAATGAAGAAGTGTCGAATCTTCCCATTGAAGGAATTAATCGACGCATAGGTGCGATCAACGGGTGAGTGGCTTTGACCACAAACTGACTGAAGGGATTATAAAAATCGGCACGGGCCAAGGGGAGCCAGATCCGTAATATCACCACCATCAAATACAAATCGAAGAGTGTGCTGATCAAAAAGGTTAATGCATTCATCGAGATTTCTGCCTATATGAGTCCGATTAAAAACGCCCGCGTTAAAAGTGAGTGAGTCACCCAGCCATTGCTGGATCAAAAAGTATTGGCCATTTCCTCTGCACGTTTGATGCAGTTTTCCATCGCATTTTTGACCACACCACGGAGATCCGCCGCTTCAAATGTGGCGATGGCTTGCGCTGTTGTGCCGCCCTTCGAGGTGACATTCTCCCGTAAATTACCCAGCGTAAGCTCAGGATTTTGCTTTGCCATCATAGCAGCACCGAGGGCCGCTTGCTGTACTAAGCTTCTGGCTTTGGCTTCATCCATGCCCATTTGTTTGCCGGCATCAATCATGGATTCCATCAGCAGGAAGAAATAGGCAGGTGAACTACCCGCAAGGGCAATCACTTGATTAATCTCAGATTCCTCATTCACCCACACAATTTCACCGCCGCTGGACATCAAGCGTTCGGCAATGGCTTGTTGGGCATCAGAGAGCGGCTGTGGCGCGTAGAGTCCTGTCATACCGACACCGATTTGCATTGGCGTGTTTGGCATAGTGCGAACCAGCGTAATGGATTGCGCTAAATACTGGCTGTAGCGCTCTGCTTTAATCCCCGCGGCAATGGTAATGACCAGCTTGTTAGACATGTCAATGCCTTGCAGCGCTTGGCATACTTGCTCCATCAACTGCGGCTTGACGGATAATACGATGACATCGGCATCTTGGGCGGCGCTGAAATTGTCTTGGGATACACGCACACCAAAGTCGGCGGCGAGGGCATCGAGTTTACCTTGGCTAGGATTGGTAGCTTGCACTAGCGCAGCAGGATAGCCGCTGCGAATTAAGCCGCTGATAATACTACGGGTCATATTGCCCGCACCGATAAAGCAGATTTTTTGTTGATTCATGTGTACCCCATAATGTCTGGCCTAGGCTGAGTGGATAACATTCAGCATTAATATCATTAAATTAGCGTTATTAGGCCGGATAAAAATTTCTATTTGATGTTCTCTAACAGTATTTGGGCTTTAGCCACTAAAAACAAGGCTAAAGCCGATTTTGCTGGCTCGCCTTTGGCTATCTCGCTGATTTCCCTTAACGTCAATCGTTCAGATGCATTAACTAGTAACGACTAATTGCGGGTGGTCTCTTTTGCACCGTAATCCCGTTCACCAAAGATGGCGCTGCCGATACGCACCATGGTTGAGCCGCACTCAACCGCGACGTCTAAGTCATTACTCATGCCCATGGAGAGAGTATCTACCGCGGGATAATGCTGCTTTAGCGTATCGAATAACAGCTTAAGCTTGCTGAGTTCACGGGTCTGCTGCGCGATGTCATTGGTGGCACTGGGAATCGCCATTAAGCCCCGCAGTTGTAAATGGGGTAATTGGCTGATGCTATCGGCCAGCTGTAGCATCTGCTCGGCACCGATACCAGATTTAGTGTCTTCATCACTGATGTTGATTTGAATACACACATTGAGCGGCACAAGGTGTGCTGGGCGCTGCTCATTGAGTCGCTGGGCAATTTTCTCCCGCGAGAGGGTGTGCATCCAATCGAAATGTTGGGCGACTAAAGCGGTTTTATTGGATTGCAGTGGCCCAATAAAATGCCATTCGATATCAGGGTGTGTGCCCTTTAGCGTCTCAATTTTTGTCACACCTTCTTGAACATAGTTCTCGCCAAAGCAACGCAGGCCCGCATCATAGGCTGCTATAATATCTTCAATGGGTTTAGTCTTACTGACGGCAAGTAAGCGAATACTGTGAGGTAGGCGTGCGCATTTTTGCGCCGCTTGCGCGATCCTGCTCTGGGCGACTGCGAGTCTGTCTGCTATTGTTGTCATGATGTAATTATCTGGTTGCAAGGATATCCCAAACTATGGAAATCACTGAGTTATTAGCCTTTAGTGTAAAACACAAAGCCTCGGATCTACACCTCTCTGCAGGGATATCTCCCATGATCCGTGTCGACGGTGAAGTGAGAAAAATTAACCTGCCCGCGCTCGATCATCAGGGTGTACACAGCCTTGTGTACGACATTATGAATGATAAACAGCGTAAGGACTTTGAAGAGCATTTAGAAATCGACTTTTCGTTCGAAGTCCCTAATTTAGCGCGTTTCCGTGTGAACGCCTTTAACCAATCCCGCGGCGCGGCGGCGGTATTTCGTACCATTCCAAGCGAAATTTTGTCGCTCGAGCAGTTAGGGGCGCCAGAAATTTTTAAAAAAATTTCCAGCTTTCCCCGCGGCTTAGTGCTTGTTACTGGGCCTACTGGTTCGGGTAAGAGTACCACACTTGCGGCCATGGTGGATTACATCAATGAGAACCGCCACGACCATATCTTAACCATTGAAGATCCTATTGAATTCGTTCACCAGAATAAGCAATGTTTGATTAACCAACGGGAAGTGCATCGCCATACCCACAGCTTTAACGCGGCGCTACGTAGCGCACTGCGTGAAGACCCTGACGTTATTCTCGTCGGTGAGATGCGTGACCTTGAAACCATTCGTCTGGCGATGACGGCGGCTGAAACGGGTCACTTAGTTTTTGGTACCTTGCATACCACCTCGGCGGCTAAGACCATCGACCGTGTGGTTGACGTTTTCCCTGCCGGTGAAAAGGACATGGTGCGTACCATGTTATCTGAATCATTACAGGCGGTTATTTCGCAAACCCTGATTAAGAAAATCGGTGGTGGCCGTGTGGCTGCCCACGAAATCATGATGGGTACGCCCGCTATTCGTAACCTTATCCGTGAAGATAAAGTGGCGCAGATGTACTCAGCCATTCAAACGGGGATGGCCCATGGCATGCAAACGCTCGAACAGTGTCTGCAAAACTTAGTCAACCGTGGCCTCATCACCCGTGAGGATGCCATGTCGAAGAGTTCAAACAAACAAGCGACGTTTTAAGGATTTATGATGGATGTCCGTCCGTTTTTAAAAGTCATGGTGGAGCGTAAAGCCTCGGACTTGTTTATTACCGCTGGTTTTCCGCCAAGCGCCAAAATCGATGGCGAGTTACGCCCATTAGCCGAGAGTGCCTTCACGCCCGCGCAGTCTTTGGATTTTGTTGAATCCGTAATGACTGAGGCGCAAAAGAAGGAGTTTCATAGCACTCGCGAGTGTAACTTTGCTTTTGCGGTGAAGGATTTAGGGCGTTTTCGCGTTAGCGCATTCTGGCAGCGTGAATCTCCGGGATGCGTTATGCGCCGGATTGAGACCAAAATCCCAGAGGTGGAAGACTTAAAACTGCCACCGATTTTAAAAGATCTGGTGATGAGTAAACGGGGTCTTATCATCATGGTTGGGGGAACGGGAACCGGTAAGTCGACCTCCTTGGCGGCGTTAGTGGGTTATCGTAATGCCCATGCCCGTGGTCATATCCTCACCATCGAAGACCCGGTGGAATTTGTGCACGACCATCGCAAAAGCATCATCACTCAACGTGAAGTGGGTATAGATACCGAATCCTTTGATGCGGCGCTGAAGAGTTCGCTGCGTCAAGCACCCGATGTGATTTTGATTGGTGAGATCCGTACTCAAGAAACCATGGAGTTTGCGCTTTCTTTCGCCGAAACGGGTCACCTCTGTATGGCGACATTGCACGCGAACAACGCTAACCAAGCGTTAGACCGGATCATGCACTTAGTGCCTGAGAGTAAACACCAGCAGTTGCTATTCGACTTGTCACTCAACCTGCGCGGCATTGTGGCGCAGCAACTGGTGCCCAAAGTCGATGGCACAGGACGACGGGCGGCGATTGAAGTCTTGATCAATACGCCACGTGTCGCGAGTTTGATTGCTAAAAACGAGCTGCATTTGCTCAAAGAAACCATGGCCAAATCGAATGAGCAGGGTATGCAGACCTTCGACCAAGCCTTGCTGCAACTCTATATCGATGGGGAAATCAGCTATGCCGATGCGCTTCACCATGCTGACTCGCCAAACGACTTACGTTTAATGATCAAACTGCAAAATAAAGAGCCTACCAGTTCCAGCTTTATGGAAGGCGTGACCTTGGATATGGATTAATCCTATCTGCGGTGATGTTAAAGCAGCTCCCTTGAGCTGCTTTTTTTATCGCTTAAGCCAATCGATAACTCGCTGTAGCTTTTATTTTTTTATTCAATATGATCTCTATATTAGTGAGTGACGTAATAGAGAATAACGAGTTTGCCAATCTTGGCGCGCCCAATGAGAAGGACATTATGATGAAACTCCCCTTAGTTATCTTTGCTAGCCTGTTAAGCACTAGCGCATTTGCGGCAACTTGCCCGAGTTATCTTGATGTTGAAGTGCGTAAATTGCACTCGGATGAGAAGATTAATCTGTGTGAATTGACTCAGGGCAAGCCAGTGTTACTGGTCAACACCGCGAGTAACTGTGGTTACACTCCGCAATTTAAGGCTCTCGAAGCGCTTCATAAAGAATACAAAGACAAAGGCTTAGTGGTGATTGGTTTCCCTTCCGATGACTTTTTCCAAGAAGAAAATGATGAAAAAGACACGGCTAAGGTGTGCTACATCAACTATGGTGTTACCTTCACTATGCTCGCGACATCGCCCGTGAGAGGCAGCGATGCTAACAGTGTATTCAAATACTTAGGAGATAAAGCAGGCTCGCCTAAGTGGAATTTCTACAAATATGTCGTCAGTGGTGATGGCAATACTGTGCAGCAGTTTAATTCTAAGGTGAAACCCGATAGTGCCGAGCTTAAGCAGGCAATAGAATCAGTGCTTTAATGCCCAATTTATTCATTTTACTCATGTTAAGAGGCTACTTTGGCTAGGTTTTCAGGATTATCAAAAGAGATGGGTCACGCAAAGCGTGGCAAAGTGGGTGTGTTGTTACTTAACCTTGGCACACCCGATGCGCCAACAGCATCGGCGGTGAGGCGTTACCTTGCCGAGTTTTTATCCGATCCTCGGGTGGTCGAAATTCCAAAACTCCTGTGGATGCTAATTTTACATGGCATAGTGCTGCGCGTTCGCCCAGCCAAGTCTGCGGCGCTCTATCAGAAGGTCTGGACTGAAGCGGGTTCACCACTGATGGATATCAGCTTGCGCCAAACCGCTAAATTATCAGAAAAATTAACGGCCGATGGACATCAAGTATCAGTATATTTAGCCATGCGTTATGGCAATCCTTCTGTGGCGAGCACCTTACAAACGATGCATCAACAGGGGATTGATAAGCTGGTGGTGTTACCGCTCTATCCGCAATATGCGGCGCCGACAACCGGCTCGGCTTTTGACGCTATTGCAAGGGAATTAACCCAGTGGCGCTATCTACCATCGCTGCATTTTATTCACACGTATCATGATAACCCCGACTTTATTACCGCATTGGTGAACTCAATTCGTGCCGACTTTGAGCAACAGGGTAAGCCGCAAAAGTTAGTGCTTTCTTACCATGGTATGCCGGAGCGTAATCTGCACTTAGGCGATCCTTATTATTGCTTTTGCATGAAGACCACCCGTCTGGTGGCCGAGCAATTAGGGCTTACAGCGGATGAGTTTGTGATGACTTTCCAATCTCGCTTTGGTAAGGCTAAATGGTTACAACCTTATACGGATGCAACCATGCAGGCGTTACCAAGCGAAGGTGTACGTGACGTGGCGATTGTGTGCCCAGCGTTTAGTGCCGATTGCTTAGAGACCTTAGAAGAGATCGTGGGTGAGAATGGCCATATCTTTGCTAATGCCGGCGGGGAGAAGTTCCGTTACATTCCTGCACTGAACGATAATGATGACCATATCAGCATGATGGCGAACTTAGTTAAGCCTTATCTGTAAGCTTTATAACCGTAGAAATAAAAAAGGATAGCTCAGGCTATCCTTTTGTTTTTATGACTTTTCATTCACCGAAATGATTTTCAAAATAGCTTTCGACAATCAACACGGCAGACACGGCATCGACTTGACCTTTGGTGAGGGCTTTAAAGCCGCCGAGTTCAAATAGCCGAGCTTTTGCATCTGTGGTGGTCAATCTTTCATCCTGAGTGACAATTTTGACCCCAAACTTAGCGTTTAGGCGGTTGGCGAATTTTCTTGCCCTGTGGGTCATCTCTTGCTCTGTACCATCCATATTGAGCGGTAAACCTACGACGACTAAATCGGGTTGCCACTCTTTAATGAGCTTGCCGATTTCATCCCAATTGGGAATACCATCGACGGCTTTTAGGGATAACAGCGGGGTGGCGCTGGCGGTGATTTGTTGCCCTATGGCGACACCAATACTTTTTGTTCCAAAATCAAAACCTAAAACGGTTTTTGCGTTCATCTCTATATTCACTCGTCACAATAAAATCGGCTAGGCGTGGCCCGCCTGTGATGACAATTGCCAAGCATCAAAGCCGAGTGCGCGGCTGGCTTGTTGCCATCTATTCTCGTGTTTGACATCGAAGAGCAGGGCCTGATCGGCAGGGATAGTCAGCCATGAGTTATCGGCCAGTTCTTGCTCCAGCTGGTTTTTGCTCCAACCCGCATAACCTAATGCCACGATAAATTTTTCCGGCGAGCGCTCGCTGCCAATCGCCGTTAATACATCCCTTGAGGTGGTGAGCATGAGGCCAGAGCTTAATTCTGTACTGTTGGCCCAATAAGGCTGGGATGTATGCAGGACAAAGCCTCTATCTTGGGACACGGGGCCGCCCATTAAAACCTGCGCGCCTAATGCTAGGTCGGTAGAAACTTGCTCAGCGGGTAAATCCATCTGCTCGAGCAATGAGTTCACTTCAATGCCCAGCGGTTTATTAATCACGAGTCCCATAGCGCCTTTTTCATCGTGCTCACATAGATAGATGACGGTGCGCTCAAAAAAAGTGTCATCGAGCGACGGCATGGCGATTAAAAAATGGTTCTGCAAACTCTCCATTAAATGCTCCGTTCAGCCCACAGGCGTTGACCAATAGATTAAATCCAGCGGCTTAGGTTGGTGGCGTATCAACCGCCGGCTAATTTGACTTTGTAGTTTTGTTTTTCAAGCAGTAGTTTTAGTTGTTCGCGATTATCGGTTTGCACTTCGATAGTGAAATCTTTGACTGTGCCACCACAACCACATTGTTTTTTAAGGGTTTGTGCCAGGGCTTTTAAGCCCGCTTCATCAAGTCCTAGGCCTGAAATGACCGAGACACCTTTACCTTTGCGGCCTTTGCTGTCTCTGTGAATACGCACAATTCCATCGGATGCGGGGATAGCTTTGGCTTCTGGCTCGGCAGTAATGCGGCCTTTATCTGTGCTGTACACTAAGGAAACGTTGGGATCTACTCTCATAAGTCATCTTTTATCTGAATATACGCCGCTTAAGTTTACCAAACTCAACGTCTTTCGGGGAGGTAAAAAAAGGCCACTGACAGAGACTGAAAGTGGCCGAAGGTCAATGCTAGCTCTTTGCAGGGAAGTAGCATGTTTAAAAAGCAGACTTAGAGATGCTGCAATACCATAGCGATTAATGCCAATGCGGTGAGTAGGGCGCAGGGCATGATAAAACGATGCAATTTAGGCAGGGCGATTAAGCAAGCGGTGGCAACAAACCCAAAGGCGGCAACCGTGGTGTAATTCACCCCGTTCGACACAGTCTCAAACACGAGCCAACTCAATACGACTAAAGGTAAAAACAGCAACATCATGGGGAGATGAGGTGTGAGCTTACTGTTATGGGGATCGGCTGAGACTTTTTGCGGTGCAAACCAGAAAATCGCCGATGCCACAATCAATGCGCTAATGAACCAGTACATGTTATTTATCCCTTAATCGCCTTAAGTGATAATCATTATCATTTAAAGTGATTGCTGAAGTCAAGCTGAATAACACACTGCTTTTTCATCATATTGAGTTGTAGAACCGTCCATTGCTCTGTAAGCTAAATTTATTTTCGGCTTATTTGTGTTCGATAAGAACGACCAAGGAAATCATCATGAAAAATATAATTGTAGGTTTAGCCGTACTGGCACTGAGTGCCTGTAGTTCGCTGAAGTCGGGTTGGGATTTTGACCCTAGCGCCAATTTTACTCAGTACAAGACCTATGCGTGGGTCGCACAAAAGACCGATGCTTCGGGTTACCACCTCGATGGTTTAATGGATCAGCGCGTGCGGGATGCGGTGAACTCACAGCTTTCATCTAAGGGCATGACTTTGGTCGATGCAAAGGATGCCGATGTATTAGTAAACTATCTGACCAAAATCGATAAGAAGATTAATGTCGATACCTTCAATACCAATTTTGGTTATAACCCTTACTATGGCCCAGGTTGGGGCTGGGGCGGTAACATGCAAACCCAGACCACGGTCAGAGAATATGAAGTGGGCACCCTGATCATTGATTTAGTTGATAATAAAACCGCTAAGTTAATTTGGCGCGGCTCAGTGGCAGACACTATCCGTGATAAAAATACCCCTTCGGAAAGAGTGCAGCTTATCAACGAAGCGGTCGGCAGTGTGATGGCGAATTTCCCGCCAAAGCCTGAAAACAAATAATTTACTTTTAGTCTAAAAAAGCGGCCCTTTGGCCGCTTTTTTGTGGCAAAAATTTAGGCTGAGTGGCATTAAGATGAATTTTCTACAAATTTTAAAGTTTTAATTGATTATGCTTTATTAAAACTTATCAAAAAATAAGCTTAATTGAAAATGGGGAATAGCTCGTTATTAGTTAATGTATTGTTATTGAAGGGTTGTGATGTTACGTGGTATTGAAAAGTAGAAATGACTAATGCACAAATGCTTCCAATAGATTAAATATTCTAATGACAGAATTTAAATAATCTCATTATCCAGTCCGTGGATTATCAGGCAAAATCCGTTCTTTATGCATGGGTAATAAGTAGTTTAAATGCAAGAAGCGCAATTTATCGGATTATTATGGCTGATTGGGATTTTAGCCGAAGCCATGACAGGGGCATTAGCGGCGGGTCGTAAGCAGATGGACCTATTCGGCGTGGTTATCATTGGCTGCGCGACGGCGATTGGTGGTGGAACCCTAAGAGACATGCTGCTCGGAAATTACCCTTTGATTTGGGTCGAGAATGTCCATTACCTGCTGGCGATTGCATTTGCGTCTTTATTAACGGTCGCCATTGCGCCTGTGATGCGTTACCTGTCTAAGTTATTCTTGGCCATTGATGCCTTAGGCCTAGCCGTATTCTCGATTGTTGGCGCACAAAAAACGCTAATGTTAGGCTTTAGTCCAACGATTGCGGTGGTGATGGGGCTCGTCACAGGGGTCTTTGGTGGGGTGATCCGCGATATTCTCTGTAATCAAGTGCCTTTGATTTTTAAGAAAGAACTCTATGCGGTGATTTCGCTCTTTACCGCAGGCTTATATATCACCCTCAATGCTTACCAATTGGCTGAGTGGATAAACCTAGTGATCTGTTTAACGCTGGGCTTTAGCTTACGAATGTTAGCGCTGCGTTATCATTGGTCTATGCCGACCTTTGACTATCAAGCCAGCGGCGACCAACATACGCACTAGGGCGTGTTGACGTTTCAGGGTTGTTTTTGCAGCAATGTGGCTGGCTTTTATGCAAGGCAAAGTTCGTGCAGGTGTAGTTATTCTACATAAACGGACGATAACGCGGCAGAAAAGCCAGCCAAATGCTGCCCGAAGGGTTCGTCTCGCAAGCCCTTGCTCTTACTTTCAGTCATAAGAGCCGCTCGTCATTTGAGTAAATTACACATCATTCCTCGTTTCGCGAGCATGTGCTTGCCAGAAAGAACAAAATTTAATCTCGAAACGTCAACACGCCCTAATAAAAATGGGGCATTTAATGCCCCATTTTTTTATGTTATTGCTGTGCTTGAATGGTTTTTAACGCTTCAAGCGCGGCGTCATAATTGGGGTGTTCAGTAATATTGGGGACCAGCTCTTGGTACTTAAGCTGACCTTCGGCATCGATAATAAAGATAGCCCGAGCGAGTAAGCCGTAATCCTCAATCAATAAACCGTATTTCTCGCCAAAATCACGCCACACTGAGTCGGAAAGCACTTTGATTTTGTCGACATTCTCAACCTTACAGAAACGTTTTTGCGCGAAGGGCAAATCTGTACTGATGGTCAACATGACGACATCATCGGAGAAGTGACTGACTTCACTGTTAAAGCGCTTAGTTTGCAGCGCACAGACGCCCGTATCTAAACTGGGCACGGCACTGATCAGCACGGTTTTCCCTTTAAAGTCACTCAGGCTGATAGGGGTAAATTTTTCATCGACAACTTTAAATCGTGGCGCCATTTGCTCAAGCTTGGGTAATTTCCCTGCGAGAGTGACAGTCTTGTCGCCCATCATCACTTGGGTTTTATCATTGGCGATAGCGGTGGGGCTGAGAACCATTAAACTAAAAACACAGCCAGCGGCTAGAAATGAAACATACTTTTGCATTTTCTCTCCCTTACTCAGGTATGTTGTGCACATTGGCTTAAGGTACGACAAAACCTAAACTATCACCATAAAAAAGGCCGGTATTCACCGGCCTTTTAATATGCTTGCTGATTATTTGCTCTCAGGCAATTGCTTCACATGAATATCCATTTGTGGGAATGGAATTTCAATGTTCGCTGCATCGAGTGCATTCTTGATTTGTTCTAAAATTTGGAAACGCGCAGTCCAGTAGTCGGCGGTTTTAACCCAAGGACGAACCACAAAGTTGATTGAAGAATTTGCCAATTCAGAAAGACCTACGGTGTAACCAGGCTCTTTCAGCACGTATTGGTTGTTATCTAAGATATCTGTTAATACTTTTTTGGTTTGCGCAATATCCGCAGAATAAGACACGCCAATCACTAAGTCGATACGACGATTTTCAGAGGCTGAGTAGTTTGTGATAGTACCATTCATGATTGAAGAGTTTGGCGCCACAATCACTTTATTATCTGGGGTGCGTAATTTGGTTGAGAAAATTGTGATTTCATCAACAGTACCGGCAATACCCGCCGCTTCAATATAATCACCTACGCGGCATGGACGGAATAGCACCATTAATACGCCTGAGGCAAAGTTAGACAGAGAACCTTGCAGTGCTAAACCTACGGCTAAACCGGCGGCACCGATAACGGCGACTAAAGAGGCGGTTTGTACGCCAATTTGGCCTAAGGTGGCGATAATAGTGAACACAAACACCACTGCCCAAGCTAAGTTAGCCACAAAAGACACCACAGTTGGGTCAATCTTGCGGCTGTTGAGTACCTTGCGTACTAACTTTTGTGCGACGCCAGAAAAATATTTACCGACGAAGAAAATAATGAGGGCAAATAAGATTTTTAAGCCATAGGTCATGACCAAATCTGGCGCCTGCTTTAATAAACCTTCGAGGTTTTCCATTAAATTACTCCCTAAAAATACGCTAACAAAACTAGTTATTATTGACGATAAATTGTACTCGTCGATTTAATCTGCGACCTTCGCTGGAATGATTATCCGCAACAGGTTCAGATATACCTTTACCGATAACGGTAAAGCGATTTGGATTGAAGCCATAGTCTTCAACCAAAATGCGTTTCACATTTTGAGCCCGTCGTAGTGATAACTGATAATTAAACTCTGGCGTACCGACAATATCCGTATGCCCAACTAGAGTTAATCGAGTCTCAGGATTCGCGTCTAAAAAAGCTTTCACTAAGGCTAAAGCTTTCCATTGCGATAAATCTACTTCGGCAATCGCAAACTCAAAATACACAATCGCGGTCTCAATATTATGACAATCAGCGGCTGAATAAGTACTGGGGTCATTGAGATCACATTGAATACTGCTGGATTTTACTTCGGCTTGGTAAACACAGCCATTGGCCATCACAGTGGTGTTTGCTGGTGTGTTTGGACAGGCATCTTTAATATCCGGGACGCCGTCTTGATCTGTATCTTGCCATGCATACGCGGGCAATATCAGGATTAAGCTCAAGGCTAAACACGTTAATTTAATCCATTGCATTACGGATGTTTTCACCACAAATCACCTTGTATTTTATCTTGAGTAGCTAAAACCACTAAGAGATTTGCACTGCATTAGCATGAGCATCTTAGTCGGGTATTCTATCTTTTTTATCGGCCTAACGCCAAGTTTTGCCCGTTATTTGATGCAAATCAATCGCATCAGCCTAGATAACATTGGCTCCTTGTTGATTTTATCGGCAGACATAAAGGCAAACTATACAAATTTTTCCTTTGAGGCTAGAGTCGCACTTACGCGATGAATATCCGCGTCGGGGATAGGCAGAAGAAGTCGAGGACAAGATGATAGATTTACGCAGTGATACCGTGACCCAGCCAACAGAGGCGATGCGCTTAGCCATGTCGAGGGCTGAAGTGGGTGATGATGTTTATGGTGATGATCCGACCGTCAACAGCTTACAAGATATGGCCGCCGAGATGTTTGGTTTTGAGAGTGCGCTGTTTACGGCATCGGGCACTCAGGCCAATTTACTCGCATTGATGGCACATTGTGAGCGCGGGGATGAATACCTGTGCGGCCAGCAGGCGCATAACTATAAATTTGAGGGCGGTGGCGCTGCGGTTCTCGGCAGCATTCAGCCACAACCGCTGACCAATCAGCTGGATGGCACTATCGCCTTGACCGATATTGAAGCGGCGATTAAACCCGATGATATTCACTTCGCGCGCACGCGCTTATTGAGCCTAGAAAACACTATTGGCGGTAAAGTCTTGCCCCAGACTTATCTTGCCAATGCGCAGGCACTGGCATTTCAGCGTGGCTTAAAAATTCATTTAGATGGCGCTAGGGTTGCTAATGCCGCCGTGGCACAGGGGATAGGGATTGCCGATATTGCGGGGCATTTTGATTCGGTTTCCATCTGTTTATCCAAGGGATTGTGCGCGCCTGTTGGCTCGCTGCTCCTAGGTGATGAACGCCTAATTAAAAAGGCCACGCGCTGGCGTAAAATGCTGGGCGGCGGCATGCGCCAGGCGGGGATTTTAGCGGCGGCGGGTAAATTAGCGCTCACAGAGCAGGTTGAAAGGCTTGAGGAAGACCATGAAAATGCTGCGTATCTTGCCCAGCAATTGAGTCAGTTAAGTGAGTTTGAAATCGATTTAGCCGCCGTTCAAACCAATATGGTATTTGCAACGCTTGCACCCCATGTCGATGAGAAAGCGCTGGCGAAACGTTGCCGTGAGGCGGGCATTCTCATCAGCCCTGGCCGCACGCTACGCTTTGTGACCCATAAAGATGTGTCGCGTCAGGATATTGATAAAGTGCTACAAGTGTTTAAGTTACATCTGCAGGCATAATCGGCTTTGAGCCCAAGTGAAAACTTGGGCTTTTTTATACATCTTACTTACTATATCGCGGATTTTAAAATCAAAAGTCGAATTGTGAGCCAGATGCTAGGCGAATTTTTTTAAGCCTATCTATACTAAAAACAATAAGTTCACATCATTGAGGTCGAGCAGGGTTGAAACCTAACAATAATACTAATAAAGGGGTCGATTATTGGACAAAACGGATCAGTGAATTGGAAATGCCAGCGCTCTGTTCCACCGTCCAGACGTTAGAAAAGCTTGCCAAGGATGACGTATCGTCTCTCGCCTTACTCGGGCGAAGCGTGATGCACGATAACGCCCTCACATCCCGTATCTTACGTGTCGCTAACAGCGCGATTTACCATAAGGGCAGTACCCAAATTTCGACCGTCAGCCGAGCCGCAATAGTGTTAGGGTTTGATGCGGTGCGTAATATCTGCATTACGGCTCAACTGTTATCGAGTTTGTTAGAGAGCAAAAATCTTGCCCCCGCCGTGTATCAGCGCTTAATCAAATTAATGGCGAAGGCATTCCAAGCCGCCATGTTAGCGCGGATGATGCTCAGTGATTACGATGAGGATATTCAGGAAGAAGCCTTTATCGCCTCTTTGCTTTACCACATTGGTGAGAGTGCATTTTGGAGTATTGGCGGTGAGTTTACCGAAACCTTAGACAGCCAATTAACCGAGTGTGAAAATCCCGTCGAAGAGCGTAGTGTTATACGTGAAGCCTTGGGTACCTCATTCTCGCAACTGACGCAGAGTATTGCGCGTCACTGGGGATTAGGGGAGTTATTGATCCAAGCGGTGAATTATCCCGATGATCAACGCCCTGAAATTCGCTCTATTTTTCTCGCCGATAAGCTCTGTGAGATTCTCTCCCAAGAGGTGATTGATAAAACCGAACTGGAAAAGCGTATCAGCCAAGCCGCCAATTTTACTGGGCTGGATGAGAAAGAATTAACCCTGAGAATGCAGCGCTGCACTAAGGCGACCCATAAATTAGCCGAAGCCTATGGCGCTAAAGTGTTGATCGATTATCTGCCCGATCCTAAGCGCATCAATAAGGTTGAGCCCAGCGCACCTGTGGTTGAGCTGCCCGTATTTGAGGCCAACTTGAATGTGCAATTGGCCAAACTGCGCGAGCTCACCGCCTTTGCGATCAATAAAGCCGATTTTAACCAAATTATGCAGACCGTACTCGAAGGGATTTTAGAAGGCGTCGGCGTGGACCGCTGCGGGGTGTTACTCCTATCGCCCAGTCGTAAACAGTTGCAGCCTAGGATTATGCTCGGTCGAGATGCTGAAGAGATGAAGCAACTGTTCATTATCGATCTTGGCGATAGAAAGGGCTTATTTTCACTGGCGATGGAACATAAGGAATGCCAGTGGATTGATAACCCCAATGCTAAAAAGTGGCTCGAGCAATGCAAAGAACTTAAGACTCAGTTGCCAGAGTCGGGTTTTTTGATGGCGCCACTCTTGGTCGATAGTAAAGTGATTGGCTTTTATTATGCTGACCGTGGGCCATCGGAAAGAACCTTTAGCGAAGTGGACTTTCAAGCTTTTATCCACTTCTCGCAGCTGGCCAATGTGTGTTTTACCGTGTCGTTAAAATAGTTTACTGAGCGTTTTTAATTTCAGCGGTAATCTGTTTGGCAATCGAATTTGGGATGGGAAAGCTCAAATGATATTGAGCAATTTTCCATTCCCCATTGGTTTTAATTAGGGTGCCTGTCCCTCGGCTTACGCCATAACTCGGGCTGTTAAGCAGTTCATCAAACAGGATCACATCACCATGCTGCACTAAATGGCGGCTGGTTAAATCGTAGCGCCAACCTTTGGTCGGGCGTGAATAGCGTTCAAACTCGGCCATACCCCAGCGCTCAGTCGCATCCGTTCCAATAAAAATACCATCCTGACGATAGAGGGCAAAATACTTGTCCCAATCGGCACTACTCGAATATTGATTCAATTTATCCAGCACTTGAGCGGCCGCTTGTTCATCGCTAAGCGTGGTTGCTACTTGTTCGTCAGCAATGGCGGTTTGTGGATGAAAGCATAGGGTGCCAAGCATTAACAGGCTGGCGCTGAACAGTGCGAGATGCTGGCGAGTGCGAGCTGAATTGGAGTTGCGCTCCGTGCGAGTGAAAATTGTCATCGTGGATTCCTTATCGTTATGGTTATTCGGTCTGATGGTTTCTAGAACATATGCTAATTAGATCAGTGCCAGTTTATCGGATCGAGTTGATAAAAATGGCTCAACTCGCGATAAAGGGCTGGATGCTCAAGATTAAGTGCTTCTGGCTTTTCAAAAAAGACCTCAGTCACTACGGCAAAAAATTCTGCGGGATTGGTGGCACCATAGTAATTAAACAGGGACGGGCGGCCAAGGGCGGCAGCTTGAACTAACTCATTATAGGCCTGACTAAATACGCTCGACCACGACAGATAATCCTGACGGCGCTGTAAAATCGGCGCGCCATTGGCGTGACCATCCTCTTGATCTAATTGATGGGCAAACTCGTGGATCACTACGTTATTACCATCGTGGGGATTGGCTGCGCCCTCTAAAGTATTTTTCCACGACAGTATCACTTGGCCTTGCTCCCAGGATTCCCCTGCCAGCACATTGCGTTGCTCCCAGATTAAACCCGCGGGATCTTGGCGTTGGCTATCGACAATAAAAGCATCGGGATAGACCAATATCTGTCTCAGATTGGGGTAAAAATCGGTATTGCGGTTTAGCAGAAGCAAGCAGGCTTGGGCGGCGATGGTGACGCGAATTTCGTCGGTTATTTGCAAACCGTCGCAACCGACGAATCGTTTCTCATCCAAAAAGACTTGGATATGGCGTTTGAGTTGCAGCTGAAGATCCGCTGGCAAGGCGTGGAAATAAGGCAATCTTTTCTTCAAAATTGTTCGCCAAGCCTTAGGAAAGGCGCTAGCCATTACGCGTTTACGGTGGAGCGTCTTGCGCCAGCGGCTCGAGGCTAACCAAGCGATTGCACCGAGGCCAAGCGTTAGGGTAATGAAAACTGCGAGCATGAATTCCTCAGTGCACTATTTCCTTAGGTATATTAGCTAATGGGGATTCAGCGAGGCGAACTCAATCCTTTGCTTAAAAATAAAACGCTCTAGGATGTGCTTCTTACGGATAAAGTGAGGGAGCGTTGAGCAAAACTTCGGTGCGGTTTCGGCCATTTTGTTTGGCTTGATAAAGTGCTTCATCGGCCTGGCAAAGGAGTCTATTGGTGTCGATTAATTGTGACGGTTGCCAGCAGGCAACACCTAAGCTGATAGTCACTAATCCCGAATGGGAGGAGTCCTCATGGGGAATATGCAGGGCGATGATGGCTTTGCGCAGACGTTCGGCAATTTTGTAGGCATCCTCTAGATGGCTCGAGGGCAGTAACAGCATAAATTCCTCCCCCCCATAGCGGGCGAGGATATCCGTCGGCCGTTGCAGAATCGATTTGGCGGCATTGACGATTTGCTTTAAGCATTGATCGCCCAGTACATGGCCGTATCTGTCGTTAAATTGCTTAAAGTTATCGATATCGAACATCACTATGCTGAGGGGCATATTATGATCGTTAGCGTAAATCAATTCCTTCTGAATTTGGCTGTCTAAATAGCGGCGATTATAACAGCCGGTTAATCCGTCAGTTTCGGCCATGGCTTTAACCTGAGCCGCATAGGTTTTAAGGGTTTCGAGCGAACTCACCATCTGTTGTAGCTCGAGGTTATCGGTAATGGGCATTTGGGTGTCGAGTTTTTCATTGGCGATGGCATTCATGGCATCACGGGTGGCGATAACAGGCTTAATGATGCCTTTAGCGATAAAATGCCAACTGGTGAGCCAGATAAAGAAACAATAGAGAATGCCGCCACAAAAGATCAAAATCACGAAGGATGTGCTGTCACTCTTCAGATTTGCGCCCGCGAGTTGTATTTCTTCTTCTACATGGTTGACTAATTCTTGGGTAAAGGAGGCGATTTCCTGCGCCGCACCAGCCTGATAGCCAAAATGTGCATTGGCAATTTGGGTGCTTTTTAGCGCGTTGCGGGAGAGGTCAAAAAGGTTGTCTTTACCCACCATGTTTTGCCTGATTTGCGATAACCAGTCGATATAAATCGCGCTGTCTTGATTAAATGAGCGCGAGATGTTGTCCATGGTTATCAGTCGGCGCATCCCATCCCGTTGTAATTGGTTAAGCTCGACTAGGCTTGTCACATTTTTTACGTTGTCGAGGAGCACAAACAGATGCTCGCCCTGATGAAGAAATGCTGAAAGTTTTTGATCTTCAGATAGATTCTCTGCAATTGCATTCAACTGCTTTTGGGCGATTAAGCGGTTATAGTGACCATGAATTTGCTGCAACTGAGTTTGCATGCTATCGGAAAATGCTATTGCCATCCCCGAGAGATTCGCCTGAATATTCTGGGCTTGGAATTTGGCTTGCAGCGCCGTGTCGGTCAAAGTGTTGAGCAGGGGCAACTGCTGCTGATAATAAAGTTGAGTGTCTATGGCATGGTTAAGTGCCTCATGCATATGCGGCGAGGTTTCCATGCTGGCGAGGGTTTTGGTATCCCTAAGCAAATGTTCCCATTGGCTTGTGAGTTCTTGCAACAAGCGTAGGCGCTGCTCCTCGGTATCATAATGGTTTAACTCAGTGGTGATGATTTGCAGTCTTTCACTGTTTTTTGCCAGTTGCAGCGCGGTTGTCACTTTCACTACATCGCTATTAACCAATAGTTCGATTTCCGATCTTAGCTGTTGTGACAATAGGATAGCGATAACGCCATTAAGCAACGCCATGCCCAGAATGATATAAAAGGCCAGCGTAATTTTATGTTTTAGACTGGTGAGTCGTTTAGCATTCATTGGCTATTGTTCTTATCAATTGCAGGCACTTCCCCATAGGTATTCTGCAGATGCTTAATTTTGGCACTCAATTCAATAAAAATATCGGCGCTGTCCGCTTCATGCCGACTTGCGGCGTAACACGCATGGCTTAATTCCGGGTAAATTTGTCCCATTGCGGTCGTGGTAAAGTGCCCGACATCCAAGACTTTAGTTGACCAAAATAAATTTGCGATATGGCTTGCCTCGAATGCGCCAGCAATGGCTCTTTTTGAGGCTTGTTTAAACTCGGGCGCCGTTACTACGTCCATTCGGCAGGGATTGCCGCCACCGAGGGCATAGGCGTATTGGGCTTCATAGGTGCCCATGTATTTAAGTAACCAATAGGCGGCTTGCGGATTTTTGCTGTCGTAGCTCACGGCAAAGGCGTAGGCGCCGTTATAAGGGGTACTGCCTGGCACTTGAGCTACGCCAAGTCGAGCACCTGGCACATTGGCCTCGACTTTAAAGGAGGCCGACCATAGATTGTTGTAGGCAAAAGGCCAAATAGCCACTTGCCCTGAAGCCATTGCATTGGCCGCTTCGTTAAAGGCAAATTTGTCATCGGCAGGGATAGCGTAGGGCATCAGTTTACGGTAAATAATGGCCGCTTTTAGCGCCTCTTGATTGACAGCGGGCACCTCAAAATGCGTCAGCTGTTTTTGTTGATTATAGATGGGCCACATCCAAGCACCACCTAAGCTCCAGATAATGCTAGAAAACTCATCGTTAATATGGGGCTTATTGCCAGACATTAAGGCAAGACCATAAAAGTTGTGACTTAGCGGTTTATCGGCGAGGAGTTCACCAGTCTTTCGAGTAAAAAATACCGCTTGATCCTGCAGTTCATCAAAATTGGTCGCAGGTTTGAGTGGATAACCGAAACGTTGCTCAAAGTGGGTTTGCTCAGTCTTATTTTCAAACAGATCGGCACGGTAGTGGCTGCCCATCACATAGTTATTGTAGGGAATGGCGTGCAACTCTCCGTGATAAGACAAAATGTTAAGAAGTGATGGATAATAAGGTTCGAGATACCTTTCCATCGCTTTTTCGCCATCGGGGTCGTAGAGTTTGGCTAATTCTGGTAGTGGCACTGTATAGCCATTGGCTGCCCACTCTTTTGCCCAACCCGCCTCCATAGTGAGCAAATCGTACTTACCTTCACCTTGCAGCAACGCTTGGGTCTGAAGCTCAAACATGCTCTCAAGCTCGGTGCTAACCACATTGACTTTGACACCGGTTTTTTCGGTGAATTTAGGCAGCATTTCGCGGGTCAGATAGTCGGTCCAAAAGCCTTTTTCGGCGACTAAGGTGATGGGGGTTTTATTCGATAGCGGGGGAATTTGAGCCAAGGAAAATTCCGCTAAAGCGGGTTTTGTTAGCGTTAATCCAAGTCCAATAAATAGGAGCGATAAAGGTCTAAACAAGAATGACTCCTCAGATACAAGGGTTAACATGCTAATAAATAGCATTAATAAACTTAGCTGTACATTAAGGATAGGCTTGATACAAATTATAACTTAATTTTTGTAAGGTTTTTTTGAGGCAAAAAAAACCGGTGACCTAATCAATGTGGATCACCGGAAAAGGGTGGGAGATTGCGCGGTACTAAGATTTTTTTATCTGTTGCTCGCGCATCTGCCGCAAGGCGGTTGGCAAAGCATAGTGTTGTTCAATTAAAAAACGGATCAATTTAGATTTGGAAATGTCACTTTCTTCAGAGAGCTTGGCTAAATGGCTGATTGCCGCTTCACTCAACGAAAACGTGGCTTTACGGTAATGCGGCCGTTCCTCCTCATGGCTTGCATCCAGTTGCATCGATGCCGTTTTAGGACGATGTAAAGTCACCACGTTGGAAGTATCTAATATGACTTCAAGTGGTGCGACTTCAAGTGACGTGACGTCAAGCGGCGCCGCTTGAAGCGGTAATTCTTTCACTAATTCCATCGCTGCCAATGAGCCGCCCGTACTTGGGAGACGGTTTTCTCCCATGGCATAGAGGGTCGCGGCATCAATAAACTCATCGAGGGAGAGGGGCTGTGCGCCTCCCCTAGATGGCATAGCGTTTTTCTTGAGGTCGCTGAGTCCCATATTGTCCTCTCAGATGATTCGGCTGAGGTTGATTCATCGCGGCGCGATGCGCGGCCATTGGTGTACTTGGTCTGAGTAAGGCCATTAATGAGGCGGCGCAGTCCACTTGGAACATTTCACAGGCGATAGCACGGATTTCGGTGGCGGCTTTACCCTTAGGTTCTATCTCGATAACAGATAACCCTGACTCTTCGCTGTCATCATAGATATTACGGCTATAGGTAATCGCATCTAATACATTGATATCGTAGGTTTTGCAGACCTCTTTGGCCTCTAAAATACGGTTCGCTTGATTCGGCAGGTTAGGGCATTGGGTGATAACGAAGGAGGCGTGCAATTTGGGGTTAATCATCTTACAAGTCGCGACGATATCATCCATATGACTCACGGTTTTTAAGTCGCGGCGTTTTGGTCGCAGTGGCATTAAGATATGGGATGCCACCGACATGGTCGCCCTTAACGCTAGGTTGTCTTGGCCGCCACAGTCAACAATCACAAAGTCATAATGCTGCTCTAAGCTCAAGAGATCATTTCGGATTTTTCCATAGAGCTGTACGCAGTTGATGCTGGCAAGTTTGGGGTTGTTGTTTCTGGCTTGGATCCAATCGGATGTGGTTCGCTGTGGATCGCAATCCACCATGATGACAGAGGCACCACATTCAGTGGTAAGAAATACTGCGATATTTTGTGCGAGGCAACTCTTACCGCTGCCGCCTTTTTCGCCGCCGACTAACACTATCATGACGAATTCCTCAATGCTTAGGGTATCACTTGGGCGGCTGTTATATGTGTTGAGCTTTACCGCACCTTGTTGTCATAAATGAATGTAAACCCTATGTTAATTGCGGTCAATTAGCTGATTTTTGACACTTTTTTATAAACTGTCGCACGATTATTATTTGACGTTACAGTGCCGTGTGCCGTTAATTTGACTCTTATCAGACGAAAGAATGAATAAGGCTGATTGTTAGTTAATGTGATGATTTTTAATGTTTTTATGCTTTTTAGGCTTGAAAAATATTGAGGTGAGCTAGGTCAGTTTAGCAGTATTGAGCTATCTGGCTGATGGCCCATATTTCATTTTTGAAGATATTTTTCAATTTTTATTCTTAAATATTATTGAGACGCAGACTCTTGGTTGCTGTTTTTCAGTCGAAAGTTGTCTTGCTGCTGTGCTTTATGTCATCAAATTGCCACCTAATTCGGTTAGGATTTTCCTATTATGCCGTCTAATCACCTTGATTTTTCTACCATTCGTGAAGGGATGCCAAAGTGGATATTAAAATGCTAATGCCTATTGAATTTGAGTTGGTTGAATCTGCGCCTTTATTTCATGAGTTGCTCAATTTACGCGATGCGGCGGGGCATCCTTCTATCGGCGTTGAGATGGCGGATGGGCATCCGTTACAGCCTTTATATTGGGTCTCTATTCGCCTAACGGGTGAGCAACAAAAAATACCTCCGCCTTAGTGGCAGCCGCCTGCGTATATGGTGATAAGGCTAACCATCTGGCGATTGAGGATTTTATTGTCTTACCTGAATATCGCCATGTGGGGCTGGCCAAAATAATGTTAGAGCGAGTCATGGCCTTTGTGGATGAACATGCTAGTCAAGGGACTTGTGTGAGCATTAACGCCCATGGAGAAGAAGAACGGCTTTGTATTGAATATGGTTTTGAGCATTCACATTGTGCCAATCTTGGGCCGAATCTGCGTAAACTCTACGCCTAATGCATTGCCAATAGGGTGAGTCTATGACTTGCACTTATTCTATTTAGCCATCGTCGTACTTCAGGCGACATTAGCCATAGGCATTCATTGGGCAATAGGGTAGCATCCTGCATCTAGTCCACTGTTTAAGTTCAAGCTAATACCTTCATGGATCAACAACAGCTTATCGATGCCATAAATCAGGTCATGCCCTTTGGCAAATATGCTGGCCGCCGCTTACTCGAATTGCCCGAACCCTATTTAGTCTGGTTCCATCAGCAGGGATTTCCAAAGGGAAAATTAGGGGAGCAGTTAGCGCTGATTTATGAGGTAAAACTCAATGGCCTCGAGGGCATGTTAAAACCGCTGTTGAAATGAGTTCCCCTGTGTGCGATAAAAATCCTACTTTTGCGATAAGTGTTGTATTTCGTGATAGAGATTGGCGATTTATTACCTATGGCATGTTTTAATGCCGCATATTAGTAAAACACAAGGAACAAAAGGCATGATGGCAAAATTGGTAAAATTAGCGGCTGTAGCAACATTAGCGTTAGGTATGTCAAGTGCTTGGGCACAGGGCGTCGTTCATGAAGGTACAGTTGTGGATACCATGAATGGTGGCGGCTACACCTATGTTCAAATTAAAGAAGCTGACAACACGTTTTGGGCAGCCGGCCCAGAAGCTGAAGTCAAGAAAGGCGACAAAGTGGCCGTGGTTGAGCAAATGTGGATGAATCAATTCACCAGCAAAACCTTAAACCGCACCTTCGACAAGCTGCTGTTTGTTGGCCAAATCGAGAAGAAATAATCTCGGTCTGCATAGTAGATGACCCAGAATCATTAAACCGCCTCGCCTTGTCGAGGCGGTTTTGTTTTCAGCATTTACTATTCCATACATATCTAGGCTATCACTCGTTGGTAAAGCGCGGCAAAATAGGCTGATAAGTCCAAGCTTGGTCGATAAATCGTGTCCGTTCCTTTACAAGCCAATAAGCAAATTGAAGTTGTGCCTTATCGGCGCCGTTATGCCCGCGCGGTGAGTGAACTCTTTCATCACAGCGTGCATCAAATACAACATGAGCGATATAACGCCGCGCAGCTTAACGCTTGGTCGCAGGCGCCCCGTTCGAGTCAACATTGGCATTTACGCTTAAGTCGTTCCCAAGCTTGGATTATTTTGGTGACAGATGCCGTGAGCTTATCTAAGATTTGTGCAGGTTTTATCAATGTCGAAACGGATTTTCACCATCAAGGATATATAGATAGCCTCTATATTCATCCCGATTGGCAACGGCAAGGGCTGGGGGAGCGAGCTTATCGACAGCTCGAACAGTGGGCAAAAGAGCAGGGCTATTGTCAATTGAGTGCCGATGCGTCTTATCTTTCCCGCGGGCTGTTTATTAAGCTCGGATTTGTCCAACAGCAACGCAGCTACCAACAAAAACTGGGCCAAGTGTTGCCGAGTTTTTATATGACTAAAAAACTGTAACTGAATGGGAATACATTGCCTGTGTGCCCATTGGTCATGATTAACCCATAGGAGTGGACTCCAATGCAGATACGCTTATTTTCTCCTGCGGATGTGGCACAGGTGGCGGCGGTATTTAACGCCAGTGTGATGGAGGGCGCGCAGGAATATTACTCGCTTACCGAACGATTAGCTTGGGCGCAAAACCAAGGTGAGGCACGAAGTGATGCCTACTGGCTGGCTAAGTTAGAAGATACCACCACTTGGGTGGCGCAGGAAGGCAGTAAGTTGGTTGGCTTTACCAACTTAAGGCTATGCTCCGATAAAGAGCTCAATTGTATGGTCGGCGAAGTCGATTGCCTGTTTGTCCACCCAGAATACAGCCGTGCCGGAGTGGCGACGCATCTCTATTTAGCCCTACTCGAAGAGGCAAAAAGCCGTAATCTTAAACGGCTTACCGTTGAAGCCTCCTATCAGGCGCGTCCTTTCTTTGAGAAACAGGGTTTTAATTGCATTCGCCGTAATGAACTACGTCGCTATCTCACTGCCGAAGATAAACAAAACGACAGGGCGCAGGTGTTAGTGAACTTTAGTTTGATTATGTCCTTAACATAGGTTTGCGCTCGAAGGGGATCCCTTTAGGCATACGCAGACCAATAAAAAAACCGCCTCGTTTCCTCGGCGGTTTTTTTATTGGTCACAATATTCATCAGGCTAAGTCAAACACCAGTGCGGTGACATAGCTGTCGGCGACGCTAAATCGAACCACTTCTTCGGCGGTGATATGTGCGCCATCCCCTGGGGTGAGCACTTGGTCATTGACCTTAAGTGTACCTTCCACCAATTGCACATAGAGCTGACGCTGTGGCTTAAGCTGCGGCATATGCACTTGCTCTTGCGGTGCCAGCATTAGGCGATACAGGGTCGCATCCTGCTGTACTTTCAAGGTGCCATTTTCACCCGTTGGGGTGACCACGGCGGTCAGCGCCGAGGTTTGCTCGAAGGCCTTTTGCTGATAACCCGCATCAATCCCTAAGGTGTCTGGTTGGATCCAGATCTGCAAAAAGTGCAGTGACTCAGTGTTTGATGCATTGAACTCGCTGTGGTAAATCCCTTTACCGGCGGACATTAGCTGAAACTCTCCCGCTGGTAAGGTCTTAACATTACCAAAACTGTCCTTATGGGCTATGGTGCCTGAAATCACATAACTGATGATTTCCATGTCTTTATGACCATGGGTTTCAAACCCAGCGCCCGGCGCGACTCTGTCATCGTTAATGACTCGTAGGGAAGACACGCCCATATGCTGCGGATCGTAGTAGCTTGCAAACGAGAAGGTATGTTGGCTCTTTAACCAGCCTAAATCAGCCTGCCCACGGTCCTGCGCTTTACGTATATGGATCATCATTTCCTCCTTATTTTAAGCGTGCGACTAACAGGTTGTCGGCGCTCAGTTTACCTGCACCTGACACGGCCAGAGACACAGTGGCGGCTAACAGGGCTAAACCAAACTCATAACCGTTATTGCTGAGGAATAGACCATTACCAATGTGGACCGAGAAAATCGCGACCACCATAGTAAAGGACAATACCAGTGCCGTTGGGCGAGTCAGTAAACCGATAATGAGCAGCAAACCACCAAAGAATTCGCTTGAGCCTGCCATCAGTGCCATTAAGTAGCCAGGGGTTAAGCCGATGGAGGCCATCCATTGTCCAGTGCCTTCTAGGCCGTAGCCGCCAAACCAGCCGAAGAGTTTTTGTGAACCGTGGGCCATGAGGATGATCCCGATAGGAATACGCAGGGCCAATGGGGCGAAGCTTGGGGCAGAGGTCAGTAATTTTGTGATAAGTGCTTTCATGGGATGTTCCTTAATTCAAATTTTTTAACTATGTCGTTAATGGGTTAATCGGTTGAGGCTTAACGTTAATCTCTCCATTGGTTTAAAGTTTAGTCTTGACCTTGTAGAAAGAAAATCTGAACATTTTCAAATTGTATTTCAAAAAATTTGAACAAGAGGTTGCTATGTTACCTGTGATGAGTCTCGATGGCTTGATAGTGCTCGATGCTATTGATAAAAAAGGCAGTTTTTCGGCAGCAGCCGAATCCTTATTCCGGGTGCCATCGGCGCTGACCTACACAGTGCAGAAATTAGAGAGCGACTTAGGGGTAAAATTATTTGAACGTAAGGGCCAGCGCGCCGAACTGACCTTAGTTGGCCAGATGGTATTACGCCAAGGGCGGGAGATTTTAGCCGCCACCGCAAGGCTTGAAGAGGCGGTTCGGCAACTCGAAACGGGCTGGGAGTCGGCGTTAACCTTAGCTATTGATACTGTGGTGCCCGATTTACCACTGTTAAAACTGATTGCTGAATTTACCGAGTTAGGTAAACAGGTGACTATTAATATCACCGAGGAATCATTGGGTGGCGGTTGGGATGCTCTGTATTCGGGCCGCGCCGATATTGCCATTGGGGTTACGGGAGAGTTGCCTAAGGGACAATATCACTTAGTCGAAATCGGCATGCTTGAATTCGTGTTTGCCCTAGCGCCTCACCATCCCTTAGCGCAGTTTGACCATCCCATCCCGACCGAAGCCTTGTTGCAATTTCCTTCCGTGGTGGTGGCCGATAGCTCGACGGCGCTCGCGCAGCGCTCCAGTGGATTATTTGATAGTCGCCAAGTTATTCGTGTGCCGAACATGCAGACCAAGATTAAAGCCCAGCAACTTGGGCTGGGTGTGGGTTATCTTCCCAAGCATTTGATCCGCGAAGAACTCGCTTCAGGCGCATTAGTCGCGTGTCAGGTTGAGATCCCAAGACCGGCGCAGCCAGTGTTTCTCGCGTGGCGCAAGGGAAATCAAGGCAAAGCGCAGGCGTGGTTTGCCGAACGTTTACCCCATTGCGACTGGTTGTTTTAGTGAGATGTAAAGTGAACGTGCTGCTAGTGGATGGAGTGAATCACAGTACTTAACCCATTGCTAAGTACTGTGATCAATTAAGAGGATAAAGTTTTGAGGCAAATCCCTGACACAGGGCGCTTACACTGAACGCTTCAAATGGCTGGTGTAATGCACATGGGGCGAGAGCAAATCCGCTAAATTGGGGTTGGGCGCCCGATTGAGGAAGCGAATAAAGGCCTGAGGTAGAGTGAGCGTCTCAATCGATTCCTGCCAGCGCGCCTGTAACAGTGGGTGATAACCTTCTTTCCCTGCGGCGGTATAGGAGGTCGAAACTCCCACATAGAGTGCATCGGGTTGCACTGGATACCAGAGTGATAAGCCATCCTGCTGCATCATTTCAAGCTTGAACAAACGCTCCCCCATTGGGCGTCTGCCGTCGTAGTAATAACGCAATCCATAGGTATAAGGGAAGCTGCCCGCCCCCGTGCCGCGCACACTATTGTTTGTCGCGGCGTTAATCGCCGACTCCAGCGCTTGGTATAAATACTGGCCTTGGATTTCGTATTTGACTAATGGCAATTCGAAGGGCAGCAATTGGCCCAACACATCGGCGAGGGTGAGCCTGCCTTGGGCGACCGATTGCCTTACGCCACCCGCGTTATGCAGGGCAAAGTGGATGCGAGGATCTTCAAGTTTGGCCTCTTGGAACATACTGCGGCTCACCCAAGGGGCGATTTCACTGCCATGGGGTAATGCCTTAGACGGCAGTCTGGTATGCACTAGATTCTTAGGCACAAGGGCTAAGACTTTGTTTTCCATCTCGGCAATCGCGGGGCGATAGATATCGTGGATCACGCCATGAATGTCTTCATCGGCATCATCCCACAATACATAGGGATGCTCATTAAAGCGTTGCTGCACGGCTTGATAGTCGGTGTCATCCACTTGCTCACTCGAACTCAACATAAACTGCTTATCGAGCATAAAGTAGTTGCCACCCTTGAGGCTTATCGCGCGGCCAGTTGCATCAAATTCAATCTCGGCCAAGCCTAAGGTTTCGGCGTATTTCCCCGCATGAACGATAGGAGTGCCATGGATGGTTTCACCATAGGGTATATTGCTTAACCCCAAGGCACTAAAATCGCCCTGCAATGTATGGGTATGGCCACCGACGATAAGGCTGATGCCATCGACTTGTTCGGCAAGCCTTCTATCCTGATCTAAACCTAAGTGACTCAGTACGATAATGTGCTTGATGCCTTTGGCATGTAGATGCTCGACGGTGCGCGCCGTGGTGGCAATCGCATCGACAAAGTGGGTATCGGGATCGGGTCTGGCGATGTCTTTCATCTGATCCAGAGTAATGCCGATGACGGCGAGCTTTTTGTCGTAGAAGGGCTTTTCGAGGTAGCTGGCAAGCTGGTTTTTTTCATCATAGGCCAGAATATTCGCCACAGTACGCAGGTTACCTGGCTTGCGGATATCCTCTTGGCTCAAGTCCATATTCCCTGCCAGCAGAGGAAAATCGATTTGCTTGGCAAATTCGGCGAGCCGCGCATTGCCTTCATCAATATCGTGATTACCAATCACCATGGCATCGGGTGCGAGTAAATTTAGCAGATGGGCGTTGGCCTTGCCCTTAAAATGGCTGAAATACAACGTGCCTTGGAAACTGTCGCCCCCATGCAAAAATAAAAACGGCATCTGGCTTTGTGCAGCTCGGTCACGTGCCTGACTGATCTGATACCCCAGGCGCGCATAGCCACCGCTGTGACTGGTGATATCTAAGGCTTTAAGCCCGAGATTGAAAGAAAATTGTACGCGGCTGGGCTCAAAATTCGAATGGGTATCGTTGATGTGCGCGAGTGAGAGTGTGTATCCCTGTGTCATAACCTACCTCTTTTACGGCGGGAGATTATAACCTTCTCCCCAAAAACAAGAAAGGGAGCCAAGCTCCCTTTACTTTAACAATGACTAAATAATGTCATTAACCCGAACGCGCCTCGTCATCTTCGGCGGCGGCTTCGAAGTCGCCATCATCGGAGAGTCGAATGCCTTTTTGCTTCATGCGCTTGGTCCAGAGTTTACGGGCCAATTGCTGCATGTCGGTCGCAGGGTCATTCACATCGACAATCTCAAGGCCAAGTAGCGACTCGATAATGTCTTCTTGGGTCACAATACCTTGGCTACTGCCGTATTCGTCAACCACCATCGCAATTTGGGTATTGCGTTTAATCATCCGCTCGAATAACGGCAGAATTTTAGCCGTCTCGGGCACCACAAATAGGCTACGCTTAAGCTCACCAATCGGTGCATCAGGGGTGTAACGTTCCGCCAGCAACACATCGGTACGGGTGATATAACCGATAATATCGTCGTGGTCCTGATCGTATACCGGAATACGGGTAAAAGGCTTGTCGCGATATTCCTGCACAAACTCATTTTGCGTCAGTGAAACGGGCAGGGAGAACATCACGGTACGCGGCGTCATAATCGCTGTCACGGGCACGTCACGCACCTTGAGCATTTGGGTCAAAATTTTAGACTCTTGCTCGTCTAACTCACCGGATTCTTGACCAATCTTGGCCATGGCGCTCATTTCTTGGCGAATGTACTGACCTTCTTCCCCTTTACCTAGCAGGCGAGTCACCTGTTGCGACATCCAAATCAGCGGCTTAGTGACACGCTTCATCCAAGTGATGGCAATCGATACACTCGGGGCTAAACGGCGCCAGTGATTGGCTCCCACAGATTTCGGAATAATCTCTGAGAAGAATAGGATGATAAAAGTTAACACTCCGGAGAACACGCCGAGCATGTCATCACCAAAGACCTTGGCCGCTTGCGCACCGGCAACGGCGGCACCCACAGTGTGGGCAATGGTGTTTAGGGTCAAAATAGACACGAGAGGCGCTTCGATGTTTTCTTTTAGTTTACGCAACCGGGCGGCCGCGGCACTGTCAGTTTGTTCGAGCGAGGCGATATAACTAGGGGTAACCGAGAGCAACACTGCTTCGAATACACTGCACAGAAAAGAAACTCCGACAGCGACAAGCACTATAATGATGAGGGTTAACATATAGGTGGTATTACAACTCCATAATTTAGGCCAACATTGACCCTCGCCGATTCTAGCATAGGAGTGTGGAGTTGCTGGCTAAAATTTTTCTGCGTCTGTATAATTCGCCGCCCTGTTGCAGGTTTTGGTGTTGAGGTTAGTCCTATGAGTGAAAAAAAGATCAATTTATTAGACCTTGATCGTAAGGCGATGCGCGCATTATTTGCGGATCTGGGTGAGAAGCCTTTCCGTGCCGATCAGCTGATGAAGTGGATCTATCATTTCGGTGTCAGTGACTTCGAAGAGATGACTAACATCAACAAAGTGTTACGCCAAAAGCTGGCGGCGCGCTGTGAGATTGTGGCGCCTGAGATTTCTAGCTATCAAAAATCCACCGATGGCACAATTAAGTTCGCCATCCATGTCGGCGAAGGCCAAGAAGTCGAAACCGTATATATTCCTGAAGATGACCGCGCCACCCTGTGTGTGTCGTCTCAAGTGGGCTGCGCCCTCGAATGTACTTTCTGCTCGACCGCACAGCAAGGCTTTAACCGCAACTTAACTGTCTCTGAAATCGTCGGTCAAATTTGGCGTGTTTCCCACTTCTTAGGGTTCGCCAAAGAAACTGGCGAGCGCCCAATCACCAACGTGGTGATGATGGGCATGGGTGAACCTCTGCTTAATCTTGCCAACGTGATCCCTGCGATGGATATCATGCTGGACGACTTCGGCTTCAGCCTGTCAAAACGCCGTGTGACCCTGTCAACTTCGGGCGTAGTGCCAGCGTTAGATAAACTCGGTGATGCCCTCGATGTGGCGCTGGCTGTGAGTATCCATGCGCCAAACGATGAACTGCGCGATATTCTGGTTCCCGTGAATAAAAAGTATCCATTGCAAGAGTTCCTTGCGGGAATTCGCCGTTATATCGCTAAATCTAATGCTAACCGTGGCCGCGTGACGGTGGAGTATGTGATGCTCGATCACATCAATGACAGCACTGAACAAGCCCATGAATTAGCACAATTAATGAAGGATACGCCCTGCAAGGTTAACCTGATCCCATTCAACCCATACCCAGGCTCGCCCTATGGTCGCTCGTCAAACTCGCGCATCGACCGTTTTTCTAAGGTATTGATGGAATATGGCTTAACTGTGATTGTACGCAAAACCCGTGGTGATGATATTGACGCGGCCTGTGGACAGTTAGCGGGGGATATTCGCGATCGAACCAAGCGTTTAGCAAAAAAACGCATGCAAGAAAATCAGATTTCGGTCACAATGAATTAACTCTTTGTTTGCACAGATTTATAGGCTTGCCCATGAAGCATGGATTGTCAGGGTTATCATTAGCAATTGCCCTGTCATTATTAGTGACAGGATGCGTAACTGAGCGTACCTATTCAGGGACTGATATTCCCGTGTCGGAGCGAAAACTCGATAAAGTTGCCGCCGCACGGGAGCGTATGCAGCTCGGTTTAACCTACCTTAATCGAGGTAACTCGGAACAAGCCAAATACAATCTTGATAAAGCCGTTGAATATGCGCCAGAGCTCGAAGATGTGCATGTGGCCATGGCCTATTACTATCAAACCGTTGGCGATTTAGTACGTACCGAACAGGCGTATCAAGACGCTATCAATACTAAGGACGCCTCTGGCGATTCCATGAATAACTTTGGGGTGTTTTTGTGCCAACAAAAGCGATACGACAAAGCTGAAAAAATGTTTTTGGCCGCGATAGAAATGCCCAAATATACGCGTACCGCGTCCAGTTATGAAAACTTAGGCATTTGCAGCCGAGACGCGGGACAAACAGAAAAGGCACGACAGTATTTTCAGATGGCGTTAAAGTATGACCCGAGACGCTCGGTGTCTTTACTGGAGCTGGCTCAGCTTGGGGTAGATAAAGGTGATTATGTCGATGCGCAAAACCAATTAGCGCGCTATCACCAAGTGGCAGCCCAGACTCCAGAGAGTTTAACGCTCGGAATAAAAATTGAGCAGGCGTTGAATGATGATGCTGCTATGAAGCGATTTGGCATTTTATTGCTCGCCAAATTCCCAGCATCGCCTCAAGCCAAGCAATACAGAGTTAATTTGCATCAATGAAAGATAACGAAATAAACGCGTCAGTAGAACCAGTAGCAGCGAGTGAAGCTGAGTCGACGCCTGATGTAACGCTCGGCACTGTACTCAGAACGGCTCGTGAGCAGATGGGCTTAAGCATTGCGGATACCGCGGTGAAGTTACATCTGCGCCCAGGGATTGTTGAAAATCTTGAAGCCGACGATTTTTCTAATATTTCTTCTTCGACTTATGTTCGCGGATATGTCAAAAACTATGCTCGCATGCTGGGGGTGGATAACGCCCTGATTGAGGCATGCCTAGCGCGGCAGGTGCCGTTAGTGACGCAGCCTGCCATGCAAAGCTTTTCCCGCAAGACGACCTATCAAGCTCGTGACACTAAATTAAAGTGGCTGAGCTTTTTTATTGTCATCGTGTTACTGGGCCTGTTCGTTCTATGGTGGATGCAACGAACCACGCTAGTGACCCATGTTGATGTGTCTCAACCGACGGCGGAAGAGTTAGCGGCGGCGAATCAAACCTTGCCGGGGGATGTGCTGCTAACAGAAACCGATGCTAGTGAACGCTTAAGCGAGATTGCGGTCAATGGTTCAATGGCGACCGATGGTCCGGTAAAAGATACCGACGAGAGCACTATCGACCCGAATATGAACGATACGGCAGCGATGGAAGCGGAACAAACGCCTGCCAATTCGGCTGTGAATCCGAGCGAATCTAACAACGCTCTGACTAGCAATGCTTCGAACACTGCACCGAACTCAGCAGCGAGTAATGTCGTTGGTGTTCCAAGCGCTACGCAAAACGTTGCGACCAATACCGCCCCAGTGCAGAACCCAACCGCATCGAATGCACCCGCAACTAATACTGCTTCGACAGCGCAAGCCATGCCAGTGACCGCAGGGCAGTCGAGCATTACCATTGAGCTCACGGGCGATTGCTGGATCAACATAGTCGATGCCAAGGGCAAAGCGATTGTTGACGGCGTCCGTGGTGCGGGTGCGAATATTCAAGCCAGTGGTGTGCCTCCGTTTAAAGTGATCCTAGGCGCTCCCACTGTCGTGTCCACGTTTACGGTCGATGGTAAAGCCATCAGCCTTGCTGAATTTCCTAAGGGTCGTGTTGCGCGTTTGACTATCCCACAGGTTTAAGTCTGGCGCCTACGCAGAGTACCGAAAAGAGCGTATTGAGTATGTATAACGAAACACCCATAAAGAGACGTCCTTCTACCCGCATTTATGTGGGCAATGTGCCGATTGGTGATGGTGCGCCGATTGCCGTACAGTCGATGACTAACACTAAGACCACAGATGTTGAGGCTACCGTTGCCCAAATCCGTGCCCTAGAGAAAGTGGGTGCCGATATTGTGCGTGTCTCTGTGCCGACGATGGACGCCGCAGAAGCCTTTAAAGTGATTAAGCAATCGGTATCTGTGCCCTTGGTTGCGGATATCCACTTCGATTACCGTATCGCCTTAAAAGTGGCGGAATATGGTGTGGACTGTTTGCGTATCAACCCGGGTAATATCGGTAACGAAGAGCGTATCCGCAGTGTGGTGGAGTGCGCCCGCGATAAAAATATTCCTATCCGTATTGGGGTGAACGGCGGTTCATTAGAAAAAGATCTGATGGACAAATACAAAGAGCCCACGCCAGAAGCCTTACTCGAATCGGCCATGCGCCATGTGGACATTCTCGACCGTTTGAACTTCGACCAGTTTAAGGTCAGCGTAAAAGCCTCCGATGTGTTCTTAGCGGTGGAATCCTATCGTTTATTGGCTAAGCAAATTCGCCAGCCTTTGCATTTAGGCATTACCGAAGCGGGCGGTGCCCGTGCGGGTGCGGTGAAGTCTGCTGTTGGCTTAGGCATGCTGCTTGCCGAAGGCATTGGTGATACCCTGCGTATTTCGTTAGCGGCCGATCCGGTAGAAGAAATCAAAGTTGGCTTTGATATCCTAAAGTCACTGCGTATTCGTAGCCGTGGCATTAACTTTATTGCCTGTCCTTCTTGCTCGCGCCAAGAGTTCGATGTGATCAGCACGGTAAATGAATTAGAGCGCCGCCTCGAAGATGTGACGACTGCGATGGATGTGTCTATCATCGGCTGTGTGGTCAATGGCCCAGGCGAAGCCTTAGTGTCACACATTGGCTTAACCGGTGGACATCGTAAGAGTGGATACTACGATGAAGGCGAGCGTCAAAAAGAGCGTTTCGACAATGATAACCTAGTCGATTCCCTCGAAGCGAAAATTCGCGCTAAGGCGAGCCAAATGGCCAATCGCATCCAAGTGAAAGACACGACTGAGTAATAGACACAGCCGAATCAACCCATAGGTTAAGCGTTATAAAAACACTCAAGCCTTGAGCTAGACCCCGAAACCGACGGGGTCATTTTACGTTTAGTGTTGAACAGCCTATAATGCCTGACATTTTTTATTAATTTAGCGAAAATCGGACGAGTCGATACAGTGGCAAAACAGATCCAAGCGATTCGCGGAATGAACGACATTCTGCCAACTCAAAGTCCTCTATGGCAAAAAGTGGAAGCGGTACTACGTGCGAGCGTGGCTGCTTATGGTTACAGTGAGATCCGCACTCCAATAGTGGAAAATACCGATCTTTTTAAACGCTCTATCGGTGAAGTGACTGATATTGTTGAAAAAGAAATGTATACCTTCGAGGACCGTAACGGTGACAGTTTAACCCTACGTCCAGAAGGCACCGCCTCAACCGTGCGTGCGGGTAATGAGCATGGTCTGCTCTATAACCAAGAACAACGCTTGTGGTACATGGGCCCAATGTTCCGCCACGAACGTCCGCAAAAAGGTCGTTATCGCCAGTTCCACCAGTTTGGTGTGGAAGTCTACGGCATTGGTAGCGCCGATATTGACGCTGAAGTGTTGATGTTATCGGCCCGCCTATGGGAAAAACTCGGCATTAGCGAGCATGTGACGCTTGAGTTGAACACCTTAGGCGACCCCGCTGAGCGCGCCGCTTACCGTGAAGCCTTGATTGCCTTCTTAGAGCAACACAAGGACAAATTAGACGAAGATAGCCAGCGCCGTATGTACAGCAATCCGCTGCGCGTACTGGACTCGAAAGATCCCCAAGTGCAAAGCATTTTAGCTGATGCGCCTGCGCTGATGGATTACTTAGGTGAAGAATCTTCACAACATTTTGCACAATTGCGTGAACTCCTAGACGCGGTTGGCATCCAATACCGAGTTAACCCGCGCTTAGTCCGTGGTTTGGATTACTATAATCGCACGGTTTTTGAATGGGTTACCAATAGCTTAGGCTCTCAAGGCACTGTACTTGCGGGCGGTCGCTACGACGGTTTAGTCGCTCAATTGGGCGGTAAAGATACGCCAGCCGTCGGTTTTGCGATGGGATTAGAGCGCATTGTGTTGCTGCTTGAAACCTTAGAACTGACCCGAGATATCCCTGCGGCTGTCGATGTGTATGTCGCGGCTATGGGGGATAGCTGCTTGGTTGAAGCCATTAAAGTGGCTCAGGAGTTACGCTCAACCTTACCGACTCTGCGTGTTATGAGCCACTGCGGCGGCGGTAACTTCAAGAAGCAAATTAAGCGTGCCGATAAAAGCGGCGCACAAGTAGCCTTACTCATCGGTGAAGAAGAACTCGCCGAAGGTGTGGTTACCGTTAAATATTTACGCAATGACAACGAACAACAACGGGTCGCTCGAAATGCATTAAGCGCATTTTTAGCTGAACTTACCAAATAAGGGGACGTGCGCGTGGAAATTTATAGCACAGAAGAACAACAAGTTGATGCTATCAAGCAGTTCTGGAAAGACTATGGAACCTCGATTGTTATCGGGGCGGTCGTTGGTTTAGGCGGCCTGTACGGTTGGAACTATTACTCCGACATGAAAATCGTGAAGGCCGAAGAAGCATCACAGGCTTTCCAAACCTTAACCACCAAATCAAGTGACGAAGCGGCCATGCTGGCTGGCGTTGCTGAGTTTTCCAAAAATCACGACCAAAAGGGCTATCAAGCACTGCTGGACTTGATCGTTGCGAAAACTGCGGTTGAAGCGAAAGATTTCCCTAAGGCCGAAGAAGCGCTGAAGAAAGTGATTGCCGCTAAGCCGGGCGCCGGATTAGACACAGTGGCAACACTGCGTTTAGCGCGCATTCAAGCAGAGCAAGGCCAAATCGGCACAGCACTCGCTACTTTAGATCAAGTGACTGATAAAGCTTTCTTAGCGCAACGTGAAGAACTCAAAGGCGATTTCTTTGTACGCCAAGGCGAAGCTGATAAAGCGAAAACCGCTTATCAAGCGGCAATGGACAATGGCGGTGTTGTGACCAGCCCTGCACTTAAAATCAAACTTGATAACCTAAATCAAGCATAAGGGACCCCTTGATGAAGTCTTGGTGCAAGAACCTGCTAGCCGCTGGGTTAAGCCTAGCCATGTTATCCGCCTGTTCTTCTAGCGATGTGGAAGAAGAACCGGTAAGTGAGTTAACTGCGATTCAGGCGACAGTGTTTCCTGAAGTAAGTTGGAGCGCCTCTGTAGGTGACGGTGTCGGTGATTATTATTCTCGCCTCACTCCTGCAGTTCGTTACGGTAAAATTTTTGCAGCCGACCGTTACGGCGAAGTCGTGGCCTTTGATGAAGCCACGGGTGAGCGCGTTTGGAAAAAAGATTTTAGTGAAGAGTTTCGTGATAACGCCTTAGCCAAAAACAAGGGCGCACGCTTAGCCGCGGGTGTCACTGCCGCGCGCAATAAAATCTTTGTCGGTGGTGAGAGTGGTCTATTGGCCGCGCTGAATGCCGAAGATGGTCAAGTGCTGTGGCATGTTGTGGCTGGGGGCGAATTACTCTCTAAGCCAACCGTTGCTGACGATGTGGTAGTGGTGAGTACTAGCTCTGGCGCGCTCGAAGCCTTTAACGTCGATACGGGCGCTAAGCTGTGGGCCTATGAGATGCAGTTGCCTAATCTGACCTTACGTGGCACGGGTTCTGCGGCCTATGAGGCGGGTGGTTTCTTTATCGGTACTGCCGATGGCAAAGTCGCCGTTGTGGTGAAAAACAACGGTCAAGCCGCATGGGAACAAGCGATTTATAATCCAACCGGTGGCAATGAGTTTACTCGTATGGCCGATGTGGATATGACGCCGCTGATCTTAGGTGACAACCTGTATGCGGTGAGTTACAACGGTAACTTGGTTTCGATGGAGCTGCGTAGCGGACGTGTGATTTGGACCCGTAAGTACTCCAGCTTCAATGAGCTAGCGTCTGCAGGTTTAAGCTTATTCCTAGTGGATGATCACAGCCGTATCTACTCTGTGGACAGACGTAACGGCTTAGAATTGTGGAGTAACTCTGAGCTGGCGAACCGTACACTCACGTCACCAGCCGTGTATCGCGACTATCTGGTCGTGGGCGATTTTGAAGGTTATCTGCACTTTATTGACCGCAGCACAGGCAGTATTGCCGGTCGTATCCAAGTGGACAGTTCTGGATTATTCAGCCAGCCATTAGTGGTGGATGATAAAATCTACGTGCAAGGTCGCAGCGGAAAGTTAGCTGTTGTAACACTTCCTTAGTTAAAAGTGTTATCCTTGTAGAGCCCCTGGAAGTGTGTTCCGGGGGCTTTTTATTGAAAAGTTTTTTAGAGGCAAAATCATGATCCCTGTAGTGGCCCTTGTTGGTCGGCCGAACGTCGGTAAATCCACCTTATTTAACCGCCTTACGCGTACGCGTGATGCGCTGGTTGCTGACTTTCCTGGCCTAACACGTGACCGTAAATATGGTCGAGCATTCCTATCCGGCTATGAGTTTATCGTGGTGGATACCGGCGGTATCGACGGCACCGAAGAGGGGATCGAAACTAAGATGGCCGAGCAGTCCCTCGCCGCTATCGAAGAAGCCGATGTTGTCTTATTTATGACCGATGCGCGCGCGGGCTTAACCGCCGCAGATTTGTCTATCGCTCAGCATTTGCGTAGCCGCCAAAAAACCACTTTCGTGGTCGCAAACAAGATTGACGGTATCGATGCCGATTCTGCCTGCGCCGAGTTTTGGTCGTTAGGTTTAGGTGAAGTCTATCAAATGGCTGCCGCCCAAGGTCGCGGCGTGACCAACATGATTGAGTACGCCTTAACGCCTTATGCCGAAGCTATGGGCCTTGAACGCCAAGGCGAAGAGGAAGAAGTCGACGAGCGTCAGTACACCGAAGAAGAAGCCGAAGCCGAGCAGAAGCGTCTGCAGGATTTACCGATCAAGCTTGCGATTATCGGTAAGCCGAACGTGGGTAAATCGACACTGACTAACCGTATCTTAGGTGAAGAGCGTGTGGTGGTTTACGATGAGCCGGGCACCACCCGCGACAGTATTTACATTCCGATGGAACGCGATGGCCGCGAATACGTGATTATCGATACTGCTGGTGTGCGTCGCCGCAGTAAAGTCCATGAAGTGATTGAAAAATTCTCGGTGATCAAAACCCTAAAAGCGGTAGAAGATGCCAACGTGGTACTGCTGATCATCGATGCCCGTGAAGGGATTGCCGAGCAGGATTTAGGTCTATTAGGTTTTGCCCTAAACGCGGGCCGCGCCTTAGTCATCGCCGTCAACAAGTGGGACGGTATCGACCAGGGCATTAAAGACCGCGTTAAGAGTGAACTCGACCGCCGCTTAGGCTTCATCGATTTTGCTCGCATTCACTTTATTTCGGCGCTACATGGCACAGGTGTTGGCCATCTGTTTGAGTCGATTGAAGAAGCTTACGACAGTGCGACTCGCCGCGTGAGCACCTCGATGCTGACCCGCATCATGCAAATGTCGCAGGATGACCATCAGCCACCATTGGTGAACGGTCGCCGTGTGAAACTGAAATACGCCCACGCCGGTGGTTATAACCCGCCAATCGTGGTTATTCACGGTAACCAAGTCAGCAAGCTACCGGATTCTTACAAGCGCTACATGATGAACTACTTCCGTCGTTCATTGAAAGTGGTCGGTACGCCAATTCAGCTACGTTTCCAAGAGGGTGATAACCCGTTTGAAAACAAGGTTGAAAAGCTGACCATGAGCCAAGAGCGTCGCCGTAAGCGCGCCCTGAGCCATATTAAAGATCGCAAGACAAAGTAAATCTGCGCTTTGGGCTTAAGCTGAACATAAAAAAGGAACCCTAGGGTTCCTTTTTTGTTGGCGCATTTTAGGGGGAAATCTTAAGTCTTGTTTCGATCAAATGCTTTATTGCTATGGGCTTGAGCGTTGAGTGTTGAGCCTTAAGGCTGTTGTGTCTTAGCTTTCATCTGTTATGTGCGTCACTGTCGACTGCACCTGCCCATGGAGTAGGCGAGTGTTTATCCTATCGCCAATACTCAGCTGAGCGGCATTGTCTATGACTTGGTTATTTGCATCTGTGGTGATGCTGTACCCCCGGCTCAAGGTGGCTAATGGACTGACCGTTTCTAATTGATGGGCGGCATATTTAATTCGCTGCTCACTTTGGTTGAGGGTATCTTGCATAGCGTCCTGCAAACGTGTTGCGAAATAGCTCAACCTATTGGTCTCGAGCGCGAGTTTGTGCTTTGGAGATTGCTGCTCGAGGCGATTTGCCAGTTGCTGCTGACGGCGACTTAAACCGTGCAGTTTGTTAGACAATGCGGCTTCGAGCCGTAATTGCATCTCATCGAAACGCTGCTCGAATTGCTGTAGGGTGCGCTTAGGATCTAAGCGTTGCAGCCTATGCTCGAGCAAACTTAAGCGTCTTTCCTGCTTGAGCTGATAGTGACTCGCGCTCTGTTTGAGGCGTGAGAGTACTGTGGCTAAGCGTTGGCTCTTATTATCGCTATCCTGAGACAGTAGTTCTGCGCCTGCAGAGGGCGTCGGGGCGCGAACGTCGGCCACATAGTCACTGATGGTGGTGTCGACCTCATGGCCTACGGCGCTGACAACGGGTAGGGCACTGTTGTAAATGGTGTGGGCGAGTGCTTCGCTATTAAAACACCATAAATCTTCGAGTGAGCCGCCGCCACGGGTGAGCAGTAATACATCGACCTCGAGCCGTTGGTTGGCGATATTGATGGCTTGGCAGATAGTGAGATCCGCGCTCTCGCCTTGTACCTGAGTGGGATAAATAATCACTTCGATGGAAGGGTCACGGCGGGCAAGCACATGCAACACATCGCGAATAGCCGCGCCCGTAGGGGAGGTGATGACCCCAATACGTTGAATATTTTTCGGTAACTGACGTTTAGTGTCGGCGGCAAATAACCCCTGCGCCGCGAGCTTCATCTTGAGCGCTTCAAATTGTTGTGCCAGTAAGCCATCCCCGGCGGGGAGCATAGACTCAATCAATAGTTGATAGTCGCCTCTAGGCTCGTACACACTAATCGCGCCTTTTACTAGCACTTGCTGACCATTCACTGGTTTAAAGCTCACGCTTTGGTTGCGTCCCTTAAACATGGCGCAGCGAATTTGTGAATAATGATCCTTAAGGGTTAAATACCAATGGCCCGAACTGGGGGCGGAAAAGTTGGAAATTTCACCGTTTAGCCAGACTTTTCCCAGTTGCCCCTCGAGAATTTGCCTGACTTCACCATTAAGGCGTGAGACGGTATAAATATTATTTTTAGGGACTTGCATGTGTTTTCTCGTGCAAATGGGATTTTTTCACTATTTTCCATTTACCGCTCCCCAGATGCAAGGTATAATCCCGCCGCAATATTTCACCTCTAAAATCCTACTCAACTGGGGAGATGTTGCCTATGCTACGTTTAATTAAAGAAGCGCTAACCTTTGACGATGTGTTACTTGTTCCTGCGCATTCGACTGTACTCCCAAATACCGCCATCCTTAAAACTCGCCTGACCAATACCATTGAACTGAATATTCCGCTTGTGTCTGCCGCTATGGACACTGTGACCGAAGCGCGTCTTGCGATCGCCATGGCACAGGAAGGTGGCTTAGGTTTTATTCATAAAAACATGAGCATAGAAAAGCAGGCCGAAGAAGTTCGTAAAGTAAAAATTTACGAAGCGGGTGTGGTTCAACAACCTGTGACGGTAACGCCTTCAACTACGCTGGCGGATCTTAAAGTACTGACCGCGAAGAATGGTTTTGCGGGTTACCCTGTGGTAAACGAAGCCAATGAATTGGTGGGTATTATCACTGGCCGTGACGTACGCTTCGTGACTGATTGGAGCAAAACCGTAGAAGAAGTGATGACGCCAAAGGCGCGTTTAGTCACGGTTGCGGAAGGCACTAAGTTAGATGAAGTGCAAAAATTAATGCACTCAAATCGTATCGAAAAAGTGTTAGTTGTCGATGATAACTTCAAGCTGAAAGGCTTAATCACAGTAAAAGACTTCGAAAAAGCCGAGCGTAAGCCTAATGCCTGTAAAGACGAATTAGGTCGTTTACGTGTAGGCGCCGCCGTGGGTGCAGGTGCCGGTAACGAAGAGCGTGTCGATGCGCTGGTGAAAGCCGGTGTTGACGTGCTGCTGATTGACTCTTCTCACGGCCACTCTGAAGGCGTGTTGCAACGTATCCGTGAAACCCGCGCTAAATACCCAGATTTACAAATCATTGGTGGTAACGTGGCAACAGCTGAAGGCGCATTAGCCCTAGTTGAAGCCGGTGTTAACGCGGTTAAAGTCGGTATTGGCCCTGGTTCTATCTGTACCACACGTATCGTGACGGGTGTGGGCGTGCCACAAATTACCGCAGTGTCTGACGCTGCCGAAGCCGTAAAAGGTTTAGGGATCCCAGTTATTGCCGACGGCGGTGTACGTTTCTCCGGTGACTTAGCCAAAGCCTTAGCCGCAGGTGCATCGTGCATCATGGCGGGTTCAATGTTCGCGGGTACTGACGAAGCGCCGGGCGAAACTGAACTCTACCAAGGCCGTGCCTATAAGTCATACCGCGGTATGGGTTCTTTAGGCGCCATGTCTCAAGGTTCTTCTGACCGTTATTTCCAATCTGACAATGCTGCCGACAAGCTGGTGCCAGAAGGCATCGAAGGCCGTGTACCTTACAAAGGCAAGCTCAAGGAAATCATCCATCAACATATGGGTGGTCTGCGTTCATGCATGGGCCTAACGGGCTGTGCCACGATCCAAGAACTGAACGAAAAAGCGCAATTTGTGAAAGTGACTTCTGCTGGCATGGGCGAGTCCCACGTTCACGATGTGACTATCACTAAAGAAGCGCCAAACTACCGTTCAGGTGCGTAAACGTTTGTGATAACGGGGCGGCGATAGCCGCCCCGTTATTAAGATTTGTATGCCCTCAAGATTGAACCTCGCAGTCTTGAGCTAAGTTAAAACAATAGATGAGATAAAGGTTATCCATGAGCGATATTCATGAGCATAAGATACTGATCCTCGACTTTGGATCTCAGTACACCCAGCTAATTGCCCGTCGTATCCGTGAAATTGGTGTTTACTGTGAGTTATGGGCGTGGGATGTGACCGAAGCCCAAATCCGTGAGTTTGCCCCTAACGGGATTATCCTCGCTGGCGGCCCTGAAAGTGTGACTGCCGACAATTCTCCCCGCGCACCTGAATATGTGTTCAATGCTGGCGTGCCTGTATTAGGGATCTGCTACGGCATGCAAACCATGTCTGAGCAGCTTGGCGGTAAAGTGATTCAAGGCGTTGGCGAAGGCGAGTTCGGCTACGCTCAAATCGAAATGTTAGCGCAATCGGCCCTGTTTAAAGATATCGAAGACGCAGTCAGTGCCGACGGCAAATCTCTGCTCGATGTGTGGATGAGCCATGGCGATAAAGTTTCGGCTATCCCTGAAGGTTTCGTGGCCGTTGCTAAAACTGACACTTGCCCATTTGCGGCCATGTCTTGTGAGGAAAAACGTTTCTACGGCGTGCAGTTCCACCCTGAAGTCACTCATACCCGCCAAGGTATGCGTATGCTGTCGCACTTTGCCTTGGATATCTGCGGCTGTGCGGCTAACTGGAAACCTTCTTCAATCATCGAAGACGCTATCGAACGCTTGAAAAAACAAGTAGGCGACGATGAAGTTATTTTAGGTCTGTCTGGTGGTGTGGATTCATCGGTAGTGGCCATGCTGCTGCACCGCGCCATTGGCAAAAAACTGACCTGCGTATTCGTTGATAACGGCTTACTGCGTTTAAACGAAGCGAAGCAAGTCATGGAAATGTTTGGTGACCATTTCGGTCTGAACATTGTTCACGTCGATGCGGAAAACCGCTTCCTTGACGCGCTGAAAGGCGAAGCCGATCCAGAAGCGAAACGTAAGATCATTGGCCGTGTGTTCGTTGAAATTTTCGACGAAGAAGCCAAGAAATGCGTTAATGCTAAATGGTTAGCCCAAGGCACTATCTACCCAGACGTTATTGAATCTGCGGGTAGCGCGACCGGTAAAGCCCATGTGATTAAGTCGCACCATAACGTTGGCGGTCTGCCAGACGATATGGAGCTAGGTCTGGTTGAGCCACTGCGCGAACTCTTTAAAGACGAAGTGCGTAAGATTGGCCTTGAGCTAGGTCTGCCTTACAACATGCTTTACCGCCACCCGTTCCCAGGCCCTGGCTTAGGCGTGCGTGTACTAGGCGAAGTGAAGAAAGAATACTGTGATTTGCTGCGCCGCGCCGATGCCATTTTCATCGAAGAGCTGCACAAAGCTGATCTTTATAACAAAGTCAGCCAAGCCTTTACCGTGTTCTTACCGGTTCGTTCTGTAGGTGTGATGGGCGATGGCCGTAAATACGATTGGGTGGTGTCACTACGCGCCGTTGAAACCATCGACTTTATGACCGCTCACTGGGCACACTTGCCATACGATTTCTTAGGTCGTGTGTCTAACCGTATCATCAACGAAATCGACGGTATCTCCCGCGTGGTTTACGATATTTCAGGTAAGCCACCTGCAACTATCGAGTGGGAATAAGTTAATTACGGCTCATCGATTCGATGAAGGGCCCCGCCAAAAGGCGGGGTTCTTGTTTATGGAGGTAATGCTTAAAATATTTTTTCTACAGAAGTGACAAAGATTGGATCAGGCTTTTCCTGTCCAACAAGTCTCTTCTTACGTTCCTTGTCTCTTTCTTTGATGGCTTTTTCCCTTGCTTGGTTAAACACAGAGGAATAATGTGACCATTTACAAGCTATCGGAGGTTGTGTACTAATGCGTGCATCCATGCAGGTTTTGGCAATGATTAGATTTAGCCAGAATTCGTCTTGTGTTGGTGCGTCCCACATATTTTGAACCCATTTTTGTGCCCATAGAGCATTCTCATATTCTGTAAATGCATGTTTAGCTGCTTTGGCACACATACCTTTACCATTGATGTGTTTATCAATTATGCCAACGAGTTTATCAGACTGAGTCGAGTATCCTGCAATCGTTATGGCGTATGCTTGATCTAAACTATCTTCGCTGGAAGCAAATTTTTGAATCAATGATGTAATAAAGTCAGCCGCACCAAAACGCTCTGCTGCGAGTATTTCTCGGGCAAGAACAGCGTCATTTTCGGCACCTAACAGTCTTTGATACCACAACTTTTCTATTGGTTTAGACACTTTGCTTCCCCAAATGGCTTGATGCTCAAGGGTAAGTTCGTCTCCCAAAACAAGTGTTACGAAACCTTGTGACGTTACTGCTCGGTTTAGCAGGAGGGCAGCTTTTTCTGGATGTTTCGAAGAAAGCAGGTTCGCAACGGCAAAGGCCAAGTTCTGGAGCCAAACGAATTTAGTGTCGCCTGTTTGCTCTATAATGCTGTACAGTTCATCGAGCAAAGAGGGCACTTCAAAAACTAGGCGTTGGAGATTGTCTATAGTAATTTCTTTAACTAAGAGTTCAGCATCAGAGCCTTTCAGTTTTGCGAAAAAAGCCTCTGCTACTGCATTGAGTCTGCTTTGTTTTTTGTCGAAATAATCATCGTTATTTAGAATTTCCTTTAAGCTCTTTTGCTTGGGGAAGCGTCCATCTTCTCGAGCTGTATCTTCAATAGATATGAAGGCAAATGGAGCTGGTTCAGTTCTTGACAGTTCAAAGTCTGCAAGTGGAAGTTGTATCCTACTGGTGGCAGTAATCCCGCAACTAAGTCGTTGTACAAAGCAATCTATCATTGGTTTAGCAAATGATTTTCCTAATCTATCTGCAGATGCGAACCAAGTCTTATGGCTGATCCGATTTAGAAGATCTTCAATCGATAATTCCTTTCGAAAGCATGCCTCAACCAACAGCATAGAGCCGAACCACTCCTCATAGGTTTTCTGATTTATTGAAGTTGCGTTCCATTGTTCTACCGTATGGACTTGCCGAACACGCTTCAAATCATTGAACACTGCTAATTGGTAGATAATTGCGCGAATCATAGAGGAATCATAAATAAAACACTTTAATATCAGATCTTCGAGTTCACTATTTATCTCGGTATGCCCATATAGTGCAGCTGCAAGAGTTCCATAAACAGCTTCTTCATCGTTAATTTCGAGTGATTTTTGAAGTGCTGTGACGATTGCTTCTGTTGGTTGGCGTTTAAGGCTTGGGATGGTTTTTAGTAAATATTTTGTCCCTACGATTTTGCTCGTCATGCATTTGAGCTGTTCTTCTGCTGAAATTTGTGCGGCTGCATAGTAAAACACAAACATCTTACAAATCTCCCGATCATTTTCTGGCAGTGTCTCAAAGGCATCGCTTTCTACCATTCTATTGAGCATGCCTTTTGCCAAGTCAGGGGTGACCAATGGCATGTCATGTTCACAGTTCAGAATGACCTGCCGCAGAGGAAGTCCTGTTCTTGTCAACAACCCTGTAAGAAGACTTCGAGTTTTTTTAATAGCGACTGTGGGTTCAAATCGGCATGCAACTGGCAGGAATTGTATGAAGCTGTGGTCTTCGCTGCTTTGCCCCATCATTGTCTGTAACATCATATCGGGAGCAAGAGCTGTGAATTGTTGGATTCCTTGCTCCATATCTGTTGGTCGAGCTGCATCAGGATTTGCCACTTTAACTTGACGCCATTTGTAGGGTGATGGTTGGTCAAAGCGATACCAATCTTTTCGTAGTTCTTCTGCAATGGCATTTGCTTCTGCTGCATTTGTTTCTTCACCGGTTGCATTAAGCATTCGAACAACCGTCCACTTAGCTCCTTTCGAAGTAGTATTATTACGTAGTGGCTCAATCGCTCTAAGGAAGGAATGTCTGGTTGCGGCGCGCTCCACCCTATTAAATGTCGTAAGTTGCTGAAATGCTTTTTGTGCAAAAGAGATATCTTTATTCAATGAAAAAGCTAAGCCCATTGCAACAAAGCTATCAGCGAAGTCAACGAGGGAGCGTCCCGCCAGTAGCCGAAGTGCAAATGTAAATAACTCGTCAGGCGAGCCTGATACTTCGGTCATCTGCGTCAGTAGTTGCTTTTCAAAAGAGGATAAAGAAGACAAGGTCTCTTCAATTTCAGATTTCTTTCTCTCAAGCTGTTTTTCGTACTCTGAGTCATTTCGCCTGTGATAACGATTAGTCTGCTCAACAGGATCTTTGTTGTAGCAGTGAAGCCACTGATGTATGGCTGCTTCTACTGTTTGCCACCCAGATTCAGAACGTCCAACCTCAAGTGCGGCCTGGGTTAACCAGTCTTGATTGATTCTCCTTCCATTTTCGAGACAATGAATCTTTAAAACATCGAAAAGCGTTTCTGGTTGAAGCTTGACGATCTCAACGAATTCTTCAAATCGACAGTCGTCCACGTTTTGAAGGTTGGCAAACTCATTTAGTAGACCTGATAAGATTTTATTATCAAATCTAATGTCGTCGTCGAGTGCGCAGATCATTAAAGATGCAAAGAGCACATCAGCGGTTCGGTCCATAGCCTGTATCGGCTCGATAAGCTGGCATATCCGAGTGGCTAAATTCTGTTTTGCCCGAAGCGTTTGCCAAAGTTGGTCAACCAGCGTGAAGCCGAGTGCGAGAGTCAAACCCTCTTCACGTAGTTCGTATTGATCACCTGGCCCAGGGAGAGTTAGGAAGAAACGTGTCTCAATGACGGCGCTGGAGTCTGCCTGAAAATTCTGAGGTGGTTCGTTTATAGATGCCTGCACTCGTTTTAACACCTCTGCAGCGTGCTGACTGAGGCGGTTGGTCAAATCCGCGAAGGTTTCGTTTTCGTAGTTTTCAAGCTGTGACGCGCGAAGGTGCTCCATTAGCAACCTATCGGTTGTCAACCCTTTCCAAGCCATTGCCTCCTTATGAGGAAGTATCGCAATGGCAATGCTGAGTAACCTTGGATTTTGGAGTGTTGTCAGTGTTTGTTGGTCGAGCCAATCAAGAGAAATGCCATGGTATGTAAGCAGCGTATCGCGCTCTACTGATGACCATTCAGGGACTTCAATGACTGTGGGGGTAAATGCTATTCCTCTTGCTATTATTTTCCGCCAAAAGTGAGGCCTGACAGTCACAATTAGCCTACCTCCAATTTGGGATAGTTGGGATTGTATAGCGTTAATCAGCTTGTCCCAGCGGAGGTTTTGACGTTGGTTTAAACCATCAATAACGACTAAAAATTGAGCTTTTGGTGGTGTAATCCTCCAAGCCTGAAGGCGACGTCTCCATCGACTCTTAAGTGCTTCAGTAGCCACTTCATTGGTTTGCTTAATCAAAATTTCAATAAGGAAGTCATCAAGTTCTTCTACTGACGTTCTCTCAAGTTGCTCTGCACTGACGAATAACGCCAAGCCCTTAGTCTCAGAACACAATTGCGCTGAAAGCCATGATTTGCCGTGGCCCTCATCACCCAACAGAATGACTTCTTTGCCAGCTTGAATTTCTCCTGCGATCTGGTCTCGCAGTTCAGTGCGCATTAACGGGAAGGATTTATCTTTTAATACCGCTAGCCCTTGCCCTAAACGCTCCTGAGCTAAACGCTTGTCGTAAAATGTTTCAATTCGCCATTCATGGTTCAACTCAATCGCGCGTTGTAAGGCCAGCTTCGAAACATTGAGGTTCGACTTGAGTCTTTGAAGGAGATTTTCGAATTCTGGATGGTTTGAGATTGTTTGGAATGACGACTTGAGTTCACTATCAGTTAGCTTTGGTTGGCACGTTTTCTCTAAGTAATTTTTGACGATGAAATCGATGGCAGGCTCGCCAGCTGCAACCACGGCTATAGCTAGAAGCGGCAGTGGGACAGAGGTCCAATCCAAAATAAACGTAGAAATTGCATTTTTGTCACCATCTTCCTGGATATCCCTTGCAATCTGTGAACTTATCTCTGTTGTCGCACCAAGAATCCACAAACGATCTGCGGCACTTTGGCTGCGAGCTAAATCCGCTATTTTCGGCAAGACGTCATTTCTATGAATATCACCAGAGTATCGCTTGGCTTCGAAGATAACGGAGTCTAGCGGCATAGCTGCATCTCCGTCCATACCACCTTGTAGTCCACTTGCCGCAAGGCGGAACGGGATGCCAGTCAAATTCGTTAGGACAATGCGAAGGAGCCCTTCAAATCCATCAGGTCCAGCTGCCTTGATAGATAAGATGCTGTTTCGGATGTTCTCAAGGCTTTGTGAGTACTGGCAAACAGATTCGCTCATGTTTTTTCTCGTTTAGTTTGAATGGATCATTACCCTATTAATAACGCTATATCTTTCATGATTAAATTACTGATACTGGAGCACCTCAATTGAAAGAGATATCTATAGTGCTCAGTCTTCTAAACATAGTAATTCCTGTATCTGTGACTTACCACACCAGATTTTTTGTAACTGGTTTTTTTTAAAGGTATTTATACTCATTTCATTCTTTGAGTAAATAGTATCTAAGTCATCGTTTTTGTAAGCAAAAGGCGCCAAGTGCGCCTTTTTTTATTGGTTATGGGTATAATTGCCCAAATTGTTGATTAATGAGAATCCTTAAGTGGAGCAGATAAAACTGGATCCCAATACCCTGCATGGGAAGACACCTAGCCCTAATGAACTTGGTTGTGATGAAGTTAGTGCTGATGTGCTAACTGGCGAGCAACTTTGCCTCAATCAAGTGGATGTTGAACAAACTCGAGTCGATGAACATTGGATGCGTGTCGCGATGAGTATGGCTGAAAAGGCCGAGGTTGCGGGTGAAGTACCAGTGGGGGCGGTTTTAGTCAAAGGTGGTCAGCAAATCGCGGCCGGATATAACTTGTCTATCAGTGAGCACGACCCCTGCGCCCATGCTGAAATTCAGTGTTTGCGAGCTGCGGGTCAAACGATTGAAAACTATCGCCTCCTCGATACCACTCTTTACGTTACCCTCGAGCCTTGTGCCATGTGCGCCGGAGCTATGGTGCATAGCCGAATTGCCCGCGTGGTATTTGGGGCAAAGGATGAGAAGACGGGCGCTGCAGGAACCGTGCTTAATCTCTTGCAGCATCCCGCCTTTAATCATCAAGTTGAAGTGGTGTCAGGGGTGTTAGCGCAGGACTGTGCTGACCAATTGAGCCGCTTTTTTAAACGTCGCAGGGAGGAAAAGAAGGCTTTAAAACAGGCTCAAAAGGCGCAGCAGGGGACGCTATCCTAAGGAGTTTAGGGACTCGCTTAAGTGTTAGTCTTGGGCTTGGATAAACGTAAAAAACAGTTTGTGGCGATTCAGCACCCGGCGATGGCGAATTTTGAGTGTTGTACGACGGCGTGATGCACTGTTATTGATGGTTTTTCTTCTCATATAGACCCCGTTTTCAATCTTGTTATTGTCTAGGTTAAGGCTATTTTTGCTTTGGTTAACGGCTATGGGTTAACTCGCAATGATTATTATATTGACCTGTCACTATGACAGTATCAGCAGAGATCTCAGGCGGCAATCCCCCTCGATGCATCTGCTCTATAAAGCAGCGTTTTTAGCCCTAAGCTAGCTCACTTTAGCCTGTATTGGCTTAATCTAAGATTAAAATCGTGGTTTGATGGCCGCAAAAAAGCAAGGCTGCGGCACAAGTCAAGTGATTGAGGGGGAAGCGGTTAGGGCTATTTCGGCTTATCTGGGCTGAGGGTGCCTGGCACTGGCGCTGGGCCATCTTCCGAGGCGAGGTCGCTCGGCTCTTCATCATCGCTATTTTGTTGTTTAGATTGATTATCGACCCAGACTAAGGTGTCGTAATAGCGGCGAATGCTGTCGACGTAATGCACGGCTTCGCTACCACGGGCATAGCCATAGCGGGTCTTCTGGTAATATTTACGCTTTTGCAGCAGTGGTAATACCTTTTTAAGATCCCGCCAGGCGTTTGGATTAAGCTCCATAGATTCGGCGAGTTTACGGGCGTCTTCCACATGGGCATAACCGATATTGTAAGAGGCCAGCGCAAACCACATGCGTTGACTCTCGGGGATAGACTCGGGCAGACGATTGATCATATCCCGTAAATAAGCGGCGCCGCCGCGAATACTTTCTTCCGCATCGAGTCGGTTTGTAATGCCAATTTCTTTGGCGGTCGGCTGCGTGAGCATCATCATGCCGCGCACCCCAGTCGGCGAGCGAGCATTAGGATTCCAATGGGACTCTTGATAACTGGTCGCCGCCAATTTACGCCAATCTAAGTCTCCGGCGTGGGTTTCGAAAAGCTGACGATAACGAGGCAATACGGTTTCGATGGCGCGCAGGAAGGCGCGGGTGTCGATATAGTCGAAACGTTTTACGTGACCAAAGTATTTTTCATTAAGATGATCGAGTGTACCAGCGAGTTTCTCTTGGTGCCAAAACGCCAATAACTGACTCATCAAGCCGTCACTGTGTGCGGGTGGCAGCAACCAAACCACATCGAGCTTTTCTTCTAGCACGAGCCCTGAGCGCAGATCCGGTAAATAGCGGCGGTTAATTTGCACGCTGCTCGAGTCGGCGATGGTGTAGTCAATTTCCTTGTTGGCGATCATCGCCAGCAGCTCTTCGCTGTCTTTATCTGTGACTTGATCCCACACGAGCGTCGGATGGCGTTTCTGTAATTGCGTCAAGGTTTCCACAAAAGAAGAGTCGGCAATTACGGTAATTTTGCCTTTTAAGTCAGTGATATCTTTAGGTGTTGGCATGCCTTCACGGTAAACCAGTACTTGATTGACGCGATACAGCGGCGGGCCTAAACGGAATTGTTCGCGCCGCGCTGGGGTTTCTGTCATCCCCGCGGCAATGATATCAATCTCGTTTTTTTTCAGTGCATCATAGAGTTCGGCGCGGTTGGTATAAGGCACCATTTTTAAGGGCACATCGAGATACTCGGCAAAGAGCACCGCCATATCGTAATCGAAGCCGCTGTTGCCTTGGCCCGAGGTCATATAAATTTGTGGGCCATATAGGGTGCCGACCCTTAATTCGGTGAGTTTATGGGGGACATATTCTGTTTCTTCCACGGTCACTTGCTGACAAGCCGTCAGTAAGAAACCTAAGATAATCGCGAACAGAAATCGAGTCATTAAACACACTTTATTAAATAAAATCAAAATGATGAACAGTAGAAGGTCAGTGAGGTAACAAGGATAAACTGGCTGACATTGCTGTGATTATATCCGTTTGTCGCCAATTACGTAAAAAAATCGTACCGCATGGAATACGAAGGAGGGGAAAAGGGCCGCTTTTTATCTTAATAGGAAACACTGTTTTACGTAAGGTCACAGGTGATTTGTGACAGACATTTCCTTATAATAGCGCCATCTCTGACCCCTGCAATTATAAATATAAGGTGAATTGACGTGATGGAGATCATCCGCGGAGCCCCAGCACTCTCGACGTTTAGAGTGCAAAAGCTAATGGAGGCCTGCGTAAACGCTGCGCTTCCGGTACGCCAAATCTATGCTGAGTATGTTCATTTAGCGGATTTGAGCGAGTTGCTTGAGACCAATGAGCGCGAGCAACTTGAAAAAATTCTCACCTATGGACCTGCTATCGAAGCCCATACCCCCCAAGGTTCACTCCTGTTTGTTACTCCCCGCCCCGGCACAATTTCCCCATGGTCTTCTAAAGCCACTGATATCGCCCACAATTGTGGTTTAGGTAAAGTGAAGCGCTTAGAGCGTGGTGTTGCCTATTATGTGGAGTCAGACACTTTGACTGTCGAGCAGCAACAAACCCTTAAAGGGTTATTGCATGACCGTATGGTTGAAGTGGTACTGGACGATTTTGCTAAGGCCGATGTGCTGTTTAAGCGCACTGAACCTGCGCCGTTCAAGAGTGTGAACGTGTTGGCCGAAGGTCGCCGTGCCCTTGAAGTGGCCAACGTCGAAATGGGTCTGGCGCTCGCCGAAGATGAAATCGATTATTTAGTCGAAAACTTTGTGCGTTTGAACCGCAATCCAAACGATATTGAACTGATGATGTTTGCTCAGGCCAACTCTGAGCACTGCCGTCACAAGATTTTTAACGCAGATTGGACAATTGATGGCGCGGTGCAGCCTAAGTCTCTGTTCAAGATGATTAAAAACACCTTCGAAACCACACCTGACCACGTGTTATCTGCCTATAAAGATAACGCCGCTGTGATGGAAGGTTCGGTTGCGGGACGTTTCTTCCCCGATCCAAACGGTGTTTACAGCTATCACACTGAACCAATGCACGTACTGATGAAAGTGGAAACTCACAACCATCCTACGGCAATCAGCCCATACCCAGGTGCGGCGACAGGTTCGGGTGGTGAGATCCGCGACGAAGGTGCAACTGGTCGTGGCTCTAAACCTAAAGCGGGTTTAACTGGTTTTAGCGTATCGAATTTAAAAATCCCAGGTTTTGTACAACCTTGGGAAGGTAACTACGGTAAGCCTGAGCGTATCGTCAGTGCACTGGACATTATGACCGAAGGCCCACTTGGCGGCGCGGCGTTTAACAACGAGTTTGGTCGTCCAGCCCTGTTAGGTTACTTCCGTACCTATGAGCAAGAAGTCTCTAGCCACAACGGTGTAGAAGTCCGTGGTTATCACAAGCCCATCATGTTAGCCGGTGGTTTAGGTAACATCCGCGAAGAGCACGTACAAAAAGGCGAAATCACCGTCGGTGCTAAGCTGATCGTACTCGGTGGCCCTGCGATGAACATTGGTCTTGGCGGCGGCGCTGCCTCTTCGATGGCGTCGGGTCAATCGAGCGAAGATTTAGACTTTGCGTCGGTACAGCGTGAAAACCCAGAAATGGAGCGTCGCTGTCAGGAAGTGATCGACCGCTGCTGGCAATTAGGCGATAAAAACCCAATCCAATTTATCCACGACGTGGGCGCGGGTGGTTTATCTAACGCTTTCCCTGAGTTAGTGAACGATGGCGGCCGTGGTGGTATCTTCAATCTGCGCAACGTGCCATCGGACGAGCCGGGCATGAGCCCGTTGGAGATCTGGTGTAACGAATCGCAGGAGCGTTATGTGCTTTCGGTTGCTGCCGAAGACTTGCCTTTATTTACGGCGATTTGTGAGCGTGAGCGCGCACCGTTTGCGGTAGTGGGCGAGGCGACGCAAGAGCGGCATTTAACCCTAGCCGACAGCCATTTCGATAACAATCCTATCGATTTACCACTCGAGGTGTTATTAGGTAAAGCACCTAAGATGAGCCGTAATGTGGTATCAGCTAAGGCAGTTTCACCCGCACTTGAGCAAAGCAACATCGATGTGAAAGAAGCGGTTAAACGCATTCTTAGCCTGCCAACTGTGGCGGACAAAACTTTCCTTATCACCATTGGTGACCGCACGGTAACGGGCTTAGTGAACCGTGACCAAATGGTTGGCCCATGGCAAGTCCCCGTTGCAGATTGCGCGGTAACGGCGGCAAGTTTTGATACCTATGCCGGTGAAGCCATGTCTATGGGCGAACGTACGCCGCTAGCACTGCTCGATTTTGGCGCCTCTGCCCGCATGGCAGTGGCCGAATCGATTATGAACATCGCGGGTGCGGATATTGGTTCGTTCAAACGTATCAAACTGTCGGCTAACTGGATGTCTGCCGCGGGTCACCCAGGCGAAGATGCGGGTCTTTATGAAGCGGTTAAGGCCGTGGGTGAAGAGCTGTGTCCAGAACTGAGCCTGACCATTCCTGTCGGTAAAGACTCCATGTCGATGAAAACCGCATGGCAGCAAGACGGCGCGAACAAAACCGTGACGGCACCTATGTCACTGGTGATTTCTGCCTTCGGTGTGGTGCAGGATATCCGTAACACGGTAACGCCAGAGCTTCGCAGTGATAAAGGCGAAACCTCGCTGTTATTAGTCGACTTAGGCGCTGGTAAAAACCGTTTAGGCGGTTCTTGTTTGGCACAGGTTTACGGTGAGTTAGGCGATATCGCGCCAGACTTAGACGATGCTGCTCTGTTACGTGGTTTCTTCGAAACGATGCAAAAACTGGTGGCGAAGAAGTCGGTTATTGCATACCACGACCGAAGTGACGGTGGTTTATTCACGACGTTAGTGGAAATGGCCTTTGCCGGTAACACGGGTCTTGCTATCGACTTAAGTGCACTGCAAGGTACTGACGTTGAACGTCTATTCAATGAGGAACTCGGTGGCGTATTGCAAGTAAACTGTGCGGATGCCGAGCTTATCACTGCGCAATTCGCCCAAGCAGGCGTGCCTTGCCATGTGATTGGTACTCTGGCGAACGATCAACGTGTGACCATTAAAGATGGTGCGCGTGAAGTGTTTAGCGAGACACGTGTTGCACTGCGTACCTTATGGTCTGAAACCACTTACCGTATGCAAGCGCTGCGTGATAACCCAGCCTGTGCATTAGAAGAATTTAAGCTTAAGCAGGATGAAACCGACTTAGGTTTAACGGTTAACTTAAGCTTCAATCCAAGTGAAGACGTTGCTGCGCCGTACATCCTCAAAGGTGCTGCACCTAAGATGGCGATTCTGCGTGAGCAGGGCGTTAACTCCCATGTAGAAATGGCAGCAGCATTCGACCGCGCAGGTTTTGAGAGCCGCGACGTGCATATGTCTGACATTTTGTCGGGCCGCATTAGCCTCGAAGAGTTCCAAGGTCTGGTGGCCTGTGGTGGCTTCTCCTACGGTGACGTATTAGGTGCGGGTGAAGGTTGGGCTAAGTCTATCCTGTTCAACGCCCGTGCCCGCGATGAGTTCTCACGCTTCTTTGAGCGTGATTCAAGCTTTGCCCTCGGTGTGTGTAACGGTTGCCAAATGCTGTCTAACCTGAAGGAAATCATCCCAGGTAGCGAGCACTGGCCACGTTTCGTGCGTAACCGCTCTGAGCGTTTTGAAGCGCGTTTCAGCTTAGTTGAAGTGCAGCAAAGTCCATCACTGTTCTTCCAAGGTATGGCGGGTTCACGTATGCCTATCGCCGTATCCCACGGTGAAGGACACGCAGAGTTTGCCAGCGCGCAGGCGCTCGCGTTAGCTGAGGCCTCTGGCACTATCGCGCTGCGTTTTGTGAATGGTAAAGGTGAAATTGCCACCCAATACCCGCAAAACCCGAACGGCTCGCCAAACGGTTTAACCGGTATCTGTACTACCGATGGCCGTGTGACCCTGATGATGCCACACCCTGAGCGTGTATTTAGAACGGTTGCGAATTCTTGGCATCCAGATAACTGGGGTGAAGACAGCCCATGGATGCGCATGTTCCGCAATGCGCGAGTCAACTTAGGTTAAGGTTTTTATTGAGAAAACCACGACTTAAGTGAGCCAAAAAAGGAGCGAAATTTTTCGCTCCTTTTTTATATATAAAACGCATCTTTTAAAAAGATAAGGTATTTTAAGATCTTAGCCTTACATTTGTTAAATCTAATAAAATGAAGTTTAAAAATATCAATTTTAAAGACTAATTACCCCTTAATAAGTAGTTCACACAAGTGAAACAAAACTGACTTGCCTTAATTTAGTCGCTGTACTTGCCTGTATTCTCGAGAGATAAAAACAAAAAGCCCCCAACTCATCGAGAAGGGGGCTCGTTTTGCGCTAACAAAACTTCAAATCAAATCAGTATTATTTCAGAGTAAGCGGTGAACGATTACAGCTCACGAGCTGTATAAAGTTCAACAAAAACACGCTTATAGCTGTTAACCAGACGTTCAAATAAGTTTGTCATATCTCTTTCTCCACACCAAAGTTATACCTATGTGCGCGGAGTTTGGCTTGCCTGGGGCGCTTCACCAGTCACATCAAACCGTCTCCTTAACACAGGAGATATATTAACCAGTTCAATCTATCTTCTCAAACGAGAAAAAATACATTTAACAATTAGAAAAACTAATCAATATATGTGGTGATTTTATTGCTTTAAGTGGTTTCACTTATTTATGTAGTTGAATTTAATTGTGTATTTTTAATTTCCTTAAATCGAATAGATGATGTTTTATTAGTGTGAATATTGTTTTTAATTTGTTTTTATCGGTTTTTGGCGGTTGTAGTGCAGTTTTTCAATCAAACGGTCAAAAATGGACTTTTTAATTCGGTATGAATCGCTCTCTACCCCATAATTGTGACTCTGTCAACTGTGGGTAAAAGTGAAGTGTGTGCCCCGTAGCAAAACCCATCTAAAGCCCTGAGTTTGATTGATTTGAATCAAAGGCGGGTGGTATAAAATACTCACAAATGAAAGCGATTAAATATCTTAACTATCTGATATTTATATCGATGGGATCATTTGTAGGATTGGGTGGTGAGGTGGAAGTCTCAAAGCCGAGCGATAGTGTGACTAGGGTCTCAGTATGCGAGGAAAAAGGGGATTTTTAAGCCTTGCTGCTTCGATGTAATGAAAAAGATGAAATTTAACGGTTTATACTGAATCCAGCTATAAACACAAAATGAAAACTCACTATCCTACAAAGGCACTTGCTACGAATGGCTCAAGTAGTCGTAGCAATTGGACGCACCACGTAAGGAGTCACCGATGATTGTTGAAGAGGTTGTTGAGCTATCACGGTTGCAGTTTGCGCTGACAGCCATGTATCACTTCCTGTTTGTTCCCTTAACCTTGGGGTTAGCATTTTTGCTGGCTATCATGGAATCACTCTATGTGATGACGGATAAACAAATTTATAAAGATATGACTAAGTTCTGGGGTAAGTTGTTTGGTATCAACTTTGCCTTGGGTGTTTCAACGGGTTTAGCGATGGAATTCCAGTTTGGTACTAACTGGTCTTACTATTCGCACTATGTGGGCGACATCTTTGGTGCACCACTGGCCATTGAAGGATTAATGGCGTTCTTCTTAGAATCGACCTTCGTGGGTATGTTCTTCTTCGGTTGGGATCGTTTCTCTAAACGTCAACACTTAGCGACAACCTGGTTGGTCGCCTTTGGTTCCAACTTCTCCGCATTGTGGATCCTGGTGGCAAACGGTTGGATGCAAAACCCTGTGGGTAGCGTGTTCAATTACGAAACCATGCGTATGGAAATGACCAGCTTTGCTGATGTTATCTTCAACCCTGTTGCACAGGTGAAATTTGTTCACACTGTGGCTTCTGGCTATGTGACTGGCGCAATGTTCGTATTAGCGATCAGCTCTTACTACATTCTGAAGAAACGTGACTTACCTTTTGCTCGTCGTTCATTTGCGATTGCAGCCAGCTTCGGTATGGCGTCTATCCTGTCTGTTATCGTTCTGGGTGACGAATCAGGCTATAAAGTGGGTGAAGCGCAGCGCGTTAAGTTAGCGGCAATTGAAGCTGAGTGGCACACAGAGCCAGCTCCTGCAGCCTTTACTGCAGTTGGTTTCCCAAATCAAGAAACCATGCACACCGATTTCGCGGTGAAGATCCCTTACGCTATGGGTATCGTGGCAACACGTTCTTTAGATGAAGAAGTGACTGGTCTACGTGACTTAGTGGCTGAACACGAAGTACGTATCCGCAACGGTATGAAAGCTTACGAGATGCTGGTGAAACTGCGCGCTGGTGATAAGTCTCCAGAGTTACGTGAAGCGTTCGAAGCGGCGAAAGTTGACTTAGGTTATGGCTTACTACTGAAGCGTTACACCGACAATGTTGTGGATGCGACAGAAGAGCAAATCAAAGCGGCTGCGAAGGATTCTATCCCGAATGTGGCGCCGATTTTCTGGAGCTTCCGCGTGATGGTTGGCTTAGGCTTTGTGATGTTGTTTGTGTTCGCGGCGGCCTTCTGGCAAAGCACACGTCATCAGATCGAAGAGAAGAAATGGGTACTTAAAGCTGCACTCTTTAGCTTGCCATTACCTTGGATTGCGATCGAGTGTGGTTGGTTTGTGGCGGAATATGGCCGTCAACCTTGGACCATCTCTGAGGTACTGCCGACCTTTATGTCTGCTTCGAGTTTAACGACTGGGGACCTGTGGTTCAGTATTCTTTCGATTTCACTGTTCTACACTGTGCTGCTGGTGATCGAGATATTCTTGATGCTTAAGTTTGCCCGTCTTGGCCCTAGCAGTTTAAAGACTGGTCGTTATCACTTCGAGAAACTAGAAGCCTAAGCAGAGGATTTCATTATGTTTGATTATGAAATATTGAGAGTTATCTGGTGGGCTCTGATCGGCGTACTGTTCATCGGATTTGCGGTCACTGACGGTTTTGACATGGGCGTGGGTGCACTTTTACCGATTATCGGTAAAGACGATACTGAGCGCCGTATTATGGTCAATACTATTGCTCCCCATTGGGACGGTAACCAAGTATGGTTAATCACCGCAGGTGGTGCCTTATTTGCGGCATGGCCTATGGTGTATGCAGTGTCTTTCTCTGGCTTCTATGTAGCCATGATGTTAGTGCTGTTTGCCTTGTACACTCGTCCAGTTGGATTTGACTATCGCTCTAAGATTGAAAATCCAAAATGGCGTAAATCGTGGGACTGGGCCTTGTTCTGTGGTGGCTTTATTCCACCGCTGATCATCGGTGTAGCCTTCGGTAACTTACTCCAAGGCGTGCCATTTAACTTCGATGAGTTCCTGCGTGCGACTTATCACGGTGGTTTATTTGGCCTGTTGAACCCATTCGGTTTACTGGCGGGCTTAGTGAGCGTGAGCATGTTTATGATGCAAGGCGCTGCTTGGTTACAAATGAAGACCGACGGTGAGCTGCGTGTGCGTGCCGCGAATGCGACTCAACTATGTGCACTGTTAGTAGCAGTATTATTTGCCGCAGCGGGTGTGTGGTTAGCCAATGGTATTGATGGTTATGTTATCACTTCAACCCTTGACCACCATGCACTGTCAAACCCAACGCTGAAAACCGTTGCGGTTGAGTCTGGCGCTTGGTTAGCCAACTACGATAAGTATCCTATTACCATGCTGTTCCCAGTATTAGGTGTGGCATTACCACTGCTGGTTATCGTCGTGAGCCGCTTAAATCGCTCAGGTTTTGCGTTCTTATTTAGCTCGCTGACTGTGGCTATGGTGATCTTAACTTGTGGTGCAGCAATGTTCCCATTCGTTATGCCATCTTCATTAGATCCTAACGTGAGCTTAACCATGTGGGATGCGACTGCGAGTGAAATGACATTAACAGTGATGACTTGGGCCGCGATTATCTTCGTTCCAATCGTGTTAAGTTACACTGTATGGACTTACTTCAAAATGTTTGGCCGCTTAAACCGCAAACATATTGAAGATAACAAAGCCTCACTCTATTAGAATTAAGGAGCATCTACTATGTGGTATTTCACGTGGATATTAGGGGTTTTGTTAGCCTGTTCTTTTGGTGTGATCAACGCCCTGTGGCTTGAAAACACGGAGAACATGGATCGCTCAAGCGATGACGCTGAGTAATAGCTAACCTCCTATAGCTGAACCCTTTAAAACCCCGCAATTGCGGGGTTTTTTATTACCTGATTACTCAGTTCAAAGGATTCGCTAAGGTGGTTTAATTTGCTGATATATCGAATGTAATAAGCAACAAGCAAGAAGTTCGTTACGGGTTCCATAAGAGGCATGGCTCAATATGATTTAGCCGCACTGTATCTATAAGCACACAGCTTATTAAAGTGTTAGCTCAAGCCTATTTGAAAGCTAATGCTCAATTGCCAAAGCCAACAGGTGGTTTCGAGCATTAGGCTGTGCAGCACCGACTTGATAAACATTACGCGAGGTTGTTTATTCTGCGGTGTTGCTGAGTCGATTCAGCTGTGTGATTTACCCATGGCGACTTAACTGAATTGATTTAACTTAAGTTGAAAAGTCAAAAAATACCGCCCAAGCGGGCGGTATCTTAGCAAACCAATGGTTTGAGTCAGGCTTTAAATTGGCTGATTTGTTGTTTAAGCGCGACGGCGAGAGAGGATAGGTCATTCGCCGAGTTCACTGTTTCGGCCGCTCTGTGCTCACCTTCATTAGCCAGTTCGCTTATCTGGTGCAGATTATGGGTGATCTCTTGGGCAACACTGCTCTGCTGCTCGGTCGCCGAGGCAATATTGCGTGAGCTAATCGCCAATTCGCCAATTCTACGGGTGATTTCCTCTAGCTGCTTGCCGGTTTCTTCCCCTTGATTAGCCGATGCGATACCCAGCTGGTGGCTCTGTGCCATTTGGCTGGTGGTCGTTTTCACTTGAGATTGCAGCTTATCAATGGTTTGCGAAATTTCTAGAATGGAGGATTGTGTCCGCTGCGCTAAGGTTCGCACCTCATCGGCGACCACGGCAAAGCCTCGGCCCTGTTCCCCTGCTCGGGCCGCTTCAATGGCCGCGTTGAGGGCGAGCAGGTTGGTTTGTTCGGCGATGCTGTTAATCACCTCGGTGACTTTACTGATGGCCTCACTCTCTTGGCTGACTTTTTCGACGGCCTGATGGCTGCTACTGAGTTGTTGGCTCAGTTTCAACAGATCCTGCACCACTTGGGTTTGTTGCTGTTGGCCTTCTTTGGCGGCGATATCCACTTGATGACTCTGATTCGCACCATCTTGAGCATGGTTGGCTACATCGCGGATGGAGGTGGACATTTCTTCAATCGCGGTGGCGATTTGATCCGTTTGTTGCATCAAAGCCTGAGCTTCTTCGCCATTTTGCTTGGCAACCCGCTGTGCCTTAGACGCTTGTTGTTCAATGCTTTGCACTGAGGCTTGCAGTGCACTGATTAATTGTCGCAATTCCGATGACATGGTCGACACGCTAGTGGTGATCTTATCGACTTCGTTGTTGCTATCTGAGGCGGATGGGGGAAGCGGATGACTAAAGTCCCCTCTGCCGAGAATTTCCATATGCTGCTGAAGTGTATGTAAAGGTTTCAGCGAACGCAGCAGCACTAAGGATAACAGCACTGTGATGAGTACTATGCCTGTGACCGCCACTATGGCGTTGATGGTCAGTAACATCAGGCTCTCTTCATTGAGTTCGTTCGCATTCACTTGACCAATCAGCATCCAGTTCCAACCATTCACCGTTTGGGTGTAGGCGAACATAGGTTGGTTTTTACTGTTGCTGTAGCGCCACTCCGATTTATCCTGTGTGGCTTGGCTAAGGGTTAATCCATCGAGCATGGACTCAGTGACTGGCTCGCCCGCATTAAATTTAGGATTCGCGACCAACACATTGTCGGCTTTGCGCATCAGCAGGAAGCTACCGGATTCTTCTAGGGTGATTTTATTTACCGCAGCTTGTAACTGTGTGAGGGATTGAGTGATTTCAAAGCCGATATATAAGATCCCAATCACTTGCCCTTGGGCATCCTTAATTGGGCGATAGACTGTCATATAGTCTTTGCCAAAGAGTTTGGCGTAGCCTTCGTAAACCTCACCTTTGATAAGCGTTGGATAACCGGGATGAGTTTTACCGAGGAAGGTGCCGAGGGCCCGGCTACCATCGGCCTTTTTTAACGAGGTTGCAATCCGCACAAAGTCATCGCCATCGCGCACAAACACGGTAGCGGTCCCGCCCGTGAGGTTGGCAAAGCGGTCAACTTTACTCTTTGACGAGTTAATTTGCTCTTTTTCATGCAGTAGTGCTGGGGTGTTGACGCCGAGCACATTCACGTTTTTATCTGGGCGACTAAATTGGCCGGGGTACATTTCCTTAAAGACGTCGGCATTGCGTCTTGCCAGTTGCAGCAAGCTATCGTATTGCAGCTCCAGCATGTCGGAAACGGCGTGCATCTCGGCTTTCATGGCACTGATGCCTTTATCTTCGAGCACGTTGGACGCGGATTTGTAGGAGAGGGTACTCAGTATGCAGAAAATGATCAGGGTAAGGACAAAAGCGAGGGCACCAATCTGTTTTGCAATAGGCCAATTTTTATAGTTCATTGTGCGATCCTATAGGGTAAAGGTTAACGCTAATGTAACCGAACTTTTACGTGGTGGTCTTGATATGGGTCTAAGATTTTCTATTATTTATAAATAGTTCGCTCACAGATACCAGTGTAGACCAGTCTTTACTTTAGTCGATAGAAATATACGTTTGAGTGGTAGGAAGAGTGGCGTAAGGCGAGCGTTGAGGGACTAAATGGAAGTATCCCTAGGTTTACTGCGATTAAGTCGATACCAGAAACAAGGAGTGACACTATGCTTGGCGAGAATCACGCATTAATTTATGAATTTCCCGATTTTGTTGACCATATACAGCATCTCAAAACGACCAATACCACCTTTGCTACTATGGCGGAGCGCTACCATGAGCTGGACCATAAAATCCGCGCCCTAGAGTTAACCAAAGTGCCCACCGATGATGAGCACTTCGTGGCGTTAAAATTAGAGCGACTTCACCTAAAAGATAAGTTGTATCAATATCTCGTTTAGGATGCCGTCTGGGCTGGCAAGGCCGCTGTTTGTGCCTTGCGCCGTGTTTTCATCAGCAACAGATACATGGTTGGCACCCAAACGAGTGACAGCAGCGTCGTGAGTAAGGTGCCGCCGGCAATGGCGATGGCAAAGGGGGGCCAGAAGCCACCACCCGCAATAATAAGCGGAATAAAGCCGCCGACCGTGGTGATAGTGGTCGAGCTGATATGACGGCCGCAGCTGCTGACCGTGGTAATAATCACCTCTTTATCACCCGCACGGGCATTCTCGGTATCTTCCAGCTCGGCCAAGATCACAATCGCCGCGTTGATCGCAAGACCCATTAAGCCGAGTAGCGCGATGATGACTGGAAAGCCAAAGGGATAGCCAAACACATACACCGCAAGTAACCCAAGCCCCGCCGACTGTAATGCGCTCAGTAAAATAATTGCTGTGAGCCTAAAGGAGTTAAAGGACAAGACGACTGTTGCAAGCAGCAGGGTGACGACCAAAATCAGATTAGAGAGCAGATTGCCGACCGCCTCATTACGTTTAGCGCTTTCGCCGCCGATTTCGATTCGATAACCCGCAGGCAGTGAAATCGCTGCGATTTTATCTTTTACATCATTTAATACTTGAGCGGGCAAGACGCCGCTGACGATATAGGCTTCAATCGTATTGACGCGTTGGCCATTTCGCCGCGGGATCGCCCCTCGACTCACTTGTACCTCATTGTGGGACAGCGCAGATAAAGGCACGGCTGTGCCAGAGGGGGTCACTAGCTGAATTTCAGAGAGGCGGCTGGCTTGTTCACGACTGGTGTCACCCAAACGCACACGGATCGGCAGCGATTCTGTCTGTTCGAGCACACTGCCGCCAATAACACCCGTCGTGGCCATTTGCACTTGTCGGGCGATATCCGTCAGGGTTAAACCACTGATCAAACTCGCATCTTCATTCACCTGCAACCACACTTTAGGGGCGCCAGCGCTCAACGTTGCGCGGGTATGAAGTACATCGGGCGTGGCGGCTAAGATATTGCGCACTTCATCACCGAGTGAGCGTAAGGTTTCAAGGTTAGGGCCAAAAATCATTAACTCGACCGGCGCATTAAAGGGCGGGCCTTGCTCGAGTTTACGCACTAACACCTGCGCTTCGGGAAATGCCTTATCTAAGGTTTGCTGTAACTCAGGAATAAGCGCATTGGCGCGCTCAAAGTCACTGGCTTTCACCATGGCCTGAGCATAGTTGGTGGCTCCCTGTTGGCGCTGAGTCAAGTTGTAATAAAACGAAGGGGTATTGCCACCCACAACCCAATCGACTTGGGTGATACCCTCGATTTGATGCAACTGCTTATCCATCAACTGCACTTGGTTTAAGGTATTTTCGAGGCTGACATGGGGGGCGAGATACAGTTCAATTTGGAACATATCCCGATCCGACGGCGGGAAAAACTGCTCAGTCATTTTGCCTGAAGCATAAAAACCTAGCAGGGGAATTATCCCGATAAGCGTTGCGCTTAGCAGTGGTCGATTTAGCGCAAACCTTAGGCTTGCTTGAAAGTAACCACTCACTAAAGGCACATTGATGCCATGTTGATACCAGACAGGATGTTTACCTTCGAGGCTAAAGCGTCCTGCAAGACCGGCGATCAAAGTATGGGAAATCACATAAGACCCCAGCAGGGCAAACATTACTGACATGGCGATGCCACCGACAAATTCTCCTGCGGCGCCCGGCATCAGTACGATAGGGGCGAAGGCTAAAATGGTGGTAATGGTTGATCCGGCCAAGGGCAACCAGAGGTGATGTAAGGTCTCAGTTACCGCGCTTAAGCGACTCATCCCCTGTTGGCGGCGCTGGGCGATGGCATCGACGATCACAATGGCATTGTCCACCATGATCCCCAGGGCAACGACTAAACCTGTGACCGACATTTGATGAATGGGTAGGCCGATATACTTCATACAGGCCAAGGTGAAGAGGGCGGTCAGGGGGAGCGACAGGGCTACGATAATCGCGTTTCTTAAGCCCAAGGTCAGCAGTAGGACCGCCAGAATAATCACAAACCCTTGCAATAGGTTGACGATTAATCCGCCGAGGCGTTCGCTGGTGTAGCTGTTTTGCTCAAATAGCCATTGCACTTTGATATTGGCCGGCAGCTCCTGATTGAACTCATCGACCAGCTGTTTGACTTGCCCCTGCCAGATATCGACGCGGGTATTGTTGAGCATGCGTGCAGCAACAAACACGCCCTGCTCACCATCGACAAGGGCGATGCTGTCAGCGGGGGTCTTAGGTTGGCGGCTGATGTGGGCGATATCCCCTAAACGAATAATTTGCCCCTGCGCATCCACCTTGAGTGGCACTTGGCGAATACGGCTTTGGGAATCGAGCTCACCCGAGACTTCGACGAGGGCACGAAAGTGATTGTTATTGATCTCGCCCGCGGCAATTTTACTGTCGGCGCTGCTTAAGATTTTCGCTATGGTTCCCGGCGTTAATTGCAACTGGCTCATCTTATAGCCATCGAGTTGGACCAAGATTTCCTCCTCGGGCGCGCCGTAGAGTTTAACGAAATCGGTGCCGGATAAGAGTCTGAGCCTGCTTTGTAATTCCTTGGCGTAGCGGTTGAGCATATCCACTCGAGGTTGACTGCTATCGTTCCACACTAGGCTTAAAATAGCGGTGTAGGCGTAGCCGACTTGATCGTCTAAGGTAGGTGTTTGTATACCATCGGGGAGGGTGTTTCTGGCATCGGCTAATAGATCCCGCGCTCTGGACCAGACGGGATCTGTGTCAGTGACAGTATCTTTAAGCTCTAACTGGATCACCGAAATACCGGGTCTTGAGGTGGATTGAATAAGCTTAATTTCCTCAAGGCGACGTAATTGATTCTCTAATACTTCGGTGACAAGCGCCTCGACCCGCTCGGCGGAGGCGCCGGGATAAGGGGTGATGACAGACGCAAATCGGTTGGTGATATGCGGATCTTCTGTGCGTGGCAAACTGGACATAGCGCCAAATCCCGCGACCAGGAGTAGGGCTATTACTAGGCTGACTAAGCGACCATTTTCGACGAAGGCTTTAATCATGATTACCTCGTCGACGCGATGGAAGAAACGGCTTGGCCCACCACTAACTTATGCAAGCCTTGAGTCACATACTGTTCGTCGGCCTTAATGGCGCCTTGGATGTAGGCCATATCTTGAGTGGTGTAGAGGATATCGACATCGCGACGCTCTATCTGAGTTGAAGCGCTATCGGTTGTTGATTGTGAAGGCGCCGTGGTTACATAGATATTCCAGCGACCACGGATCCCATCGATAAGTGCCGATACTGGCACCCAATAGCCCGCTTGCTCGACGGTTTGTTGTTGATGTAAATAGGCGATTTCACCGTTGATCACATTGGCATGCGCAGGCAGGCTGATCCGTAGCTGCAGGGTGCGACTAATGGGGTTGACTTCGGCGCTGATCCCAGCAATCTTGGCGGTAAATTGCTGATTATGGACGCTCACAGTCACATTCTGCCCATTGACGAATTGCTGGGCGACCGCGACTGGGACACCGATATAGGCTTCGGTATTCACACTGCCGACTAAGGTAAACACTGGGCTGCCTGCGGCGACCACTTCCCCTAGATTGTGTTGCCGCTGGCTGATGATGCCATCGAAGGGCGCGAGTAGTTGTGATTTATCGCGTTTAAGTTGGTTGGCCTGCTGCGAGGCCAATAACCGTTTTTTGGCGGCTTCGAGACTCGCCAGTTGCGTGCGGTTCTCGTCGAGCAACTGCTCAGAAACATAACCCGATTTTTTAAGCTCAAGATTGCGGTTGAGGGTGCTGGTGGCAAGGTCAACATCGGCTTGGGTTTGCGCCAGACTGGCTTGGATCTCCTGATGCTCGGCATCGAGCAAGCGGGTATCGAGCTTGGCCAATACTTGCCCTTGCGTCACCTTAGCGCCGCTATCGACAGTTAACTCACTGAGCTTACCCGATAATTCGAAGCCGACGCCCGTGGTATTGCCCGCGCGGATCGTGCCAGTGAATACTTGCTCACTCTGATAGCTAGCCGACAAGCGCAATGACGCCGTCGTTACGGTTTGCAATTGCGTGGCATTGCTATGCTCTGTCACTTCCTTTTGACAGGCCGTTAAGGTGGTGACGGCAATCACGCAAACGTAAAATGCACGCCAAGAACGTCGGGCAGCTCGATCCATTTGAATCCTTCCGTTGTAAGCTTAAGGTTAAGTTTATGTAACTAGACTTGCTAGTCTAGTTGCGCAGAACTGGACTGTCTAGTCTATTTTATGCTTAACTAATACGAATTAATTATGTTACTACCTTGAGTGAAGATATGACTCTGTCCTCCGATATCCCGATGAGCCGCAGTGAACAAAAGAAACAGCAAGTGCTGGTGGCGGCCATTGACTTGTTTTGCCGCCAGGGATTTCCCCATACCAGCATGGATGAAGTGGCGAAACAGGCGGGCGTGTCCAAACAAACGGTATACTCCCACTACGGCAGTAAAGATGATTTGTTTGTGGCGGCGATTGAATCCAAGTGCGTTGGCCATAATCTAAATGCCGACTTACTCAGCGATCCAAGTCAACCCGAAGCGATCCTCACCGAATTTGCGCTGCAATTTGGTGAGATGATTGTTAGCCCTGAGGCGATTACCGTATTTAAAGCCTGTGTGGCGCAATCGGAGAGCCACCCTGAAGTGTCGCGATTGTTTTTTGAGGCGGGGCCACAGCATATGCTTGCGATGTTGACAAAGTATTTAGTGGCGGTTGAAGCGCTTGGCGTGTATCGCTTTCCGCAGCCGCATCATTGTGCGGTTCGTTTATGTTTAATGCTGTTTGGTGAATTGAAACTCAGGTTAGAGTTGGGGCTAGAAACCGAGAGTTTATTGGGAGAACGTGAGCAGTATATTCGGGGTTGTGCCGAGATGTTTTTGAAAGCCTACCGAGTGTAACGGCGTTAAGCAGTTAGTATCAGTTTGTATCTTCTTCGAAAAGAGTGAACTTTTGGTTTAAATCGAGCGTATTATTCGCGACAAATTACTCACAGTAACGCAAGGAGCAGGCGTGACTACATCACTTGATTCTCGAGTCAGCATAAAACCCGGTTTAGTTTGCATGGGATTGGGGCTGATGGCTTTTTTAAGCAACTCCGTATCCGCGGCTGAGGCGCGCCAACAAGCGCAATATAAACCGTTCAAGCTGAGCGTATCGCAGATTAGTACCCAGAGTGCGTCGGTCGCCAATGGCGATACAGAATTGCAGCGGGACAGCTTATTGCTCAACGCCAGCGTCAATATTCCCTTGGACAAACAGTGGTCTATTGGCATGCGTGTCGGTTACGATAGGCTTGATTACGATTGGCGCAATATCCGTTTAACGGGGGCGAATAACGCCGCTGGCCTGTTTAGTGATGCGGGTGAAACCTGGGAAAATATCGACCGTTATCGCGCGGGCCTATCCCTTAGCTATCGGATGGATAAGCATTGGTCCTTTATGTTGTCGCCACAACTTCAATATGCCTATGCCGATACCGCATCGGCGAGCCATGCGCAGAGTTATGGTGTGGTTGCGTCGGCCATGTATGCCTTCGAGTCGGGCAATATGCTCGGTTTTGGCGTTGCGTATTTAAACGATATTGATGAAGTACGCACTATGCCTTATCTGGCGGTGAGTTGGCAGATTAATGATCGTTGGCGGTTAGCGAACCCATCCCAAGCGGGATTTAGTGGCCCTGCGGGTTTGGAGCTGAGTTATCAAATGAGCCCGGCATGGAATGTTGGCTTTGGTCATTCACGTCGCACCGAGCGATTTTTAGTCGCCGATAAAGATACCGTAGTAGAGACTAACGAGTGGGTGAGTTATTTGCGTGCTGGTTGGCAAGCTACGCCGGCCATTGCGCTGAATCTTTACGCGGGTTACTACTTCAATGGCGAATTAGAAGTCACCGATCAAACGGCGCTCGACATTGATAACCAAGGCGCTGCCGCCTTGGATCTCGAGTTCCGATTTTAATTACTGGCCCAGCATGGCCTCTTTGAGGCTCTTCTGGGCAGGTTTTTCCCCTAGCCAAATTTTGAGTAAGGCTTGGCGGAACATTTCCCCTTCAATCGTGGCTTGTTCTTGACCATTTTTATAGGCGGTAACGCCACGGCTCTTGTTGGCGACTAAGGTAAATTGGTCACCTTGTTTAGTTTCGTCCTTAAATAGCGCCATAAACGCATCAATTTGTGGCTGAATATCAGTCGTATTATCGGCGGTTGCGTGCTCAAAACCTTCGGTTATCGCATCACGCATTTTCTCGGACGTAATCATTCCAGACGTAATATTAAGGCGAATCGCCGCAACCGGGGCATTGATCACCTCGGTCATGGTTTTGCTCGGGGTGGGGACATACAGGCTACCCACATACAAATCCATAAAGAACTTGCTGCGAACACCAACGCCATTCAATTGTAGCGCCTGAGCGTTGAGCGTGATGCTGTCGGCAACTTGGACACCAGAGACTTCTTTTGCTTGGGTGAATAGCGGGAAAAGCAAAGCGGTAGATAGTGTCAGGGTTGAGAGTAACTTCATCATACACCTCATGTTTTTTAGTTATGGTCGTTGAGCGTATCCATGGGATTGACGGCTCAAACGAAGATTAATCTGTTGATTGCCAAGCGATACTAATCGAAACCAAAGAGGAGCGATAGCCTGATCTGTGACAAGCTATCGCTAAAGAGGTAAATCAAGTTGGACGGCTTTCTTTTGATGGACACCCTAAGAAAGCAAAAAGTCGGAATGATTGGTTCGACCCATTCGACTTATTGGCAGGCGGGATTAGCCTCGAACGCCTAATTTATATTGGCCGTTTTGCTCAAACATCACTGCTTGTTTCTGTTTAGGGGAGATCAGGATTGGGCCATCATCAAAAAACAGAAAGCACTTCCAATTGCGAACAAAGACATCCCAACGGGTCTCAATCACTTGATATTTTTCGTAGCAAAAATAGATCTGAGTATCATCTGGCCACTGGATAAACTCGGCCAACATCTCGGGTAGACTGTTATCCTCACTGTCCCACGCACTCTGCCAATGATCCGTTTTGACCCATGCGTTGGCTTTAGCGGCCCAATCCCCTTTAGTAAACTGCTCAGCGCGGCTACTTTTATTGCTAATCCACTGATTCCAAACCAACATGGCGCTTTTATCCGTCAGCGGCAGAATGCCAGTCTTGTCTTCATCGCTCACAGGCAAGTCTTTGTGGTTAAAAATCCACTTACGGCGATATTCATCGAGAGAAATATAACTATTGGACAAACAAAATCTCCAAACCGGAAGTTGCTTTGATAAGGCATTATAGTTTGATTGCCTTTGTAGGCAAAACATATGTAATATGCTTTGTCAGTAATTTGAACTATTGCCTTTTCACTTGCTCTACTAAAGCTTCAACAGTTGAAAAAATTTCTAGTACGATATTACCGATTGTGAGCACGTCGACTTATGTATAGCATATCAAATCTATGTATAGTCCGAAATGCTCTTAAGTTATAGCTTGTGGCTTCTATTACTAGGAAAGATTCACTTTCCTTATAGGTTTTCGATACCAAACTGTCATTATTATGAGTCGTTTGGTTATTCTGTTGCCCATTGACTACACAATAATAATTATTGTTATGAGAAAATAAGTTCATCATTCCCCTGTCTGTCACTAATCTGTGTAGTGTAGACATTTTCGATGACCAAATTATGCTACTATAATGTTATGAATTAATGTAACATTTCGTTTGTCAATGATTATTGGCCGTTGTAAGGGAGTTTATATGTTTAATGATAAGACTATTTTGATAACAGGTGGCACAGGATCCTTCGGTCATAAATATGTCAAAACGCTCCTAGATGAGTATCGACCTAAGCGGCTTATTATATTTTCGCGGGACGAGCTCAAGCAATTCGAAATGCAGCAACGCTTCAATGCCCCCTGCATGCGTTATTTTCTTGGTGATGTACGTGATGTTGACCGCCTTATGCAGGCTTTTCGCGATGTCGATTTTGTCATTCATGCCGCCGCCATCAAACAGGTTCCCGCAGCTGAATATAACCCCATGGAATGCATCAAAACCAATATCCATGGTGCGGAAAATGTGATTAAGGCGGCCATAGCCAACAATGTTGAAAAGGTGATAGCGCTGTCTACAGATAAAGCGGCGAATCCTATCAATCTGTACGGGGCAACCAAACTGGCGTCCGATAAGCTGTTCACTGCTGCCAATAACATAGTGGGTGGTGGACGAACCCGCTTCGCGGCTGTGCGCTATGGCAATGTTGTCGGTTCACGGGGTTCTGTGGTGCCTTTCTTCAAAGGCCTGGTTGCCCAAGGCGCGACATCTTTGCCAATTACACATCCGGATATGACCCGCTTCTGGATCACCCTGCAGGACGGGGTCAATTTTGTGCTAAAAAATTTCGCCAGAATGCAGGGCGGGGAAATCTTCATTCCCAAGATCCCTTCTATCAGAGTCGTTGATCTGGCAACCGCCTATGGCCCGGATTTGAAACAAGAGATTGTGGGGATCAGACCTGGGGAAAAGATGCACGAAATTATGTGTCCAAGTGATGATTCTCACCACACCCTGGAGTTTGATGATCATTTCGTGATCACCCCCAGCATACAGTTTTTCAGTGGCAACAATGACTACAGTCAAAACCGGTTGGGTGAGAAGGGCACATTGGTGAAGGCCGGGTATGAATATAACTCAGGTACCAACACCCATTTTCTGTCGCCAAGTGAAATTCTCAGTATGGACGCCAAGGCATGATTTTATATGGCAGACAGGACATTTCCTCACAGGACATAGCAGCCGTTGTTGAGGTTCTCAATTCTGATTACCTGACTCAAGGGCCCTGTGTACCCGCTTTTGAAAAGGCAATTTGTGAATTGACTCATGCGGACCATGCCGTGGCGGTGAACAGCGCCACCTCGGCGCTGCATATTGCCTGTCTGGCCCTAGGGGTGGGGGCCGGGGATCTGGTGTGGACCTCGCCCATTACCTTTGTTGCATCGGCCAACTGCGCATTGTATTGCGGCGCTGTGGTGGATTTTGTTGATGTGGAGTCAAGCACAGGCAACATGAGCCCCGCGGCACTCAAGGCCAAACTGGAAACGGCAAAGGCCCGGGGACGATTGCCCAAGGTCATTATTCCCGTGCACCTGGCCGGGCATAGTTGCGATATGAAAACAATCGGCGCGCTTGCCAGACAGTATGGTGTGAGCCTGGTTGAGGATGCCTCCCACTGCGTTGGGGGGAGTCATGACGGGGATAAGATAGGTGCATGTCGCTATTCGAATATCACGGTATTCAGTTTTCATCCTGTCAAGATAATTACCACGGCCGAAGGGGGCGTGGCGACGACCAAAGATGCCCGGTTAGCGGAGAAAATGGCCCTTTTTCGCAGTCATGGCATCACTAAAGCGGTCGAGAAACTGCAGCGGTCCGATGAGGGGCCCTGGTACTATGAACAACAGGAGTTGGGCTTTAACTACCGGATGACGGAATTGCAGGCTGCCCTGGGGCTGAGTCAGTTGGAGCGTTTGCAGACCTTTGTTGAAATCCGCAACAGGCTGGCGGAGCAATACCAGCGTGCGTTGGCTGATTCTGTAGTAACGACTGTCGATCCCTTGGCCGGCAGCCTGAGTGCCTATCATCTGCAAATAGTTCGGCTCCCCGATCCCGCAAAGCGCCGTGCCGTCTTTGAGAAGATGCAAGCCGATGGCATTCAGGTGCATGTACATTATTTTCCGGTGCACCTGCAGCCCTATTATCAGGGCCTAGGATTCGCCAAAGGTCATTTCCCAAATGCGGAGCGGTTTTACAGTGAAATCATGACCTTGCCTCTGCATCCCGGAGTCTCGCAAGAACAGGTTGAGTTTATTGTCCAGCGCTTATTGGTCCATGTGTTGGCCTGACTGGAAGATGTCGGGGCTTTGAGGATCTCAAGCGGCCAGGCCCCGGCAGGGCGTGGCAAATAGCAATAGCCAAATGGTGATGGCTTTGTTCTTGTCCCGTGGCCTGGGTAACAGTACGCCAAATATAAATATCTGGTTGTTTAATCGTCGGCCTATTCAGCCGACTCAAGTGCCGGGATCAGGAAGAATACTTGTTTCGAACGGACCATAGTCTCAAACGATAACAGTAACTTGGGGATATTGAATGGTTTCACTATGAAAATACCCTGAGTCACTATCAGGAGCTAAACAGTGAAAGTTGCGATTATTCCTGCAAGGGGGGGCAGTAAACGTATTCCCCGTAAAAATATCAGGTTGTTCCACGGTAAGCCCATCATTGCCTATTCTATTGAGGCTGCCCTTGCATCCGCTTGCTTTGACAAGGTTATAGTGTCTACCGACGATGAGGCCATTGCCGAAATCGCAAGGCAATATGGGGCAGAGGTGCCTTTTATCAGGCCACAACATATCGCCGATGATCACGCAACTACCCTCGACGTCATTCAGCATGCCATTGACTGGTGTGAACAGCAGAGTTGGAACCTGAGTTACGTTTGCTGCCTGTATGCAACGGCTCCTTTTATTCAACTGAGTGATCTGCAAATGGGGCTGGCCCGGGTACAACAACCCGGTGTCGAGTACGTTTTCAGCGCAACCAGTTTCCCCTTCCCGATCCAAAGAGCGATAAAATTATCCAATTCGGGTGAGGTGAGCATGTTTTTTCCCGAATTTGAGCAGAGGCGATCGCAGGATTTGGAGGAAGCCTATCATGATGCGGGACAGTTTTACTGGGGCCGGGCCGAAGCCTTTAAACAGCAACTCGCCATATTTGCTCCGCATTCCAGGGTGGTTATGCTGCCGCGAATCCAGGTTCAGGACATAGACACCCATGAAGACTGGGAATGTGCTGAAGCCTTATATGCTGTGTTAAAGGGACGGCCATGAATATCCTGATTAGAGCCGACGCATCCGTTCTGATTGGCAGCGGCCATATCATGCGTTGTCTGGTGTTGGCGCAGGCATTGATGAAGCAAGGTCATGAGGTCAGCTTCGCCTGCCGTCGCCAACCGGGAGATCTGGTTGAACTTATCCAAAAACGCGGGTTCAGGGTTATGGCCTTGATTGCCCCCGGGCAGGCGCCTTCCCTTGGTTCAACCCTGGATTATTCGTCCTGGTTGGGTGTCCCATGGCAGCAGGACGCGGAAAGCCTGGTCACCCAGGCTGGAAAGATAGAGCTGCTGATAGTCGATCATTACGGTATCAATATCGAATGGGAGAGATGGGTTAAAGGTGCACTGGGGTGTAAGTTATTCGTCATAGACGATTTGGTGCGATCGCACGCTGCCGACCTGCTGTTGGACCAAACTTTATTGCGTGAGAAACAAGCCTATGTATCCCTTGGCGTCGCCAAACGGGTACTTGTTGGCAGCGACTACGCCTTGCTGGCAGAGCACTTTCCTGCGGCAAGAGAAGCTATGTTAAGTAAACCAGCCACCCTGAACCGTCCCAGAGTACTGCTGTTTATGGGGGCGATGGACTTGCCGAATGTCACACTCAGGGTGATAGAGGCCTTTGCCCTAAGTGGCGCCGACAAACGTCCATTGTTGACTGTGTTACTGGGCAAACATGCGCGCCATTATCAGCAGGTGCGCGAGGCATGCATACGGGCTGGTGGCTGGGTGAACCACATTGAGCATGTCGACAACATGGCCGAACTTATGTGTCAACATGATCTGGCCATAGGTGCTGCCGGCACTACAGCCCTGGAGAGAGCCTGCGTGGGTTTGCCGAGCATCATTATTCCCCTGGCGGATAACCAGAAAGACATCTGTCAGAACCTCGTTGCGACAAACGCGGTCATCAGTCTTGAAATTGACAAGATTGAAGCTGAGTTGATTGTAAAGTATGAACTTCTGCTTGCAGATTACCGTGACTTCAGAAACAGAAATTTCGCTCTGTGTGATGGACTGGGGACCAGAAGAGTGATGCTGGAACTGAATCATTTGCTTAACGATACGTCCTCGTCATTGACCCTGCGCAAGGCGACGGTTGCCGATATAAAACAAGTTTATGGATGGCAGATCCATCCAAGCACCCGCCAATACGCCAACAATCCCCAAAGCCCCGGTTGGCAAGAGCATCAGACCTGGATGCGAAAACAACTGGCCAATCCGGAACACTTTTTTTATTTCATAGTCAATTGTGAAAGCCACAGTGATCTGGGCGTGGTGCGATTGGACAGGGTTGCCCGGGCTGAATATGTCATTTCGATTTTTATTGATCCCTCCCAATATGGAAAGAAAATTGCGGGCAAGGCATTAGCCCTGATAGACACCCTGCATGGGGATGTGACAATTATTGCCAAGGTTTTGAAAGAGAATGTGGTTTCACAGAGATTGTTTTCCTCGGCAAACTACAGGCAAGTCTCTGACGACACCTTCATTCGCGAGCCCTTAAAGTGAGGTTGGAATGAAATCCGAAATTTGTATCGACGGCCGTCTTATCGGTGCGTCCCATGCACCCTATGTGATTGCCGAATTGTCTGCCAATCATAATGGCAAAATAGAAAACGCAATTGAGATCCTGATCCAGGCAAAGCGTGCCGGCGCAGACGCGGTCAAATTACAGACCTATACGCCTGACACCATCACACTTGATTCCGAAGACGATGCTTTCATGGTGCACGGTGGGCTCTGGGATGGTCAGTCGCTCTATCAGTTGTATAAAAGTGCCTACATGCCATGGGAATGGCATAAACCCTTATTTGACAAGGCCAAAGAGCTGGGCATCACCATATTTAGTTCACCGTTTGACTTCAGCGCTGTTGAATTGCTCGAGTCCCTGAATGCGCCTGCCTATAAAATTGCCTCGTTTGAGCTGGTGGATCTGCCCTTGATAAAGCGCGTTGCGCAGGCCGGCAAGCCCATGATCATGTCCACCGGCATGGCAAATGAGGCCGAAATTCAAGAGGCAATTGCGACAGCCAAAAACAACGGTTGTAAGGAATTGGTTATTCTGCACTGTGTCAGCGGCTATCCGGCCCCGGCAGCAGAATATAACCTGCGGACCATTCCGGACATGGCCCGACGATTTGATGTGTTAACCGGCCTTTCGGATCACACCATAGATAACGCGACGGCGGTAGCCGCGGTGGCGCTGGGCGCCTGCGTGATAGAAAAGCATGTCACTCTGGATCGCAACGGCGGTGGACCGGATGACAGCTTTTCATTGGAGCCCCAAGAGCTGGCGGCACTGTGCCGTGATGCGAAAACCGCGTGGTCGGCGCTCGGCCAGGTCAACTACCAAAAGACCACGACGGAGCTGGGTAATGTGAAGTTTCGCCGCTCCTTGTATGTGGTGAAAGACATAGCCAAAGGTGAGCTGTTGAGCGCCGACAATATCCGAAGCATTCGCCCGGGTTTTGGCTTGGCACCCAAGCATTATGAAGCCGTGCTTGGAAGAAAGGCTAAGCATGACCTTGCAAAAGGAACGGCCTTAAGTTTTGAGTTAATAGAATAAGCATATCATTTGCGGGGAATTAAAGGTGACTTACAAGACTGAACATGAAAGATTTTGGGCAGGGGAATTTGGTGATGAATACCTGAAACGCAACCAAGGGGCCAGGGCGGTTGCCGCCAACATCGCTTTCTTTGCCAAGGTATTGCAACGGACGCAAAACATCGGAAGCTTTATCGAGTTTGGGGCCAATATAGGTTTGAATATTGCCGCTTTCGACTCAATCATGCCGCAGGTAAAAATGTCAGCAATTGAGATCAATGAGAAGGCGGTTGCACAGCTTAAGCAGTTCCAGGATCTCACCGTATATCATTCGTCGATACTGGATTTCGTACCTGAAACTCGTTATGACTTCGTGCTGATAAAAGGGGTACTGATCCATATCAACCCCGATGAGTTGCAGGGGGTATATGACAAGCTGTACAACAGTAGCCAACGTTATATTTGCATCGCCGAATACTACAACCCAGCACCGGTGGAAGTGTCCTATCGTGGACACAGTGGCAAGTTGTTCAAGCGGGATTTCGCTGGCGAGATGCTGGACAAGTACCCCGACTTACAATTGGTGGATTATGGCTTCATGTATCACAGGGACAATAATTTTCCTCAAGATGATATTAATTGGTTCCTAATTGAAAAGGGGGGTAGAAAGATTGGATAATAGTAAGTTACTACCAATTTTTCTTACAAAACGTTGTTTCCTTAGAGGGTAACCGAGTATAATAGGCTTATTATAGATATTAAAAAGTTCTATAATGTTTAAATGTTTATTGTCTTTAAATGGGTACCATTTCGCATTATTGTTATACTTTTTCTCCGTTAGGAAACATAGTCCTTATAAAATTTAGATTTTAAATTTTGTCTTTTTTCAATTGTCAATATCGATGTTGATATTTAAATTCAATATAAAGTGTCTAAGATTTTATTTCCAAAAAGTATGACTGAATAGTTTAACGGTTATTTATTGGTATCCCAAAACCACCGCCTCTGGCGGTGGTGATTGTCCGGCTATAGCCTGAATAACGTCCATGTTAAAAGAGATTTTATTATTAACCACAAATAAGAGAAAACATGGGCGATAACAGACGTTCATCTGATGTTTACTGGCGTTGTAAATATCATCTCGTTTGGACGCCTAAGAACAGATTCAACATTCTAAAAGGTAAACTTGTAAAAGAGCTATACAGGTTGATTTATATTCTATGCAATATGAAACGTTGTGAGCTCTTAGAATTAAATTATCCAGATAGATCGCGTGCATCTAGTTGTGATAATATTCAAAAAGTTGTAAGTATCCACATTAATGGGGTATTGAAGGGCGGAGTTTTTAACGAATTCCCTCATGTTCGCAAAAAAATATGGGGAAATATCTTTTGCGCGAGGGCTTATTTTGTTGATACGGTAGGTGTAAATGAGGAAATCATAGACGCTATGTTTGCCATCAAGATAAGCAAGATCCAGAGCATGAGGCTCAATTGTCGCTACCGATGAAGTTGCTGAAAGGAAATAGCCCTTTGATGGCTGCTTAATCTCTACTTTTAACTACGGTTAAAAATCGGAGGATTACCCTTTCAGAGGAAAATCAAAGTTGACTTCTAAGAAAGTGGATTCTTTACTTCAATAAATGGGTATTAATTTTTTCAATAAACTCAATAGCAATTATATTTTTGGGATCCGCTATTAAAGCTTGTGAAAAAGCAAACCTAGCTGATTCTATTTGTTCTAAATCTAACATGAAAGTGCCAAGCTTTAACCAAATTGGTACATCTGAAGGATACTCCTCTAAATAATCTAAATACACATTTAAAGACTCTTTTAGTCTTCCTTCAACCTGTAATAGATGAGCATATTGCGGCATAAATTCTTTTGAGATTTTTAGTGTTTCAACTAGATATCTCTCAGCGATAGGTAAGTTTGAGTTTTTAAGTGCAAGCTTTATAGTGAGCTTAAGCTCATATTCTGTACATTGATTGATAGGGATTTCTAAAATTTTATTTAATGCTAAGTTGAATTTATTTTCCAGCTCTAAAGCTTTAGCTTCTATATAAGTGGATAATTTTCTTATTTCTTTATTTTTGTTTTTAACAGGATTTAAGCATGATAATAAATAATATAGACCTGAGATGTCCTTGTTTTCAATAAAATATGATGCCTTTCTGAATATGCTTTCAAGTTTATTAGAATTTTTTATTTTGTTCTCATAATTTAAATTTTTTTTATTGACTTGGTTTTTGTAATCGTTTTTTAGTAATTCTATTAATTTCATCTCACTCTTGGTAAGTTTGATTTCTTTATTAGAGACATTCTTTAACCATATAAGAACCCGACCAGGTTGATTGTCATTTTTCCATTGTGGAAAGAGCCTGGATAATTCAGCCCCCTCAGATTCAATCATTCTAGATTTAAGCCTTTCCAAAGAGTCAGATGACAATTTAATTAATGCGTTAATCGATTCTTTTAATGCTGAGAAATAAATTCTATGCATTGAGTTCACTGTATTCTGATCCCAGTCATCACTATCCTGTAATGATAAGGATTTTGAGATTTCATATAATCCATAGTTTTTTGCTAAACTAATCAGTTCTGGGAATTTAAATTGAATATTTTTTTCGATTTTACTTATTTCTCTTGAATGAAGCATGAGTTCTTTGTGGGAGATTTCAGTGCGGTCCATTTTTTTTACTAATTCTATAGCGCTATTGATCTTTTCAAGTAATGTGGAGAGCTTATTTAATGAATTTTGCACATTATTTATTGTTTTTGAAATAACATCCATCCGGTTTTCAGATAGATGTATATTGCTTATGATATTGGAAATATTATTTGTATCTTTAAGGATAATGTTTTCTATTGGGCAGTATCGTACGCCGTTTATTTTTGCAGCGTTTATAGATAAATTTACAAAATCGACATCATTATATAATGCAACCTCACTCTGAAGCGCATCAAGTGCATATAGAAGCTGTATTGGAGTTTCAGCTTTCAAGCCCCCATTTGTCTCGACCCATTCACCAATTTGACCCAGATTGGGACCAAGGTTTGCTTCAAGAGTTCCTTTTACATGCGTATATCCAGATTGCGAATAGCAAAAATCAACGCCAGATAATAATATCTGCGTGCATCCCATTTCTAATGCAATTCTAATCGAACTATTGCTCACGGTTGGGCCAATTGTTGGAATATTACCCTCTTCTTCCCATGGGTACTTATTGCCCAAATACATACATTTACCTTGCCATTGGTTAACAATTCTTGGGCAAGCGTGATAAGAAAAAATCAAGATGAATTTATCAAAATGTTTCATTAATTCACTATTAACATCAAAGCTAATATCTTGAGGGTCAACAGTGATTACAAAATCAGGTATAATATCATTTAAAATTAGTTTATCAGCAATGCGTGATACTGCTAAAATTACCAAGTTAGCTCTATTTATCTTAATCCAGTCAATATGTTCATCCATTGACGGACCACCACCAATAATTATTGCCGTTCTATTTGGGAGGATTGATTTCAAGATTTTTGCAGGGTGTATCATTTCACTAATATTTTCAAATTGAGCCTTTGTAAATATTTGTTGTGAAAAACTTATTTGATGTTCACTGATTATTGATTCTATTATTTTCTTTACTTTATTATAAAGGTGTGTGTAATTTTCTATATGTTCATGAGATACTGCGATAGAAGGGTGTAGAGTACATTTGTTTTTTAAGAAATAAATGTCAAAACTATCTTTCTTGAAATACTTAATAAAGTTATTTTCATTGCAAATGGTGATTGTTTTTTTATATTTATTAGGTATTTCTATTGATAGGATATTTAATACTTCATGAAGTTCTATGAAAATAAATTTACTTCCCTTTGGTATCGATTTTTCCATTATGTATTTAATAAGTAATCCGGAGTCAGAGCCGATAATGATATTTAGGTTATCATTAATCTCAAATTCTTCTTTAAATTTTTTGTTATATAAAGTTCTTGAGTCAATAACTTCAAAGCTCTTACGGTTAACGCTGGCTAAATAATATTCTCCAAATCTACTGGTGGTTAATTTAGGTGATATGATAAGGTCGCTATTTTTAGTGTCAGTATTTTTTTCTTTGTTTAAAATCATATTTTCACCTTAAGTTTAAATAAATTTACTGAATTTAGTTCTTAAATGTAAAAAGTTATTTTATTAACATAGACAACTCGTACTCAATGTCATCCGCAAGACTTAGCCAATCATGCCTTTCCATTGCAGTAAGCATAGAATATTGTAAAATTTCAAATTCTTCTTTCATCATATAAAATTGTTTTTTTTCTATTTCATCGATGCAAAGCTTAAAATGATCTAAACCTTCAGCCTCTCTAGCAAGACGGAACTGATGAGCGGTGAAAATCAATAGCTGGATTAATTCAGTTTTTTCTTGATTATCCATCAGGAACACTCCTTGAAATGAGTGCCTTGGATATATGCACCATCTAAACTAGATTGATAGAATTTAACACTAGGCTTAGTTTTTATATAACTTTCTAAACTGCGTAAGTATCCTCTGAAATTTAGGTCTGTTGGTACACGTTTTCCATAGCCATTAATGACCCAATGCTTAGCATTTTTCGAAGTCGGTCCGAGTTGCCCATCTTCCCAGTATGCATGTGTCTTGTTGTTGGGGTAGCTGAAATCACAACCAAAAAGTGTAATGTCACGAATATCTAAAGACACTGCAAGATCTATAGCAGGATGAATAACACTTCCATTAGTATATAATCTAATTTTGGGGTTTTTAAAGTTAAAATTGTCATAAATACCTCCCTTAGAGTAAGCATTAAATCTTGGACCTGGCCATGAACGAATAACACTTGGAGATGTTGTAGGAAAATAAACTAATTTAATGTTATCTGGGATGTAAGTTGGAAAATGCTCATTGGTTATATTCTTATCTATACTAATTACAATATCGGGGAATATATTTTGACTTTCTAATGCTTTAAATGCTGTGTCAACTGATATTATTAATGGTTTTTCGCTTTCATTTTTTAACTGCCATTTCTTTAGGTAATTGTATTTTTTTTCAAGAGATGGACCAGATCCTATTATAAATGCTGATTTTTTATTGTATTTTGACTTTAGAAGTTCAGCGCTAGGATCTGTTCTTAAAAATATACTATTTTCTTCAAAGCGAATCTGTAACTTGGGGTAGTCTATTTGATGTTTTTTATTCGAAAATTCGATGCACTTTTCGAAAATTAATAAATCGCGTAATGTTGCATTTTCATCACTGACAAGTGAGAGATCAGGTGTAATCGCGATATTTGGAAAATTAACTGTTTGGCTAAGGTTTTCGAGCAATTCTACTTGTGGATGACTCAGCCATTCACTCTGATCTGTGTAGCTAATCAGTAGTGCAAAGACAGCAAGATTGAGAATGCATACATTGATTGTTTGATATTGCGGATTATCGATTAATAAACTTGGAACATCACCCATACCTACACCGTAGACAGTTACTTGGGTCGCATCGAGGGGCAGTGTACTGATAAAGAGTTGGGCCTCAGCAATACGATCGTGACGGCTACTTAATTGGATGCCATTTACACTTATGGTTTGATTGCGTCCAGTAACTAGGAAGGCATCCAGGTGTTCTATCGATTGACTTTGTAGGGCTGCAGCCACAATTGGCCAGCGTTTAGTAATGATACTCAAATTAGTGGCAAATAGTTCAGTCATCCGTTTCCTCGGAAGCTTTGGTCAATTGATATCACCGACATCACTATCTGGTCTCTCCACAGGGACTCGAACCCCGATCGGCCGCTTAGGAGGCGGCTGCTCTATCCTGTTGAGCTATGAAGAGACGCCTGTGATTATACTGGTTTTATCTTTGATTAAAAGGCTTATGATTTAGTTGCTTAAATCTTAAGCGCGATGTCGTTTATCTGTACATTGTAAGCCGCATTTTGGTCAACGAGGACTGCCGTTGCACTTTCTTCGCTGACTTGTTCAATTTTTACCGTTGCTCGGCTCTTGGTGGCGACGGCACGCATTTCGTTGAGTCTATCGGGTAAGTTTTGTTGTAACACGACCTGGAATTTATCGCCAACTCGAATGCCGTGTTTGCGACCTAAGTTGAGGATAATCCTGTCACCTTGACGGCTGACGACTTGCCCTAGCAGTGGCCTGCAATTGAGCGTGTTGTCTATATCTCGAGTTGCTTCTTGCATGATTTGGCTGATATTTCTGCCATAGGATGAACGCCAAAATCGGTCGCTATTAGGGGCTATGATGGCCTGTTCTTCAAACTCCCACGGGGCAGAGGTACTGTAGGTTTTGCTCCACACTTCCTCACCGCTAATGCCGTGATAGAGACTGAGTTTAAATTGAAATTGTCTGAGTGGCGCTTCATCCCACCATCCCATAAAGGTAGATTGCACAGGCTCAGTCGATATATCGATGATTTGTGGCAATAAAATATATTGGCTATCGGTGATTTCACTTAACCAACTGGGGAGTCGATAGCCGCGGATATCGACAAGTTCCTGTGCGATATCAAGCCGTTCTTTGGCATGGATATGGCTAAAACCAGTGGATGAGTAGCCATCGATGCTATTACCCAGTTTCTCGGAGATGACTTCTTCAAATCCAGAGAGTTGTCCGTAGCGTAACTGTGCACGGTCTTTTATTTGCGCTTGGGGGATTAAGATGGCGGCTTTTAACTGCCCAGCAGGGCATTGCTGGGTGGGGTCATCATTAAGATCGAGCCTGAGGGAAACATAAATTTTGCTGCCTTCAATACGCTCGCTCACTAATTGGATGCTAATCGCCTGGGCATAACGATTAATCGCAAAGCTGTTTTGCGTCAGATTGCCGTTAGTCGTTTGCTGCTCACTGCTGATTTGGATACCCGTACTGAGCGTGGCATAACTCACTGCTTGATTGATGGCTTCTTCACGCGCTTGGGCGATGTTGCCATTAGTGATCACCGCTTCGCCGCTGGCCTCGACCCATTCGGCGTTTGCCTGTGCAGCAAATAGCAGTAGGCTGCTGATTATGAGCAAGTTCTTTCTTAGTATGTTCATCAATAAGCCCTTAACTAAATTTGCTGGGATGAGTCAGTTTACTGGCAGTGCTTTATGGCTCTAAGCAAATTTTATGCCTGATTTATCGAGGTATAGGGATAAAGTTATCAATGGATTTGTCGATAATCTGGGGAGTTCATTAAGCGCAATATTTTGACTTGGTCTAATACTTGCTTGCTTTATGGCAAAGATTGCGGCTCCCACTGGGCCACATTGATATTGATGACGAGGTTACTCTTATGCTGAAGCGTGCATTCATTCCGCTGGCACTGTTAGTGCTGGTTGGGTGTGCGACTAAACCCGTGGCACCGCCCAAACCTAGCTTAGCTGACGGCAATGGTTTGCCGCCTACGGCGACGATTAATCATCTCGCGCAGCGAATTGTGACTGAGTTAGTCAAGCAGAATGATGCACTGCGTCCCGACCAGCCTATCGTTGTTGCCACGCCTGTGTTAGTTGGGAATTTGAGTAGCACCAATGCACTGGCGCAGCAGCTGCAGCAAGGGCTGATGACGTCTTTGCATAGCTTTATGTTCAATGTGGTGGATTTGAATTTAGGTGATGGGCTGAGAGTGACGGCTGATGGCGATTTTATTTTGACGCGCGATTGGCAAAAGCTTTCGACCAATTTACCCGTTGACCATATCGTCGTATCGACCATGAGCCCGACAACCAATGGCATGGCAATCAATACTCGGATTGTCACTCTAAGTAACAATCGTGTGGTATCGGCATCGCAGACTTTTGTGACTCAAAAAGAATTGAGTAATTACATGCAGCCCTCCGAGCAAGTTATCTCTCAGGATGGGATTTTATATCGCCAGTCGAGCCCTGGTATGAATGAGGTTCGGGTACTAGGAGATGGAAAATGAAACGCTACTTACTAATTGTTGCGGCGCTCCTTCTTACTGGGTGTGCAACTAAAGATAGATATGTTCAGTGGGAAGATGTGCCCCCAAGTAGTTTTCCTAAACTGACGGCAATAGGTTACGCCCCGCTAGCGACTCAACCGGCCAAAGAGCAGTCCCAACGAGTTTTAATGGCGATGCAGGCGTCAAAAATCGTGGCCTACCGTGAACTGGCTGAACAAGTGTATGGACAGAAGATCACCGCCAACAGTAGTGTCAGTGATTGGATGCTGACAGATGATAATGTTAAAGCGTCTGTGACTGGGGTGATCCGCGGCGCGAAAGTGGTAAAAAGCTATCCGGCAGGGGACCACTATGTGACTGAGTTAGAACTTGATTTTGCCAAGGTATGGCAGATTTACCAACAGCAGAGCCGCCCACAAAGAATTAAAGATGTTACCTATTTTTAGTGCTAGGGTTGGTGCTAGGGTTGGTTTTAGAGCTAGGTCTGGATGACTGCTCGTCGTGCTGTACCAATAAACAAAAGCCGCGCTAAGTTTTAGCGCGGCTTTTGTTTATATCCCGTTTACTTATGATGCATGATTTACGCTTTTAAATCATTGCCTAAGCTAGAAAGGGTCGAGGTTCTGCCTTTATCGTTATAAGTCAGAGTAGTTGCGTTTCGGCTCGCCTGTAAGGCTTGGGCAAAACGGTTTAGACTCGCTAGATTCATCTCGATCAGACTGGCATTTTGAGCGTTTAGATCCTTACATTCGGCAAGGGCCTCTTTTACGGCGGCCATTTTATGGGATAGTTCTACTTGCGAGGTGAGTAAGGATTTATCGCTGTGATTGGCCAGTAAGTCATCATTGGCCTTAAGTTCTTGCAGGCATGATGATTTTTGCTCCGCAAGCGATAAAAGCAAATCGGCGTTTTGGTCAACCAAAGCGCCTTTTTCCTTAAGAATAATCTGTTTAAGAACAGCCAAATGGGCGTGTTGTTGATCTACCAGTTTAGCTATTTCTGTCATAGTTACTCTTTATTGAGGTCATTCAATTCAGCTTCGAAGCTGGCAATGTTGGCCGCCAACATTTCGGGGTCAATTTTATAGCGACCTTCGGCAATCGCTTGTTTAATCTCAGCGACTTTCTTTTGGTCTACTTCAGGTAGGCTGGCCATTTTGGTTTGAGCTCCTTGTAGCTGTTGAGCTTGAGCCGTAATGACAACTGAGTCACCTTTCTGTTGAGTCGATTTAGCCGCAACCTGAGTCGATTGCTCACTTTCGCTGCTTTTCTTTGTTGTGTTTGAACGGACTTGGGCGGCCGCTCCGGCGTTAAATTTGCTAATATCAATTGCCATTTTAGGCTCCAGCGTCGTGTATACGGGGATTTCTTAACTGGGGTATCGGCAGCTCATCGAAAAGCTTTAGTTTATTTTACATTCTAACTTCGACTTCGCCAATGGCCGTGACTATGGCATCTAGTTCTTTGTTTGAACTGCTATTTTTGACCCTAATTTGGTCACCAATATTACCATCCTGTAGCGCTTCGCCTACGGTTTTTAGCACAAAATTGCTGGAACGCACATAAATTGATACTGAATCATTCTTACAAACAAAACAAAGGTTATTGGCAAAAATAGGGAAGTTTTTGGCGACACGCCGTTTAACCCGTACTCCTGAAAGTTGGCTGGTATCGCTAAATTGCATACCGCGTAAACTGTTTTGGTCGACGTAACGGATTTCAACTTGTGTTGGGCTGATCAGTTCGCCGGGCGCCAGTGTTTCGCTGGCGACCACAACTGGGAAAAGAATATCGACCCGCACCGACATAAAAATCTGCCAAGGGTAGGCTAAATCGGGTGTATCACAACTGACTTTTACCGTGTTATTGCGGCTGATCTCTCGGTCGGAGGCGAGCTCGACTCGAATGGGGGAGGCACATTGAGAAGGGAGCAAACGACTGTCTATCGTTTGCGGAAGGATTTCAACTTTAGCGTTAGATGGCACTGAAATCTTTTCATTAATAAGAGCTTTAGCTAATTCGGATATCGCCGATATGCTAGGTACCACGGGCTCGGCATTGGCCTTAGTGGCGAAGGAAAGGGCGATGATACTCAAAAAATAGACTAAATTTACTTTCATAATGAAGAGACTAGCTTGTAACGCCAGAATGCACCTATACTTTTATCAAGTTTGAAACTGTTACATGCCATAACGGCTAAGATTTAGTGTCAGAAGTTTGACTCAGTTTCAACTATGGTTATCGATGACAAGACGTAAGCAATTAATATGCCTATACTCAAACGAGTTTAGGGCCGTACATAAACAGAACAACAAGGCAGAGTTATGTCGAGTATTCTTGATTCAGTCAACAAACGAACCCAACTCGTAGGTCAAAACCGACTAGAACTATTGCTATTTAAGTTGAATGGTCGTCAACGTTTTGGGATTAACGTATTCAAAGTAAAAGAAGTTTTGCAATGTCCACCGTTAACGACTTTGCCTAAACTTAATCCTTACGTCAAAGGTGTCGCCCATATTCGCGGCACGACTATTTCGGTAATCGATCTGAGTGCTGCAACCGGCGGACGTCCGTTAGCCAGCACTGAAAATTGCTTTATCATCATTTCAGAATATAACCGCAGCGTACAAGGTTTCTTAGTCAGTTCAGTTGAACGTATCATCAACATGAATTGGGAAGCCATTATGCCGCCACCACAAGGGGCTGGTCGCTATTCCTACTTAACTGCAGTCACTGAAATCGAAGGTGAACTAGTTGAAATTCTTGATGTTGAAAAGATCCTAGATGAAATTTCACCAGTCAAAACCGCAATCAGTGAAGAAGTGAATGAGCAACTGACAATCGATAGAAGTCAGCATTACCATATTATGGTGATTGATGATTCGGCGGTGGCTCGTAAACAAATTATTCGCGCGCTAGAGTCGTTAAACTTACAGATTGATACGGCAAAAGATGGCCGTGAAGCGCTCGATAAGTTAAAAGCTATTGCGGGTGAAATGAACAATGTTGCCGAGGAAATCCCGCTGATTATCTCGGATATTGAAATGCCAGAAATGGATGGTTATACCTTAACGGCTGAGATCCGTGACGATCCAAAGCTTAAGCATATCAAGGTTGTACTACATACCTCGTTAAGCGGCGTGTTTAATCAGGCTATGGTACAAAAAGTAGGCGCTAATGATTTTATCGCTAAATTCAACCCAGACGAATTAGCTGCGGCAGTGAACAAGCATTTAAGTTTGTAGTGAAAGTGTGGGTTAGTGCCTAGTGGTGCTTTACGCTATAATCTAGCCCTTATTACATGATTGTTGGCACTTATTTGGGTGCTTGCTATAGGATCTAGGACGTGAATGTGCCTGACAAATCACTCGCAGAAGCCGAATATAATCAATTTAGGTTGTTCTTAGAACAACACAGCGGCATCGTACTGGGGGAAAATAAACAGTACCTAGTGCGTAGCCGTCTCGCGCCTTTGATGGGCAAATATAATCTGCCTTCGTTATCCGATGTGGTGAAACATTCGATGAAGCCAACGGAGCGCGCGTTGCGGGCGGAAGTCATTGATGCGATGACGACCAATGAAACGCTTTGGTTCCGTGACCGCTATCCGTTTGAGTTACTAGGCAATGTATTGCTACCTGAATACAGTAAGTTGGGCCGTCCATTAAAGATATGGTCGGCTGCCTGTTCTTCTGGCCAAGAGCCTTATTCGTTGGCAATGACGATTTTAGAATATCAACAGAAGAAGCCGGGAGCTTTGCCGGGAGGCGCTTCAATTCAAGCGACCGATCTTTCGCCTTCGATGTTGGAACGTTGCAAAAATGCCGAGTACGACAGTTTGGCATTGGCACGTGGCCTATCGGAGGAACGTAAGCGCCAGTTTTTTGATGCTTTGCCCTCTGGCAACATGCGGGTAAAGGACAACGTTAAGCGTTTAGTCAATTTTCGCGCCCACAATCTGCTTGAGAGTTACACTTTGCTAGGCAAGTTCGACATTATTTTCTGCCGAAATGTGCTGATCTATTTTGCCCCTGAGGCAAAAGCAAAAATTTTGCGGCAATTTGCTGCCGCATTAAATCCGAAGGGCATACTTTTTCTCGGTGCGTCAGAATCCATTGCGGGCCTGACAGATGAGTTTGACATGGTGCGTTGCAACCCTGGTATTTATTACCAGAAGAAAACCTAATTAAATGATATTAAATAAAAATTACCGACATTAGTCGGTAATTTTTTACCTCGCAAAACCTCATATCTACACATTTCGATTAGTTATTACTTTTTGGCACATGAATTGCTTTGTTCCCGTGAGAGTCACGATGGAGGCAATTTTATGGCGATTAGTTTTGATAAGGCATTAGGGGTACACCAATTTACGTTGGGGATCCGTGCTGAGCGTGCCGAAGTGATTTCTAGCAATATCGCAAACGCCGATACGCCACATTATAAAGCCCGTGACGTCGATTTTTCTGCGGCCTTAAATGTTGCTAAAACCCAGCAACAGCAGCGCAATAGCCTTGAGATGACAGGCGATGAGCAGCATTTTGGCCTTGCACAATTAACGGGACAATACGTGAAGTTCCGTGTGCCAAATCAGCCAGATACTGGGGATGGCAATACTGTTGATATTCAACAGGAACAGTCGGCATTTATGCAAAATGCGCTTGAATATCAAATGTCTCTAGGATTTTTGGACAGTAAGTTTAGTGGCATGAAGAAAGCGTTGAGAGGGGATTGATCATGAGTTTATTTAGTATTTTTGATGTGGCGGGTTCTGGCATGTCAGCTCAGTCTGTCCGCCTCAATACCACCGCGAGTAACATTGCCAACGCCGACTCCGTTTCCAGCAGCATAGATAAAACTTACCGCTCTCGTCATCCGATTTTTGAAGCGGAAATGGCCAAGGCGCAAAGTCAGCAACAAGCCTCTCAAGGTGTGGCGGTAAAAGGCATAGTTGAGAGTGATAAACCCCTATTAAAAGAGTATTCGCCGGATCACCCGATGGCGGATGCGGATGGCTTTATCTACAAGCCGAATGTGAATGTCATGGAAGAAATGGCGGATATGATTTCTGCCTCTCGCTCATATCAGATGAATGTTCAAGTCGCTGAAGCCGCAAAATCTATGCTGCAACAAACACTTGGGATGGGTAAATAATATGCGCTATTTAGGAGGTAAGCTGTGAGCCTCATTAACCAACTTAGCCAGACCTCGGCTCAGACGACTCAAACTAAGAGTCAATCGAATACGGTGGCGACTAATACTACGAGCACAACGAGTACATCAACGGGCAATCCTTTTTTAGATGGCATCCGTTTGCCTAGCGAATCCATTGTCCCTGAAGCCAAGAGCCAGCAGCTGACACAGGAAGATTTTTTCTCGTTACTCAGTCAGCAGTTGTCGATGCAGGATCCGTTTAAGCCCGTCGACAACGATCAGATGATTGCGCAAATGGCATCCTTTTCGACCGTGGATGGTATTTCGAAGCTTAACGATGAAATCGTCAATTTAAACAGTGTGATGACCTCGAGTCAGGCGCTGCAAGCATCGGGATTAGTTGGACGTAAGGTATTGATCCCAACCGATACCGGCAATGTGTCGACCGAAAGCCCTACCTTGAGTGGTGTGGTGAGTACGCCAGATAAAATTCCTGTGATTAACGTGCGTGTACTGGATGATAAAGGCCAAGTGGTCAGTACCTTTAACATCGATGGCAGTGATGGCGGCAACATCCCTGTGACATGGGATGGCCTGAATAAGAATGGCGAGCCTGTCAGTGCCGGTAATTACACCATTAAGGCCAGTGGACTTGTCGATGGTAAATCTCAAGAGCTTGCCGTCTCGACCTATGCCCATGTGACCAGTGTTTCGTTAGGCACTGCAAGCACTGGGGCGATTCTGAATCTTCGCGGTGGTGCAGGTATTAAGCTCTCTGATGTACTCGCGGTATCAGAAACCTAATTTGTCAGTATTAAGTTGGACCTGAGTCCTTAATTGAATTGAGTGAAATGTAGAGGTGAATTATGTCGTTTAACATTGCATTGAGTGGCATTTCTGCTGCACAGAAAGACTTAAACACTACAGCGAACAACATCGCGAATGCTAATACCATTGGCTTTAAAGAATCGCGTGCTGAATTTGCGGATGTTTACGCTAATTCAATTTTCTCTAACTCTAAAACTGCCGTTGGTGGTGGTGTGGCAACGAGCCAAGTGGCGCAGCAATTCCACCAAGGTAGTTTGCAGCTAACCAATAACTCTTTAGATTTAGCGATCAAAGGGGGCGGTTTTTTTGTGACCGCATCAGAGATTGGTACTTTAGATCATCAGTTTACCCGTGCTGGTGCATTTAAAGTCGACAAAAATAATTATATGGTTGATTCAGCTGGTAATTATTTACAAACCTTCCCTGTAGATAAAGACGGTAACTCGACATCAGTCAGTTTAACCACCGCTAAGCCAGTACAAATTCCTGATACTGCTGGTAGCCCTGTTCAAACCGAAAACGTGACTATGCAGATGAACTTGAACGCGAAAGAAGGTTCACTCGATCCTGCTGCCTTTGACCCGCTGGACTCCAAAACCTATAACAGCGTGACCTCGATGACGATTTACGACTCACTCGGTGAGCCGCATATCATGACCACCTATTTTGTGAAGCCAAATAACGGCTCTTACAACGGTGAAAACAACTGGGTTGCCTACTACGCGATTGATGGTAAGCAAGTGGATGTATCTGGCCCTGCGGGGACTTATCAGACAGATACCAATGGTGACGGTACGGCCGATGGTACTGGGACAGCCCAAACCACTGGCGGTTGGAAAGGTTCAGTGTTGAAGTTTAACTCTGTCGGCGTGTATACCGGCAGCGATCCAGCGGTCGTGACGACCGAAGCATTAGGCGTGGGTGGTGCTGGCGTGTTAGGCCCTGGTGCCGATGGTACTCAAGATGTGACCATTAAGTTTAATGCACCGACTCAGTATTCGGCGCCGTTTGCGGCAACCGAATTAACGCAGGATGGTACGACAGTAGGCCGTTTAACAAACGTTGAAATCGGTGAAGATGGTTTGATCACCGCCAGCTACTCTAACGGTTCAACCGTGCCATTATCCCGCGTTGCCTTAGTTCGCTTTGCCAACGAGCAAGGTTTGACCCAAGTAGGTAATACTTCATGGAAAGCCAGCCTTGAGTCGGGTCCTGCGCTTGCGGGTGAACCAAACAGCGGTACATTCGGTAGCATCAGTTCTTCGGCGTTAGAGCAATCTAACATCGACTTAACGACTGAGCTGGTGGATTTGATTTCGGCGCAACGTAACTTCCAGGCCAACTCCCGTACCCTCGAAGTGAACAACACCCTGCAACAAACTGTACTGCAAATTCGTTAAACTGATTTCTCCCTTTTCTAAGTGTTGCCGCTGGCGGCAACACTTAGCCTCTTTTGGCCTTGTAGCTATTCCCTCATAATCTTCTCCCAATTTATCAGTAAATTAGCCGTTAATTTTATTGGCATGATGCTTGCTTTGCTATTGTCAGGTTGAAAATTTGACGGAGCAGTCTGTGGACAAATTCCTCTACATATCCATGAGCGGAGCTAAGCAAAACATGAATGAGTTGGCATTGCGTGCCAACAACTTAGCTAACGCCAATACCGATGGATTTAAGTCGGATATGGCGCAAGCCAGATCGATGCAAGCCTTTGGTGAAGGATTGCCATCGAGGGTTTTTGCCATGGTCGAAACCCCCTCCGCCAATTTTCGAGCAGGCCCCATCAAAACCACAGGGCGTGATCTTGACGTTGCCATTAAAGGTGATGGTTGGTTCGCAGTGCAGGCAAAGGATGGTAGTGAGGCCTATACCCGTTCAGGAAGCTTAAGTTTCGACTCAACAGGGTTATTGCATAACGACCGCGGTAATCCTGTGATGGGCGATGCGGGGCCGATTGTATTACCGTTGCCGATTGAAAAAGTCACCATTTCACAGGATGGCATTATCTCGGTACGTCCTCAGGGCGCGACAACGGAAGTGATCGAAGAGGTGGGGCGATTAAAGCTGGTGAATCCTGGCAATGCGCAAATGATGCGTGGTGAGGATGGGTTGTTCCGTTTGGTATCGGGGAATCCGGCGCCAACCGATCCAAACGTGTTTGTTGAGAGTGGTGCTGTAGAGGGCAGTAACGTCAATCCAGTGGATGAGATGGTGTCCTTAATCGACCTACAGCGACAATTTGAATTGCAAGTGAAGATGATGAAAACCGCGGAAGAAAACGACCGCGCGGCTTCTTCATTAATGCGGATTAGTTAGGAGATAAATTATGCATCCAGCCTTATGGATTAGTAAAACTGGCTTAGACGCACAGCAAACCGATATTGCGGTGATTTCAAACAACGTCGCGAACGCCAGCACCGTCGGCTACAAAAAGAGCCGCGCCGTCTTTGAAGACTTACTCTATCAAACTGTTAACCAAGCGGGGGGCATTAGCGCCTCGAACACTAAGTTGCCAAATGGTTTAAATATCGGTGCGGGTACCAAAGTGGTGGCCACCCAAAAGATGTTTACCCAAGGCAATATGTTGACCACGGATAACTCACTCGATCTGATGATCGAAGGCCCTGGCTTTTTTGAAGTGCAGTTACCCGACGGCACCACGGCTTATACCCGTAATGGTCAATTTACCTTAGATGACACTGGGCAAATTGTAACGCCAGGTTCGGGTTATGTACTGCAACCTGCGATCACCATTCCTGAAGATGCGACCAGTATTACCGTATCTGCTGAAGGTGAGGTTTCTGTTAAGACGCCGGGCGCCGCAGAAAACCAAGTGGTGGGGCAGCTCAGCATGTCCGACTTTATTAACCCATCGGGTTTAGATCCTATGGGACAAAACCTGTACACCGAAACCGGTGCCAGTGGCACGCCTATCCAAGGCACAGCATCACTCGATGGTATGGGGGCGATTCGTCAAGGCGCGTTAGAAACCTCTAACGTAAACGTGACCGAAGAGCTGGTGAATCTTATTGAAAGTCAGCGGATCTACGAGATGAACTCCAAAGTGATTTCGGCGGTCGATCAAATGCTGGCTTATGTGAATCAGAATCTATAGAGGCACATTATCATGGCTAGATATTTTATATTGGCCGCTGCGCTCTTGCTTACGGCATGTAGCTCTACCCCCAAGAAGCCGATTGCAGATGATCCTTTCTATGCGCCGGTATATCCCGAAGCGCCGCCAACCAAAATTGCCGCGACAGGGTCAATTTACCAAGACAGCCAAGCGGCCAGTCTCTATTCGGATATTCGCGCCCATAAAGTGGGTGACATCATCACTATCGTGTTGAAGGAAGCGACTCAAGCGAAAAAGAGCGCGGGTAATCAGATCAAAAAAGGTTCTGACATGTCGCTCGACCCCATTTATGCCGGTGGCAGCAATGTGTCGATTGGCGGGGTCCCTCTCGATTTACGTTACAAAGACAGCATGAACACTAAGCGGGAATCCGATGCCGATCAAAGCAACAGCTTAGATGGCAGTATCTCCGCCAACGTGATGCAAGTGCTCAACAACGGCAACTTAGTAGTGCGCGGCGAAAAATGGATCTCTATCAATAACGGCGATGAGTTTATCCGAGTGACGGGGATTGTGCGTTCGCAGGATATCAAACCGGATAACACTATCGATTCAACCCGTATGGCCAATGCGCGTATTCAATACAGCGGTACTGGTACCTTCGCCGAAGCGCAAAAAGTGGGCTGGTTAAGCCAGTTCTTTATGAGCGATTGGTGGCCCTTCTAAGGAGTCGTATCATGAAATTGAAACTGATTTTAGCGGTTGCCATGCTGGTGTTTTCACTGCCTAGCCAAGCCGAGCGCATTAAAGATATTGCCAATGTTCAAGGGGTACGTAGTAACCAATTGATTGGTTACGGCTTGGTTGTCGGTTTACCCGGTACGGGCGAAAAGACCCGTTACACCGAACAAACCTTTATGACCATGCTGAAAAACTTTGGGATTAACTTGCCCGATAATTTCAGACCCAAAATTAAGAACGTGGCTGTGGTGGCGGTGCATGCGGATATGCCGGCCTTTATCAAACCCGGTCAAGAATTGGATGTCACCGTATCTAGCCTAGGTGAAGCCAAAAGCTTACGCGGTGGCACTTTATTGCAAACATTCCTTAAAGGGGTCGATGGCAATGTGTACGCGATTGCCCAAGGCAGTTTAGTGGTCAGCGGCTTTAGTGCCGATGGTTTGGATGGCTCTAAAGTCATTCAAAATACGCCAACCGTGGGTCGTATTCCTAACGGTGCGATTGTTGAACGTAGCGTCGCAACGCCATTTTCGACTGGCGATTATTTGACGTTCAACCTACGTCGCTCGGATTTTTCTACCGCGCAGCGTATGGCCGATGCCATCAATGACTTGCTTGGTCCCGATATGGCGCGGCCATTGGATGCGACCTCTGTGCAGGTTAGTGCGCCAAGGGATGTGTCACAACGGGTGTCTTTTTTAGCCACGCTCGAGAATATCGAAGTGGAGCCTGCTGAAGAGTCTGCCAAAGTGATCGTGAACTCCCGTACTGGCACTATTGTGGTTGGGCAGAACGTCAAGTTATTGCCAGCCGCGGTAACGCATGGTGGCTTGACTGTGACTATTGCTGAAGCAACTCAGGTGTCACAACCTAATGCCTTAGCGAATGGTCAAACAACAGTGACGAGCAACAGCACGATCAATGCGAGCGAAAGCAATCGCCGGATGTTTATGTTCAATCCTGGCACGACCTTAGATGAGTTAGTGCGAGCCGTAAACTTGGTGGGCGCGGCCCCTTCAGATGTACTTGCTATCCTCGAAGCGTTAAAAGTGGCAGGTGCTTTGCATGGTGAACTTATCATCATCTAATTTCTGTCGGGAAAATCATGGAAAAGCTTTCAAGTTCATCACATTTTCTTGATCTGGGCGGGCTCGACTCCCTGCGCGCCCAGGCTCAGAAAGATGAGAAGGGCGCCTTGAAAAAAGTCGCCCAACAATTTGAAGGCGTGTTTGTGCAAATGCTGATGAAGAGCATGCGTGATGCGAACGCAGTATTTGAATCCGATAGCCCACTCAACAGCCAATACACTAAGTTTTATGAGCAAATGCGGGATCAGCAGTTATCCGTCGATTTATCGGATAAAGGTGTGCTGGGACTTGCAGACATGATGGTGCAGCAATTATCCCCCGAGTCGAGCCAGTTTACGCCCGCATCCGTGTTGCGTAATGACGGCGGCATGAAGCTGCAACATGATGCCAAAGCGTTCAACATTCCCGCGCAAAGCTCATCAACTGCAGAAAACCAAAGCGCTGCTGCGCCAGTCGTTGCAGCCCAAGGCGTGCCAGTCTCGATTGCGCGCCCAAGTGTTGAGATGGATAACGCCGATGGCGTGACGTCTTCCTTAGATATTGATAGACCCGAGCGTTTGTTGGCCATAGATACGCCAAGGCCTACTTGGTCAGAACAGCCCTTATCGCCAATCGAACCTGTGATCAGCGGCCAAATCTTGCCGACGGCGGCATTTAGGGAGACGCAAAAGACCCTTAAGTTTGGTAGCCGTGAAGAATTTTTGGCGACGCTCTACCCCCATGCGGAAAAAGCCGCCAAAGCCCTTGGCACTAAACCCGAAGTGTTATTGGCACAATCGGCCCTTGAGACGGGCTGGGGTCAAAAAATTGTCCGCGGCAATAATGGCGCGCCTAGCCATAACCTATTCAACATTAAAGCCGACCGTCGTTGGCAAGGTGATAAGGCTAACGTGAGTACCTTGGAATTTGAGCAGGGTATTGCCGTTAGACAAAAAGCCGATTTTAGGGTGTATGCCGATTTCGAGCACAGTTTTAACGATTTCGTATCCTTTATTGCTGACGGTGAGCGTTATCAAGATGCCAAGAAAGTGGCGGCGTCACCGACTCAGTTTATTCGCGCATTGCAGGATGCTGGCTATGCCACCGATCCTAAATATGCTGAAAAAGTCATTAAAGTCATGCAGTCCATCAGTGAAGAGCTGAAGTCGATACTGCCAGGAGAAGACAAATGATCATTCTTCATAGGATGTTAGTGTTGGGGAGTATCGGCTGATGGCTATCGATCTATTAAATATTGCCCGTACCGGCGTGCTCGCATCTCAGTCGCAACTGGGGGTGACCAGTAATAACATCGCCAACGCCAACACCGCGGGTTATCACAGACAAGTGGCGACACAAACCACCTTAGAGTCTCAACGTCTTGGCAATAGTTTTTACGGTACAGGTACTTATGTTTCTGACGTTAAACGTATTTATAACGACTACGCCGCCCGCGAACTGCGGATTGGCCAAACCACGCTGAGTGCGGCCGAAGCGAGCTATGGCAAGTTGAGCGAACTTGACCAAGTTTTCTCGCAAATCGGCAAAGTGGTGCCGCAGAGTTTGAACGATCTGTTTTCTGGCCTTAACAGTTTAGCGGACTTACCTGGTGATTTAGGTATTCGTAGCTCGACTTTAAACGATGCCAAACAATTGGCAAACAGTTTGAACCAGATGCAGTCGACGCTAAATGGGCAACTCAGTCAAACCAATGATCAAATCACTGGCATGACCAAGCGTATCAATGAGATCAGCACTGAACTTGCCAATCTTAACCTCGAGTTGATGAAGTCACCCAACCAAGACGCCATGTTACTGGACAAGCAAGATGCATTGGTGCAGGAGCTGAGTCAGTACGCGCAGGTGAATGTGATCCCCTTAGAAAATGGCGCCAAAAGCATCATGCTCGGCGGCTCTATTATGTTGGTTTCGGGCGAAGTCGCTATGTCAATGAATACAGCGACAGGCGATCCATTCCCCAACGAATTACAGTTGATGTCGACTATTGGCTCGCAGAGTGTAAAGGCTGATCCGAGTAAGTTAGGTGGCCAGCTTGGTGCCTTGTTTGAGTATCGTGAACAAACCTTAGTGCCTGCGAGTTTAGAACTCGACCAACTGGCCCTCGGGGTTGCCGATAACTTTAACAAGTTGCAGGCCCAAGGATTCGACCTTAACGGCCAAGTGGGCGGCAATATCTTTAAGGATATCAACGATCCTCTGATGTCTCTGGGTCGTGTTGGTGGATTATCAGGTAACACTGGCAATGCAACTTTAGGCGTGAATATTGACGATACCAGCGCCTTATCGGGTGGCTCATACGAGCTGTCTTTTACAGCGCCAGCCACCTATGAACTCAGAGATACACAAACTGGCGCTATTACGCCACTGACTTTAAACGGCACTAAGCTCGAAGGCGGCGCGGGATTCTCGATTGATATTAAAGCCGGAGCCATGGCTTCGGGTGACCGATTTGCTATTCGACCCACAGCAGGTGCGGCGAATGGTATTGAAGTGGTGATGACAGATCCGAAAGGCATTGCCGCGGCTGCGCCCAAAATCACCCCTGATGCGGCAAACTCAGGCAATACTCAAGTGAAGGTAACGCAAATTACCAACCGTAATGCGGCAAACTTCCCGACAACGGGTAGCGAATTAACGATTCAATTAGATACCACTGCCGTACCGCCAACCTTTGAGGCCTTCGATGCCAATGGCACATCCCTTGGCGCGCCAGCGGCGTACACACCACCGAGCATTAGTGCGTTTGGCTTTACCTTTGAAGTCGATAGCAGTGCGGCGGCCGCGGGTGACAAGTTTACCTTCGATTTATCCTTTGCCGAAGGGGATAACACTAACGCCTTGGCAATGGCCAAACTCAGTGAAACCAAAGTGATGAATGGCGGTAAATCAACGCTTGCCGATGTGTTTGAACAGACCAAGCAAGATATTGGTAGTCAAACCAAGGCGGCGAGCGTGCGAGTCGATTCCGCCGAGGCCATTTATCAACAAGCTTATGCAAGAGTCGAGAGCGAATCGGGCGTGAACTTAGATGAAGAAGCGGCCAACTTGATGCGTTTTCAACAGGCCTATCAAGCGTCTGCGCGGATCATGTCAACCGCTCAGCAAATTTTTGACACCCTACTGACCTCAGTGCGTTAGGAGAAGTGACGATGAGACTATCAAGTGCGCAGCTCTTTAATCAAAGCATTAGTAGTGTGCTGCAAAAACAAACAGCCACGAGCAAAATTTTAGAGCAACTCAGCAGTGGCAAAAAGGTGAGTACTTCAGGGGATGACCCTGTTGCGGCTTTAGGTATCGATAACCTGAATCAACGCAATGCCTTAGTCGATCAATTTATGAAGAATATCGACTATGCCAATAACCGTCTCGCGGTGACCGAAAGCAAACTAGGCAGTGCCGAAGATTTAACGGCATCTATTCGTGAACAAGTGATGCGTGCAGTGAACGGCACCTTATCCGACTCAGAGCGGCAAATGATTGCCGATGAGATGAAAGATAGCCTCGAAGAGTTGCTTTCTATTGCCAATAGTAAGGATGAATCAGGCAATTATCTGTTTTCAGGATATAGCACAGACAAACAACCTTTTGCTTTTGATAATTCTACGCCGCCAAAGATCGTTTACAGCGGTGATTCTGGCGTGCGTGATAGCTTAGTTCAGTCCGGTGTGGCCCTCGGCACCAATGTACCTGGCGATCTCGCGTTTATGAAAGCGCCTAATGGGGTTGGCGATTATAGCGTCAATTATTTGGCCAGCCAGCAAGGTGGATTTAACGTTGATACAGCCAAAATAGTCGATCAGTCAACTTATGTTGCTGATACTTATACCTTTAATTTCTCTGACAATGGTTCTGGTGGTGTCAATCTACAGGTACTTGATTCTGCAAACAATCCTGTTGCAAACGTCGCTAACTTCGATGCCACTAACCCTGTAAGTTTTAATGGTATTGAAGTCAAGATCGACGGTAAACCCAGTGCTGGCGATAGTTTCAGCATGGCGCCACAGGCTGAAATCAGTATTTTCGATACGATCAATAATGCGATCGCTTTGATCGAAGATCCCAGTTCTGCAAATACACCTCAAGGTAAGGCGAAGTTGGCACAGATATTGAATAATATCGATAGTGGCGTCAATCAGATCAGTTCTGCCAGAAGTGTGGCGGGTAATAATCTGAAAGTCGTCGAGCGTTACAAGGATACTCATACAGAAGAGAAGGTGGTGAATACTTCAGCCCTTTCACTACTGGAAGATCTGGATTATGCGTCAGCGATTACGGAATTTGAAAAGCAGCAGCTTGCATTGAACGCAGTCTCTAACGTGTTTAGTAAGGTGGGTTCTGTTTCCCTGTTTGACTTTATTTAACAGAAAGCAAAGACCTAACCCTCTGTAAGATAAATTGTTAAAAATTTAGCCAAGCTCCAAGCCTTGGCAGTATAACTAGGAAGAGGAACTCAACATGGCTATTACCGTTAATACTAACGTGACTTCAATGAAGGCACAGAAAAATTTAAATACCTCCAATAGTGGTTTATCTACCTCTATGGAACGTCTATCGAGCGGTCTGCGTATTAACAGTGCTAAAGATGACGCGGCTGGTTTAGCAATTTCTAACCGTTTAAACAGCCAAGTACGTGGTCTGGAAGTCGGTATGCGTAACGCCAACGATGCAATTTCTATCGCACAGATTGCAGAAGGTGCAATGCAAGAACAAACCAACATGTTACAGCGTATGAGGGACTTAACTATTCAAGGAACGAATGGTGCCAATAGTACTGCTGATTTAGCTTCGATATCTGCAGAGATTTCACAATTGGCTAATGAAATTGAACAAATTGGTAAAACAACTGCTTTTGGTAATACAAAACTATTAAGTGGTGGATTTGCTGCTGGGAAGACGTTTCAAGTTGGGCATCAAAATGGTGAAAATATTAAAATCTCTGTAGGAAAAGTAGACGCAACTTCGTTATCGGTTCTTACATTATCTGCCGGTACATCTGCAGCCCGTAGTACAGCGTTAACTAAGATTGATGCTGCAATTAAAACTATCGATGGTCAGCGAGGTAAGTTAGGTGCAATTCAGAACCGCCTAGCGCACAATATTAGTAATAGCGCTAATACTCAAGCAAACGTAGCTGATGCAAAGAGCCGTATTGTGGATGTCGATTTTGCGAAAGAAACGTCAGTTATGACTAAGAATCAGGTATTACAACAGACCGGATCTGCGATGCTTGCTCAAGCTAACCAACTGCCGCAAGTGGCGTTGTCACTATTGGGCTAAGCTTAAGTTAGTGTATTTTTGTCGAGTACTTTTGCCTACTTTTTCTAGTTCTAGCCAAGGTTAGAAAAGTAGGCAAAGTTTTGTAATGGTAAATTTTTATCTATATGAAAAAAAAGATTTTTTATATAGATAAAAATTTTTGAAAAATAATTCTAAAGATAAAAAAGGTGCGGCCGTTAAATATACTGTAACCACTAAGACCCGCCTGGCTTATGTAGACAGGCAAGTTTAGACAAGCCAGGTATAAAGAGGAAACGATCATGGCCATTACAGTAAACACAAACGTTACATCTTTAAAAGCACAGAAAAACCTAAATACTTCAGCTAGCGGTTTGGCCACTTCAATGGAACGTTTATCCAGTGGTCTTCGCATCAACGGCGCAAAAGATGATGCTGCTGGTCTCGCTATTTCTAACCGTCTAAATAGCCAAGTTCGTGGTCTCGAAGTTGGCATGCGTAATGCGAATGATGCAATATCGATTGCGCAAATCGCTGAAGGCGCGATGCAAGAACAAACTAATATGTTGCAACGGATGCGTGATCTAACTATTCAAGGAACGAACGGTGCGAATAGTACTGCAGATTTAGCTTCAATCACAGCAGAGCTTACTCAGTTAGCTAATGAGATTGAAGAAATTGGTAAAACTACTGCGTTCGGTAATACCAAGCTATTGAGTGGTGGTTTTGGTTCAGGGAAGAAATTTCAAGTTGGCGCTCAAAATGGTGAAACCATCAGTATCTCTGTATCTAAAACTGACGCAACAGCATTATCGGTTAAGACGCTATCAGCGGGAACTTCTGCTGCTCGCAGTACTGCATTAACTAAGATCGATGCAGCGATAAAATCTATTGACACTCAACGTGGTAAGTTAGGTGCTATTCAAAACCGTTTAGCTCACAACATTAGCAACAGTGCTAACACTCAAGCTAACGTAGCCGATGCTAAGAGTCGTATTGTAGACGTCGACTTTGCCAAAGAAACGTCTCAAATGACTAAGAACCAAGTGTTGCAACAAACAGGCTCAGCAATGTTGGCGCAAGCTAACCAATTACCTCAAGTAGCCTTATCACTACTTTAATAACACACTGAAGTATAAGGTTATAAGGGAGGTTCGGTGACGGATCTCCCTTTGCCGCATAAATGGTCATTAAAGTTATAGTGTTTGTTTAGCTGTTATAAGACAAATGCTCCTGATGGTGAGGTATAGCTATGGATATCAATATAGCCAGTACATCAGCTCCGCTTCAAAGCAGGGTTGATTTAGCTCAAGTACCACTGAAAGCACCGACGGCGGATGTTGAAGTAAAAAGTGATGCTGCCGTATCCGTGGTTGAACAGTCTACAGAGCAAAGTGCTACAGAAAATGAACAAGAGCCAGGAAAGTTAACCCAAGTCGCGACTGAGCTTTCTGATATGATGTCAATGATGCGTAAAGGCTTGGCATTTAAAGTGGATGAAAACTCGGGGCAAGCAGTAGTAACAGTCCTAGATAGAGATACAGGTGATGTCATTAGACAGATGCCTAGTGAGGAAGCGCTTAAATTAGCTGAGAAACTGTCAGAAGTGACAGGTCTTCTAATGAAAACCGAGGCTTAAAGCTCGCACAGTAATTTACCCGTTGATGAGTGAGAGGTTTGTATGGCATTAACAGCGACAGGTATGGGTTCTGGTTTAGATATCACTAATATCGTAAAAGTGCTAGTCGATGCAGAGAAAACACCCAAAGAAGCGATGTTTAATAAAACTGAAGACAGCATTAAAGCTAAAGTTTCTGCGATGGGAACATTAAAAAGTGCACTGTCTACTTTTCAGGATGCCGTAAAAAAGCTTCAAACAGGCGATGCATTAAATCAACGGAAAATTTCTGTTAGTAGCGACTCTTTCCTAAGTGCTACAGCTGATAAAACGGCCCAAACGGGTAGCTATGGGATTAAAGTTGAGCAATTGGCTGTCAATCATAAGATAGCGGGAACCAATGTTACCGATCCCACTCTGTCTGTGGGTGAGGGAAGTTTAGCTTTTGATATTAATGGCGAAAGTTTTTCGGTCGACATTGCCGCAACAGACTCCTTAGCTGCTATAGCCAAAAAAGTGAATGAAGCTTCGGATAATGTTGGTGTCACAGCTACAGTGATTACCAGTGATGCAGGCAGTCGCTTAGTGTTTAGTTCAAATAAAACCGGTGAAGATAACCAGATAAACCTCACTGCCACGGATACGTCTGGCACAGGGCTCACAGATATGTTTGGTACTGGTAATACAACTACACTGCAAGATGCTAAAAATGCCGTGCTTTATATTGATAATCAAAAAGTTACTTCGCAAACCAATGAAGTGAAAAATGCGATTACGGGTGTGACATTGAATTTAACAGATGCCGATGTTGCTAAAACCACAACGGTAAAAATCGAACAAGATAACGACGCTGTTAAAACCAATGTGCAAGCCTTTGTTGACGCTTATAATAGTTTAGCGACAGCAATTGATAAAATGTCTTCTTACGATAAAGACAAGAAGACTGCAGCAGCACTGCAAGGTGATTCAATGATCCGTTCCATTGAATCTCAACTTCGAAGTATTGCCAGTGAGCGAATTCCTACTGAGGATGGTGGTTCCATCGCACTTTATGATATTGGTATTAAAACGGATAGATATGGAAAAATGTCTATTGATGATACTAAGCTGACTAAAGCGCTTTCTGAAGATATGCCTAACATCGAAGCATTGTTTTCAACGCCAGAACAAGGGCTTGCAAACCGTTTTTATGATCTTGCTGATAGCTATGTTAAATCTCGCGGTTTGATTGCCGATCGGGAAACAAGTTATACCAATCAACAGAATCGCTTAGATGACCAACGTGAAGCTTTTTCGCTTAAAATGGACCAGCTGACTGCTCGCTTAACTAAACAGTTTAATGCTATGGACCTTGTAGTTGGTCAACTAAATCAACAGAGTAGCGGTTTAGTTGATCGTCTAAACTCATTACCTGGCGCGGTTAAAAAGAGCTAAATCGATTTATGTAAGTTAAGGGGTCGTTTGTGAAGCAACTCGATGAGCTGAATGTGGCACTGGAGCAAGTGCTAGAACAGTTAAGACGAATTCCTGCAGAAGATGTTCGAACCGATGACTTGGTCTCAAACTTGCTAAGCATGGTAGAAGAGCGTCAACTTTTACTCAATGTATTAGTCGCCGATACCAATATGACGGATGCTAATTATCTTCATAGTCAGCTTGCTCATACTCAGGCCTTTTCAAAAAAGGCGAGTATTATCATGGCTGACAGGCAAGCATTATTACATGCAAGCAGTAAGAATAAGCGCCAGATAAGTGTTTATGAGACTATAGATTCAAATAGGTAGGTGTTTATGAGAGGGTCACTGCAATCATATCGTAAGGTTTCACTAGAAAGTGAAATTACCGTTGCTTCCCCACATCGAATCATTCAGTTAATGTTTGCTGGTGCGTTACAACGTTTAGCACAGAGTCGCTATGCAATTGAACAAAACGACTTACCAAGTAAAGGCATTTACATTAACAAGGCCATTGGTATTATTACTGGATTAAATAACAGCTTGGATATGGATGCAGGCGGGCAAATTGCTAAAAATCTCAGCGATCTTTATGATTTTATGCTGCGTAAGATTTCCGAAGCTAACCTCAATAATGATGTAAAAGCGATTGATGATGTGTGCGATATTTTACGTACCATCAAAGAAGGCTGGGATGCCATTCCTGCCGATAAACACAATATGTCTTCGCATTCAGAAGCTCGTTAATTGTGTTATAGATCAACAGGAAAAAGGACGCACAGAGTGCGTCTTTTTTTTGGCTTTCGTCAATTTATTGACATAATTGACTAGAATCATGGGATAAATGAACTAAAATCAATTCAGTTTGGCATAATCCGCATTCGAAGCTTGCTTCTCGACTGCTGATAATACAATATTCATCACAGTAGTGATGGTGGCACAGATTGTTACATTGAATTTGTTAAGCTTTTACAGCAACTAATCATAAATAATTAATGCGAATTGATACCTAATTAGCGCTTTACGGCCTACTGAATGATGCAAACAGATCAACGAATTTTACTTGTCGGAACCCCATCAGAGCGATTAAATCGCCTGTGTTGCATTTTTGAATTTTTGGGCGAGCAAATCGAGATTGTCGCCATCGAAAAATTAAGCACTAGCCTCCAAGATACCCGTTATCGCGCTTTGGTGATCAGCACAGAGACTGTGTCCGTTGACGAATTAAAGTCGATCGCGAATCAGTATCCATGGCAACCTATCTTGTCCTTTGGCAATGTGGGCGAGTTACAGGCTGCAAATATCCTAGGTCAAATCGAAGAGCCATTAAACTATCCGCAACTCACTGAGCTGCTGCATTTTTGCCAAGTGTATGGCCAGGTTAAGCGTCCACAAGTCCCAACGAGTGCGAATCAAACCAAATTATTCCGTAGTTTAGTGGGCCGCAGTGAAGGCATCGCGAATGTTCGTCATTTGATCAGTCAGGTTGCGACGTCTGATGCGACGGTGTTGGTGCTCGGGCAGTCAGGCACGGGTAAGGAAGTGGTTGCTCGTAATATCCATTACTTGTCTGAACGTCGTGATGGTCCCTTTATTCCGGTTAACTGTGGCGCGATTCCGCCAGAACTACTCGAAAGCGAATTGTTCGGTCATGAGAAGGGCTCTTTTACGGGGGCTATTAGCTCACGTAAGGGCCGTTTCGAGCTTGCCGAAGGTGGCACACTGTTTCTCGATGAGATCGGTGATATGCCTTTGCAGATGCAGGTCAAGTTACTGCGTGTGTTGCAGGAGCGTGTTTTTGAGCGTGTTGGTGGCACTAAGACTATTAATGCCGATGTCCGCGTTGTAGCTGCAACCCACAGAGATCTTGAAAGTATGATCACGGGTAATGAGTTCCGTGAAGATCTGTATTATCGTCTCAACGTCTTTCCGATCGAGATGCCAGCACTAAGCGATCGCAAGGATGACGTTCCCTTACTGTTGCAAGAGCTGGTAAGCCGAGTCTATAACGAAGGCCGTGGCAAAGTTCGCTTTACTCAACGGGCGATTGAATCGTTAAAAGAACACGCTTGGTCGGGTAACGTGCGAGAACTGTCTAACCTTGTCGAGCGTTTAACGATTTTATATCCGGGCGGGTTAGTCGATGTGAATGACTTGCCTATTAAGTATCGTCATATCGATGTGCCCGAATACAGTATCGAACTCAGTGAAGAACAACAGGAGCGTGATGCATTAGCATCCATCTTCACCAGTGAAGAGCCGGTTGAAATCCCTGAAACCCGTTTCCCGAGCGAGTTACCGCCGGAAGGGGTCAACCTTAAGGATCTGTTGGCTGAGCTTGAAATCGACATGATACGCCAAGCGTTAGAACAACAGGATAACGTGGTTGCGCGCGCCGCCGAGATGCTAGGTATTCGCCGCACGACCTTAGTTGAGAAAATGCGTAAGTACGGAATGACGAAAGAATAGTCATATTCCAGTTGTTTATCCTATTGTTTTACCTATCTAAATTCATTTCTTAATTTGGCATAGAATCTGCAAACACTCCGTCAGAAGCAATTTTTTGACGGAGTGACTATGTCAGCCCATCCACTAGCGCAACTTGAAACATTCAAGCACACTAGCAAACAATGGAACCAACTGCGTGAGGCCGCCAATATGTCCAATCGAATGGAGCATATTTTACAGGCTATGCCCTCTGGCGTGGTGATTTTGAACGGTGATGGTATTGTCACCGATGCAAACCCTGTTGCCGTGGAATTGCTGGAGCAGTCGTTATGCGGCGTGCGCTGGATTGATGTGATCCATACGGCGTTTGCACCGCAGGACGATGACGGCCATGAGGTGTCATTACGTAATGGCCGCCGAGTCAAATTAGCTATTACCCCATTAACGCCGGAACCAGGCCAATTAATTGTGCTGACGGATCTGACCGAAACCCGTCTACTGCAAAAAAATCTGTCCCATCTGCAGCGCTTATCAGCCCTCGGAAAAATGGTCGCGACGCTGGCGCATCAGGTGCGTACGCCACTGTCGGCTGCACTGCTCTATGCTGCGAATCTGGCCAGTCCCAAATTATCTGAATCTGCTAAGGCAAAATTTCAGCAAAAATTAGTCGATAGACTCAATGAGCTTGAACGCCAAGTTAACGATATGCTGTTGATGGCTAAAGGGCGGCAGGATGAATTGGGCGAGTTAGTTAACCTTGATGAGGTGATTAATACTGTTATGGCGAACTGTGAGCCGATTGTGGCTCAGCGCGGCGCAGCATTGACCGTCACCAATGCGTCCAATGGCCTAATGCTGGCGAATGTGAACGCGCTCAGTTCCGCCGTGAATAATCTGGTGATGAATAGCCTTGAAGCCGGAGCAACGCAGATCCAAATCGTCGCTAATGATATCGGCGAGCAGCTAGCCCTCAATGTGGTCGACAATGGTAAAGGGCTGGATGCCAAGATGCAACAAAAAGTGTTGGAGCCTTTCTTTACCACCAAAGCGCAAGGAACGGGCCTAGGCTTAGCCGTTGTGCAGTCGGTGGTGCGCAATCATGGCGGACAAATCCAATTGAGTTGTATGCCTAATAAAGGTTGTACTGTGTCGCTGACGTTCCCGCAGGCGAAATCGGCGACTGTATTGCCGCTGGAGAAACCCTATGTCTGAAGCCAAATTACTCTTAGTCGAAGACGATGCATCCCTGCGTGAGGCTTTGCTCGATACCTTGATGTTGGCGCAATACGACTGTATCGATGTGGCCTCCGGCGAGGAAGCCATTATCGCCTTGAAGCAACATCAGTTTGATTTAGTGATCAGCGATGTGCAGATGCAGGGTATTGGCGGCTTAGGCTTATTAAATTACTTACAGCAGCATCACCCTAAGCTGCCAGTGTTATTGATGACGGCATATGCCACCATTGGCAGTGCGGTGAGTGCAATTAAATTGGGCGCCGTCGATTATTTGGCTAAGCCCTTTGCTCCAGAGGTGTTGCTCAACCAAGTTTCCCGCTATTTACCGCTCAAACAAAATAGTGATAAGCCAGTCGTTGCCGATGAAAAGAGTCTCGCGCTCTTGTCTCTGGCGCAGCGAGTGGCGGCATCCGATGCCTCAGTGATGATCCTTGGGCCAAGCGGCTCAGGTAAAGAAGTGTTAGCCCGTTATATTCATCAGCACAGCAGCCGTGCCGATCAAGCATTTGTGGCCATTAACTGTGCGGCTATCCCCGAGAATATGCTTGAGGCGACCTTATTTGGTTATGAAAAGGGCGCCTTTACCGGTGCTTATCAGGCGTGTCCTGGTAAATTTGAGCAGGCGCAGGGCGGCACCTTATTACTCGATGAAATTTCAGAGATGGATTTGGGACTTCAGGCCAAACTGCTGCGTGTGCTGCAAGAGCGTGAAGTAGAGCGTTTAGGCGGTCGCAAAACCATTAAGTTAGATGTTCGGGTGCTTGCCACCTCGAATCGCGATTTAAAGGCCGTCGTTGCTGCGGGGCAATTTCGGGAGGATCTCTATTATCGTATTAACGTGTTTCCACTGACATGGCCAGCTTTGAATCAACGCCCTGCGGATATTTTGCCCTTAGCTCGGCATTTGCTAGCCAAGCACGCGAAGGCGCTCAATGTGCTTGATTTGCCTGAGTTTGATGAGGCAGCTTGTCGTCGTTTACTCAGCCACCGCTGGCCGGGGAATGTGCGCGAGTTGGATAACGTTGTCCAACGCGCGTTAATTTTACGTGCTGGAGCTGTGATTAGCGCCAACGATATTATTATCGATGCCCAAGATGTGCCTCTGTTATCCGATGAAGCCGAATTCGCCAGTGAGCCTGAAGGTTTAGGTGAAGAGTTGAAGGCGCAGGAGCATGTGATCATTCTCGAAACCCTAGCGCAATGCCAGGGTAGCCGTAAGTTGGTTGCCGAGAAACTCGGGATCAGTGCGCGTACTTTAAGATACAAGATGGCCAGAATGCGCGATATGGGGATTCAATTGCCCAACTAAGTCGGTTTTTGCAACCTAACTTGCACCTTTGCCACTGGGTTACCCTGTGGCAATTTCATATCTGACGATTCCCTCAATTCTTTTTAGCACGGCTAAGTGAAAACTTGGCCGTGCTTTTGCATATCCTGTTTATCTAGAGAGTTTAATCGTCAATAACTCGACGATGGGGAGCACGACATGCAAATTGGCGCGAATTCATTACTGCAAGAAATGCAGTCACTTCAAGGTGAAATTAAACCTTCTTTTGGGATTTCACCCAATAACATTGTGCAGCAAGTGAATAACACCAGCGGTGCTGACTTTGGACAACTCCTCTCCCAAGCCATTGGCAATGTTAGTGGTTTGCAATCAACCTCATCGAATCTTGCGACCCGACTCGAAATGGGTGACACCACTGTGAGCCTTTCTGATACAGTTATCGCCCGCGAAAAGGCCAGTGTTGCCTTTGAAGCCACAGTCCAAGTGCGCAATAAGCTCGTTGAAGCTTATAAAGAAATAATGAGCATGCCTGTTTAGGCCAGTGAATAACGCAATTAGCAGGTACGAATCGTGAGCACAGAAATGATTGTCGGATCAAACGCCGGCGCAGTGGACCAAGGGGTCCAACAGGAAAATAAATCCGGCGTGCTGGGGAGTCTCGGTGGCGTCGATATGATGCGTCAAATCACCATGATTTTAGCCCTTGCCATTTGTTTGGCATTAGCCGTGTTCGTCATGATCTGGGCACAGGAACCTGAGTATCGTCCATTGGGTAAAATGGAGACTCAGGAAATGGTGCAAGTGCTCGATGTACTCGATAAAAACAAGATCAAATATCAAATCGATGTCGACGTTGTTAAGGTGCCCGAAGACAAATATCAAGAAGTTAAAATGATGCTGAGCCGTGCGGGTATCGATAGTGCCGCAGCCTCAAGCAAAGACTTCTTGACCCAAGACAGTGGTTTTGGCGTGAGCCAACGCATGGAGCAGGCTCGTCTCAAGCATAGCCAAGAAGAAAATCTCGCCCGCGCAATCGAACAATTACAAAGTGTTAGCCGCGCCAAGGTGATTTTAGCGCTCCCGAAAGAAAACGTGTTTGCCCGCAATACCTCGCAACCCAGTGCGACCGTTGTCATTAACACTCGCCGTGGTGGTTTAGGCCAAGGTGAAGTCGATGCGATTGTGGATATCGTCGCTTCTGCGGTTCAGGGCTTAGAGCCATCTCGCGTCACAGTTACAGATTCTAATGGCCGTTTACTCAATTCAGGCAGTCAAGATGGTGTGTCTGCAAGGGCACGCCGTGAGCTTGAACTAGTACAACAAAAAGAAGCCGAATACCGCACTAAAATTGACTCCATTCTGACGCCCATCCTTGGTCCTGATAACTTCACTTCCCAAGTTGATGTGAGCATGGATTTCACCGCGGTCGAGCAAACGGCAAAACGTTTTAACCCCGATTTACCGTCGCTGCGCAGCGAAATGACGGTCGAGAATAATTCGACTGGCGGTTCGACTGGTGGTATTCCTGGCGCGTTATCGAACCAGCCACCGATGGAGTCTAATATTCCACAGGAAGCGGCTAAGGCGACTGAAAGCGTAACGGCGGGTAACTCGCACCGCGAAGCAACCCGTAATTTTGAATTAGACACCACTATCAGCCATACCCGTCAGCAAATTGGCGTTGTGCGCCGCGTCAGTGTATCGGTTGCCGTGGACTTTAAACCGGGCGCCGCCGGTGAAAATGGCCAAGTGGCGCGCGTTGCTCGTACCGAGCAAGAGCTCACCAATATCCGCCGTTTACTGGAAGGTGCGGTAGGTTTTAGCGCCCAGCGTGGTGATGTTTTAGAGGTGGTCACTGTTCCCTTTATGGATCAATTGGTTGAAGATGTTCCTGCGCCTGAGCTTTGGGAGCAACCTTGGTTCTGGCGTGCGGTCAAGTTAGGTGTTGGTGCCTTAGTGATCTTAGTGCTCATTCTTGCTGTAGTGCGTCCAATGTTGAAACGCTTAATCTATCCTGACAATGTGAACATGCCAGAAGATTCAAGACTGGGTAATGAGCTGGCCGAGATTGAAGACCAATACGCCGCCGATACCTTAGGGATGCTCAATACCAAAGAAGCAGAGTATAGTTATGCCGACGATGGCTCAATTCTTATCCCTAATCTGCATAAAGATGATGATATGATTAAAGCTATCCGTGCGCTTGTGGCCAATGAGCCCGAGCTTTCTACCCAAGTCGTGAAAAACTGGTTACAAGACAATGGCTGAGAATAAATCAAAAGACGCCGCTGAAACTTCTGGCTTTAATGTAAAGGATCTCAGCGGTATCGAAAAAACGGCAATTTTACTGTTAAGTTTGAGTGAAGCCGATGCCGCCTCCATTTTAAAGCACTTAGAACCTAAACAAGTGCAAAAGGTGGGGATGGCGATGGCGGCCATGGAAGACTTTGGGCAGGAAAAAGTCATCGGGGTGCATAAGCTGTTTCTCGATGATATTCAAAAGTATTCTTCTATTGGTTTTAACAGTGAAGAGTTCGTCCGTAAGGCGTTAACCGCGGCTTTAGGTGAAGACAAAGCCGGTAATTTGATTGAACAAATTATCATGGGCAGCGGCGCCAAAGGCTTAGACTCACTCAAATGGATGGATGCGCGCCAAGTGGCAACTATCATCCAAAACGAACATCCTCAGATCCAAACCATTGTTTTATCGTATTTAGAGCCAGATCAAGCGGCGGAGATTTTCGGCCAGTTCCCTGAGAACACGCGCTTAGACTTAATGATGCGTATTGCTAACCTTGAAGAAGTGCAGCCTGCGGCATTGCAGGAATTGAACGATATCATGGAGAAACAATTCGCCGGCCAAGGTGGCGCACAGGCGGCGAAGATGGGCGGTTTAAAAGCGGCTGCCAACATCATGAACTACCTCGATACCGGTATCGAAAGCCAGTTGATGGAAACCATGCGCGAAACCGACGAGGAAATGGCGCAGCAAATCCAAGACTTAATGTTCGTGTTCGAAAACCTGATCGATGTAGACGACCGCGGTATCCAAACCTTGCTGCGTGAAGTGCAGCAGGATGTGTTGATGAAGGCACTTAAAGGTACCGACGATCAACTTAAAGATAAAATTCTGGGCAATATGTCAAAACGGGCCGCCGAATTGCTGCGTGACGATTTAGAGGCCATGGGCCCGATCCGGATCAGCGAAGTGGAGATTGCTCAAAAAGAAATTCTGTCAATTGCACGTCGTTTAAGTGACAGCGGTGAAATCATGTTAGGCGGCGGTGGTGGCGATGAGTTCCTCTAATCGGAGTGACAATAGCGACAATAAATTGTCCCACAGGGTCGTCAGCGACGCCGATATTGAGTTCAGTCATTGGTCATTACCCGATGTCACCGAAGCCGAGGAAGAGGGTGTCTCCAACCTGTTTGGTTATGCAGGGCAACTATCGCCGAAGGCCGTGGCCGTTGAAACGGTTGCTCCACCAACCTTGGCCGAGATTGAAGACATTCGCGCTCAAGCCGAGGAGGAAGGCTTTAACGAAGGCAAGACCCAAGGTTATGCCGAAGGGCTAGAGCAGGGCAGACTCGAAGGATTAGAGCAAGGCCATACCGAGGGCCTAGCCCAAGGGCATGAGCAGGGGCTCGAAGCTGGGCTTGCCGAAGCGAAGGCATTAGTCACTCGCTTCGAAGGACTGCTGAGTCAGTTTGAAAAGCCATTGCAATTACTCGATGGCGATATTGAACATTCTTTAATGACGCTAACCATGGCGCTGGCTAAATCTGTGATTGGTCATGAACTTAAAACCCATCCAGAGCAAATTTTATCTGCACTGCGTTTAGGGGTTGAATCATTGCCGATCAAGGAGCAAAGCGTCAGTATTCGTCTCCATCCCGACGATGTCACTTTAGTCGAGAAGCTATATTCCAGTACTCAATTGAACCTTAATCAGTGGCAATTAGAGGCGGATCCTACCCTCTCTGTCGGCGACTGCATCATTAGTAGCCAACGCTCGTTGGTGGATTTAACCCTATCCTCGCGCATTGATGCGGTATTTGAATCCTTACGTAATCAACAATCCCATTTGAGTCATCAGCAGCAACAGCGCCAAGCGGTCCTCGATGAGGAAAACGCCGCAAAAGTTGCCTCGACTACCGAGCTAGGTGACGAGGCGCAAAGTAGCCAGCCACAACATGATGGAGAGCAAGATGCAAAATCGCCGCCATCAACTGCTGAATAAGCTGAATCATTGCATCGATAAAGTCCCGCCATTCCGTGCTGTCGCCAGTGGCCAACTGGTGCGCGTGGTTGGCTTAACCTTAGAAGCTAGTGGTTGTCGCGCCCCCGTTGGCAGCTTGTGTTCTATCGAAACCATGGCGGGAGAGTTGATCGCCGAAGTTGTTGGCTTCGACGATGAACTGCTGTATCTGATGCCGATTGAGGAATTGCGCGGTGTGTTACCCGGCGCACGGGTTATTCCCCTCGGTGAGCAGGCGGGGCTCAATGTGGGCTTATCCCTGTTGGGGCGCGTACTCGACGGTAATGGTGTGCCATTAGATGGTCTTGGCGCTTTATCGACTGAGCAACAGGCGCCGAGGCACAGTAACGCCATCAATCCACTTTCTCGCCGAGCGATCACCGAACCACTCGATGTGGGCGTACGCGCCATCAATGCCATGCTCACCGTTGGTAAGGGCCAACGTATGGGCCTATTTGCAGGCTCTGGCGTGGGTAAGAGTGTGCTACTCGGCATGATGACGCGAGGCTCTACCGCTGACATTATTGTGGTGGGATTAGTGGGGGAGCGTGGTCGCGAAGTTAAAGAATTTATTGAAGAAATCCTTGGTGAAAAGGGCAGAGCACGCTCGGTTGTGGTGGCGGCGCCCGCCGATACTTCACCATTAATGCGCCTTCGCGCCTGTGAAACCTCTACTCGTATTGCCGAGTATTTTCGGGATTTAGGCTATAACGTATTGTTATTAATGGACAGTTTGACTCGTTATGCCCAGGCGCAGCGGGAGATTGCCCTAGCCGTAGGTGAGCCACCGGCGACGAAAGGTTATCCACCTTCGGTATTTGCGAAATTGCCACGTTTGGTTGAGCGGGCAGGCAATGGTGGTCCCGGGCAAGGTTCTATAACCGCATTTTATACTGTACTGACCGAGGGCGATGACCAACAGGATCCTATTGCCGATGCATCTCGGGCTATCCTCGACGGCCATATTGTGCTCTCCCGTGCATTAGCTGATTCCGGGCACTATCCCGCAATCGATATTGAGGCTTCCATTAGCCGTGTGGCCCCAATGGTGATTTCGAACGAGCACTTAGAAGCCATGCGCCGCGTCAAACAGACCTATTCCCTTTACCAGCAGAATAAGGACCTGATTTCGATCGGGGCTTATGCCCAAGGCAGCGATCCGCGAATCGATAACGCCATACGCCTGCAACCTGCGATGAATGCCTTCTTACGCCAAACCATGCGTGATGCCTTTAGTTTTGCCGATAGCCAAGTCATGCTTGGGCAACTCGCGGCGCAATGTAAATAATCGAGACTGTTATGGCGAATGCCGATCCTTTATTGCTGGTGTTAAAATTAGCCCTCGATGCAGAGGAACAGGCTGCGTTGTTGCTAAAGTCGGCACAATTAGAGTGTCAAAAGCGTCAAAATCAGTTGGATGCACTCAACAATTATCGCTTGGACTACATGAAGCAGATGCAGTCTCAGCAGGGACAAGCCATCAGCGCCAGCCATTATCACCAATTCCACCGTTTTATCCGCCAAATCGATGAGGCCATTGCGCAGCAAAATCGTGTGGTCGCCGATGGGGAGAAGCAAAAAAATTATCGTCAGCAGCATTGGCTCGAGAAGCAGAAGAAACGTAAGGCAGTAGAACTACTCTTAGAGAATAAAGAGAAAAAACGCCAAGCACTTGAGTTGAAGAAAGAGCAAAAGATGACAGATGAATTTGCCTCTCAGCAGTTTTTTCGCCGCAATAAACCCTAACCCAAGCTAGCCATTGCTTGTTTAAGTTGTTTCTTCAATCAGTAAGCTCCATTTGTTGGCATTTTATTTGCTAGCTTTATGCAAGATATGGCCAAAGCCGCATAAATTGACGTTTGCCCGCATGTTTTTATGTCTTGGGGTGAATGTTTAGGAGCTGATATGCAACAAATGAACAACATCCTATTAGCGTCAAGCGCGAAAAACAGCGCTAGCTCGAGTAAAGCATTGACTCAAGATGCTAATAGTGAAGACTTTTCTGCAGCGTTGGCTTCAGTTACATCCGTATCATCCCCCTCGACTAAAACCCCTATATCTCAGGATGTGGCCGTCAAATCTGCTAAAGCGGAAGCCAGCACTGACGATACCAATACCGATGATGAAGCCGATATCAGCTTGATTTTCGCCCAGATTGGTATGGCAAATGAGATGAAGAAAGCGGCAGCTCCGGGCGAGTCTTTGCCGCTTGAGGCCGATATCACGGCAACGGTGGACGCAGACTCTACATCTTCATTATTAGTCGATGACCCATCTCAGACCGACAGTTCTATTGTTGACGGCACTTTTTCCGATGAAATGGCTAAGTTTGTCGAGGTCTCCAACATAAGCATTGGCAATACAAAAGTGGATGTGAGTTCTGAAACACCAGACTCTGAGTCAGTCACCTCAAAGGCGACCGGACAAAATACTGCGCAAGTCACCGCAAAGTTTATACAGCAGCAAGCCTCACAACAGAACGCGGCTGATGTTGCTGCTACTGAGAGTGTAGAACCACAGATCCCAGCTGTTGATGTTGATGCTTTGGTTGCGGCCGCGACAGTGGCGGAAACGGATACTCAAGGTGCTTTAGTTGATGATTCGCTTTTGATTGATGATGCTGCGCTACTTTCAGGTCTGCGCAGCGAAAAGTTCGTTAAACCGCCCGAAAATCATATTTTACCCATTGAGGGTGAACCTTTGTTAGGGGCAAAAGAGCCTGGTACAACAGAGCTTGGTGCAACAATTGGCGCTAAGGCAATAAATGTGTCGACGCAGCCAGCAGATAAAGCTCTAGCACCCCAAAGTATGGTGTCCCAAGTCGTTGATAATCAAACACCAATTAAAGCGGCCAATGCCTCTGCGAGTGATGTATTAACGACGAATGCAGCCACAGCCGCTAATGCTAACGATCTTAATACCTTAGGCACTAATGCCGCGACTAATGTATCAGGTACCACAGCCATAGATCCGAGTCTTACTGCCGACAACCCATCCCGCGCCGAGATTTCAGCAGGCTTTTTGCTAAAAGACGCTAAGCTAGCGGTTACTCTCGATGCGCAGCAAGATAGCCAAGTTGCTGCTTTAAGTCCTGGCAGCGAAGAGGCGGGCAGCGAGTTTAAGCCTGTGGAGTTTAAAGCAGTATCTTCACTGCATTCTTTGGCAACGCCAGCAACCCAGCGTCAAGATATTCCGCAAGTGCAGCTTTCCTTGCGCCAAGGTGTAGAAACTCAAAACCAAATGCAGGAGATGATCCAGCGCTTTTCACCTGTGATGAAGCAGCAATTGGTGACTATGGTAAGCCAGGGTATCCAACAGGCGGAAATCCGTTTAGATCCGCCAGAACTTGGGCATATGTTGGTTAAAGTGCAAGTCCATGGCGACCAGACACAAGTGCAGTTCCATGTCACACAATCGCAAACCCGCGATGTGGTCGAACAAGCCATTCCCCGCCTGCGTGAATTATTACAGGAACAAGGCATGCAATTGGCCGACAGTCATGTTTCTCAAGGTGACCAAGGTCAACGCCGTGAGGGGGGATTTGGTGAAGCGGGTGGTTCGAGTGGTGGAAATGTGGATGATTTCTCGGCAGAAGAGCTAGATTTAGGTTTAAATCAAGCAACTAGTTTAAATTCAGGTATAGATTATTACGCTTAAGAAGGTAACCTATAGTAATAATGCGGATTATAATCCGCATCCTAATCCATTCCCGCATTTAGCCAATTAAAGAGTATATAAAATGGCCAAGGAAGAATCACTAGAACTTGAAAGCACCGAAGCGCCTAAAAGTAAGAAGAAGTTTATTTTTATCGGTGCGGGCGTCTTAGTGGCACTATTAATAGGTGGTGCGCTGTGGTTTTTCCTCGGTAGCAGTGATGAAGCCCCTGCAGCAGCGGCCGAAGGGACTGCGCCTACTGAGGCAACCACTCCTGCCGCCGATGCGGCAATGGCGGCCTACGTACCAATGCCACGACCCTTTTTATTTAATCTCCCTGGGCCAGATCGCGCTCGTCTCGTTGAAATTAAAGTGCAATTGATGGTTAGAGGCCAAGACGATGATGTTTTGACTCAAAAGCATATTCCGTTGATTGAAGATGCGCTGTTAACCACCTTTAGTGGCGCCGATGTACAAAAATTGAGTACTCAGGCGGGTAAAGATGAATTGCGGCAATTAGCGCTGCTGAGCGTGCAAAATACCTTGCAATCCGTGACCGGACGTAAAGTGGTTGAGAAAGTACTCTTTACCGGTTTTGTAATGCAATAACCTTTTATCTTCAGCACCTTAAAGAGGCGAAGACAATACTGTGAGTGATTTATTAAGCCAAGACGAAATTGATGCGCTCTTACACGGAGTCGATGACGTCGAAGAGGATAATGAGCTTGATGCCGCGGGGCTGGAAGCTCGCTCCTACGACTTTTCCTCCCAAGACCGTATCGTGCGTGGCCGTATGCCCACGCTCGAGATTGTGAATGAGCGTTTTGCCCGTCACCTGCGGATCAGCATGTTCAACATGATGCGTCGTGCGGCCGAAGTGTCGATTAACGGCGTGCAAATGCTGAAATTTGGTGAGTACGTACACACCTTATTCGTCCCGACCAGCTTGAACATGGTGCGCTTTCATCCCTTAAAAGGTACGGCACTGATCACCATGGAAGCGCGTTTAGTGTTTATTCTGGTGGACAACTTTTTTGGCGGCGATGGCCGTTTCCATGCCAAGATTGAAGGGCGGGAATTTACCCCGACCGAACGTCGCATCGTGCAACTTTTGCTTAAGATTATCTTTGAAGACTATAAAGATGCGTGGGCGCCGGTGATGGATGTGGAGTTTGATTATTTAGACTCCGAAGTCAACCCCGCTATGGCGAACATCGTCAGTCCCACTGAAGTGGTGGTGATTAACTCCTTCCATATCGAAGTGGATGGCGGCGGCGGTGACTTCCATATCACTATGCCGTATTCGATGATTGAACCTATCCGTGAACTACTCGATGCCGGTGTGCAGAGTGATAAACAAGACACGGACATGCGTTGGTCACAGGCGCTGCATGACGAAATTATGGATGTGAAAGTCGGATTTGATGCCAGTGTGGTTGAGCATGAACTCACACTCAAAGACGTCATGAACTTCAAGGCCGGGGATATTATTCCAATCGAGCTGCCTGAATACATTATGATGAAAATCGAAGACTTACCGACGTATCGCTGTAAAATGGGGCGTTCACGCGATAATCTAGCACTTAAAATTTACGAAAAAATCCCACGTCCTGAAACGGTCAAATCCGAACTGCAATTAGTGACACGTAAAGGCAAAGCCAGAGACATATCCGAATTATAAAGGTGAAGTGAGATGAGTACAGATGATGATTGGGCAGCAGCCATGGCCGAGCAGGCATTGGAAGAGGCTAATGCCATTGACCTTGACGAGCTGGTAGACGAGTCGCAGCCAATTAGTAAGGCCGAAGCCGCCAAACTAGACACTATTTTAGATATCCCTGTGACGATCTCGATGGAGGTCGGTCGCAGCTATATCAGCATTCGTAACCTGCTGCAGTTGAACCAAGGTTCTGTCGTAGAGTTGGACAGGGTCGCGGGTGAGCCGCTAGATGTGATGGTCAATGGCACGCTTATCGCCCATGGCGAAGTGGTTGTGGTTAACGATAAGTTTGGTATCCGCCTAACGGATGTGATCAGTCAAACTGAGCGGATTAAAAAGCTTAAGTAATTCACCGATAAACACGAAGCCTGAAGGAGCGAGATGAGCACATCGGTAATTCTCAGTCTAGTAGCAGCGACTCAGGCGAGTGTTGCTGGCGTTGCTAACGAAAGTACCGCGACAGCAACGAAAGTGGCAGAACCCTCGCAAATGGCCGCCGCAGCGAGCATGCTTGGCGGTCTTATTTTAGTGTTATTGCTTATCTTCGCCTTAGCCTACCTGCTGCGGCGATTTAATTTAGTGCCGACTAATCACAGTGTACTGAAAACCCTCGCGGTAACATCGCTTGGGCAGAAGGAGCGTTTGGTACTCGTTCAGGTTGGTGAACAGCAGTATTTGTTGGGCGTTAGCGGGCAACAGGTTAATTTAATTGATAAATTAGCTGAGCCTATCGAAATTGAGTCCACTTCCTTTGCGGACAAGCTACGGCAGGCGAAATTAAAACAATGATGAAGTACATACTCACCTTAATTGGGGTCAGTACCCTGTTGTTTGCCGCATCGGTGGGCGCGGCCGATGGTGTATTGCCTGCGGTAACCGTAAAAACCGCCGCCGATGGTTCGACCGAATATTCGGTGACCATGCAAATCCTGTTACTAATGACTTCGCTGAGCTTTATCCCTGCGATGGTCATTATGTTGACCTCTTTTACTCGCATCATAGTGGTGCTGTCGATTTTGCGCCAAGCCATTGGTTTACAACAGACACCCTCTAACCAAGTTTTGATTGGTATGAGCCTGTTTATGACCTTTTTCATTATGGCGCCGGTGTTCGACAAAATTTATGACCAAGGGGTCAAGCCTTATATTGATGAGCAGCTCACGCTGCAACAGGCCTTCGATAAGGGCAAAGAGCCATTACGTGCATTCATGTTAGGGCAAGTGCGTACCACAGATCTGAAAACCTTTATCGATATCTCGGGGTATCAAAACATTAATTCCCCAGAAGAAGCGCCAATGAGCGTGTTGGTGCCAGCTTTTATTACCAGTGAACTGAAAACCGCCTTTCAAATTGGGTTTATGTTGTTTGTGCCATTCTTAGTGCTCGATCTCGTGGTGGCCAGTATCTTGATGGCCATGGGTATGATGATGCTCTCGCCGATGATTGTCTCTTTACCCTTTAAGATCATGTTGTTTGTGCTTGTCGACGGCTGGGGCCTAGTAATGGGCACACTCGCCAATAGCTTTGGTTAGACGAGCGGAGATTCGCGATGACGCCAGAAGCCCTAATCGATATTTTCCGTGAGGCCTTAGCCGTGATAGTCATGATGGTTTCGGCCATCGTACTGCCAGGGCTGGGTATTGGCTTAATTGTGGCGGTGTTTCAAGCTGCGACCTCAATTAACGAACAGACTTTAAGCTTTTTACCTCGACTGATAGTGACCTTACTGGCCTTGATGGTCATGGGACACTGGTTAGTGCAAACCCTGATGGATTTCTTTATCGAAATGGTTAACCGCATTCCCCAAGTGGTGGGTTAAGTCCATGGAGCTGCTGCTCGACACCTTAATGCAAACCATCGCCTCTTACATGTGGCCATTGTTTCGCGTGACCAGCATGTTGATGGTCATGGTGGTGTTTGGGGCTACAACAACTCCGACTCGTGTACGTTTACTGTTAGCCGTTGCCATCACGCTTACCATTGCGCCAGTTTTGCCGCCCGTAAAGGATGCCGAACTCTTTTCCTTAAGCGCTGTTTTTATTACCGCCCAGCAAATTATTATTGGTGTCGCCATGGGTTTTGTGACCCAAATGGTGATGCAAACCTTTGTGTTAACGGGCCAGATCATTGGTATGCAAACCAGTTTAGGTTTTGCCTCTATGGTCGACCCTGGATCTGGTCAACAAACACCAGTGATAGGTAATTTCTTCTTGTTACTCGCGACGTTGATTTTTCTCGCCGTCGATGGACACCTGTTGATGATCCGCATGCTCGTCGCCAGTTTTGAGACCTTACCGATTTCGAATCAAGGATTAACCTTAACAAGTTATCGCTCGCTAGCGGAATGGGGCTCCTATATGTTTGGCGCGGCACTGACTATGTCGCTCTCGGCGATTATTGCCTTACTACTCGTTAACTTATCCTTTGGGGTCATGACCCGCGCCGCGCCGCAGCTGAACATTTTCTCGATAGGTTTCCCCATCACTATGATTGGTGGACTGCTGATTTTATGGTTGACCTTGACTCCCGTAATGGCCCATTTCGAAGAAGTCTGGGCGTCGGCACAGCTTTTGCTGTGTGATATTTTAGGGCTTCAGTGCCAAGCCAATGGCATATTCTAACCGGATAGGAACGCGTAATGGCTGAAGAAAGTAGCGGCGAACGCAGCGAGGAACCCACCGGGAGGCGCCTCGAACAGGCGCGAGAAAAAGGGCAGGTAGCCCGTTCAAAAGAGTTAGGTACTGCGACCGTGTTACTCTCGGCGGCGACTGGCTTATATATGCTCGGACCTGGAATTGCGAAAGCCTTATCCAACGTATTCGAGCGTGTATTTACCATGGAGCGCGCTGCGATTTTCGATACGAACCAGATGTTTAATGTATGGGGCGTCGTGGGGAGCGAGATTGGCTGGCCGTTACTCAAGATTATGTTACTGATTGTGGTGGTGGCATTTATCGGTAACGTATCCCTTGGCGGGATGAATTTCTCCACCCAAGCCATGATGCCTAAAGCCAGTAAGATGAGCCCGATTGCAGGCTTTAAGCGGATGTTTGGTGTGCAGGCCTTGGTTGAATTAACCAAAGGGATTGCTAAGTTCTCCGTGGTAGCAATCGCGGCTTATTTGCTACTCAGTCATTATTTTAACGATATTCTGCTCCTGTCTGCCGATCATCTCCCCGGTAACGTCCATCATGCGCTGGATTTATTGGTGTGGATGTTCATTCTGCTTTGCTCCTCCGTCTTAGTCATAGTGGTCATCGATGTGCCGTTTCAGATCTGGAACCACAACAAACAGCTGAAAATGACTAAGCAGGAAGTCAAAGACGAGTATAAAGATACCGAAGGTAAACCCGAGGTCAAAGGGCGAGTACGGCAAATGCAGCGTGAGTTAGCGCAGCGGCGCATGATGGCCGAAGTGCCCAATGCGGATGTGATTGTGGTGAACCCTGAGCATTATGCGGTGGCCATTAAATACGATGTGAAGCGCTCTGCAGCGCCTTTTGTGATCGCTAAAGGCGTCGACGAAGTGGCGTTTAAAATCCGCGAGGTGGCAAGGGCACATAACATTGCGATTGTCTCTGCACCACCGCTTGCGCGGGCCATTTATCACACCACTAAACTTGAGCAGCAGATCCCTGAGGGCCTATTTACTGCGGTGGCACAGGTACTGGCTTATGTGTTCCAGTTACGCCAGTACCAAAAAGGTCGTGGTCGTAAACCTATTCCAATCCCTGCTAATCAACCCATTCCTGACGAGCTGAAGCACTAGTTAAGTGTTAGGTTAACGAAGAGATAGTTCACAGAGATAAAACCATAACTTGAACTGTTAGCGGTTGGCGCGCTTTTTGCTTCCAGGCTGTTATACGTCAAAGTTTAGGTATCTGTGAATGGATGTTAAAGCCTCCCTAGGCCAAGTAAAACAGTTGAAACTGAGCTCTTTCAAGGGCATAGGTACGCCAATGCTAGTGCTTGCGGCATTGGCTATGATTGTATTGCCTATCCCGCCATTTCTACTCGACGTTTTATTCTCCTTTAACATTGCCTTGGCTTTGATTGTTCTTCTTGTCGCGATTTATACCGACAGACCCTTAGACTTTGCTGCTTTTCCAACTGTTTTATTAGTCGCGACATTGCTGCGACTCGCACTTAACGTGGCATCGACCCGTGTAGTATTACTCGAAGGTCACAATGGTGGTGATGCCGCCGGTAAGGTGATTGAGGCCTTCGGCTCCGTGGTCATTGGCGGTAACTATGCAGTGGGTCTAGTTGTATTTATAATCTTGATTATTATCAACTTTGCCGTTGTGACTAAAGGTGCTGGCCGTATTGCCGAGGTGAGTGCTCGCTTTACCTTAGATGCGATGCCCGGTAAGCAAATGGCCATCGATGCCGACTTGAACGCAGGTATTATTAATCAGGATCAAGCCAGAACCAGACGCGCCGAGGTGACCCGCGAAGCCGACTTCTATGGCGCGATGGACGGTGCGTCTAAGTTTGTAAAGGGCGATGCGATTGCCGGTATCATGATCTTGGTTATCAACATTCTCGGTGGGTTTATTATCGGGATTGTGCAGCACGGTTTGACATTCTCCCAAGCCGTTGAAATTTATACCCTGTTAACCATTGGTGACGGTCTCGTCGCACAAATCCCCGGCCTGTTGTTGTCAATTGCTGCGGCGTTGATGGTGACCCGTCAAAATGAATCTGGCGATATGGGCCAGATGTTGATTAGTCAGATGTTTGACAGTCACAAGTCACTCAGTATTGCGGCTGGCGTACTCTTTGTCATGGGTATTGTGCCAGGCATGCCACACATGGCGTTTTTAAGCTTTGCCGTGATCACAGGTGGTGCCGCTTACTTTATATTTAAACGTAATGAAGCCAAACGTGCCAAAGCCCTTGAGCAAGTCAAAACGGGCCCAACTGAAAGAGCCGAAAGAGAACCTAAAGAACTTAGCTGGGACGATGTGCACCACGTTGACACTATCGGTCTGGAAGTGGGTTATCGTTTGATCCCATTGGTCGATAAGGGGCAAGGTGGTGAATTACTGAGCCGGATCAAAGGAGTACGTAAAAAACTTTCTCAAGAACTGGGCTTCTTGGTGCCTGCGGTACATATTCGTGACAACCTCGATTTATCACCCAATGCCTACCGCATCTCGTTAATGGGCGTGGTGGTTGGAGAGGCGGATATTCGCCATGACTGCGAACTCGCCATCAACCCTGGTCAAGTTTATGGCAAGCTCGATGGTATCGAAACGCGTGATCCTGCCTTTGGTCTCGAAGCGGTTTGGATTGCCCCAGAGCTGCGTGAACATGCACAAACCTTAGGTTATACCGTGGTGGATGCCGCGACAGTGGTGGCAACCCATATCAGCCAAATATTGACGAATAACGCGGCGAAACTCTTAGGCTACGAAGAAGTGCAACAACTGATGGATATGCTTGCCAAGCATTCGCCTAAGCTGGTGGATGGCTTTATTCCTGATGTGATGCCGCTCGGAAATGTCGTAAAAGTGATGCAAAACCTATTAAATGAAGGAGTTTCTGTCAGAGACTTGCGTACCATAGTGCAAACTTTGTTAGAATACGGCACTAAGAGTAACGATACTGAAGTATTAACGGCCGCGGTGCGTATCGCATTGAAGCGCATGATAGTTCAAGAGATCTCCGGTCCTGAACTCGAAATACCTGTCATAACTTTGGCGCCAGAGTTGGAACAGATGTTGCATCAGTCGATGCAGGCAACCGGTGGCGATGGTCCTAATATCGAGCCCGGTCTTGCGGAGCGTATGCAGCAATCCTTAGCGGATGCCGCTCAAAAGCAAGAAATGGTTGGTCAGCCGGCTATTTTGCTAACGTCAGGTATGTTACGTGCGACACTGTCTCGCTTTGTTAAATATACTATTCCTAATCTCAGAGTGATTTCTTACCAAGAAATCCCCGATGAAAAGCAAATACGCATAGTGTCTGCCGTCGGCCAGTAGAGGACGCATAAGTGAAGATTAAACGTTTTTTTGCCAAAGACATGCGTGCTGCACTGGCCCAAGTGAAGGACACGCTCGGCTCCGATGCCGTGATTATGTCAAATAAAAAAGTGAACGGTGGCATTGAGATTGTGGCTGCCGTTGACTATGACGAGCCCAAAGCGAAGGCGCCTGCTGCGGCTCCGACCTTTATGGATGTGAGTGATGACTTAGTTTCGCTCGGTGCTAAAGCGCCGATTCGCGCTGAAACTAAGTTAAAACCATCGGCGCCAGCGGACTCTCTCCAAGCATTGCTCGAGAAGCAACAAAGCCGTTTAAACCAACAGCTCACCCATCAACAGCAAGACGCCGAACTGCCTGCGTGGGCTAAAGGATTACAAGCACCTGTGGCACCTAAAGCTGAGCGTCGCGATATGGGCAATCCCTTCGATAAGAAACCGCAGAGCTCGCCAAAACAAAATGCGGATCTCGAAGCCATGCGCGATGAATTATCATCCTTACGTAATTTGTTGACCCATCAGGTTTCAGCATTGATGACTGAGCATAAAAAACGTATCGACCCTGTCGGTGCCATGCTGGAGTCAAAGTTGCTGGAAGCCGAGTTTTCTCCAGCTGTCGCGAACAAGTTAGCGGCGCTCAGTCAACACTATACCCCTGCAGAATTAGTTCGTGCACTGCCACAAAGTCTAGCGAATATGCTTGATAACCAAGGTGATGATATCGTTAAGCAAGGTGGTGTTGTAGCGCTGGTTGGCCCAACGGGTGTAGGCAAAACCACTTCTTTAGCGAAATTAGCGGCTCGTTTCGCCGCCCATCATGGTGCGGATCAAGTGGCTTTGATTACCACAGACCATTATCGTATTGGCGCCTATGAGCAATTGGCCACCTATGGCAAAATTATGGGTTGTCCAGTCAAACAAGCCCATGACCTTGCTGAACTGGAGCAAATTCTGTATCAGTTCAGAAATCGCAAGCTAGTATTGATAGATACCGCGGGTATGGGTCAACGAGATATGCGGCTTTACCAGCAACTTGATAATTTAACTGCAAATAGCAGAATACCTATCCGCAGTTATCTGGTACTGTCTGCCACAGGACAGCGCCGCGTGCTGCAAGATGCTGTAAATCACTTTAAACGCATTCCCTTATCTGGTGTTGTACTCACAAAACTCGATGAATCCGTGTCTTTAGCGGGCGCATTAAGTGTGTTGATCCAAAGTGGGTTGCCATTAAGTTATGTTACGGATGGGCAGCGAGTGCCCGAAGATATGAAAGTCGCCGATACCTTACTGCTCGCTGAGCAGGCATTAGCGGCCTTAGAAAACACTGAAGAACAATCGTTACCAGACACAGCGTGGTCAGATAATATGACCTGTGCATTTGAGTAGAGTTATGACCCTGGATCAAGCAAGTGGTTTACGTATGATGAATCAACCCTATAACGAAAAAGTGAAAGTAATCGCGGTTACGGGTGGTAAAGGTGGCGTGGGTAAAACCAGTGTGTCCATCAATACCGCTGTAGCATTAGCCGAAAAGGGCAAGCGTGTCTTAGTGCTTGATGCCGACTTAGGCTTGGCAAACGTCGATGTCATGTTAGGGATCCGTGCTGAACGTAACCTTTCCCATGTACTCTCAGGCGATGCTGAGCTGGATGATATTATTGTCCGTGGTCCCAAGGGCATAGGCATTGTCCCCGCGACCTCGGGTACTCAAGGCATGGTAGAATTGAGCCCCGCACAACATGCAGGTTTAATTCGTGCTTTCAGTGAGATGCGTACCCAGTTTGATATTCTCATCGTGGATACTGCCGCGGGGATTTCAGACATGGTGCTCAGTTTCTCCCGTGCGTCACAGGATGTACTAGTCGTGGTATGTGACGAGCCAACCTCCATCACTGACGCTTATGCGTTGATCAAAATTCTCAGCCGTGAACACGGTGTTTTCCGCTTTAAAATTGTTGCGAATATGGTGCGCAGTTTACGCGAAGGTATGGAATTGTTTGCTAAACTCAGTAAAGTGACCGACAGATTCTTGGACGTGGCACTTGAACTGGTTGCGACCATTCCGTTTGATGAAAACCTTCGCAAATCAGTGCGTAAACAAAAGTTAGTGGTTGAGGCTTATCCTAAGTCTCCAGCTGCGATAGCGTACCATGGCCTAGCGAATAAAATTATGAGCTGGCCAGTACCACAGCAACCTGGTGGGCATTTGGAGTTTTTCGTTGAGCGTTTAGTTCAGCGACCAGATTTTCAAGAGGAAAAAACGAGTGAATAAAGCCGCAGCGTATACTTGTTTAGACAGTAAAACGTCAATCGTTGAACAGTATGCACCGTTGGTTAAAAGAATTGCACATCACTTGCTCGCCAGATTACCTGCCTCAGTGCAGCTCGATGACTTGCTTCAAGCGGGGATGATGGGGTTGTTAGAAGCATCATCCAAGTTTGATGGTGGCAAAGGTGCAAAGTTTGAAACCTTCGCCGGCATACGGATCCGTGGCGCCATGTTGGATGAGATCCGTCGTGGCGATTGGGTTCCCCGTTCCGTTCATCGTAATAATCGTCGAGTTGCTCAAGCCATTGATGAGTTAGAGCAAGTGTTGGGTCGTGATGCACGCGACACAGAAATTGCAGAAAAACTTGATATGACGCTCGATGAGTACCATCATATTCTTAACGATGTTTCTGTTGGTAAAATCATAGGGATAGAAGACTTAGGCGTATCACAGGATATACTCACTCCGAGCGATAATGTGAGTGATGGTACATTTGAAGCACTAGCAGAGACCCAGTTTCATTCAGCACTAGTAGAGGCGATAAAATTATTGCCCGAAAGAGATGCGCTAGTGCTATCGTTATACTACGATGAAGCATTGAATTTAAAAGAAATTGGCGCCATTCTTGAGGTGAGCGAGTCGCGAGTTAGCCAGATATTAAGTCAGGCAATGTTGCGACTCAAAGGCAAACTCAAGCATTGGACATAAGTATAATTATTTATTGAGCACAGAATGTCAGCTCACCGGAGGAAACCTTGGACAAGAATATGAAGATTCTCATCGTTGATGACTTTTCGACAATGAGACGTATCATCAAGAACTTGTTGCGAGACTTGGGATTTAACAATACCCAAGAAGCAGACGACGGCTCAACCGCGTTGCCTATGCTACAGAAGGGCGACTTTGATTTTGTCGTGACAGACTGGAATATGCCAGGTATGCAGGGTATTGATTTGCTTAAGGCTATTAGAGCTGATGATTCCCTAAAACATTTGCCCGTGTTAATGGTTACCGCCGAAGCAAAACGTGAACAAATTATTGCTGCCGCACAAGCCGGTGTTAACGGCTATGTGGTTAAGCCTTTTACCGCAGCAACACTAAAAGAGAAGTTAGATAAAATATTCGAACGACTCGCTTAAGCAAGGATGAGCTATGAAGTCACAAACATCAGGGCTCATTACGCTCGAGAAGGCTCAGCGTTTAGTTGAATTATTAAGCGCGAATGAACAAGCTCAAGCAGATGATTTATTTAGGGAACTCGCGGCTCCACTCCAAAGGGAGCTCTTTGATGAAGTTGGCAAATTGACTAGACAACTTCATAGCGCATTAATGGATTTCCAAGTTGACAATCGTTTGGTTGAACTCGCGAATACCGAAATTCCCGATGCTAAGGAACGGCTAAGTTATGTCATTGACATGACAGAACAAGCCGCGAATAAAACCATGGATGCGGTAGAAGAGTGCTTGCCGCTCGCAAATGCATTAACGGCGAATATTCAGCAAGTGATGCCATCTTGGGATAAGTTGATGCGGCGTGAAATAGCCCTGAGCGATTTTAAAGCGCTTTGCCACAATGTGCAGCATTTGATGTCACGTAGCGAATTGGATTCCAACCGCTTACGCGAATTGCTCAACCAGATTTTGATGGCGCAGGATTTTCAGGACCTGACTGGACAGATGATCCGGCGGGTGATCGATCTAGTGATGGAAGTTGAAAGTAATCTGGTGTCTATGCTGACAGTATTTGGTGAGCAACCCGTGATTGAGAGTCAGATTACTCAGAAAAATAATATTGAAGCTGAAGGACCGATAATGAATGCCGAGCTTCGTCAAGACGTCGTTACCGGTCAAGATGAAGTCGATGATCTGCTATCGAGTCTGGGTTTCTAACTGGGAGTCAATTTGATGGCCTTTGATGTAGATGAAGAGATACTCCAGGACTTTTTAATTGAAGCGGGCGAAATTCTTGAGTTGCTGCAAGAGCAACTGGTCGCGCTTGAAAACAATCCTGATGATACTAACTTGCTAAATGCCATTTTCAGGGGGTTTCATACTGTAAAAGGCGGTGCGGGTTTCCTTAGTCTCACTCCCATGGTGGATGTCTGTCACGAAGCAGAAAACACCTTCGATTTATTACGCACTGGCAAGCGCAGTGTCTCCGCCGAGTTAATGGACATCATTCTTCAAGCTGTCGATGCGATTAACACTATGTTTGCTCAAACCCAACAAGGTGAGCAACAAGACCCTGCAGATCCTGCATTATTGGCTAAATTAAAAATGCTGAGCTCAGGAGAGCCGCTTCCTTCCGAATCAGGCCAAAGTCATGCCGAAGCTGAGTCACTGCCTGAACCAGAACCTGAGCCCGAACCTGTCATAGAAACTGTGGTTGAAGTCGCCGCAGTTGAAGAAATGCCGATTGAGAAGTCAGAGCTTTCAGATTCCAGTATCGATGAAATAGATGAAGCGGAGTTTGAAGCATTACTCGATGCGCTGCACGGCGCCGGAAAAGGTCCCGGAGTTTCTGCTCCACAAGCCGATGCTGCCCCTGCTGTGCAAAATAAGCCTCAAGCGACATCTGCAAGCGCAAGCGATGATATCACCGATGATGAGTTTGAAGCGCTGCTCGATGAGCTGCACGGTTCTGGTAAGTTTAAAGGTAAAGTGGAAGAGCCTGCCAAGCCAAAAGCTGAAGCAGTTGTCGCTGCACCAAAGCCTGCCGCACCTGCTGTTGATTCGGACGAAATCACTGAGGATGAGTTCGAGCGTCTCCTCGATGAATTACATGGCAAAGGCGGCGCGCCAGCAAAAACCACTGCCAAAGTCGAATCTTCGAAAGCAAGTACCAGTGCCTCTGCGCCTTCAACGCCAGCCGCTCCTAAAGCCAGTGTTGCTGCACCAGCAACACCTCCTGCGGTAAAAGCCAAAACTGATGTGGCGGTTGCTGAAAAAGCCCCTGCTAAAGCAGCGGCAGCAGCCTCTGCTAACGTACCTCAAGGCGAGACAACTGTTCGCGTCGATACCGCGAGACTCGACCAAATCATGAACATGGTCGGTGAGTTAGTGTTAGTGCGTAACCGCTTATTGAGTTTAGGCATTAGTCGTGATGACGAAGAAATGTCTAAGGCGCTAGCGAATTTAGACTTGGTGACAGCAGATTTGCAGGGCGCTGTGATGAAAACGCGCATGCAACCCATCAAGAAAGTCTTTGGTCGTTTCCCTCGGGTTGTACGCGATTTAGCCCGTACTCTGAATAAAGAAATTGATTTAGTCCTCGTGGGCGAAGAGACCGACCTCGATAAAAACTTAGTTGAGGCGCTCGCTGATCCGTTAGTGCACTTAGTGCGAAACTCGGTAGATCACGGTATTGAGATGCCCAATGACCGTGAGGCCAGCGGCAAGCCGAGAACGGGGACCATTACCCTGTCTGCAAGCCAAGAGGGTGACCATATTCTGCTGAAAATCGAAGACGATGGCGCAGGTATGGATCCTGAAAAGTTAAAGCAAATTGCTATCAAGCGTGGGGTACTCGATGAGGATACCGCGGCGCGGATGACCGACAGTGAAGCTTATAACCTGATTTTTGCGCCTGGTTTCTCGACTAAAGTCGAGATTTCAGATATTTCCGGCCGCGGTGTTGGGATGGACGTGGTGAAAACCCGTATTACCCAGCTTAACGGTACGGTGCATATCGACTCGATGAAAGGCAAGGGCACCATACTTGAGATTAAAGTGCCGCTGACCTTGGCGATTATGCCGACCTTAATGGTGGACGTTGCCAAGCAGGTGTTTGCATTGCCTTTATCCAGTGTGAATGAGATTTTCCATCTCGATCTCACCAAGACCAATATTGTCGATGGGCAGCTTACTGTCATTGTCCGCAACAAGGCCGTACCGCTGTTCTATCTGGAGCAGTGGTTACATCGCAATAGAACCAGCTTTAAACATGGCGACAAAAAACACGGTCATGTGGTGATTGTACAGCTGGGAATGATGCAAATTGGTTTTGTTGTCGATGCTTTAATTGGGCAAGAAGAAGTGGTGATTAAACCTCTAGGGGCATTGTTGCATGGCACGCCGGGTATGGCGGGGGCGACAATCACATCCGACGGTGGTATTGCGCTCATCTTGGATGTTCCCGGATTATTAAAGCACTATGCGAAAAATAAAAGTTAGTTTCCAATAAGGAATGGAATGGCCATTAAAGTATTAGTCGTTGATGACTCAAGTTTTTTTAGACGACGTGTTAGTGAAATAGTCAATCAAGATCCTGAACTGGAAGTGATCGCAACGGCCTCTAACGGGGCCGAAGCGGTGAAGATGGCTGCCGAACTTAATCCGCAAGTCATTACAATGGACATTGAAATGCCTGTAATGGATGGTATTACTGCTGTCCGTGAGATTATGGCGAAGTGTCCAACGCCTATCTTGATGTTTTCTTCATTGACCCATGATGGTGCCAAGGCCACGCTTGATGCCCTTGATGCGGGGGCGCTTGATTTTCTACCTAAGCGATTCGAAGATATCGCGACCAATAAAGATGACGCTATTTTGCTATTGCAGCAAAGAGTCAAGGCTTTAGGTCGTCGCCGGATTTTCCGTCCTGTGGTACGTCCTACCACACCAACGCCGCCACCTCGTTCGAGTGCGAGTTCAGTATTAGGTGGGGTATCGACACATACGCAGCCTGCACCAGTTCGTTCTTCACATGCTGCATCTATTCGTCCAAGTGGTAAACAATATAAGTTATTGCTGATAGGCACATCGACGGGCGGGCCTGTTGCTTTGCAGAAAATTTTGACTCAGTTCCCCGCAAATTATCCGCATCCTATTTTGCTTATCCAGCATATGCCAGCGGCCTTTACGCCAGCCTTTGCGAATCGTTTAAATGGTTTGTGTAAGATTGAAGTCAAAGAAGCGGTGAATGGTGATGTATTGCGTCCAGGATGCGCGTATTTAGCGCCTGGCGGGATGCAAATGATGGTTGAGCGGACAGGTGTCACGGGCCGTGTCAAAGTGTTGGCAGGAAGCGCTGAGATGAATTACAAGCCCTGTGTTGATATCACCTTTGCTTCTGCCTCAAAAGCCTTTGGCGGTGATGTGCTGGCGGTAGTGTTGACAGGAATGGGAGCCGACGGCCGCGAAGGTGCGCGTATGCTGAAATCCGCGGGCGCGACCATTTGGGCACAGGATGAAGCGAGTTGTGTGGTTTATGGTATGCCGCAGGCGGTGGCCAGTGCCGGTATCGCTACTCAGTCTATTTCGCTGGACAATATGGCTGAGTCGATTTTAAAAGAGTCTGCGCGTGGCTAAGTCCAAGACACAGATAAGCACAAATATGCTGCTTATCATTGTGTTAATGGCAATCGCTATATTGTGCCTAGCCGCGTTAAGTCTCGATTATCATCGAAAAATCATGGCATTACGCGATGATGTAAAGCGATTAGAATCGACACAGATTTTGCTTATGGTACCGGATGAACAAGCTCAGGCGATTGCGTCTTGGCTCGCTTCCCATCCGGATCAAACCAAAGCGATGTTAAAGCTGGCTTCACCCGGAGAGCAAAAGGCGGTGACTTTAGGCCCCGAGACTTTTTCGGCACCCGAAACGAAAATTCCGCCAACGCTCGAGAAACCAGCTGATGATAAACCGTTGCAGCAAGCCACGGTAGATCCTGTGCCTGAATTATTGCGGCCAGAGACCTCATCTGTCCTATCGACGGCAGCGCAATCTCAATCGAATAATGTGCCTGTGGTGATTTCAGAAAATGCCGATGGGGTGAAAGTGATTAGTTTGCCTAATGGTGGCATTAGAGTCACCACGAGGGAAGGCGAGTAATGTTTGTGTTACGCAAACCTGCATATGAATAGCCGAGAATCAACATTAAAGAGGTCAGTTCTTTGAAAGTCTGGACCATTGCGAACCAAAAAGGTGGGGTTGGAAAAACCACTTCAGTAGCCAGTTTAGCCGGCGCGCTCGCTAAACGGGGTAAACGTGTACTGATGATTGATACCGATCCCCATGCATCGCTTGGTTATTACCTTGGCATTGACTCTGAAGAGGTTCCTGGTTCGCTATTTGACGTGTTTGTGGCACATAAGGGTTTGACGACTGACTTAGTGAAGTCCCACATAGTGCCCACCTTAGTCGATGGCTTAGATTTACTGCCCGCTACGATGGCGTTAGCCACGTTAGACCGAGCGCTCGGACATCAAGAGGGCATGGGGTTGGTGCTGCGTAATTTATTGGCACTGGTTGCCGATGAATACGATGTGGCGATTGTGGACTGCCCACCCGTGTTAGGGGTATTAATGGTGAACGCACTGGCGGCCAGTCAACACATAGTGATCCCCGTGCAAACCGAGTTTTTGGCCATTAAAGGGCTCGAACGCATGGTGAAAACCATGGAAATCATGGGACGCTCAAAGAAAACCCGTTATAGCTATACCGTCGTACCCACTATGTACGATAAACGTACCAAGGCATCACCTGCAGCCTTGCAGGTGCTGAGTGAACAATATGGCGACAGCCTTTGGCGAGATGTGATCCCCGTAGATACTAAGTTTAGAGACGCCAGTTTGGCACATTTACCCGCTTCCCATTATGCAAGCGGCAGTCGTGGCGTAAAAGCTTACGAGCGATTATTGGATTTTCTTTTAGCTGGGGAGTTTGGTCATGTCAAAATCGGTTGATGAAACTGTTTTTGATTTTTTTGAATTATTGCTGCATGAAGAAGACAGTAAAACTGTAGCTTCCCCAAATGCGCCTCGAAACGAGGCTGCGGTTCCGTTGGCAGGGAAAAAAAATGAAGCACAATTGCTCGATGATGCCATTTTAGCCGAGCACAGTCAGGCTAAAGTGCACGCGAGCGTGACCATTGCTGCCGAAGTGCAGCCGCAGAAGGCAAAGTCTGCCAGCAGTGTACCTCACCTTGAGGAGCCAACGCCTTTAGTTAATAAACAGGCCTTGGAAAAACTCCTTGCGCCGGTATTAAAGACGGTTGCGGACAAGCCAGCTGAGGCCATGGCCGAGGTTGCACCTGAAGTGGTTCAAGTTCAAGAGGTGGCTCATGACGAGAATACTTCGTCTGGCGCAACGCAAAACGACGCTAACGTAACCATTGAGCAGCCATCCGCAGTCGTAGATGACGAGATAATCATTGAGACAACACCCGAGACTCAGGTGGGGTTTGCCCCTCCAAGTATCACAAAAGACCTACAAGAAGTACTCGATGATGAGTTTCAAGTACTATTCTTTAAAGTGGCAGGGTTAACCTTAGCAGTGCCTTTAGTGAGTCTTGGTGGGATCGTTAAGGTTGAGCGAATTAATCATATTATCGGTCGCCCTTCTTGGTTTTTAGGAGTGCAAACCCATAGGGAAGAGCAGTTAAATCTGGTTGATACCTGTGCATGGGTGATGCCAGAAAAATACACGGATAAACTGGCGCAATCGGTAAATTATCAATATCTTGTATTATTAGAAGGCAGTAATTGGGGATTAGCTTGTGAGTCTCTCGTTAATGCAGTAAAAATTAATAAATCGCAAGTAAACTGGCGCAGCAAAGCGGGGAAACGTCCTTGGTTAGCTGGTGTAGTGAAAGAACAAATGTGTGGCATTTTGCACGTACAAGCCTTAGTTGAAATGCTTGATGCGGGTTTAGGCTGTCAGGACTCCATTGGTTGAGGTAAACATGAAAGATACAAGAAATGTCGCGGCCGTGGCTGCAAGTAAAGATGATGCAGTATTGCAATGGGTTACCTTTAAGTTAGACAACGAAACTTATGGTATCAATGTGATGCAGGTGCAAGAGGTGCTACGTTACACCGAGATTGCCCCTGTGCCTGGCGCACCCCATTACGTTTTAGGGATCATTAACCTGCGCGGCAATGTGGTGACTGTTATCGATACTCGCTCACGTTTTGGCCTGCAATCGGCGGAAGTGGATGATTCGACTCGTATCGTGATTATCGAAGCAGAGAAACAAGTGATCGGTATTTTGGTGGATAGTGTGGCCGAAGTGGTTTATCTGCGCCGTTCTGAAATTGATAATGCGCCGAATGTCGGCACTGAAGAAAGCGCCAAGTTTATCCAAGGCGTGAGCAATCGCGATAACGAGCTACTGATCCTCGTCGACTTAGACAAGTTATTATCCGATGAAGAATGGGCTGAGTTAAATCAGCTCTAAGCTTCCATGATGAGACGACAGATTAGCTAATCTGTCGTCCTTGCTTTTCACGATGCAAACGGTTTATTTCGCTATTGTTTAACCATTATGATTGCCGTTTGGTGAAGCCGTTGTATTGTTGATTTCAGTTTATAGTGATGCGTAAGGATGATTAATGGGCGATGAATTTTTAATCGCAGCCTTAGTTTATGTGATTGCGTGTTTAGGGTTAGTCCTTTATCTCCAAAAACAATTGAGTAAGTTGCGCAGTAAAGTTGAAGCGTTAACCGTGCTGGTCAAAGAAGGCGATCGCCAACGTGAGTCCTTTAAACGCGAGTTGCAGGAGCTTCGCAGTGGTACTATTGGCATGGGGCGACGTGTTATCGAGCTTGAGAAGCGCTTACATCAACAATCCGAGCGTATCGAAGAGTCGACGCAGCAGGATCCTCAAGCCAAACTCTATACCCGAGCGATGAAAATGGTCGCCTTAGGCGCGGGGGTGGACGAACTGATTAAAGAGTGTGAGTTACCTAAAGCTGAGGCTGAGCTGTTAATTCGCCTTCATCGAAAATAGGCTGCAAAGTCGCACATTCCTTATTTTAGGCTTTCTCTACAATTTTCTTGTGCATGTTATTCCACTGCTCAGGAAATTTGCCATCCAACATGTACACAAAGGCAATCAGTTCTGCGATCAGCAGATACAGTTCTTTCGGAATTTCCTCACCTAATTCGAGCAATCTTAAAAAATTACTCAGGTGGGGATCTTGATGAATATAAACGCCTGATGCTTTTGCGAGCGCAATAATTTCATCTGCAACCAATCCTTCCCCTGATGCCACGACTTTAGGTGCATGTTTCCCATCGTAACTCAAGGCGACGGCTTGCTGGGTTTTGGGTTCTTCATTCATCATTCATTCTCGATTTTAAGCACGTGTTTTCACTAAAAAATGATCGCCCGGGAGCAGTGTCGCTGGCACTTGGGCAATTTGCGTGGAAAGCTCCCCAGGCGTAAAGCCTAGCTGGGATAATTTTTGGCCTAAGGGTGCTAAAAAATTATCGACGCGATTGAGCAGTTGTTGGCTATTACCTTTAAATTGAATATCTAACACTTGCTGATGGAAGCGTGCCGAAATTAGCAGCGGCCCCTGTGCAAGATTAAACTTCAATTGCAGATGCCAACCTTTGTGCTTTTGTTGTTCGTCATCATTGGCATCTCGTTCAAATTTTCCTTCGAGCTGTTCATGCCGTTGATTGATCCCATAGGGCAGGGCAAAAAACCATACCAGATTGCCGTTGTTTTCGCCGCTTGCCTGCTGATAAAGGTGTAAGCTCGAGGCCAGTTGGCCCATGCTTTCAAGCCCTCCGGCTTTACTCAATTGTCCAAGCTGATTGGTCGATAAACCCGTTTTAGCCTGTAATTGCTCTAGGTAATCTGCCAGCTTCTGGCTGACCGTATTGTTGCTATTATTGGCCCTAAACCCCAACAATAGTTGAAATAGCGAGGTAATCGCATTGGCATTCATAAACACGGCGGGTTGACTAAGCTGTGGCGCGGCAAGGTTTAAGGCTGAAAGTCCAAGCATAGCGTCCTTTAATTCGCTCAGTTCACTTAATTGCCCTAATGTTGGCGGGCTTAGATGGGGCAAATGTTTTAATAACTCCGCCGCGAGATTTGCTCCGCCGCGCGCGAGCATTTGTTCTAACGGCAAGGCACCGGCTTTGGTAAAAGCTTTCTGTAGCACCTCATTGACACTGATTTGTGCCTCGGTGGACTTATTGATTTTTTCGCCTAATTGAGCCTCCATCGCCTGTGGTTTGAGACTCAGTGGTAGCTCGTTACCGACTAAGCCAGTTTTAGTGGAACTTGTAGGGGGGAGATCCTGTTGAGCCTTTGCCGCTAAAAGCGAGTTGCGACTGCTATCGAGATTACTCGCCCCCGATGCCATAGTTTTAGCTTCTAATGGTTTTAATTCTAGTGGCTTAGATTCAAGGGGTTTTGATTCAAAAGGTTTAGATTCAAAAGGCTTTGATTCAAAGGCCTTGGATTCTAACGTCTTAGCATCAAGCACTTGTGCTTTTTGCTGATTTTGGGAAGTTTCTTGCGATTGCGCCGTGGTATTTAACGTTTGATTTACAACAGTCAGCTTAGGTTCAGTATTGGCTTGTAGACTGGTTTGAGGGTTAGCGGCCGATACATTGACTTTGCTGTTTGGCATATCTGTTGCGGAAGAAGGAGCTAGCATATTGGCAGCTTTATTCTCCGAGGACACAGGTGCTTGAGTACTAGGCTTTACTGTATTTGATGGCTCGGCCTGTGGTGCAATTCCTTCAAGTTTACGTAAAAATGCAGCAATTATCTGAGCAGGCTCAGTTTTAGTGATGACCACATTAGCTGCTTGTTTATCAATAATGGGAAGTTGAGTTTCATTTATTGGCGCGCCAATGTGGATTTCAAGTTTGCTCAGTATTGGGGTCAGGACTAAAATAGGCCTTCCTTGCGAGAGGCTTATTTTAGCTTGATATTCTCCAGTGCTGAGTCGAGTACCTGGATCCTGTGGCACCACAGTCCCGTTAGCAAATTGAAATTCTTTCGTTGTAACAGTGACATTGGGTAGAGGATATCCCAGCGGCCTTGCCGCTAGGGTATAGAGCTTATCCAGGGAGATACCATTTTGCTGCGCAAGTTGCGCTATCGCTTCGGGCAATTTTAGGGTTAGTGTCGCCCCTAGCGTCAGTAATTGTGCGTTAGCGACTGTGCTATTGGCACTGGTGCTGGCTGTGGCTTCTGGGGTGATTGGATTCACTAAGAAACTACTCGCTACAATCAAGGCTTGTCTTTGCTGTGCATTAACAAGCTTTAAATTATATTCTGTACCGTTTAGAATAATACTATCGCCCTCGGGGAAGACTTGCACTTCAGCTGGAAGGGGACGTGAGTTTACGCTCACGGCCTCGTTTGAAGAGGCTGGAGCGATTAATTGCGCATTGGCGGTATTAATAAGTGGAATTGACTCCATGTAAGGCCCTTGTTGGTGTATCTAACGGCACGCTATTTTGAAAAATTAACAATTGACCAAAATGTTTTGCCAAGTATGCTTATGCGCTTTGTAAAAACAACGACAGTTTCTCTGTCATACTAGAGTATGCCACTCAGGTGAATAATCTTTTATCGTCACTTGTCCTTGGTCACTTTAGCAAAACTCGATATCTAAGCAGTACATTTATTTAAGAGAGCAATATGAAGTTGAAATGGCTAGGGGTACTTTTAGGATTTGCATTACTGCCTAAGGTGTATGGGGCAGAGGCGACTGTACCTGAGACTACTCCAAAGGATACGGCTTCAGCAGTAAAGATTACTTACGATGATCCGCGTGATCCCTTTGAGGGATTTAACCGTGCAATGTGGGATTTCAACTATCTGTATTTAGACCGGTATATTTATCGTCCTGTCGCACATGGATACAACGATTATCTGCCATTGCCCGCCAAAACGGGGATAAACAACTTCGTACAGAATTTGGAAGAACCGAGTAGCCTAGTTAACAACGCCTTACAGGGTAAATGGGGCTGGGCGGCAAATGCTGGTGGCCGTTTTACGGTGAACACCACAATCGGTTTACTCGGGGTATTCGATGTGGCCGATATGATGGGGATGCCACGCAAGCAAGATGAATTTAACGAAGTGCTAGGCTACTACGGCGTGCCAAACGGACCGTACTTTATGGCTCCCTTTGCCGGCCCCTATGTGGTGCGAGAACTCGCATCGGATTGGGTTGATGGTCTATACTTTCCACTATCTGAGCTAACAGTGTGGCAATCCATTGTTAAATGGGGACTTAAGAGTCTTCATGCGAGAGCATCGGCGATTGACCAAGAAAGGCTTGTTGATAATGCGCTCGATCCCTATACCTTTGTGAAAGATGCGTACTTACAACACATGGACTATAAAGTCTATGATGGCAATGTTCCTCAAAAACAAGAAGATGATGAGTTGCTCGATCAGTACATGCAGGAACTTGAGTAAGCTTATGCGCTGTACTTGGCTGTAAATCCTTTTTTGCAGCCAAGCCCTTGCCGTATTGAATGATTCTTCCGATGTCATGATTGAGTTATTGCTATCGCAATGAATGTTATTCGGGAATCTTTATGGCGTTAAATGATGTTTCTATTCTTTGGGTCGAAGACGACCCGGTCTTTAGGCAAATCGTCGCCACTTTTCTTATTGGGCGCGGTGCCGAAGTAGTGCAAGCCTGCGATGGTGAGCAGGGACTGTCCATTTTTAAGCAACAACGTTTCGATATCATTCTTGCCGATCTCAGCATGCCTAAACTTGGTGGCCTCGATATGCTCAAGGAAATGAGTAAATTAGAGCCGCTGGTGCCATCAATTGTGGTCTCTGGCAATAACGTAATGGCGGATGTTGTCGAAGCCCTGCGTGTTGGTGCCTGTGATTATCTTGTAAAACCCGTCCCCGATTTATTTATCATCGAACAAGCGATAAAACAGGGATTGCAACGACACTATTCCGATGATGTGACTCAAGCCGAATTTGATGCTTTATCTAATCAAGAACTCAAGGATAACTTGGTTCTGTTAGAACAAAGTGTCGAGGCAGCTAAGCAAGTTCAGCAGCAGCTGTTTCCTGCTTCTAACATCAGCTATCCCACGGCCAAAGTGGATTACAGTTTATTTAAGAGTAGCGATATCAGCAGTTACTTTATTGATTCCACTATGGTGGGCAGTGACTACCTCATCATGTACATGGCCCATCTCTATCCCGAAGATAATAGAGCGGCTTTTGCCTGTGTATTGCTGCGCAGTTTTGTTAACCAAAAGCTCAAAAGTTATCGTAGTGGCCAAAGCAAGACCATTATCGAGCCCTTCAATATGTTGAGTTATTTGAACGAGCGTTTAGTCAAATCTGGCCTCGATATCACAGTCGATATTATTTATGTCGCTATCGAATTAACACGCTATCGCGCCGCGATTGCGCAAGCTGGTAAGGGGCTGAGGTGCTACTTGCGTAATGATGAAGGTTTGAGCCCATTAGCGCTTTCTGAGAGCTTACAATTGGGGATGTTAGATTGGGGGAAACCGAGCATTCAGTTTCGCACTATATTGCCGCAGGAGCAGCTCTGTATTGCGACCAGTGAGCCTGAACACAAGCAGCAACTCTTAGAAAACCAATTTAAAGGCCTTGTATATGATCCGCAGTTACCCGCGGGTGGCTTTATGCAATTAAGCCTATAACGGTGGCCAAATTCACTATGCCACTACAGTGACTTTGTGCGTATCGATGATAACGAATATGAAGGTTGGCGATGATTCTAAAATCGACTATTAACCTGAAATGTAAGTGGAAATTAGCTCGATGGCTTAAGTTAATCTTCTATGCGACAAATAAAAAACGCTGCCATGGCAGCGTTTTTTATTGATTGAACCTAAAGCATATTAACGTTTAATCGCTTCATGCTCACCGGTAACGGCAATTTCATCTTCTAACGCTTCGGCTTCGTTGTGATGCTTGCTTTCTGCGCCATGCATCCAATCGACTAATTTGTCCGCCATAAAGTATAAGATCACACCGGAAAGTGCAGCTGTAATGGCGATACCGGAGAAGATCGCCATCGCATTAGCGAGCTGCTCCTCTTTTTCGCCGCCATGGCCGATAAATGAACCAACCACGCCACCAATTTTGTTCGCTGCAGCAACGAAAAGGAACCAAGAACCCATCATTAACGAAGCGATACGCAGAGGGGCTAACTTAGTGACCATAGATAAACCGATTGGTGATAAGCAAAGTTCACCCATGGTATGGAAGAAATAAGCACCGACTAACCACCACATGCTTGATTTAGCAGAAGCATCACCGCCCATTTCAACCACGGCACCGATCATAAATAGGAAACCTACGGCTAACAGCACTAGGCCCAAAGCAAACTTCACAGGTGAGTTAGGTTCATTCTTACCTAGTCGTACCCAAATAGAGGCTACAACAGGTGCGAAAATCACGATAAACATCGCGTTTAATGATTGGAACCAAGTGGTAGGTACTTCCCAAGTACCGATCATACGGTCGGTAAAGTCGTTAGTGAACAGGTTCATCAGGCCACCAGCTTGCTCAAAGCCTGCCCAGAAGATGATAGTAAATAGACCCATCACCATGATGACTTTAATACGATCACGCTCAACTTTAGTGAGAGGTTCTTTACGTACTTCGCCTTTTTCAGCAGCTTTTTCACGCTCAAGTTTAGCGGCTGGAGTTCTACCAATATTACCGAGTAATTTTTGTGCAAACAGAAGTTGGATGATTAACGACAGGATCATACCAATGCCCGCACAGATAAAGCCGGCTTGGAAGTTACCATCATAAGCTGCGACAACAGAGCCTACGATAATACCGGAGAGGAAAGCACCAACGTTGATACCCATGTAGAAAATGGTGAAAGCACCATCACGGCGATGGTCGCCTTCTTCGTATAGGTCACCCACCATAGTGGAAATATTAGGTTTAAAGAGACCGTTACCTAGGATTAAAGTGCCTAAGCCGACATAGAATACTTCAGTTTCCATACCTGGTACCCACGCATGAGGAGTACCAAGAATAAATTGACCTGCGGCCATTAAAGTACCGCCAATCATGATGGCGCGGCGTTGACCTAAAAAGGTGTCAGCTAACCAACCGCCGAGTAAAGGCGTTAAGTAAACCAGACCTGTAAATGTTCCGTAGAGCGAAATCGCATCGGCTTGCGACCATCCTAAACCGTGCCCCCCTTCACTCTGAACTTTATCGACTAAATACAGCACCAGAATGGCGCGCATTGCATAATAACTAAAACGTTCCCAAAGTTCGGTTGTAAAAAGTAGGAATAGGCCCTTGGGATGACCAAGCATCGTCCCCTGTGGTTTTGCTACGCTCATGAAGTGTCCACCTTAAGCTCGTGATTGCCTGTGGCGCCCCTGTTACAGGATGATGTCACCACAGAAAAATGGTTGTTGCTCTTCTCATTTATCCGCTAAGAATTCGTTGATTACCCCAGGCTTTACGGCAAGGGTAACTTGTTGAATTTCTACGGCTTACGTATGAGTTATTGTTACGTTGTTATAATAAAAGTAATATTTTTAGCGTTAAATGGAATAATTTCGCTAAAATCCCATCTTATATACCCTTTAAAAGCAACTAAAGTCAATTTTGGCTTGCTAACTGGTGAGATTATCTGCAACTTAGCACAGATGTGGGTTAATGCTGATTTTACTAATATATCCAGCCTTGCTCAGATACCGAGCGATGACTCTATTGAGTCAAAAAACTGCTTCCATCCATCTTCACAACTTTGCTATGATTGCCAGCCGTGAATGGACATCACTTAACATAGGGTAGTGAGATTAGTAGATGAAGGCATGGTACCTTTTGTATTGTAAACCTCGTAGTGAAGCGAGGGCACAACAGAACTTAGCACTTCAAAATTTAGAAACATACTTACCAATGGTTTCTGAAGAAAAATCTCAACGCGGGCAGAAGCGGAACTGTCGTGTACCTCTATTCCCAAATTATCTGTTCATCAATTTCGACCCAAGCCAAACCAGTGTTAAGCAGGTCAACTCTACTCGCGGCGTGAGCCGAATCGTCAATTGTCAGGAAAAAATGACTCCTATAGACGATCGTATTATTCACGCCATTCGCATGAAAGAATTAACGCCTTCCCAAGCGGTTTTAGACCACGAACTAGAACTAAAAACCGGGGAAAAAATTCGCTTTAAAGATGGACCATTTGTTGATTTAGAAGGCATTTTTCAAGAAAAATGCCCAAACAAACGTTGCCAAGTTTTATTTAATATTATGGGGCAGAGCAAAGTTGTTACTGTTCCTCAGGATTCTGTAGTTAGGCTATAACATGCTTTGAAATTAAGTATCTTGCTTTAGTTGTCCGCAAAATAGCGGGTTACCCGTTGCAAAGCTTAAATTCTCTGCAGCGCAATATGTAAGATATATGTTTCATTTTTGGTGCGGGATTTTGCGCCTTTAAAAGAAATAAAGAAGTATCATTTTGTACAGTATTTAAGCAGCAAGAGAGTACACGCATGATTTAATTAGGATATGTGATAAATCATATCCTTTCTGAGTGCTATCCTTAACCATGCTTGAAGTTAAGTTCTACTTGGATTTAGGTTCTAATAGAATTTGAAATTGGTGCAAAGCTTAGTGTGACCAATTGAAAAATAAGGTTTTTCGCGTTGCGAAGGGGATTTTGGAGACCGTAATCCATGGGCGGTAGCGTGTCTGAATGACATCAAATCGATAGTTTCATTCGTTAAGCGAAGAATGCAGAAGGTCTTGTCTGGCACGCAGATTGGTAGCGTGTCAGATTTTGATGAATTGCGTTGCTGCTTAGCTGGTTCTCGGTCTCTAGGGCACAATCCAAAGCGCCGCTCTGCAAAGCTCGCAAGTTAGCTTTAGAGCCTAGACCTTAGAAGTACAATCTTCTCGCAGGGCAAAGCCCGATCAGCTTTTAAAGTTTTTAATGTTTTCCATCATCTTTACCCAATCGGAGATATCTGGTGTTACAACAATTCAAAAAATACATCAAAGCGGTTCCCAAAACCGCAATATTAGTTGGCATCACTGCCACGATATTGATGGGCACACAGGCGCAAGCTATTACGCCCTCTCCGCAGATGATAGAGCAATTCAAACAACTACCTAAGTCAGAGCAAGAACGTTTAGCTCGCCAATACGGTATTGATCCGTCAATGATCACGGGGGCCTCATCTACTGCTACTGTTGTTGAAAACCCACCTGTAGTTACGCCACGAACGGAAAGTGGTAATAACGTCATCGATCAATCTGAGGACGATAAACTTAACCAGGCAACCAAAACGGAAGCTAAGGTTGAAGCGATTGAAAGCAAAAAAGAAGATCAGCTAAAACGCTTTGGCTATGACTTATTTGCTGGTTCTCCAAGTACGTTTGCTCCCGTTTCTGATGTACCAGTGCCTGCTGAATACATGATGGGCCCCGGTGATACCTTAAATGTGCAGTTTTTTGGTAAAGAAAATAATCAGTTCACATTAACCGTGGGCCGTGATGGCGCGGTGCAATTCCCTAACTTGGGGCCTATTTCACTAGTAGGCTTAACCTTTGCTGAAACACGCGAGTTATTACAGCAAAAGATCAGCCAAAGCATGATAGGTATTGAGTCCAATATTACTATGGGTGAATTGCGTTCAATCCGGATTTTTGTTGCGGGTGACGCTTACAAGCCAGGCTCCTATACTGTATCGAGTTTATCCACTATTACTCAGGCCTTGTTTATCTCGGGTGGCGTGAACGAAATTGGTAGCTTGCGTGATATTCAATTAAAGCGCTCTGGTAAAACTATTGGCCGTTTAGACTTGTATGATTTATTGCTTCGTGGCGATGCTTCGGGTGATATGCGATTACAATCCGGTGATGTGGTCTTTGTTCCATCTACAGGGGGCACTGTGAGTGTCATTGGCGAAGTGCGTCGCCCTGCCATTTACGAACTTAAAAATAATGAAACCATGGCCGATGTGATAAATATGGCCAGTGGCTTAAACCCAGGTGCTTATCCTAAAGCCAGTACTATCGAACGTTATAGTCGTGAAGCGGTAAAAACCGTGGTAAGCGTTGATTTAACAGAAAGCTCAGGCTTAAGTACGTTAGCAAAAAATGGCGACTTGCTTAATGTGCGCTCAGCTTCAAGCCGTATTGATAATGCTATTACGGTTTCAGGAGCAGTAATCCGCCCTGGTAAATATCAATGGACAAATGGTCTAACAGTTGCAGATTTATTGCCTTCTATTTGGGGGGATTTAACCATCTCGGCAGACTTGGATTACAGCTTGCTGGTAAGAGAAGTCAACCAACGTGGCGATATCGAAGTCGAGCGTATTAATCTCGGTCGCGCAATTGGTGAACCAAAATCACATTATAATCTTGCGCTAAAGCCACGTGATTCAGTCATCGTATTTGACTATGCCGATCGTGAGGAGCTGCTTAAGCCCATTATTAAAAAGTTAAAAGAGCAAAGCCGTTTTGGCGATGCAGCGAAGCTAGTTAATATCAATGGTAATGTGCGTTTTCCTGGCCAGTATCCAATAACGGTTAATGCCGATGTTAAAGATTTACTTATAGCTGCAGGCGGGCTAGAAGAAGGCGCATATACCTTATCTGCAGAGCTGACTCGCCAACAAGTGTCTGAGCAAAACGGTGTCACTGTAGAACATGTGCAGCTTAGTTTAGACCGCGTTATGCAAAATGATCCGGCGGCCAATATCAAACTGCAAAGCCGTGACATCTTAACCGTACGTACGTTGCCAGACTGGCAAGAAACTCGCTGGGTCACCATTAAAGGTGAAGTCAAATTCCCCGGTACTTACAGTATCCAGCGCGGCGAAACCTTAAAACAAGTGCTTGCTCGTGCAGGGGGTATGACGAGTGATGCTGCACCACGCAGTGCAGTCTTTTTGCGCAAATCTATTCAAGAGAAAGAACAGCAAGAGCTTGCTAAGCTTGCCGATGAATTGCGCCGCGAGATTGCCGCAAAGGCCTTGACCAAAGACACGCCTACCGTTGGTTATAACGACGCACAAATGATGTTAAATCAGTTGGAAAACGTTAAAACGGTTGGTCGTTTGGTTGTCGATATCAATGCGATTGAATTAGGCATCGAAAGTGCCGATTTAATGCTAGAAGATGCAGATGCACTCTACATTCCGCCTGCTAACCAAACGGTTTCTGTTATGGGCCAAGTGCAACATCCAAGCACTCATCGCTTTAAATCCGGCTTAACCTTTGAGCAGTATTTAGCCTTATCCGGCGGTCCACGTAAACGTGCTGACGAATCACGTACTTATATATTAAAAGCTGATGGCTCGGTACAAATGCCTGAATCTTCATTGTGGTTTACTGGTGGTAGCTCAATGGAACCTGGTGACACCATAGTTGTACCATTAGATACCGAATACAAAGATAATCTAACGTTGTGGACTCAAGTAACGAGCATTATCTACAACACCGCCGTCGCAGTATCCGCAATATCGGGGATATAACGCCACGGTGTGGCAAGAATCTAGGGCGTTGCTTCGCAACTGCTAGGACGCAGCAAAAAGCGCTGCTCTAGGACGCCACTGCGTGGCTCTAGGATTTAGACCCTTGAATCTAGTGCGGCCTTTGGCCTCTAGGACGCAGCAAAAAACGCTGCTGCTAGAATCTAGAAGGAGCGAATCGACTCTCTGTTTTTAGCTTTTGCTTGTATAGTAGGCCGAAGGCCGTTCTAGCAGCGAAGCGTCCTAGATTCTAGTTTCTGCTCTCAAGGAAGATCATGCGATTCGAACAACTGGATGTTTGGAAAAGAGCTTCGAGATTATCTTGTCAAATATATCAAGTGACAGAATCAGTAAGTAATTGGGGTTTTAAAGATCAAATAACCCGTTCAGGATTATCTGTCCCTTCAAATATTGCTGAGGGTGAAGAGCGTGAAACACTAAAAGATCAAATTCGCTTTTTGTACTATGCCAAAGGCTCTCTAGGAGAGCTAGTCACCCAACTTTATATAGGTATTGAAGTTGGATATTTGGCAAAGGAACCCACGTTACTTATGGTTCAAGAAGCAAAAGAATTAGCCAAAATCTTAGGTGCAATTATCAAACAAAAGCAAAGTAAGAGTAAAAGCTAAGAAGAACGCAGCAAAGAGCACTGCTCTACAACGGCCTTCGGCCTCTAGAACGCCACTACGTGGCTTTAGAATCTAGAAGTCGCGAAGCGACGCTCTGCTCTTTCTATAAGGGCGCAGCCCGCTCTGCTTTAAGCTTTTTCCTTTATAGAAGCGCAGCGCTCTCACCGCGCAGCGTACTAGAATCTAGAATCTGAAGAACCAATGAATACACAAATTACTCAAAATCCAAACACATACCAATCCGACACTAGGTTTCCTCAAGTGCAAAACGACGAAATCGATCTTCGAGAGCTTTTTGCCGTCATCTGGCAAGGCAAATGGCTCATTATTGCCATAACCGCTGTTTTTGCGATTGCCTCTGTTGGCTTAGCACTTTATTTACCCAATATCTATAAATCCGAAGCTTTGTTGGCGCCAGCATCAGAGGAGCAGGGCGGTGGCTTAAGTGCCTTGGCATCGCAGTTTGGTGGTTTAGCTAGCCTTGCTGGAGTTAACCTCGGCGGTAAAGGTGGTACTGATAAAACCCAGCTTGCGATCGAAGTATTAAAATCCCGCCAATTTACCAGTGAGTTTATTCAAAAGCACAACATACTTGCTGATTTAATGGCCGCAAAAAAATGGGATAGGGATACGGATAAAATTATTTATGACTCTGAGCTATATAACGAGCAAACCAATACTTGGGTGCGCGATGTAGAACCACCATTTAAACCTGAACCATCGATGCAAGAGGCCTATAAAGTCTTTAGTAAAATCATCGAAGTTAATAAAGATAAAGAATCTGGCATGGTGACCATTTCGGTAGAGCACTTATCCCCAACCGTTGCCCAGCAATGGGTCACTTGGTTAATTCAAGATATTAATAAAGTAATGAAAGATCGTGATGTCGCTGAAGCGCACCGCAGTACTGAGTTTTTAAATCAACAAATCGCCTTAACCAATGTCGCCGATATTAAAACCGTACTTTACAAATTGATTGAAGAGCAGGCAAAAACCATTATGTTTGCCGAAGTTCGCGATGAATACGTATTTAAAACTATCGATCCCGCATTAGCGCCTGAAGAAAAGGCCAAACCCAAACGTGCATTAATTTGCGTTTTAGGCACTATGCTCGGTTGTATGTTAGGGGTGATGTTAGTGCTGGTAAGGTATTTTATGAGAAAAGAGCAAAACTAGAGATTTAAAAAAAAAAAAGGGCCTATTGGGACAGTTTGAAGAAAAACAGTAAAACCTAGGCTTTACGTGGGATAGCGAAAATGCTGTTGTCTCAAAATGGATGAAAAGTGTCTCAGCTTGGTTTGGAAGGCTGAGATGAATATGTGTAGTATTTCAATTTCTTTTTTAGAAATTGTTCTAAATTAGGTCTGAAGTAATGATGAAAAAGAAAGTTCTTACGGTTTTTGGTACACGACCAGAAGCGATAAAAATGGCTCCATTGGTACATGCATTAGCTTCAGATGAGCGTTTTGAAGCAAAAGTCTGTGTAACTGCCCAGCATCGTGAAATGTTAGATCAAGTTTTGTCATTATTTGATATCTCTCCAGATTATGATTTAAATCTGATGAAGGCAGGGCAGACTTTAAACGATATTACTGCCCGTATTTTGCTTGAGCTAAAACCAGTTCTGCAAGAGTTTAAACCCGATGTTGTGTTAGTGCATGGTGATACAGCAACAACTTTTGCAGCAAGCTTAGCAGCATATTACGAGCAAATTGCTGTAGGACATGTTGAAGCGGGTTTACGTACAGGCAATATATATTCCCCATGGCCTGAAGAAGCAAATCGAAAGCTCACTGGTGCTTTAACCAAATACCACTTCGCGCCTACTGAAATATCTAAACAAAATTTACTCCAAGAAAATTATGTTGAAGAGAATATTTTTGTTACTGGTAACACAGTAATTGATGCACTTCTAATGGTAAAAGCCAAGATTGAACAAAATAGTGAACTACAAAATAAATTAGCTGCCCAGTTCCCATTTTTAGATTTAAATAAAAGGTTGATTTTAGTAACAGGTCATCGTCGTGAAAGCTTTGGTGGTGGTTTTGAAAGGATTTGTGAAGCTTTAGCTATCACTGCTAAAGCCAATCCTGATGTGCAGATTCTTTACCCTATGCACTTAAACCCCAATGTGCGTGAGCCAGTTAACCGCATTTTGGGCGGCATTGAAAACATCATCTTAATCGAACCCCAGGAATACCTGCCGTTTATCTATTTGATGATGCGCAGCCATATTATTTTGACCGACTCTGGCGGCATTCAAGAAGAAGCGCCATCACTGGGTAAACCCGTTTTAGTCATGCGTGACACAACCGAGCGCCCCGAGGCAGTAGCGGCAGGCACAGTAAAATTAGTGGGTACGGATGTAGATAAAATCGTTTCAGGGCTTACTGTGCTACTCAATGATGAAGATGCCTACACAGAGATGAGCTTTGCCCACAATCCTTATGGTGATGGCAAAGCCTGCCAAAGAATTTTAAGCGAATTAGCAAAGTAAGAAATTAAGAATCAGATACAAGAAATTAGATACAAGCATTCAGGAAATATCATGTCATTTAAAACAATTTCAGTCATTGGTCTTGGTTATATTGGTTTACCCACAGCCGCAATGTTTGCCTCGCGCAAGGTCAACGTAATTGGTGTAGATGTTTATAAACATGCAGTAGATACCATCAACCAAGGAAGAATTCATATCGTTGAACCAGAGCTTGATATGTTAGTGCATGCAGCGGTGACAGAGGGCTATCTCAGAGCTGTTATGACACCAGAGCCTGCCGATGCCTTTTTAATCGCTGTACCAACACCTTTTTTACCTTGTGCCGAAGGCGAAATTCCTGCTCCTGATTTAACCTATATTGAATCTGCTTGCCGAGGTATTGCACCCGTGCTCAAAAAAGGCGATTTAGTGATTTTAGAGTCTACTTCACCCGTAGGTGCAACAGAGCAAGTAGCCGAGTGGCTTGCGGCTGCTCGGCCAGATTTATCTTTCCCACAAACAGAGGGTGATTTAGCGGATGTAAATGTAGCTCATTGCCCTGAGCGTGTATTACCTGGCCATGTAGTGCGTGAACTAGTTCAAAACGATCGCGTAATTGGTGGTATTTCTGCAACATGCTCAGCACGCTCGGTTGAGCTTTACAAAATATTTGTAGAGGGTGATTGCATTATCACTAATGCTCGAACAGCTGAAATGGCCAAATTAACTGAAAATAGCTCTCGCGATGTGCAAATTGCCTTCGCCAATGAGTTATCGATGATCTGCGATAAATTGAATATTAATGTATGGGAATTGATTAACCTTGCTAATCGTCATCCTCGGGTAAATATCCTCCAACCAGGCCCTGGTGTAGGTGGTCACTGTATTGCGGTAGACCCATGGTTTATTGTTAGTAAAACACCCGAGCAAGCACGTCTTATCCGAACTGCGCGCGAAGTTAATGACAGCAAACCAGGCTGGGTTATCGATAAAGTGAAGTTGGCCATTGCTGACTTTCTGCTGGCTAACCCAAATAAGACAGCGAAAGATGTTACCGTCGCCTGCTATGGATTAGCTTTTAAACCCGATATTGACGATTTACGCGAAAGCCCTGCGATGTTAATAGCACAACAACTTATCGCTTTGCATAGAGGTCCGGTTCTGCTAGTAGAACCGAATATTGATACCTTATCCGCGAAGTTATCTGAGCAGACGTTGCTAAGTGCTGAGCAGGCTTTTGCGCAAGCCGATATCCATGTTTTATTAGTTGATCACAAGCAGTTTAAGGCAGAAGGCCCGACCAAGGGTCATATAGTCGATACAAAGGGGATATGGAATTAATGAAGCAGTTATCTCAAGTTAATATCGCCATTATTGGCCTGGGCTATGTTGGCCTTCCGCTGGCGGTAGAATTTGGCAAACATTACTCAACTTTGGGGTTTGACATTGACCAGGCCAGGATTAACGAGCTTAATCAGGGGCAAGATCACACGCTCGAAGTAAGTAGTGAGGAGCTGGCGACCGCGGCTAAACTTAGCTACAGCTGCGACATTGCCTATTTACGTCAGGCCAATGTGTATATCGTTACCGTTCCCACGCCAATAAATGAGCACCGTCAGCCGGATTTAACGCCGCTGATTAAAGCCTCAGAAACCTTAGGCAAGGTGATAAAGCAGGGCGATATCGTTATTTACGAGTCAACCGTCTACCCAGGCGCAACAGAAGAAGACTGTATTCCGGTAATCGAGCGGGTGTCGGGGCTGAAATACAATGTAGATTTTTTCGCTGGCTACAGCCCGGAGCGGATAAACCCGGGCGATAAAGAGCACCGGGTCACGACGATTAAAAAAGTCACCTCTGGTTCAACGCCCGACATAGCCGATTTTGTTGACAGCCTTTACAGCAGCATTATTACCGCAGGTACTTATAAAGCCAGCTCAATTCGGGTAGCAGAGGCGGCCAAGGTTATAGAAAACACCCAACGCGATTTAAACATAGCGCTGATAAACGAGTTGGCGGTGATTTTTAATAAGCTGGGTATCGACACTGAAGAAGTGTTGTTGGCTGCGGGCACCAAATGGAATTTCCTGCCATTTCGCCCCGGTTTAGTCGGTGGCCACTGTATAGGGGTAGATCCTTACTATTTAACCCATAAAGCCCAGGCGGTAGGTTATCACCCTGAAGTCATTCTGGCCGGACGGCGTATTAACGACAGCATGGGGCGTTATGTTGTCAGCGAACTGGTAAAGGCCATGGTGAAAAAGCGTATCCATGTGGCCGGTGCTAAAGTGCTGGTAATGGGCTTAACCTTTAAAGAAAACTGTCCGGATATTCGTAATACCAAGGTGGTGGATATTTTAGCCGAGCTAAAAGAATACGGTGTTGCAGCTGATGTGTTTGACCCCTGGGTTGATAGCGCCGAAGCGCAGCACGAATATGGTATTACGCCAATCGCCTCACTAGAGCCAGCTTGTTATGATGCCGTAATTCTGGCAGTTGGTCATCAGCAGTTTAAAGACCTTGGTGCTGCCGGTGTTAAAGCCTTAACTAAAGCTGATAGCGTGATTTACGATTTAAAATATGTCTTTGCGGCAAACGCCGTAGATATGCGGCTATAAGGCTACTTACTTATGCAGTATGAAAATGTAAAAAGGCAGTTACTGGCAGAGCCTAAAGTGTGGTTGATCACGGGAGTAGCCGGTTTTATTGGCTCGAATTTACTGGAAACCTTGTTGCAGTTAAATCAGACCGTAGTTGGCTTGGATAATTTTGCTACCGGCCATCAGCATAACCTTGATGAAGTTAAAACCCTGGTAACGCCAGAGCAGTGGTCACGGTTTAACTTTATTCAAGGTGATATTCGCAACTTGGAAGATTACCAACAAGCGGTGACAGGTGTCGATTATGTTTTGCATCAGGCCGCTTTAGGCTCTGTGCCTCGTTCTATTGCTGACCCTATCACAACTAATGCCGCCAATATAACTGGCTTTTTAAATATGTTAGTGGCAGCAAGGGATGCTGGTGTAAAAAGTTTTACTTACGCAGCCAGCAGTTCAACCTATGGTGATCACCCAGTGTTACCGAAAATAGAGGAAAACATCGGTAACCCATTATCGCCTTATGCAGTGACCAAATATGTTAACGAGCTATACGCCAACGTATTTGCCCGTACTTATGGCTTTAAGTGTATTGGATTACGTTACTTTAATGTATTTGGTAAACGCCAAGACCCAAATGGCGCTTATGCAGCTGTCATCCCCAAATGGACGGCTGCAATGATCAAAGGCGATGATTTGATTATTAACGGTGATGGTGAAACAAGCCGGGATTTTTGTTTTATCGAAAATGTCGTTCAGGCCAATATTCTGGCTGCAACAGCGAATGATGCAGCGAAAGATCAGGTATACAACGTAGCAGTTGGTGATAGAACAACACTAAATGACCTGTTTAGTGCGTTACAATTTGCATTAGAAGAAAATGGTAAGTCCTACATTAAAACGCCGGTGTATCGTGATTTTCGAGCGGGAGATGTGCGCCACTCTCAGGCTGATGTCACTAAGGCAAAACGTTTGCTTGGATATGCTCCGTCGCACGCAATACGTATGGGCATTTCGGCAGCTATGCCTTGGTACATCAACTTTATGAGTCAGTAATATGAAATTGTTAGTCACTGGCGGTGCGGGTTTTATTGGTTCGGCCGTAGTTCGCCACATTATAAAAAACACCGATAACTCGGTAGTCAATGTCGATAAACTTACCTATGCTGGTAACTTAAACTCGGTCGCCGATGTAGCAAAAAATACTCGCTACGTGTTTGAACAAGCCGATATCTGTAGTGCAGATGCAATGGCAGATCTTTTTGATAAACATCAGCCAGATGCGGTAATGCACTTAGCTGCAGAGAGTCATGTAGACCGTTCTATCGATGGCCCAGCAGCGTTTATCGGTACTAATATTATTGGTACCTATACGTTATTGGAGGCTGCACGTAATTATTGGAAAGATTTACCTCATGTTCGTAAGCAGGCATTTCGTTTTCATCATATCTCTACCGATGAAGTCTATGGTGATTTGCATGGCATTGATGACTTGTTTACTGAAACTACTCCGTACGCTCCAAGTAGTCCTTATTCAGCCAGTAAGGCCAGTTCGGACCATTTAGTTCGTGCCTGGCACCGTACTTATGGCTTACCGGTTATAGTGACCAATTGCTCCAATAATTACGGCCCTTATCACTTTCCTGAAAAGCTAATACCGCTAATCATCTTAAATGCGTTAGCCGGTAAGCCATTACCTGTTTATGGTAAAGGTAACCAGATCCGTGACTGGCTTTATGTTGAAGACCATGCACGTGCGCTGTACAAGGTAGTAACCGAAGGCAAAATAGGTGAAACCTACAACATTGGCGGCCATAACGAAAAACAAAATATCGAAGTGGTGCACGCCATTTGTGAGCTGATGGACGAATTAGCGCCAATGTACGAACGCGGTTACCCACTTAACACTAAACATTCATCACTCATCACTCATGTAACCGATCGGCCTGGCCACGACATGCGCTACGCTATAGACGCTAGCAAAATTGAGCTCGAACTAGGCTGGAAACCGGAAGAAACCTTTGAAACTGGCTTACGCAAAACCGTACAGTGGTATTTAAAAAATAAAGCCTGGTGGCAAGCCGTGTTGGATGGCAGCTACAAGCTGGAACGTTTAGGCCAGGGAGCTTAGCATGAAAGGCATAATACTAGCCGGTGGCTCTGGTACCCGGCTTTATCCGATAACCCGTGGTGTATCTAAGCAGTTACTGCCAGTGTACGACAAACCGATGATCTACTACCCGTTGTCGGTACTAATGTTGGCCGGTATTCGTGATATTCTTATTATTACTACGCCGGAAGACCAGCCCGCCTTTAAGCGACTATTAAGTGATGGTAGTGATTTTGGCATTAATTTAAGTTACGCCATACAGCCAAGCCCTGATGGCCTGGCGCAAGCTTTTATTATCGGCGAAAGCTTTATCGGTAACGACAATGTGTGCCTAGTGCTGGGCGATAATATTTTTTACGGCCAGGGTTTTAGCCCGAAATTAAAGCAAGCTGCAATGCGTCCATCCGGAGCGACTGTATTTGGCTATCAGGTGCGTGATCCAGAGAGATTTGGTGTAGTCGAGTTTGATGAAAATCGTAAAGCGATATCTATAGAAGAAAAGCCGCTTAAACCTAAATCAAACTATGCCGTTACCGGCTTGTATTTTTATGATAACGATGTCATCGACATAGCGAAAAATATTCAACCTTCAGCACGTGGTGAGCTAGAAATTACCTGTGTTAATCGTGAGTACTTAAAACGCGGTGCATTGCAGGTTGAAATGTTGGGCCGGGGGTTTGCTTGGCTGGACACTGGCACTTACGACAGCTTACTTGAAGCATCTTCTTTTGTACAAACCATCGAGCATCGACAGGGCTTTAAAGTCGCGGTGCTGGAAGAGATTGCTTATTTAAATGGTTGGCTGACACAGTCTGACATCAGTCGTATAGCCAATACGATGGCAAAAAATAGCTATGGCCAGTATTTGGCTGAGTTGGTGAAAGCAAAATGATTCCAGTTAATAAACCTTATTTACCTGCATTTGAAAAATACACCAAGTACCTTGAACGCGTTTATGATAAAGCCTGGTTAACAAACAACGGCCCCTTAGTTCAGGAACTAAAAGTACGGCTGGAAGAGTATCTGGGCGTAAAAAACTTATTGCCAGTGGCTAATGGCACCCTCGCCATGCAACTTGCCTATAAAGTATTTAATTTAAAAGGCAATGCGGTAACTACGCCTTTTACATTTATTGCCACCAGCAGTAGTTTGGCATGGGAAGGTGTAACCCCTAAGTTTGCTGACATTGACCCGCTAAGTTATAACTTATGCCCGAATAAAGCCCGCCAGGCCATAGATTCCGACACCACAGCGATAGTGCCAGTGCATGTATACGGTAACCCTTGTGATGTCGAAGCGTTTGAACAAATAGGCAAAGAGCACAAGGTGAAAGTGATTTACGATGCTGCCCATGCCTTTGGCGTTAAGGTTAATGGTAATAGCGTACTAAATTATGGCGATGCGTCTACCCTAAGCTTCCATGCTACCAAGGTGTTTCACAGTGTTGAAGGTGGCGCAGTGATCTTTAAAAATAGCGATGACTATGAGCGCGCTGTATTGATGACAAACTTTGGTATAGATACTAAAACAATTAACATTGTTGATAGTGGTATTAATACCAAAATGAGTGAAGTACATGCAGCAATGGGTTTGGCTGTTCTTGACGATATAGAAACAATACTTAGCCATCGGGTAAATCTATTCGAACTTTATGCAAAACAACTCTGCGGCATTGCCACCATGCCAGCATGGCTCGATGGAGCGAGTTTAAACGGTGCCTATATGCCAGTGATGTTCAATGATGAACATATAACCAGCAAAGTGTTAGATGGATTAAAAGCTTCTGGTGTATTTGCAAGACGTTATTTCAGTCCATCTATAAATAAGATTAACTGTTATGGTGCTGCTGATAACACTCCTTGCCCGGTGTCTGAACATGGTGCTAACACAACGCTGTGCCTTCCGCTATACACGGCATTAAGCGAACAAGAAGTTACTTATGTTTGTAGTGAAATTAGAAAAATAGTGGGTGGCAAATGATGCATGTTCTGATTGTCTCCGACAACAAGCCGTTAGTTAGTTTTATACAAAACCTTGTGGCAGTTAATGCTGATAAATTTCAGAGCGTAACTTTTGATTATCGCTACAGCGCTATAAACAAGAACCCAGCATCACTTATCTCCTTAGGTTTAACATCAATAAATGTAAAATCTGAGAAAGATGTTGCACATATTGTTGAGCATTACGAATTGGTTGTTTCCGCGCATTGCAAGCAGATATTTCCATCAGAATTAGTTAATAACGTGCGTTGCATTAATATCCACCCTGGCTTAAACCCACATAATCGTGGTTGGTTTCCGCAGGTTTTCTCAATCATCAATAAAAAGCCAGTTGGATGTACCATCCACCTAATGAATGAAGAAATTGATGATGGCGCCATTTTATTTCAGAAAGAAGTGCCTATTTTCGAGTGGGACACGTCATTAAATGTTTATGAAAGAGTTCAGCAAACTGAAATGGATCTGTTAAAGGACCATTTGGCTGACTTAGTATTTGCTAATTACCAGCAAAAACTGTCGTATGAAAAAGGCAATTACAACGGAATAAGTGACTTTAAAGCACTGTGTAAGCTGAATTTAGATCATATTGGAACGCTTCGCGATCACATTGACCTGCTTAGAGCGTTAAGCCATGGTGATTTTAACAACGCTTACTACTTAAGACCCGATGGTTCAAAAGTGTATATTCGGTTATCTGCAGAGCTTGTTAAGTGATGAATAAACCAAAAGTTAGTGTTGCTATAATTACGTATAATGCTGAGAACTTTATCCGAGATGTGTTGACAAGTGTCGCATCTCAGCAGTCTAGTTTTGACTTTGAAATTGTCATTGGAGACGATGCTTCTAAAGACGGAACTCAAGAGATACTGAAGGAGTTCTCCGAACGATATAATAATATAAGTTTGGTTCTTCACGACTCTAACGTTGGTGCAAACCAAAACTACTTAGATGTTTTAGCTGCTTGTAAAGGCGAATACATTGCCCACTTGGATGGCGATGATCTCATGTATCCAAATAAGCTGCAGACTCAATCAGATTACTTAGACAAGAATCTTGATGTAAGTGCATGTTTTCACAACATGAAAGTTTTTGAAGATAAAACGAATAAATTTATTCGATTTTATAACGACTCTAACCGAGCTGAGAAAGTAACGATAGAAGAGTTAGTTAAGTATGGTGCAGGGTTATGTCATAGCGCTAAAATGTTTCGAAGAAGTACAATAGAAGATATAGAGCTAACCCTTCCTACAAAAATTGTTTTTGATTGGCTGATGCACATTATTCATGCTCGACACGGAAAGATTGCTTATATTGATGAGGTTTTGGGAGCCTATAGGAACAACCCAAATAGTGTAGTTTTTTCAAATACAGAAAAAATAGAACAAGTTCGTCAAGACTTTATTTTAACGCTTAAGATTGCTGAATCCTTTGGGGTATCTAGAAAATCAATAATTTATGGACTGGCTAGAATTAATTTCGAACGTTCATTGAGAGCATTGGAACAAAAGAACTATCAATTGTTTAATGAACTCATTGAAGAAAGCGCTAAAGATGGCACTTATTTAGGTTCTTACCATCAGGTTATTCATAGGCTTAGAATCACCCCGAGGTTGTTATATATGCTTTATTCTTTGAAGAAAAACTTCTCGTCATACCGAAAAAGAAAAAGTCACTAGCATGCTCTATACCATTTTAATTCGTTACCTCACTGTGTTCGTTCAGTTTTTGATTATAGGTACGACGATTTGGCTTTATGGCTCTGAGTCAAGGGGAGTGGTGGCAGGATTGATCGCCACTTTTAGCCTAGTCGGTGCAATAAGCTCTTTTACTATAGGTAAAGGTCTAATTGCGTTACTAGAAAGAGCGAAGGGTAAAGATCTAGACAATGGTAGCCTTTATATCAGTGCTATAACTGTTTCGCTTTTACTGGTTATACTGTCTTTTATTTCACATTTGGTACTTAAAAAATATTTAATAAATTTTTATGGTAATATACCAATTGAAACTATCAAATATTTTTACCCGGCTGTTTTCTACTATGTGTGGATACAAGTTGGCGCTTATCTATATTCGTTATCGTCAAAACTAAAGATATACAACTCGATATCACTAGTGTCTAATTTTGCGGTTATGATTGGATTAGTATGGATTGCTCTAGTTGACAAAATAGCTTTTGAAAATTTTTTATTATTTATTTCTACCATTTTCTTTCTCGAATTTTTGCTGAGTGCAGGTGTTTTTTATAGAGTTATGTCGCTAAAAAGTGCTAAACCAAAATACAAGAATCTCGTGTTTAAATCGGGGATGAAATTACATATAGATACTATCGGCGGTGTAATGTTTTCGTCTATTAGCTTAGTATTAGTTAACGCCTATTTGACACTTGAAGATGTCGCCAATTATGATATTGCAGTTAGACTGTTTGCTTTGCTTTGTGTTATGCCTCAAATGGTGCAAATGTTTAATCACGATAAGGTAGTATATAAAGACTCAAGATTGCTGATAAAATCACAAATGCAACTTCTCAAGAAAGTAGCCGTTGTTTTTTTACTACTTTTTCCACTTTCTTTGTTAGTATTGTCACAACTGCGTTCTTGGATTAACTTATCCACCGAAATAATTTGGTTATACGCAATCTTAGCTTTAGGATTCATCCCTTATTTCTACTGCTCGATCGTTTCACCATTTTGGATAAAACGAGGCCATGGGATACAATTATCATTTACAACTCTATTGATTGGAGTTTTTGGCAGTATTAATTCAATTTTTCTGATGAATAAATATTCAGTTTATGGAGCAGCACTCGCTGTGATAGTCAACTACTTCGCCGCGATGATGATAAATATGGCTTATCGTAGTAAGTACATTTAAATTTAATTCTTTTTGATGACTAGATGACTAACTGTGACATAGCGAAATCATCAATTCAAATGTTTAAATCCCATTTTTGGGTCTCAAATAAGTACTGATACTTTGAAAATAAATGCTATTTTGTTCATTTCTATTTTTTTTATTATCTATGGCCCTGTGTTGGACACTTCACTGGGGGAAGTCGTTGATCTAAGCTTTTTCACATGCATTGTGTTAATGCTATTCGGTGCTTTAAGGAAAAGTGTTGTATTTAGTAACAGATTTATCTATCAGCTTGTTATTTTCTTACTTATTATTATGGCTCTTTGTCTAGCGAATGCAGTTCTTTTGGATACGTATGGAGTTCAGTATGCCTTAAGACCTATCTTAAGGCCTGTTAGGGTTATTCCTGTAATATTTGGAATAGCAGTTCTTTGCCACTATGTTATACATGAAAATCCTAGATTTAGCATGTACTCATTTGTATATATTATATATTTAGCCATACTGCTTCATGCTTTAATAATGACTATACAGTTCTTTAATGTTGATTTTAGAAATTTCATTTATCAGTATACAACAGCTAAATATGTATTAGAAATATATCAAGCAACAAGAATGGCTGGATTGACTGGAGCAGGTGGTGCGCAGTTATCAATAGTACAAAGTTGCGGTCTAATCTTGGGAGTTTTTCTTTTTGTTCAAACTAATTCTAGCAGCCAAAAATTTATTGTATTCCTAACTTTCCCGTTAATAATCCTGTCTGTTTTTATGGCTGGGCGAAGTGGTTTTATAACTGCTTTTCTGTTTTGCCCATTGTATCTTATTTACTTGAGCGCTTTAATTTCACTCAAAAGAGCGGTAGTTACCTCTATGGGGGTACTCGTATCTTTGTTGGCTACATTTTCATTATTGTGGTTTCTGTTTTACGATATACTATCACAGAACGTTAGTTTTGTTTCTGCATTTCAAAGAATCTTTGATTCATTCATTGCTTATAATCAGGGGGAAGGTGTAAAAGTGAACACCGTCTCTCGTTTATCAGAAATGTTTATAATTCCAGATGAATCCCTGCATCTATTGTTTGGAAAGGCTAGCTATTTGAATAACAATACGACATATGACATTGATACCGACATTGGATATTTTAGGTTGTTGTGGGGTTATGGAATACTTGGGTCTATTTTTCACTATTTGTTTTATATATTTGCTATAACAAAAATCATTTGTTGTAGCTATTTATCAAAAGCTGAAAAAAGTTTGCCAATCATTTTGCTATTTTTAATTTTATTTTTTAATAGCAAAGAGATTCTTGTATTCTCTCGAATCAATTTTCAAATAACTATGTTAGTTTTATTTTTTGCATTTTTTATAAATTGGAGTAGGAAGTCAAATTATGGCACTCATGTTTCCTAATTTTTTTTTGCTGTTAGCCAAAATTTTTCGAAGGCTAAAGATGTTACTCATCAGACCATTATTTAAAAAATATGGGAGTGGATTTGTGTTTGACCCGGATGACCATTTTTCTTACCACACTATTTCAGTCGGTAACGATGTATATATTGGTCCTGGAGCTAACTTTAGTGCATCCGTTAGCTCAATCACTCTGGGCAATAAAATTATGTTTGGTCCGAATGTCACCATAATGGGTGGCGACCACAACACTAGTATAGTCGGTGCTTATATGTATGATGTTAAGGAAAAGCTACCTGAGAATGATCTTCCTGTGGTTATAGAAGACGACGTATGGGTTGGCTGTGGCGCAATAATTTTAAAAGGTGTAACAATTGAAACGGGCGCAATTGTAGCGGCAGGTGCTTTGGTTACTAAATCTGTACCAGCTTATTCGATTGTTGGTGGTGTCCCTGCTAAAGTCATCGGAATGCGATTTACTGAAGAAGAGTTAGTTAAACACAAAATGATAATTGGGAAAAATTAGCATGTGTGGAATAGTTGGATTTGTTACTAAGGAAGGGATAGATGCTCAACGCTTTGAAAAGCAGCTTGATAATGCATTGGAAAGCATAAGCTATAGAGGACCCGATGATAAAGGAAAATACTTTCAGCAAAACATTGCTTTTGGTCAAGTTCGTCTTAGTATTTTAGATTTAAGTAGTGCAGGCCATCAGCCTATGCGTGAAAAAAATCTGAACAACGTAATTACGTATAATGGTGAAGTATATAACTTCATGGAAATCCGAGATGAGCTTATTCAGAAGGGGGTTAAATTTGAAAGCAGTACCGATACAGAGGTAATACTAAAAGGTTATAACATTTTTGGCGTTGATTTGTTTCCAAAGTTAAATGGTATGTATGCCTTCGCTATTTACGATAGTAACAAAAACAAAGTTATTATCGTCAGAGATAGATTTGGAATCAAGCCACTTCATTATCGTATTTCAAGTACAGCGGTTTATTTTGCTTCTGAGATAAAAAGTCTCGTAAATTTATCAGAAGAAGAGCTCAGACTAAATACTGATGTATTGCCACAGTGGTCTTACTATGGAAGTGTATTTGGTGAAGACACTTTTTATCAAGGTATTCAAAAACTTTTACCTGGCCACTATATGGAGATCGATTTATCATCATTAGTAACTGCCATCCACAGTTACTGGCTACCTGAGAATATTAAACCGTTTACTCACAAAAGTGCTGGTTCCCAAGAAGGGATTGTGAGAAATGTGAGAGTGCTTTTGCAAAAGGCAGTTCACCAACAACTAGTTTCTGACGTACCAGTAGGCGTTTTTCTATCTGGAGGGATTGACTCTTCAGCAATTACTGCTTTTGCCTCGCAAAAGTATGGAAGTAAATTAAAAACTTATTCCGTTGGATTTGACTTTGATAAAGGGGTAAACGAATTACCTAAAGCAAAACTTGTTGCAGAAAAGTTTGGAACAGACCATCAAGAACTCGTGATCAGTGGTTATGATCTGGCTGATACCGTTCAAAAATTGGTTGAACATCATGATTCGCCATTTTCTGATGCCGCCAATATACCGCTGTTGCTTTTAGGTGAGAAGGTAAAAGGTGATGTTAAAGTCATTTTGCAGGGGGATGGTGGTGATGAGATTTTCGCGGGGTATAAGCGATACCAAACGCTAGCAACCAAAAACTATTGGAAACCATTTTTGCCGTTTGTGCAGTTCGCTAATGCGTTAACGCCTACTAATGCAAGTCACTTTGCTAGAAAGCGTTACATTAATGCGCTGAAGAGCAAGGACGACGCAACCTTAATGGCATTGTTGTTGACCTCAGAAGATCGTGAGCTCAATCCTTGTAGGATTTTTTCTAAAAGTCTGCAAAGCAAAATAGCAAATATTGACCCTTTTGCAGAGTTTGTTAAATGTGACAGTAGATTTTCTGATAAAGACTTAGTTCAGAAAATGCTATATACAGATACACAGCTTATTCTTCCAGATATTTTTCTAGACAAAGTTGATCGTTCGACAATGGCTGCGAGTATCGAAGTTAGAGTGCCATTTTTAGAAAATGACTTAACTGAGTATGTAATGTCGTTACCTTCGTCAATAAAAGTCAAAAGAGGTCAAAAAAAGTGGCTACTAAAACAGGCGCTTAAAGGAATTGTACCAGACGAAATATTATTTGGCGCCAAAACGGGTTTTGGTGTGCCTTTCCATTATTGGTTAAAAGGAGCACTTTACGAACTGTTCAATGATTTTCTCAGCATGCTTGAGAGTCAGGGCTCAGACTTTCTCGACTATAAGGAAATTAGAACTATGATGGCTGAGCATAAAACAGGTCAACGAAATCATGGTTTTACTCTTTGGAAGACTCTTAACTTAATGATATGGCTTGTAAAAAACGAAAAAATTACTCATGAAACCCAATAAGACTATAGTATTTGTCGGTGCAAAACCGGACCTCGTAAATAATCACGCTGGAGGACAAACAACGGCGTCCTTAGGTTTGATTGAGTATGCTAAAAATAATGGAATAGACCTGAAGATCATTGACTCTGCACAAGAGAGCTTTCCTCCTCCTTCATTTAAGCAGAGATTATCGAAAGCTTTAAATAGAGTTACACAATTGATTTGCATTTTAGCAAATGAACATGTATCGGGTATTATTATTTTTAGTAGTGGAGGCTTTAGCTTCTATGAGAAATCGTTACTGGCTTTGATTTGCAAACTGTTCAAAAGAAAATCACTTTTGTTTGTGCGCTCAGGGCATTTTATGGATCAGTGTAATAGCTCTGTCATCAGAAGAACCATTGCAAAGGTGCTTTTGAAAATACCTTCTAGCATTGGTGCACAAGGTTCTAACTGGCTTGATTTTTACCAGTCATTAGGGGTGCCCAAAAACAAGGTTTCAATTATTAGAAACTGGTTACCTCCTTCGCGCTGTATCTCGACAGATATAAAAGAAGTAAGAGCTGCGGAAGAATTAACATTCTTATTTGTTGGCTGGGTTGTCAAAAGTAAAGGAATTTTTGAACTTGTTAGTGCCATTGACTCTTCTGAATGCCTTAAAAAATGTAAAGTTTTGATAGCAGGTGGCGGCGACGCTCTTGATGCTATCACCGTTTTTGTAAAAGAAAGAAACTTGCACAATGTTGAGTTGTTGGGATGGCAAAGCCACCAGGAAGTTGATGGGTTGCTAAAAAAAGCTTCCGTATTTGTGTTGCCTACGTACGCTGAAGGATTTCCAAATGCATTATTAGAAGCGATTAGTCAGGGGCTACCGGCTATTATAACACCCGTTGGCGCTATACCTGATTCTGCAATTGATGGCATAAACGCAGAGTTAATTAAACCCAAATGTGTAGAGTCATTAAGGTTGGCAATGGAAAAGTTTTATTACAATCCGGGATTGGTTGCAAAATACTCAAGTGAAAGCTCGAGAATTTCGAGGGAGTTTCACGATCGTAAGATTAACTGTGAGAAGCTTTTTAAGCTTTTTGATTAATATTTATCTTTCGCTTCCTATTAGTAACTGGGAGAGGAAGAGAATTAATTTCTCTTGGACTAATTTATATGAGCAAAAATGTTATTGTAACTGGAGCTGTAGGCGGGATTGGAACGGAAATATGTAAACGTCTTCATAATGATGGTTTTAAAGTCATTGCAGCTTATAGAACGAAAAATGTTGATGCGGCAAAATTGTGGCAAGCAAAGATGATAAAAGATGGATTTAGCATCAGCATATTTCCTGTTGACGTAGAGTGTTTCAGTTCTTGTCAGGAATTAGCAGACCTCATTAAAAAGGAATTCGGTACTATTGATATTCTAATCAATAATGCAGGGATTACTTCTGATGCAACCATGAAAAAGATAACTCAAGAGCAATGGAATAATGTGCTTCGTACAAATTTAGATTCTGTTTTTAATATGTCTAAGGCTGTATTCGCTGATATGTGTGACAACGGTTGGGGACGCATAGTGAATATTTCTTCCATCAATGGCCAAAAAGGTCAGTTTGGTCAAGTTAATTACGCTGCTGCAAAGGCAGGGATTTATGGGATTACAAAATCATTAGCGCTTGAAGGGGCAAGAAAAGGTGTTACTGTAAACTCCATATCTCCAGGATATGTTGGAACACAAATGGTAACAAGTATGCCTGGAAGTGTTATTGAGTCTATTGTAAAAGAAATTCCGGTAGGGAGATTAGGAAAGCCTGAAGAAATCGCTAATGCTGTGGCATTCTTGGTTGGAAATTACTCAGGCTTTATTACGGGGACAGACATATCTATTAATGGCGGTCAATACATGTAACCGTTTTTTTCGTCTCGCTTATGAACGATGTATGGTTGACCCTATGTATCAGAGAGAAGATTTTGGGACAATTATAAAGCTGTGGCCAAATTTAGTTGACCTCTACACCGTGAATGCTTCCTACGTTTGATGCGCTCGATGTACTGTCGGACTCTACTATCTGGATCTGCATTGCTGTTTAATTCGTGATCGTTCAGCCGTAAGCCCTGCGTATTAGCAAGATTCAATAAGGAAAAAGTCATTGAAAAGAAACATCTCACTCCAAATAACATTGGATTATGAAATATTTGGTGATGGCTCGGGTGATGTTTATAGAGAGCAGATAATACCAACTAACCATTTAATGGATATATGTGAACAATATGGCGCTAGACTGACGGTTTATTTCGAATACGGTCAATATTGGGCGTTTAATAAATACGCAGAATTAGATCCAAAGCTAAAAGTAATGAATCTAGCTATAGAAGAGCAGCTAAAAGATTTAGTGCAACGAGGACATGATGTTCAATTTCATCTACACCCTACATGGTTGGAGGCGACATTTAGCCGAGATAAAGGCTTTACTTTAAAAAAAGATATGTATGACATTACATCTCTACAATACGATCGTATTGTTGATTTATTATCACAAGGCAAGTCTTTTTTAGAGGGACTATTGAAACAGGTTGATCCTAACTATACCTGCTTTGCATTTAGAGCTGGTGCTTGGTCTGCTCAGGATTCAGGAAAGTTGGTTTCTGCATTATTAGAGGCCGGTTACAAAGTTGATAGTACTGTTGCGAAGGGAGCTCATTTAAAAAGTGACTACGGCACCTTTGATTTTAGGATTACCTCGAAAAAACCATATTGGTTTGTGGATAATAATATATGCCTAGAATCTGATGGAAATAATACAATTTTGGAACTGCCAATTTTGACAAAAAGTACTATTATGGCACCATTTTATTATTTTTCAAAAAAACGGAAATTCGTTAATTCAATTGTAACGCGATTCTATGCCACAAAGGTAACGGACCAAGGTACAAATATCATCGGCAAACTTAAGAAAATTTTGTTGAGAGATTTTGTGCTAGCTGATTTTAACTTTATGCCTTCAAACACGTTGTTTGCAATGGTTAAAGCGCGAATTAAAGAAGCCGGTTCGCATAACTTGAAGTTCCCAATAACGCTAATAGGTCATTCGAAAACTAGTTATCAAAACGATGACCTCCACCTACTATTTAGAATGTTAGAGGCTGAATATAGTGTCAGTTATGACACTGTCACTTCGTATTACTTGCAGAATATCGAGAATTAAAATGCGACTGTTTGTCAGATCTATCTTGGCTAAATTTATTAGTGAATCAACAAAAAAGAAGCTAAAAAAATGGGAGTTTAAGGCAAGGCAAAAGCTCGTTAGAACTTTACCGGAATTGACAGAGGATGATCTTCGAGAGTTACTTGAAAAACAACTTAAAATAAAAAAAGGTGATAACTTATTCGTTCATGCTTCTTTGTCGTTGCTAAATACCAAGCTTAGTTCAGAGCAAGTGTATAATATAATTAGAGATATTGTCGGGGAGAATGGCAGTATTTCAGTGCCTTGTTTTCCGAGAATGTCCTCAAAACAGTTCATGTGCTCTAATAAAAAATTCGATGTTAAATTTACTCCTTCAGGTATGGGGGAGTTTTCTGAATACGTGAGAAAAAGGAAAGATGCTATACGAAGTTTTCATCCAACTAAGTCAATTGCAAGTGTAGGTTTGTCTGCGGAAGTTCTAAGTGGACATCATGAATGCGACTACCCCTTTGGTAAAGGATCTCCTTATCACAAGTTGTTGGAGTTAAATCCAAAGGTCATAGGCATAGGGGTACCTATGAGCTATTTGTCATTTGTGCATATTGCCGAAGATATGAATCCTGAAAGCTATCCTTTACAGGTAAATGAGTCGAAAAAAATCACTAAGATGTGTGTAAATGAATATGGGGAAGATGTTTTTGTCGAGTCGTTTGTTCATGACATGAATGTTGTAGTAAAAGCAAACCCAGAAAAGTATGTGCGAAATAATTTAAATTCAGATTGTTGGGTTTTAACGCGTTGGTATTTGTCACCATTTTTTATTGTTGATGGAGCCAAGTTGACAAAGCAGATTGAAGTAGATTTTAAAAATGGAATAACGGTGTATAAATAAATGAAACAAATTCTACAGGATATGGCAAAAGGTGGCTCAACTATTGTTGAGGCACCAGCTCCGAAAGTGACTATTAATCATGTAGTTATTAATACTAGTACAACTTTAATTTCTGCTGGTACAGAGAGAATGCTAGTCGATTTTGGAAAGGCGTCATTGATTGATAAAGCCCGTCAACAACCTGAAAAAGTGAAAATGGTGCTTGAGAAAGTTCAGACTGATGGGCTTTTGATAACTGTTGATGCAGTGAGGTCTAAATTGGGCCAGCCACTTCCTTTGGGGTACTGTAACGTAGGTGTTGTAGAAGCGGTTGGTAAAGGCGCCGAGCAGTTTAAGCCAGGTGATAGAGTAGTGTCTAATGGTCCTCATGCCGATGTTGCTCGGGTTCCTAAAAACTTATGCGCAAAAATACCTGACAATGTTAGTGATGAAGCGGCTGCTTTCACGGTTGTTGCCAGTATTGGTTTGCAAGGTATCAGGCTGGTAGAGCCAACCTTAGGTGAATCAGTTGTAGTTACCGGGGTGGGCTTAATAGGTTTATTGACTGTGCAGTTGCTGCGTGCACAGGGCTGCCGGGTGTTAGCTATTGATTTTGATCAACGCAAGCTCGAACTTGCTAAGCAATTTGGTGCGGAAATTTGTAACCCCGGCGCCGGTGAAGACCCGGTTGCTGCAGGTATGGCGTTTAGCCGCGGCCATGGCGTTGATGCTGTTATTATTACCGCTTCTACTAAGTCGAATGACCCAGTGACTCAAGCAGCAAGAATGAGCCGTAAACGCGGCCGTATTGTATTGGTCGGTGTAACAGGCCTTGAATTGAACCGGGCTGATTTTTATGAAAAAGAATTAACGTTTCAAGTTTCTTGCTCTTACGGCCCTGGCCGCTATGAACCAGACTACGAGCAAAAAGGTATGGATTACCCGCTGCCTTTTGTTCGTTGGACGGAACAACGTAACTTTGAGGCTGTGCTGGATATGTTGTCAGCGGGGGCGCTTAATGTAGAAGCCTTAATTACACACCGCTTTATATTCGAGAATGCGGCGGATGCTTATGCGGTTTTAACCGATGACAAAACTGCGTTAGGTATTTTATTAAAGTACCCCAGTGAATTTAAACAACGGCACATCCGTTCTGTTAGTTTGTCACAGGCCTCATTTAACGCTGATAAGCCAACGTTAGGCTTTATTGGTGCTGGAAATTATGCCTCCCGGGTGCTTATCCCTGCATTTAAAGCCGCCGGTGCTCAGTTGCATACTATTAGTACTTCAGGTGGTATTAACAGTGTTATTCACGGTGAGAAGTCTGGTTTTGCCAATGCCTCTACTGATACGCAAGCATTACTTGAAAATACCGAGATAAATGCTGCGGTTATTGTTACACAGCACAACAGTCATGCTTATTTTACTGAACAAGCTTTACTGAACGGTAAGCACGTTTTTGTAGAAAAGCCTTTAGCGATAACCATAGATGAACTGACGAAAGTTGAAGCTGCCTATAGCCAGACAGGCGGTAAGCAACTACTAATGCTTGGTTTTAATAGACGGTTCTCGCCGCAAATACAAAAGATGAAATCGTTGCTAAATGCAGTTAAAGAGCCTAAGTCATTTATTATGACGATGAACGCCGGAGCGATTCCCGAAGATCATTGGACGCAGGATAATGCAGTCGGTGGTGGTCGTATCATAGGCGAAGCTTGTCACTTTGTAGACTTAATGCGCTACTTGGCGGGATCCGAAATAGTCTCTGTGCAGGCGCGGCGTATGGGAGACAATCCACATCAGGCGATAACGGAAGACAAGGCTGCCATTATTCTGGGTTTTGCTGACGGATCTTTTGGCACTATTCAATACTTTGCCAATGGTTCTTCAAGTTTTCCAAAAGAACGAATTGAAGTATTCACTGCTGGACGGGTGCTGCAATTGGATAACTTCCTAAAACTGAAAGGCTTTGGTTGGCCTGGCTTCTCAAAAATGAACTTGTGGCGTCAGGATAAAGGGCAAGTCACTTGCTGTCAGGCTTTCTTAGCGGCGATTAATGAAGGCAAAGAATGCCCTATTCCAGCTGAACAAGTGTTTGAAGTGGCAAGAGTGTCTATTGAAATTGCTGAACAGTTAAGAATACAACAGGGCTAAGGATGCAGCTGCTGAATAAATTTCAGCGGCTTTACCACACGGTAAGACCGCTGCGCTTTGAACAAATAGCTTATAGAATTTTCTATAAGCTATTTCCATTAAAGAACCTACCTGCCGATTCTACTTCTAGCAATGCTGCCGATTGGATTTGGGATGGACCAGAGGTGGTTGAGCCGTCTTTTTTAGGCGATAACCAGGTTTGTTTTCTGAACCTGTCTGGTCAGGTTCAGTCAGAGCAGGACTGGAATAGCCCTGCCTTTGAAAAGCTCTGGCTATATAACCTGCATTATTTCGATGACTTAAATGCCCGAGACAGTAAGCAAAGAACCGCAACACAACTTGCTCTGGTCGAGCGTTGGATTGCAGAAAATCCCGCAGTATCAGGCAATGGTTGGGAGCCTTATCCCTTATCTTTGCGGTTGGTTAACTGGATTAAGTGGTACAACAGAGTAAAACTGAATAAGCCTGAAATTGTCCACAGTATAGATCTCCAGGCAAAAGCCCTAAGTAAACAGCTTGAATACCATATTTTAGGCAATCACTTATTTGCCAATGCTAAAGCACTGGTGTTTGTTGGTTGTTTTTTGCAGGGGAAATCAGCAGCAAAATACCTTGAGTTAGGCTTAAAAATTCTTCAGCGGGAAATACCGGAGCAGTTTTTAACGGATGGTGGCCATTTTGAACTGAGTCCGATGTACCACTGTATTTTGCTATGGGATCTACTCGATTTGATTAATCTTGCTGAAATTACCGGCCGGCATGAGTTGGTTGCAAAATTACCTCAGTGGCGCAGTGTAGCTTTGAAAGCACTGAGTTGGTTAAGAGTCATGCAGCATCCTGATGGCGAGGTAAGCTTTTTTAATGACAGCGCGATGGGTATTGCAGCGACGCCCGCGCAATTGTTTAGTTATGCTGCCAGCTTAAAGTTGGAAATAGACAACCTGCCATTAGCTCAGTTGGTAACACTTCCCGTCTCTGGTTATAGCCGGGTTTCAATGGTTGAGCATAGTTTACTTTTCGATCATGCTGCCGTAGGCCCTGATTATTTGCCGGGTCATGCTCATGCTGACACCCTTAGCATAGAGTGGTCTGTTGGGCACGAACGTGTGCTTGTTAATTCCGGTACTTCAGTATACGGCATAAGTGAAGAGCGTTTGCGGCAACGCAAGACTGCAGCGCATAACACTGTTGTAATAGACAATACTGATTCATCAGAAGTTTGGAGCGGTTTTCGGGTAGCTCGCCGCGCGTATGCAACGCTTATACAAACACAAGCTACTGATGACAATGTAATGTTGCTTGCCTCGCATGATGGTTATAAAAGGCTGGCAGGTAACGTTAGGCATTTACGCGAAGTGAAAGCGAGTGATAAAAAAATCACAGTTCTAGATAAACTACTGGGTAAGTTTATTTGCGCTAATGTGCATTGGCACTTGCATCCGTCAGTCAAGGTTGAGCAAATATCTGAAAATGAGCTAGGTCTTTTGCTTAATAGTGGTAAACGCTTAAAGGTAGAATGTGACGTTCCGTTGAGAGTGCAGCCTTCAACCTGGCACCCTGGTTTTGGTGAAACAATCAATTCGAATAAAATAGTTGCAGATTTTAGTGCAGACTCAGTGAAAATTACCTTTTCTATAATCTAGGAAATCCATATTGAAAATTTTAGTTTTGTCTTTTTACTATGAACCGGATTTATGTGCTGGCTCGTTTCGATGTACAGCTTTAATTGAACAATTAAAAAAGCATTCTGGTATCGAACTGGAGGTTATTACAACGCTTCCGAATAGGTATGCTACATTCTCTGCGTCTGCACTTCAGCATGAAATTAAGGATGGAGTTGAAATTCACCGCGTTGCGTTGCCATCACATAAAAGCGGAATGTTAGATCAAATCAAAGCCTTCACTACATTTTACCTCCAGGCTATGAAACTGACACGCGACAAGAACTATGATTTAGTTTTTGCTACCTCGTCGCGTTTATTTACTGCATTTCTTGGGGGAAGAATATCGTCGTCTAAGAAGTTGCCCTTGTATCTAGATATTAGAGATATCTTTGTTGACACGATAAAAGATGTATTACCCAGTAAAATTACCTGGCTGGCAAAACCGATATTCTCTTGGATTGAGTCTTACGCTTTTGATCGTGCTAAACGTATTAATTTAGTTTCCAAAGGTTTTGCCGACTATTTTTCCAGTCGTTATCCTAAGGCTGAATACCGATGGTTTACCAATGGTATTGATAATGAATTTCTGGCTGTTGCTCCACAATCTTCGGTGGTTTCTGAAGTTTCAGGTCCGGTGACTGTACTTTATGCCGGCAATATAGGCGAAGGGCAAGGGTTACATACTATATTGCCTGCATTAGCAAATCGTCTGGCAGGAAAAGCCAGGTTCAGAGTAATTGGCGATGGTGGGCGTAAAGCTATTCTCCAGCAGCATTTGGCGGATATCTCTAACGTTGAGTTATTACCCCCAGTCAGCCGCAATGAATTAATTCGTGAATATCAAAACGCTGATATTTTATTTTTACATTTAAACGACTATCCTGCATTTAAAAAAGTGCTACCGTCAAAAATATTTGAGTACGCGGCGTTAGGTAAGCCCGTGTGGGCGGGTGTTGCAGGGTATGCGGCAGATTTTTTGAATGAAGAGGTAAGTAACTCCTCTGTTTTTTACCCCGGGAATGATGAAGAAGCCTATCGCGCTTTTGATGCTCTGGAGCTAGGGGTCAGTCCCAGAACTACATTCATAACCAAGTTCTCCCGTGAACAAATCATGGCAGAGATGGCTAAAGACATAGTGAGTTTGGTGAGGCAAGATGCTTGATAAAACAATACTTCTGACAGGTGCAACAGGTTTTGTTGGTCATGCTGTAGCGTCCGATTTACATACTAGAGAGCTGCGCTTGTTGAGTAGAAAAGACCCTCAACTAGCTCAGTGTAAATTTTGTCAGGCAGAGATAGATAAAAATTCAAATTATTCATCTTACTTGCAGAATGTAGATGTTGTTATACATGCTGCAGCTAGGGTACATGTTATGAATGACCATTCATCAAATCCGTTAAGTGACTTCCGTGAAGTTAATACAGCGGGAACCATGAATCTTGCTAGACAGTCAGTAGAAGCTGGTGTAAAAAGATTTATTTTTGTAAGTTCCATTAAAGTTAATGGTGAATCAACTGAGATAGGTAAACCTTTTACTGAAAGTGATGACAGATGCCCAAAAGACTTTTATGGACAATCCAAATCTGAAGCTGAAGTACAATTATTAGAGCTAGCTAAACGTACTGGATTAGAAGTCGTCATCATTCGACCTACATTGGTTTACGGACCAGGGGTTAAGGCTAATTTTGCTTCACTACTGAAATTAGTCTCAAAAGGTTTACCGTTGCCTTTCGGCAGTATTAAGGATAATAAACGTAGCCTGGTTTCAGTAAACAATCTTGTCGATTTAATTGTTACCTGTATTGATCATCCAAATGCCGTAAACCAAGTATTTTTAGTTTCTGATGACCATGATGTATCTACAGCCTCAATGGTAAAGCATATGTCACAAGCACTTGGGAAGTCGAGTAGATTACTCCCCGTCCCCTTGTGGTGTTATCGCTTAGTTGGCAAGTTAACTGGAAAGACTGATGTGGTTGATAGATTATTAGGCTCCCTGCAAGTTGATATTACGCATACCAAGAACACGCTAGGTTGGGCTCCACCGCAAACGCTTGAACAAGGTTTTAAAGAGACTGCAGAAGCTTTTCTTCTTAATAAAAATAAATAGAGTTTTTAAATGATCCGTCTAATCGATTTTTTAGCAGCCTTCTTTGGTTTGCTTGTACTTTGGCCAATATTATTCATCGTCACCATTATCGGTTTGTTTGATACTGGCTCACCAATTTTTATTCAAACTCGAGTAGGTAAGCATAAAAAGCCATTTAAGCTAATTAAGTTTCGTACTATGAGCAAGGATACTGCATCGGTTGCGAGTCATCTTGCAAGCAATGCTGCTATCACTAAGTTTGGCGGTTTTTTGCGCAAGACTAAAATAGATGAATTACCACAACTGATTAACGTCCTAAAAGGTGAGATGAGTTTGGTTGGCCCAAGGCCTAACTTATTTAACCAAGAAGAGTTGATAGTCGAGCGTGATGCCTTAGGGGTATATGATGTGTTACCTGGTGTAACTGGGTTGGCGCAAGTGCAAAATATTGATATGTCCACGCCTAAATTGCTTGCGCAAACGGACAAGCGAATGATCGAAACCTTAACCTTAGGTCGTTATTTTAAGTACATCCTGATGACGGCTACTGGTAGTGGTAGTGGCGATGCAGTAAAGTAGCCCTATTAATCCTATCTATTAATACTATCTATTTGTGCTTTAACGCTAGGCGGTTGTTTTGTAACGTTTAGCGTTTTTGGGATCTGTCTCAAATTTGATGAACGGCCGAAAAAACTGTCTCAGGGCTGTTTTGTGCAGCGATGTGTTCTGCCATGTTGCGCCGATTTCGGAGCCTATTTTCGCCGCGAGCTCTATGAGTCAGTCAGTCGGTGGCTGGTGCGTTGAGCGGTGTTTTTAGGTGGCAGGATCTGGTTGTGGTTTACTCGCGAAGGATGCATCCTTCCCTGCTTGGTTTGCGTAGCCAAAATGTTGAGTGTGGTAACGCTACATTCGACCCTTTTTAAGAAATGAATGTGGTGAACTGTTGAATACCTCTCAGACGGTGCCACGGTGTTGCATCTTAAATCCTATCAGGGTGCTATAATGCGGCTCCCTGATGTATCGGGCGGTGTCGTGTACACGACAGTGTTATTGGTTAACTTATGAAGAAAATGTCATTGGAGCAAAAGATGGAATTTTTGCAGTTTTTATTTTCGTTAAAACGGTCACAAAAGCGTGTGGTCAGTGTCGCTATTGACTCTGTTTTTCTGCTGTTTGCCTTTTGGTTTGCGTTATTGGTGCGTTTAGACTCTGTTGAAGTATTACTCAAGGCCCAATATTGGGGGCTAATAGCATTAACAATACCCATTAGTATTGCTGGTTTTGTGCGGTTGGGGCTGTATCGCGCAGTGCTGCGTTATATCGGCTCGCAAGCGTTTACTGCTATCGTTGCGGGTGTAGTTATTTCTACCATAGCCCTTGTTTTACTAGCCTATTATGGCGGTGTTGATTTACCTCGTACCGTTCCCTTTATTTATGCTGCCTTTGCGCTAGTGTTTGTTGGCGGCGCGCGCTCGCTTATGCGGTCTTTAGTTGGTGCGGGTATGAATCGTCGTGGTGAACCTGTGATAATTTATGGTGCCGGTGTGAGCGGCCGCCAAACGGCAATTGCGCTAGCGCAAAGCCATGAATATCATCCAATTGCTTTTGTTGATGATGATGAATCGTTGCAAGGTACTGTGATCCAGGGCCTACATGTGCATGCACCACAGGAATTACGTAAGTTAATCAAACAAAAAGCCACTGCACGAGTATTGTTAGCGATGCCAAGTGCCTCACGCTCTCGCAGGCAAGAGATTATCAATCAGCTTGAGCCGCTTACGGTAAAAGTGATGACCTTACCCGCTATGGCAGATCTTGTTAGTGGGGATAAATTATTTAGTGATGTAAAAGAAGTAGAAATCGAAGATTTACTGGGCCGTGATTCTGTTGCACCTAGACAAAACCTATTGTCCGCTAACATCAAAAATAAAGTGGTGATGGTGACAGGAGCAGGGGGCTCGATTGGCTCTGAATTATGTCGGCAGATTTTAAAGCAGTCACCTAAAAAGCTAGTGCTATTTGAGTTATCAGAATTTGCACTTTACTCCATTGAACGTGAGCTTTCTGCTACTGCCCATGATTTGGGTATTGATATTGAAATTTTGCCCATGATGGGGTCTGTACAACGTGAAAATCGTGTACAAGCGGTAATGCAAGCCTTTAATGTACAAACTCTTTACCACGCAGCAGCCTACAAACACGTGCCTTTGGTTGAGCATAATGTGGTTGAAGGTGTTCGCAACAACGTATTTGGTACCTTGTATACCGCTAGAGCCGCAATTGCAGCAAAAGTTGAAACCTTTGTTTTGGTTTCTACCGATAAAGCCGTGCGCCCCACTAATATTATGGGTACCACTAAACGTATGGCCGAACTGGCATTGCAGGCGCTATCTAAAGAGTCGCAACAAACACGTTTTTGTATGGTACGTTTTGGTAATGTGCTTGGCTCTTCAGGCTCAGTTGTGCCTTTGTTCCGTAAACAGATTGCTAATGGTGGCCCTGTTACTGTAACTCATCCTGAAATCACCCGCTTTTTTATGACCATTCCCGAAGCATCTCAGCTGGTTATTCAAGCAGGGGCAATGGGTAAGGGTGGCGATGTGTTTGTGCTTGATATGGGCAAGTCAGTCAAAATTGTTGATCTGGCGGCTAAAATGATCCGTCTCAGTGGTTTTGAGGTTAAAGATGAAGATCATCCACATGGCGATATTGCCATTGAGTTTAGTGGCCTACGCCCTGGTGAAAAACTCTATGAAGAATTGCTGATTGGTGATGATGTAACAGGGACAGACCATGAGCGTATTATGACGGCTCATGAGATATTTCTGCCCTGGACCCAATTAGAGCAAATTCTTAATCGTTTAGATAAAGCTTGCCATGAGTTTAACCATGAGGCGATCCGTGAAATTTTGCTCTCGGCCCCGACGGGGTTTGCACCAACAGATGGTATTTGCGATTTAGTCTGGCAACAAAAGAAATCGTCTAAACCTATTGATGTTAAAGCTAAAGTAGTTAATTTGGTTTCTTAGTTTAAGTCATTTTTAAAAAGCCAAATCAGGTTTGATTTGGCTTTTTTCGTTTATGAGGTTTTTAAGGATGCAGTATGTCTAGGAAGTATTTTGGTACCGATGGTGTGCGTGGCAAGGTGGGTACATTCCCTATAACGCCTGATTTTGCGATGAAGTTAGGTTGGGCGGCTGGCACTGTGCTGGCGTCCACTGGCACTAAAGAAGTGTTGATTGGTAAAGATACCCGTATTAGTGGCTATATGCTTGAGTCGGCAATGGAGGCGGGCTTTTCGGCGGCGGGTGTGAATGTGGCGTTGATTGGCCCAATGCCAACACCTGCGGTGGCGTATTTGGCGTCGACGTTTCGCGCCGATGCGGGGGTGGTGATCAGTGCCTCCCACAATCCTTATTACGACAATGGGATTAAGTTTTTTTCAAACGCTGGCACTAAGTTAAATGATGCGCAGGAGCTTGAAATTGAAGCCTTGTTAGAGCAGGCACTGCAGCATAATGCGATGCAGTGTGTGGCTTCTGAAAAACTCGGTAAGGTTCGCCGTATTGATGATGCCGCAGGCCGTTATATTGAGTTTTGTAAGGGAACCTTCCCGAATCATTTAAGCTTGGCGGGATTAAAGATTGTTGTCGATAGTGCCCATGGTGCTGCCTACCATATTGCCCCGAATGTGTATCGCGAGTTAGGGGCCGAGGTGATTAGCATTAATGACAAACCCAACGGCGTGAACATTAACGATCATTGTGGCGCAACACATTTAGATAGCTTGCAATCTGCGGTGATGATCAATGAAGCGGATTTAGGTATTGCGCTCGATGGTGATGCCGACCGAGTCATGTTTGTTGATCATAATGGCCATGTGGTTGATGGCGATGAGATCTTGTTTATTTTGGCACAAGCAGCATATCAAAAAGGCGAAATGCAGGGCGGGGTGGTTGGTACGCTCATGTCAAATCTCGGATTAGAACTGGCACTCAAACAAATGGATATTCCTTTTGTGCGTGCAAAGGTGGGCGACCGTTATGTGGTTGAACAGCTCAAACAAACGGGTTGGCAACTGGGCGGCGAAGGCTCTGGGCATATTTTGAGTTTGCAGCATGCTTCAACTGGCGATGGCATTGTGGCATCTTTGCAGGTACTTAAAGCCATTTTAGAGTCAGGCAAACGTTTAGCCGAACTTAAAGCGGGCATGACAAAGTTGCCACAGGTACTTATTAATGTGCGTTTATCATCTGGCAGTGCCGATAGCATTTTGGCTAAAGACAGTGTTAAACAAGCTGTGCTAACCGCTGAGGAAGTTTTAGAAGATAAAGGGCGAGTATTATTACGTAAATCTGGCACTGAACCCTTAATTCGAGTGATGGTTGAATCCACGGACATTGCCTTGACCCAACAACAAGCTGAATATATCGCACAGGCAGTCAAAGCGGCATAAGCGAGGAGCGAGAATTTAGGACGGCCTTCGGCCGCAAGACTCTAGGGCGTTGCTTCGCAACTGCTAGAACGCAGCAAAAAGCGCTGCTGCTAGGAGGCCTTCGGCCCTAGGACGCTCGCAAGCTCCGGTGTTTTTCAAGGTAGTTGTCACTCTTTGCTTAAATATTAAGCTGCATTTATTACCCCTTCTATTGGTGCTTTATCTGGGTTTAGGGTCACGGGCCCAACTGCCTCACAATTTCTCACGTCTTTA